>CAKNRQ010000015.1 GCA_930990965.1 uncultured Clostridia bacterium
AGACCGAGGCCATGACCCTGGGCGACCGCATCGTCATCATGAAGGACGGCTTTGTGCAGCAGATCGGTACGCCGCAGGAGGTCTTCAACCACCCGGCGAACCTCTTCGTTGCAGGCTTCATAGGCACGCCTCAGATGAATTTCTTCGACGCCGTGCTCACCCGCACCGGAGACAAGTACACTGTCACCGCCTGCGGTACCGTCTTTGAGCCCGACGAGGAGAAGCAGAAGGCCCTTCTGGCCAACAATGCCCAGTCCGGCGCCGTGACTCTCGGCGTGCGCCCCGAGCATATCATGCTCTGCGCCCCCGGCTCTGAGCACAGCATCACTGCCAAGGTGGACGTCTCCGAGATGATGGGCTCGTCCATACACCTGCACACGAACGTACAGGGCAAGGACGTCGTCATGGTCCTCGCTACCGTCGATCTGCCCGCTGACCACGCCACCGGTTTCCGCTTTGGCGAAGAGGTCAACTTCACCTTCGGCGGCAACGTTATGCACATATTCAACAGCGAGACTGGCGCAGCGCTCACCTGATAAAGCTAAATACAGAAAGTCGGCCGGCATATTGCCGGCCGACTTTTTGCGTTGTGGCTTTATATGACGCGCACGCGCAGCACGTCGGGGTCTTTGAGTATCTCCTGAGTGATGTCGCCGTTGACCTTTTCGGCCAGGTCTATCATGGTGTAGGCGTAGCCGCCGCGCGGCTTGTTGAGCATGTGCTCGATGTTGATGTTACGCGCGGAGATGAGTTCGAGGATGGAGTTTATCTTGTTGGGCACGTTGCGGTGCAGTACGCACAGGCGGCAGACGCCCATGCGCTCCAGGCTCGCGTCAGGGAGGTTGACGCTGTTTTTTATGTTGCCGTTGGCCAGGTAGTCGTAAATCTCCTGGGCGGCCATGATGGAGCACTTCTCCTCGCTCTCAGGCGTGCAGGCGCCGAGGTGGGGGAGGGTGATGCAGTTCTTTACGCCGATGAGCTTGGCGTTGGGGAAGTCGGTTACGTACTTGCCTACACGGCCGGACTCGAGCGCGGCGATCATGGCGTCGTCGTCTACGACTTCGGCGCGGGACTCGTTCATGATGCGCACGCCCGGGCGCATGCTGGCGAGGGCTTCGGCATTTATCATGTGGTGGGTACCCTCATTGTAGGGCACGTTGAGGCTGATGTAGTCGCAGGTGCGGAAGAGCTCATCGAGGTAGTCTACGTGTATGACGTTGCGGGATAGTTTCCAGGCGCTCTCAATGGAGATGTACGGGTCGTAGCCGCGCACGGTCATACCGAACTCCAGTGCAAGGTTGGCAACCAGGGAGCCGATAGCACCCAGGCCGATGACGCCTAGCGTCTTGCCGCAAAGCTCGGGTCCGGAAAAGCTGCTCTTTCCCTTCTCGACGAGGGTGGGGACCTCGTCGCCCTTGTCGGCGATGGAATTCACCCAGGCGATGGCGCCGAGCATGTCGCGGCTGGCGAGGAGCATGTCGAAAATTATCATCTCTTTGGTGGCGTCGGCGTTGGCGCCGGGAGCGTTGAAGACGACTATGCCTTTTTCCGCGCACTCTTCAATGGGAATGTTGTTGACACCCGCGCCGGCGCGGCCGATGCAGAGCAGTTGGGGCCAGAACTCAGTGTTGTGCAGGTCGGCCGAGCGTATGAGCAGGGCCTCGGGGTTCTCCTCCTGGGGGCCGACTGCGCAGCCGTGCTTCTCAAGTATCTGAGTGCCCAGGGGGGAGATCGTGTTCATAGTACGTATTTTAAACATGGTGTTCCACCTCAAAATCCTTCATGTATTCTGCAACTGCCTTGGCGCCCTCAAGCGACATGGCGTTGTACAACGAGACGCGCATACCGCCGGTGAGACGGTGGCCCTTTACGTTCAGCAGGCCGCGCTTGGCCGCGCCGTCGCAAAACTCCTTGTCCAGAGCTTCATCACCCGTGCGGAAGGTCACGTTCATCATGCTGCGGGAGCCGGGTTCGGCGTGGGCCTTGTATAGCCTGGAGTTGTCCAGCACGTCGTATAGCAGGCCCGCGCGCTCGCGGCGGCGGCGGTCCATTTCGGACACGCCGCCCTGTTCCTCGACCCACTCGAGTACCAGCCCGAGCATGTATATGCACCAGCAGGGGGGAGTGTTGAGCATGCTGTCCTTGTCTATCATCTTCTGATAGCTCATAATCTGCGGTGTGATGGCCGCTTCGTGTCCGGCGAAGCTCTTGTCAATGATTACAACAGTGAGCCCGGCGGGAGCGATGTTCTTCTGCGCTCCGGCGTAGATGAGGGCGTAGCGGCTCACATCCACGGGGCGAGACATGATTTCGCTGGACATGTCGGCCACCAGGGGCACTCCGCTGGTTTCGGGTACATAGTCCCAGGCGGTGCCGAAGATGGTGTTGTTCGCGCAGTAGTGGAAGTAGGCGCTGTCCGGTGCAATTACAAGTTCGCCCTGCGTGGGGATATGGGAGTAGTTGTTCTCCTTGCCCTCATATGCTATGCGCACTTCGCCGTACTTGGCAGCTTCCTTCGCGGCGATGCCGGAGAAGTTGCCGGTGACGGCGTAGCTGGCCGCCTTGCCGTCCATGAGGTTGAGCGGGATGGCCGCAAACTGTCCCGTGGCGCCGCCCTGCAGGAAGAGCACCTCGTGCGTGTCGGGTATGTTCAGCAGGCGCTTGAAACGAGCCTTGGCCTCGGTGTGGATTTCCGCGAACTGACTGCCACGGTGGCTCATCTCCATCACACTCATGCCGCAGCCGTGCCAGTTCATAAGTTCTGACTGCGCCTTTTTGAGTACCGGCTCCGGCATACACGCCGGACCAGCCGCGAAATTGTAAGCCCTGTCCACCATGGTTATGGCTCCCTTCAATTAAATATTTTGGTTTTGCACCAAATGATACGCAATTTGTTGTGCTATAGTCTAAATTATAACTTTTTACTTGTATCGGCGTCAATAGTGGCTCCAACAAGCATTTGACCCGAAACAGCCAATATTTTAACCAATTTGACAATTCCACGCAAATTTGTGCCCTCAATGCGCACTTGTGTGTAATTTTCGGCGTGCCCGACGCTGCAATTACCTTCCTCGGTTTCAAACAGCACGCGCTCAACTCTGCCTATACAGCTCTCCAAATATTCATGCTGCATTTTGAGCGCTATCTCATGCGCGGCGTGGGCTCGCTCGTTTTTGACGGCGTGCGTGAGCTGGCCGGGCAGCTTGTCTGCGACTGTGCCGGGGCGGCGCGAATAGGGGAAGACGTGCATGGCCGCAAAGCGGCACTTTTGTATGAACCCGAGGGTTTCGGCAAACTCCACTTCCGTCTCTCCGGGGAAGCCGGTTATGAGGTCGGTGGTCAGCGCACAGTGCGGGAAGTAACGCCTGAGCCTTTCGCAAACGGCGTAGAATTCGGCGGTGGTGTACTTGCGGCGCATGCGCTCGAGCACGCCGTCGCTGCCGGACTGCATGGAGAGGTGGAAGTGCGGGCAGAGCGTGGGTATTTTCGACATGCGCTCGCACCACTCCTCCGTGATGACGGTCGGCTCTATGGAGCCAAGGCGTATGCGCGCCGCGGGCGCGGCGGCGTACACGGCCTCTATGGCGTCGGCAAGCGTGGGCTTGTCGGGCAGGTCGCGGCCGTAGGAGGCGACTTCTATACCGGTGAGCACGATTTCGAGGTAACCCTGGCCGGACAGGCGTCCGGCCTCTTCGCGTATGCGCTCGAGCGGCAGGGAGCGCACGCCGCCGCGGGCGTACGGTATGATGCAGTAGGAGCAGAAGTTGGCACAGCCGTCCTCTATCTTAAGCCAGGCCCGGGCGTGGCCCTCATATGCCCCGGCCGGCAGGTCCTCTATGACCTTGCGCGCGAAGGGTACGTCCACGTTGACAGCGCCGGAGCGCTCAGAGACCGCGCGCTCCACGGCGTCTATGAAGCCATGACGGTCGCCGCTGCCCCAGACTACGTCCGCGAGCTCGCGTGCCCGCTCGTCGGTCTGGGACCAGCAGCCGCAAACAGCGCTGACTGCGCCGGGGTTTTCGCTCTCGAGCCGGCGCAGCGTCTGGCGGGACTTGCGGCCGCTCTCGGCGGTCACGGCACAGGTGTTGACTATGACGCAGTCGGCCTTTTCGCCCTCGCATGCCGGACGGTGTCCGCGCTCACGCAAGAGCGTCTCCATGGCCTGGGTCTCATATTGGTTGACCTTGCAGCCGAGGGTGTTTATAATGTATAACATAGAATAACCTCTCTTGAAAGGTGATAGCTTTGGAAATATACCTTGACAATGCCGCCACAACCCGTGTCTGCCCGGAGGCGGCCGAAGCCGCGATGAATGCCATGGTGAACGACTACGGCAACCCCAGTTCCACGCATGCAAAGGGCCGCGCGGCGATGAAGCTTGTACACAATGCCCGCAAGCAGGTGGCGGCCGCGCTCGGCTGCGAAAGCTGGGAGCTGGCATTTACCTCCTGCGGTTCGGAGAGCGACAACTGGGCGCTCTGGTCAGGCGCACAGTACGTCTCCCGCAAGGGCGGGCACGTGATAAGCTCCACAGTGGAGCACGACGCCATACGCCATGCCCTCGACGAGCTCGAGCGGCGCGGCTATGAAGTCACACGCCTTACACCGGGAGAGTCCGGGGCCGTTACACCGGAACAGGTGAGAGACGCACTCCGGGAGGACACGATAATGGTCTCGCTCATGCTCGTGAACAACGAGACCGGCGCCGTGACGGACATCGCGGCCATCTCCCGGCTGCTCAAGAAGGCCAACCCCAGCGCGCTCATGCACACAGACGCCGTACAGGGATTTTTGAAGGTGCCGTTCACTGCCAAGAGCCTCGGCGCAGACTTGATAAGCATATCCGGCCACAAGATACACGCCCCGAAGGGCATAGGCGCACTCTATATCAGAAAAGGAGTGCGGCTCAAACCGCTCATTGTGGGTGGAGCCCAGGAGGACGGACGGCGCGCGGGCACGGAGAACGTGCCGTACATCTGCGCCTTCGGTGAAGCGGCGCGTATAGGCCACGAACACGCCGCGCTCTATCAGGAACAGATGCGCACTCTGCGTGAAGAGACGGCGGCGCGCCTGGAGCGTGAGAACCCCGGCCTCATCACGATAGGCGGCGGCGCACCGCACATACTCAGCATATCCCTGCCAGGTTACCGGAGCGAGGTGCTGATGAACTTCCTCGAAGCCCGGGGCATTTATGTGTCGCGCTCTTCGGCCTGCAAACGCGGCGCGCGCAGCCATGTGCTGGAGGCCATGGGCCTGGACAGCCGCGTGATTGACGGCGCAATACGCATAGGCCTCTCGCGCTATACCACGGCAGAGGAGCTGGACGAGTTCTGCCGCGCCATATATGACGCGCGCACGACGCTCTCACATAGCTGAAAATATATTCTATACCACATGAGATAAATACGTCAATACCGCGTATGATGCGGACGGGGAGTATACTGTGGACTGTGAAAAGCTGTATGCCATGAGTTTTGCCAAGCTCTATGGCCTCCTGATAGACAAGGCGGTGCGCAAGGGCCGCACTCGCGCTGAAGTGGATGAGGTGACGTGCTGGCTCACGGGCTATACGCCGGAGCAGATTGAAGAGGCCATGAGTGGGGATGTCACCTATGGAGACTTCTTTCGTCTGGCGCCGGCCATGAACCCGGCGCGCAGCCTGATAACCGGCAAGGTGTGCGGTGTGCGCGTCGAGGAGCAGGAAGGGCTCATGCGCGAAATAAGATACTTGGACAAGCTCGTTGACGAGTTGGCCAAGGGCCGGCCGATGGACAAAATTATACGCGCTTAAACCCTTAAATGGGACAGTTATTCACACATTGTTCACTGTAATTTGACAGAGGATGTGCTAAAATAACGCTTATGAGAGTTAGACGGAAAAAGATTGCAATAGAGGAAGATTACCGTCGCAACGTACCGGTTTTTGAGGCGCAGCCGGAACAGGGCCTGAGTACCCGGCAGGCAGAGGAGAGAGCGCAGGCGGGATGGGACAACCGGCCCATCGAGCCCCCCGGCAAGACCGTGGGCGAGATTGTGCGCTCCAATGTACTCACATACTTCAACATGCTCTTTTTCCTGCTGGCTGTGTGCGTGATAGTTGTGGGACGCTGGCAGGAAGCCATGTTCCTCGGCGTCGTCTTTGCCAACATCGTCATCGGCATTGTGCAGGAACTCAGAAGTAAGGCCACGCTCGACAAGCTCACGCTTTTGACATCACCGAAGGGCAAGGTGGTGCGTGATGGACGTGAGCGGCAGGTTGAGACGCATGAGCTGGTGCGGGACGACATAGTAATATTTTCGGCCGGCAGCCAGATCTACGCCGATGCCGTGGTCGTATCCGGCGAGTGCTCGGTGAACGAGTCGCTCATAACCGGCGAGGCCGACGAGATAAAAAAGACGCCTGGGTCTGAGCTGCTCTCAGGCAGCTTTGTCGTGTCCGGAGTCTGCCATGCGCGCCTGACCCGTGTAGGCGCTGACAGCTACGCCAACCGTCTGACCATAGAGGCCAAGGAGTCGCGCCCGCCGAAGCAGAGCGAAATGATGCGCTCGCTAACGCGCTTGGTGCAGGTCATAGGCATAATTATAATCCCGCTTGGCGTGCTCATGGCCGTCAAGGAGATAGTCTGGCTGGGACGCAGCGTATCTGACGGCGTAGTTGCTACGGTGGCCTCGCTGGTGGGCATGATACCTGAGGGGCTCTACCTGCTCACAAGCCTGGCTCTTGTCGCGGGCGTGGTGCGTCTCGCGCAGAGAAAGACGCTCGTTCACGACATGGGCTGTATTGAGACCCTGGCCCGCGTGGACGTGCTCTGCGTGGACAAGACGGGTACCGTCACTGAGAACAAGATGGCCGTCGAGGATGTGGTGGAGCTCTGTCCCGACAGGTATATAGAGAGCGACATACGCCTCATCATGGCTGACTACGTCGCCGCCATGAGCGCGGACAACGACACTATGGCCGCGCTCAGAAAGTACTTCACCGGCGAGGTACACCAGCAGGCCGAAAAGGCCCTGCCATTTACCAGCGCGAAGAAGTACGGCGGCGTGAGCTTCCACGAGGACGAGACCTATCTGCTCGGCGCGCCCGACGTCCTGCTCGGTGACCGCTACGGCGAGTACGCGGGACAAATAGACGCCTACAGCGCCAAAGGATGCCGCGTGCTGCTGCTCGCGCTCTACGACGGCTCGCTTGACGATGAGCGGCCCACGGCAGAGCTCATGCCGCTTGCGCTCATCCTGCTCTCGAACAAAATACGCGCCGAGGCGCCCGACACCTTCAAATACTTTGCCGACCAGGGCGTGGCCGTCAAGGTCATATCCGGGGACAACGCTATGGCTGTATCCGAGGTGGCAAAGCGCGCCGGCATCGCGGGCGCGGAACACTATGTGGACGCGCGAGAGCTAAAGACCGACGAGGACATAGCAGAGGCTATAGAGAACTACACGGTCTTCGGCCGTGTGACACCGGACCAGAAGCGCCGGTTTGTACGCGCCCTTAAGAGCCACGGCCACACTGTCGCCATGACAGGCGACGGCGTCAACGACGTGCTCGCGCTCAAAGAGGCCGACTGCTCCATCGCCATGGCCTCCGGCAGTGACGCCGCCAGCCAGGTGAGCCACATAGTGCTGCTCGACAACAACTTCGCCAATATGCCGAGCGTTGTGGCCGAGGGCCGCCGCGTTATAAACAATATAGAGCGCTCGGCGGCGCTCTACCTCACGAAGAACATTTTCAGCTTCACTTTCGCGCTGGTGTCGCTCATTTTCACGCTGCCATTCCCGGTAACAAGCGCCCAGATGAGCCTTATATCCGCACTGACCATAGGCGTGCCCAGCTTTGTGTTGGCCATGGAGCCCAACAACTCCATGATACAGGGTCGCTTCCTGCCAAACGTGATTTACCGGGCTTTTCCGGGAGGCATCACTGATTTCCTGCTGGTCTTGGGCGTCGTGCTGTTCAGTACAGTATTCGAGATGGGCGAAAATATAATGGGCACGGTCTGTACGCTGGTGATAAATATAGTCGGCCTCATTATAGTCCATCGCATGTGCCTGCCATATAACCTGCTGCGCAAGGCGCTGATGGTTGTGCTGTGCGCCGCATTTATAGTTTGCGTGGTGTTCCTGCCCGAACTTTTCTCACTCACAAATATTGACGCCGGCGGCACGCTGGTTTTGATAGTGTTCATACTGCTGGCCTGGCCGGTATTGAAGGCCGTAACAATAGCCGAAGAGCGCGTGTGCGCCTCTTTCCGCGGCCTTAAAAAGCCCGGCCGCCATTCCAAACCGGCCCCGCCGCAGACACGACAAAAGCCAAAAAAGCCTGGAATCAAGCTGATAAGCCGCCGCAAGTAATCAGAATACGCCTGTGATGTCAATTGCACCGCATGGGACTTTGGCCCAATCAAAGTGCGCCACAAGCTCGCATGGCATTACTGGCTCTATCCGGTCGATAAGGCCGCAGAGATAGGCGAGACGCCCGGTGAGTTCGGCGGGGGAATAGCGCTTACGCAGCTCTTCCATGTTGAGGTCTCCGTCGCGCTTTGAGAGTTTGCGCCCGTCGGGTGCGGTCAACAGAGGGGCGTGAGCGTAGTCCGGGGCCGTGTGGCCGAGCGTCTCTATGAGCCAGCGCTGCCTGGGCGCACTCGAGAGCAGGTCTTCGGCGCGGACAACCCTTGTCACACCCATCAGGGCGTCGTCAACGCTGACGGCAAGCTGGTAGGCGAAGACGCCGTCAGAGCGGCGTACGATGAAGTCCCCACCATCGTGGGCCAGATTTTGAGTGTATTCGCCCAGATGCCCGTCTATAATCGTGACATACTCATCCGGTACTGCTACTTTGTAGGCCGGGGGCCGCTTGCCATTGAGCCGTGCGGTTAGTTCGTCCCCGGACAGATATCGGCAGCGGCAGGAGCCGGGGTGCTCTTCGCCGGGGTGCGGCGCACTGGCCGCCAAGCGTTCGGCGCGCGAGCACCAGCACTTGTATATGAGCCCGCGCCCGGAGAGTTCGGCGAAAGCCTCCTCATAGAGCACCGTGCGCCCGCCCTGGGCATAGCCGGGGTCCTCAGGCCAGCCCAAGTCCCAGTCCAACCCCAGCCAGCGCAGATCCTCGGCCATGAGCAGCGCGTAGTCCATATAGCTGCGCTCGGGGTCGAGGTCTTCCAGCCGGAAGAGCATTTCGCCGCCGAGCGACCTCGCGTCCAGCCACGCGAGCAAGCTCGACGCCATATTTCCGAGATGTAGCCGCCCGCTTGGGCTTGGAGCGAAGCGGCCGCGTATTTTTTTGCCCATTATACATCACCGTTGATAAGCAGTTGATATGTGCATTATAACATAGGCGCAGTCAATTCGCATCCCCTGATTGGAGTGACAACTATTATACACAACGCTGTTAAAACTGCCGTTGAGTTTGTGCGCACGCACAAATACGCTTGGCTTGTACTCTACTTTCCAGTATACATCCTGGCCTTTTTTATCATAGAAGCCAATACCCCTACCAGCGGGTACTGGGTTACAGACCTGCCGTTAGATGAGTACATACCCTTCGTTCCGGGCTTTGCCATCTTCTATGTCATCTGGTATCCGCTCTTTGCCATGGCGGGTATTCCCGTGCTGATAAAGGACGGCGAGGCTTTCAAGCGCTGGATGTACTACAACATGATAGTTCTCACCGGTACGCTTATATTTGACGTACTCGTACCGAACGGTCAGCACCTGCGCCCTGAAAATGTGGAGGTAAACAGCCTGGGCACCTGGATAATGAGCATACTCTGGGCTGCGGACACACCAACCAACGTTTTCCCAAGTATGCACGTCCTCGGCTGCCTCGGCGACATCGCATGCTGCTTTGACAGCAAGGTTTTCAAGCCATGGATGCGCGCCGTAATCACCATATTGTGCGTTCTGTGCATGGCCTCGACCGTGCTCGTGAAGCAGCACGCCATTATAGACACGGTGGGCTCTATAGCAGTCGCTGCCGTGGTGCTGCCGATTGTTTACCGCAAGCGTATCTTCAGGAAAAGTGCTGCCACTGAGCGGTTGGAAAGCTGAAAAAAGCGCCCGACAGGGCGCTTTTTTGTTTTTCATTAGTTCATTGCGGGGACGGTGGGCTTATGGCTGCGGCCTGCCGGGCAAATTCTGCCACCCGGTCAGCGGAGAAAAAGCCCATGGCCCTCTGCTGGCCGTTGACCATGAGGCGCCCGGAGACGGTGTCAATAACGCAAACTTCCGCACCCCCGGAGTCGTGCAGCCTGATGTGGACGTCCGTGGACCCGCCTCCTGCCCTGTCTCCCAGCGTGCGGTGGAAGCTCAGACCGTCAAGCAGCGAGATCAGCTCTGCAAATTCCGGCGACCCCTGTTCCAGCGTGAAGTCATAACTGTATACCTGCGGTACGAGGTCGCCGTCGGATTTTAGCTCCCAGCCAAAATCGTTTGACACGTAAACATAGGCACTTCCCGCGCCGGAGGTGTCCAGCTTCATGGGCCAGAACATATACGCGGCGAAAAGGGAGAGCGTCAGGAGCAGCACAGCGCCGGAAATAATCCACTTTTTCATGCGAACACCCCCGGATAATTATATATCCGGGGGTGTGTGACTGCCAGTTAAATTTGCGTAAAGCCTCAGGTCAGGCTTATCTTCAGTGTGCGTTTGAACACACTGCCCGGCGAGAGGGATACAGCGCCCTCGCGTTCGAAGGGGCCGCCGGGGCCGGGATAGCCGGTCCAGGGCTCTATGCAGGCGAAGGGAGTTTTGCCCGGAGCGCCCCAGAGCAGGACATGCTCGTAGCCGTCGGTGTCCACCGTGACGCTGCGCCCGTCGCTGCGTTCCAGGCAGAAACTCGCGCACTCGGGATGGTCCAGGTGGATGCTGTCGTTGTCAAATACGCCGGGCGCAAGCCTGAGAGTGTCACTCCCGTCCGGTATGACGGCCTTGGAGGCGCGTATAAGGCTGCCCTCCGGCGCGAGAAAGCCCGGATGGAAGCCAAATTGCAGAGGCATGGGCTGTGCGCCGGTGTTCGTGAGCGTATAAGTGAGCGTGAGAGATGCGCCGCACAGGCTGTACTCTGCCCTCAGCTCGAATGGCCAGGGCCAGCGCTCGTCGCCCTCCGGTACCTTCAGCGTGAAGGCCAGGGCGTCGCTGTGTTCAAGCGCCAGAGAGTGCTCACGCTCACGCACAAAGCCGTGGCGGCTGCCGCCGTACACGCGCCCGGCGCGCTCAAATTTGTCGAGCGCGCCGCACCATGGGCAGCACACCGGTGCGCTCCAACCCCACTCGGCCCCGCCGGGCCAGACGTATTCGACCCCGCGGCAGGCGAGGGACTTGAGCTCGGCCCCGCGCGAGGACACGCGGGCGGTAAGTATTCCATTAGTAATGCAGTATTCCATATTTATCACACAAAGCACATGGCGAGATTGTAGCAGCTTATGACGGTTATCACGGCCATAATGACGAGGAAGAGCCGGTCGACACCCTTGTTCGTGAGCTTGGCGCTGATGCTGCGGCCCAATATGCCGCCGAGTACGCCGCCGACGCACATGGCGATCAGGACCAGCCAGTCAAATTCGGGTACCGTGCCGCGCACGAGCGTATTTATGAAGCTCGCGGCCTGGGAGAACAGTATGACATAGAGCGAGTTGAGCGCTGCGGTCTTCGAGTCCATTGAGAAGAAGTAGTAGAGCACCGCGAGGTTGATAGGCCCGCCGCCTATGCCCAGGAACGCCGACACAAGGCCCAGTGTAAGGCCGATCACTGTGCAGGCGAAGGCGTTTTGCACGTCCTTGGTCTTTATCTTCGGGCGGTTGAGCGTGTAGATGAACACGCCGACCGTGAGCAGTATCATCATGATCTGCTGCACTATGTCTACGGTCACGCCGCCGGTGGCGCGCACCAGCTCAAATATCTCCTTGCCCAGTATGCCGCCCACGGCCGCGCCCACGGCCAGCAGCGTGCCGCGCCGCTTTTCAACGTGAACCGAGCCGCCGCGCGAGCGCAGCATGCTGGTGGCCGTCATGGCCAGAACCGTGCAGCCGGAGAGAAAGCTCACCGTGGCGACGCCCATGCCCGACACCGCGTCGAGCACCGGCTTTATGATAACGCCGCCGCCGACTCCGCTTATACCGCCCGCAGTCGTGGCCGCGAGGCAAATCAGAAAGTACAGTATTGCTTGCAGCAAAAGCCTCACCTCATAGGCGCGCACCACGCGCCGGAATCTTGTATATTCTATTCCTTTGCACCGCGTTTGTAAAGGCGTTCAGCGGTAAATCACCGTGTTGCGGATAAAAGGCGGGATGTACCAGAAACGCGCGGCGCGGCAGCAGGCAAAGCCGCGGAATTTGCTCCAGCTGTGGTCGCACATGTAATTCAGCCTCAGCGTGCCGTCTGGCTGGGGACCCAGCTTGTCGCGGTGTACGCGCAGCGGCCAGCGCAGCGCGCCGCAGTGCGGCTCTATCAGAGTCGAGAGCGAGGGTACCACGCTTATCTGGTGCCTGCCCACGCGGTCCAGCTCCGCTATCACGGCACAGAGCTTTTCCACCGGTTCTATGTGTTCGAGTACGCCGACGTTATTACGAGATCAAAGCTGGCGTCGGCGAAGGGCAGCCTCTCTGCGTCAGCCTGTACGAAGTGCACGCCATCTATCCAAAACGCCTGCGGCAGTATGTCCACGCCCCAGAGCTCATAGCGCGAGTCCCCGGCGAGCAGGCTCAGCACGTCCCAAACGATGTACGCGCGCTATGAGCGCGGCGCCAATGAACTGCCCATCCGGCATTTGCTGAAGCTCTGCGAGCTGTACGGCGTTTCGGCCGACTACCTGCTGGGCAGGACAGACCTGAAATAAATACGGGCCCCGAAAGACCGGGGCCCGTTTTCGTTGTCTTAGACTTACCTGAGCGATACGAAGCGCGTGTCGTACTCGCCGATGAGGGGCAGGCAATACGCTCTGAACTCGTCGGTGACGCCGCCCGGGGTTATCCACTCGAGCGGGAAAGTCTTTTCGGCGTTGGCCACCTCGGCGAGCGGGACCAGGATAGTCTCGCTCTTGTACTCGGGAGTGCGCTCGGTCTTGAAGCCGACCATGTAGCCGGTCTGGCCCTCGACGGCGCTCTTCACTGCTGTGGCGCCGGCCAGTTCGGCCTCGCCGCGGTCAATTTCACTCATGAGAGCGACGGAAGTGCGGCCCAGCAGGCCCGGCTTTTCGCTGCGGGATTTGATGCCGGTCTCGTTCATTATCATGTCGGAGAGGGTCTGCGCCGCGCCGCCGGGCACCTTGTGGCCGAATCCGTCTACTATGCCGCTGTCAGCCACCGGGGCGCCTCCGGCGTAGTGGATACCCTCGGACACGGTGACCAGCAGGCCGCGGCCTTTCGCCCACTTCTCTTTGACGGCGGCCAGGAACTCGTCCTTGTTGAAGTCCGTCTCGGGCAGGTATACCAGGTGCTCGCAGGGCATGAGGTCGGTGAAGAGCGCGCTCGCGGCGGTGATCCAGCCCGCATTGCGGCCCATCATCTCCATGACTACGACGTGGATGGGCAGAGCTGCGGCGTCCTGCGCTATTTCCAGTGCGCTGGCGGCGGCGTACTTGGCCGCGCTGCCGAAGCCGGGGCAGTGGTCGGTGACGGCGAGGTCGTTGTCGATGGTCTTGGGTATGCCTATAACGCGCAGGTCGTAACCGCTCTCCACGGCGAGGTTATACACCTTGTTGCAGGTGTCCATGGAGTCGTTGCCGCCGTTGTAGAAGAAATAGCGGATGTTGAACTTCTTGAAGCACTCGAGCACGGCGGGATAGTCGGCATCGGTGAGCTTGCGGCGGCAGGAGCCGATGGCGCTCGCCGGAGTGCGGGCCAGGAGGCCGAGCTTTTCATCCGGCACTGTGCCGAGGTCTATGAGGTCGCCGGCCAGGATACCCTCAGCGCCGAAGCGCGCGCCGTAGATGGTCTCTATCTCCGGGTGCTTTTTGGCCTCGCGCACTGCGCCCAGCAGGGAGCTGTTGATGACGGGGGTGGGGCCGCCGCCATGGGCTACGAGCATATTGCCTTTGAGCATGTCGCGCCTCCTTTACACGTTACTGAGGTCGTCGTCGGCCATGCAGAGGTGGACGGCGCCGAGTTTGAAGGTCTGGGGCAGGGCGAGGATTTTCGGGTTGCCGTTGGTGAACTTGCGGGTCGCGTCCTCAAGCGCCTCCTCAAAGGTGGCGCGGGTCTTGAGGCCCATGCCGCGGGCGATGCCCGGTTCCTGCGCGCCGACGATGTAGATCGCCGCAGTGTTCATCTCAGCTATGTGCCCGCAGCTCATCATGGAGAAGCCGTGGAAGGGGTGGAAGGCATTGCAGAAGCGGTACTTGCGGATGTACTCCTCGTTCGTGGCAAAGTACTCGCCGTATCTGTCCATGTCCGGCAGTATCTGCATGTAGTCGTGCTGGAACATCTCATAGAGCTCGCGCAGGTAGGGCCAGCGCTCGTCGTGGAAGTAGCCGTTGCAGATGCTCGAGCAGATGATGACGCAGTTCTCCTTCATCACACGCTTGTGGCGTATAACCTGGGCAGAGAGCGCCTGCATCATCTGGATGGGGTTCGTACCCATGCCATTGCCGTAGTGGAAGTCCTGAGGCATGCCGAACACCATGATGTCGTACTTCTCCTTGGCGTAGGGCACGTAGGTGCGCTTGTTGGCGACTTCCCAGCTTGCGGGCTGCATGACGGCAGCGTAGCCGCTGAAGACGGCTATCTGGCGAGAGTAGGTGTCGAGCACAGCGTCGCAGCAGAAGAAGGGGTGGCCCATCTTCTCTTCCATGTGCATGCCTATCTGGTCGAACTTGGTGCGCATGAGGCTGTGGCCACTGACCGGGGTGAAGTCCGCGCGGTGCATGACCTTGGGCACGTGGTGGCTCGCTATGCTCCTCCAGTGGGTGATGCCGGTGGCGCAGTGCTTGTAGCCGCCCGAGTAGCCGCCGTAGGGGTTGCCCTGGGTGTGGCCGATGAGGATGGGGATGTCGCACTCATAGACGTACTTGTTCATCAGCACCGGATCGCCCGCGCAGGTGACGCCCAGGTCGACCATGTGCTCATAGTCCTCGCTGTCGTGGCTGGTGAGCTGGCCGGAGTAGTAGAACTCGTTGAAGAGCTCGTCGCCGAGTATCTTCTTCATCTCGGGCACGGTGGCGCGCGGGTGCAGGCCGTTGGAGATGAGCAGGAGGATGTCCTTCTTCTCCACGCCCGCGGCGTAGAGCTCGTCCAGGCAGGCGCGGATGCTCACCTTGCGGTGGCTGGTTGCCTGCACGCCGCCCTTGACGATATCGGGGATGACGAAGACGACCGTCTTGCCCGGGCCGGCCAGCTCGCGCAGCGGCGGCATGCCCAGCGGGTGGCGGATGCTCTCCAGCGTGGCATTATAGAGCGTGTCCCAGTCCTGGGGCAGGCACTCGGGATCCGGCACGGTGGTGCCGGGGATAAATACGTCGGTGTTGTCGGGCAGCTCGGCGCTCATCAGGCCGTTGCCGTATTCAAAATCAAGCTTCATGCTTTGTCCTCACTTTCCAAGGTAGGTGCGGATTATCTCCAAATATTCGTCGGGGTACCAGCCTATCTCGCCGGCAAAGCGGGTCAGCGCGATGAGGCCGCCGTCAATCTCGTCGATGGAGGCGAGCATTTCGGCGTTGTCGGTCTTGAGTCCGCCGCCGTAGACGACGTCCATGCCGCCGGTGCGCTCCTTCACAAAGCGCGCGATCATGGTGATATAGTCCTTGCCGGCGGGCGTTTTGCCGGGGCCTATGCTCCACACCGGCTCATAGCCGATGACGACCTTGCTCTTGTCCACTCCCGCGAGGCCCTCGTCGAGCTGCCTGCCCAGGACTTCCTCCCACTGCGGCTGCTCCTCGCTCTTCTCGCCGATGCAGTAGAGCACGTTCAGCCCGCGCTCGGTGGCGCGAAGTATCTCCTGGTTGAGTATGCGGTTGGTGGCGGAGGTATCCTTCACCCCGGCCTCGGCAAAGGTGTCGTTATAGAAGTTGCGCTCTTCGCAGTGGCCGATTATGACGCTCTCGCAGCCGAGGGCCACGGCGGCGCTCGCCGGGCGCAGGGTGGTGAAGGCGCCGAAGTTGCCGCCCACGGCGGTATCGGCGCGGTGCACGCCCTGGCAGCCGACCTTGACGGGGCTGCCGGGCTTCTTCGCGCCCACGGCGCCCAGCAGGTGCGCCTCGGGGAAGAACTGCGCAAACTCCACCTCGTTCGGGTCGTACTTCGCCAGCGCGTCCTGGGTGCTGCCAACAATGAACGCGCCCCAGTCCGCCACCGGCGCCACGCGGTTCACCCCGCCGAACTCGACGGGCACGTCAAAGCGCTTGAGGTTCAGGTACAGATGCTTCATTATCCGCACCTCACTTCGCGTAGAAGGCCTTCATGTCCTCGAGGCTCTTGAGCTCGACGAGCGGAGCCTTGCCGTAGGAGCCGAAGTTGACGATGAGGGAGCCGACGGCCTCCTTGACGCCCTGCTCCACGCGCTCCATGAGCACGGCGACGTCGTTGTCGGGGATGTTGCCGGTGAGGACGGTGTCCATGATGGGCGGGAAGAACACGCGCGGGTCAAAGGCGCTCTTCTTCTCCTCAAGAAGCTGGTAAACGCCGCCGATGGAGGGGCTCTTCTGGAGCTCGGGGCGGTTGGCAAAGAGCTCCTTCATGTTACGGGTGACGGCGAGACGGATGTCAGTATCGACGTTTATCTTGCGGATGCCGCAGGGAATGGCGGCCACGAGCTCGTTCACGGGGATGCCGTAGGCGTTCTGAATGTCGCCGCCGAGGTCGTTGATCTCCTTGACTATGTACTGCGGCACGGTGGAGCTGCCGTGGCTGACAAGGGCGCAGAAGATGCCGAGGCGGTTGATGCACTCCTTGATGGCAATGGCTATTTCGCGCCTGAGCTTGGCGTTCTTGCCCTTGTTGGCGCCGTGCTGGGTGCCATAGGAGATGGCGAGGGCGTCAACGCCGGTCTCTTCGATGAACTTGACGGCGTCGAGGGGGTTGGTGTAAGTGGAGGTCTCGGCAAAGACGTGGTCCTCCTGGCCGCCGAGCACGCCCAGCTCACCTTCGACACTGACGCCGAGAGCGTGCGCGTACTTGACGACTTCGCGGGTCAGCTCTATGTTCTGCTCCAGAGGCAGGGAGGAGCCGTCTATCATGACGGAGGTGTAGCCGCCGTCGATGGCAGCGACACAGCTATCGAAGTCGCGGCCGTGGTCGAGGTGGAGCACTACGGGGATGGGGCTGTTCTCGCCGTACTTCCTGACGGCGTCAGCTATGCGGCGGGCGCCGACTTTCTTGTCTTCCAGGGTGCCGTTGGCGAAGTCCACACGGCCGCCCATGAAGGCGTTGGCCAGGTCCGCGCCCTGCAGTATGGCGGGGGAGCGGAAAGTCTCGTGCATTTCGATGACGGCCTTGGCCTGGGCCACGGCGTTGACGTTGAAAGCGCCCTGGGCGTAGTTGTACTTTTCGGCGGCCTCCATCAGGGGGCGAAGGGGAACGAGCATTTTTATATCCTCCTTTTATTCTTTGTCAGCGGCATATACGAATTTGCCCGCCGAGCATGTGGCTAGTACGTCGAGCTCCGGCGAGAGGACCACAAAGTCCGCGTCTTTGCCTACAGCTATGTCGCCGCGGCGGTGGTATTCGCCTATGAGCTTTGCAGGATTGGCGGTGAGCAGCGGCAGGACTTTCTCCGGGCCCTCACCCGTGAAGGCGCTTATCTTCTTCACGGCCTGAGCGAGAGTCAGGGTGCTGCCGGCGCGTATGTCGGTGCCGGAGATCTTGGCGTCGCCGTCGGTGACAGTGACGGGGTTGATGCCCAGCATATATTCTCCGTCCGGCAGGCCCGCAGCCTGCATGGAGTCGGTGATGGCCACGACCTTGTCCCAGCCCTTGCACTTCAAGAGCATACGCACTGTGCCGGGATGCAGGTGGCGGCCGTCACAGATGGCCTCGCAGTAGACGTCGCTCTCAAGCACGGCGCCCATGACGGCGGGACGGTGCTGGTGGAAGAGGCTCATGACGTTGAAGGTGTGCGTGCACGAGCAAACGCCGCGGCGTATGGATTCACGCGCCGTCTCATAGTCGGCGTCCGAGTGTCCGATGGCCAGGACGCACTCGCCGCGTATCTCGTCGAGCATATCAAGCACGCCTGGCACCTCCGGCGCCACAGTCATGTAGCGCACGCGGCCGGCGGCCTTGCGCTGGTAGCGGCGAAAGAGCTCCGCGTCGCCCTCACGCAGCAGTTCGGGCGGCATGGCGCCCTTGTACTTCTCACAGAGGAATGGACCCTCCAGGTGTATACCAAGGCACTTGGCGCCGGGCAGGGGCCTGTCCATGAACTCGCAAACCGCGTCTATGGCGCGCTCCGTCGCCTCCTCGGTGTCGGTGAGGATGCTGGCCAGGAAGCCGGTGACGCCCTGGCTGGCGAAAAAGCGCGAGAGTTTTGCAAGCTGTTGATAGTCAGCGGCGTTTATATCCACACCGTCGCCGCCGTGAGTGTGTACGTCGATAAAGCCGGGCGAGAGGATGTTGCCCTCAAGGTTGAGTACGTCACAGCCCTCACGCGGCAGGTTGTCGCCTATGGCTGCTATGCGGCTGTCGGCGACAAGCACTTCAGTTTCCCTGAGCGCGCCCCCGGTGAAGACGAGGCCGCCCGTAAATATCGTGCGCCTCATATCAGAAGGGGAGGGCGCTGGCCGTGGCATTGGCGTAGATTGCCGCGTCAGGATGCCTCTGGAGCAGGGTTACGGGGAAGGATGCGCTCACTTCGCCGTAAGCGGCCTGACGCACCACGCCGCGGTGCCAGTCGCGGAAAACGCCGAGGCGCACCTTGCGCGCGGAGAGGATCTGCCTGATGCCGATGGTGATGGCCTTGTTCGGCATGGCGATAATGGCGCCGCCGCGGTCGCCGATGGCGTTAGCGGTCTTCGTCTCCGGGGTGAGCGTGATGACGCGGGTGCCGAGCTGAGCAAACTCGTCGGGGGTGAGCTCGGGCTGCGCCTCGTTGAAGGCCAGGTGGCCGTTGATGCCGATGCCGCCGAAGGCCACATCCACGCCGCCGAGCTCCTCTATCAGCCTGTCCACCTTGCCGGGATCCTTCGGGTCGGGGAAGACGCGCTGTTCCTCGGGCATGAGCAGTTCGGGACGGACCTTGGTGTATACGGTGTTGCGCATGAAGCCGCGGAAGGAGAGCGGGCTTTCAATGTCTATCCAGGTCTCGTCGTCGTTGAGATACTCGTCCATGTTGATGAACCAGCAGTTTTTGAGGCTTATGTTGTCGCGGTTGACGAGCCTGACGAAGATCGGGTACTGGCCCACGGGGCCGACAGGGCAGATGAACACGGTTTTCTCACCGGCAGCGTTGTGCTCTTTTATGGTGTTGACCATTTCCAGCGCGATTTCATAGAAGACCTCGCCGGAATCTCCCAGGGGGTACACGGGTATTTTGGAGTTCTTGCCAAGCTCGCTGGCAGGTATCTTGAAGTAATCCATCGTGATCGTCCTTTCAGAATCTAGAATAAGTGAGCCACGTTGAGCTCACGTATAAGCTCCACTATGTCGCGGGTGCGCGCACAGCCGAATTTGCGCAGCAGCCCCTTGATCTGCGTCTTGACGGTTGTGACCTCGACGCAGCGTATTTCGGCTATCTCACGTACCTTTTTGCCGTCGAGCAGCAGGCGCACCAGGTCGCGCTCTGCGCTCGTGAGCTTGCTCACGGAGTTTATGAAGAAGAGCAGGCTCTTCTCGGAAGAGCGCAGCCGTGAATACTCCTTGAGCACCATGTTCTGTATGCGGGCGTCTATCATCGGGCGTCCCGCAGCCGCGGAGCGGATGTGCATGAGCAATTCCTCATCGGAGCAGCCCTTGACTATGTAGTCTACGGCGCCGGCGCCCATGCTCGTGAGTATCATGTTTTCGGTCTCATGCGCGGTGAGGAATATAATCATGAGACCCGGGTACTTTTCAAGTATGTGTTCGGCGGCCTTTATGCCGGCCGTGGTAGTTTCCATTTCGATGTCCATGAGGACGAGGTCACAGTCGGTGGATTCGGCCAGGGCCTCTGCTTCAGCCCCGGAGCTGGCTTGACCCACAACGCACATGTCCTCCTGTGCCGAGAGCGTGTCACACAGGTCCTCACGGATGATGTCAAAGTCCTCTGCAACGAGTATTTTTATCATTTACGATGCTTTCCCTCCCGTCGCGTCCTGCCGTCGTAGCGCGGCAGAAGGATGAAAAACGCAGCGCCGCCGCCTTTGCGGTTCTCCACACGGAGCGAGCCGAGGTGACTGCGGACAATGGTGCGGACATGGTAGAGGCCCATGCCCCAGTTGAAGTTGGTGTTCTTGTTGGAGTAGAAGGGTTCAAATATCTGCTTTTTGTCCTGGGCGTCTATGCCTGTGCCGTTGTCTCGCACTTCGATAACGGTGTAAAGCCGCGCTACATAGCCCAGCAGGGAGACGTTGCTGTCTCCGTGTCCGGCTGCAACGTTGGCCTCCCAGGCGTTGGTCAGGAGGTTGTACACCGCTTCGGCCAGATAGTTAGTGTCAGCGAGCACTTCCACACCGTCAGGCATTGAGATTTCAAGCAGGGCCTCGGGGTACTTTTTGGAGAAACGGTCTACAGCTATGGAACACACGTTCTCCAGCGTCACAGGCACCAGCATGACGCTCTTGCTCTTTACGGTGCGGTAAAGCTCTTCGCTCCGGGCGATGAGAGTGTCATTTATCTCACTCAGCCGGTCAGTGCTGGCGCGCAGCTTGCCGATGTCAGGCTCGGGCTTGTCGAGCTCGGCGCGGATGCGCTTATACAGCACGCGGTTGGCCAGAAGCTGATTCTTGATGCCGTGTACAAAGACGCTCGCGCCGGTACGGGCGACGTCAAATTTGCGCTCAAGGCCGGGGTCCTCCTGATTTGACGATATGGTGTCCTCGGTGTAGCGCAGCAGCATGCCTATGCCCAGCAGACCGCCGAGCACGTTTATTACTACCAGCAGCACATACTCAAACACGTTCGGCGATAGGAGCAGATAGCCTATCCCGCGTATGCCAATGTAGTCATAGCTGTAAAAGCTGTACACCTGTCCCGGGTCCTGCCCGCAGTATATGAAGTACAGTACCGATAGTGCAGAAAGGCATAACACCAGCATCAGGAACTGCCTGCGGAAAAAGGGCATGGTGATGGAAAAAAGCTCATACCCAAGCAAAAACAGCGCCAGCAGGAGGTACAGTATAATCCAACCATAGCTCACATAGAAAACCACAGCACGCCACGAAGGTATCAGCAGGATAAATTCATGGTATACAAGCGGTATATACAGCAGCATGGTTGTGAGCGGCAATACCGCAGTAAGTTTTCCGGCAAGCGCGGGCCGCTTGCGGATGAAGGGGACCATGGAGTAGCGCTCGGCCATCAGAAGCAGAAACATGGGGAAAAGATGTCTGCCCAGGTTTATTATCATGCCGAGCTGGTTGAAAGTTATGAACCTGTATTGGAACCAAAGCCTGACATCGTGCGAGAAGAACAGGAACCCCTCCACGTCTCTGGAGATGCCGCCGTGCTTGGAGATGAGCAACATGATGCCGATGAGATATATAGTCAGGCTGGTACATATTGCGGCGAGCAGCAGGCTCTCCCGGTTACGCCGCAAGATGAGCGTTATAATGGAGCCGAGCAACAACCCGATAGACAGCAAAAGCAACATTTTTATCGCCCCCTGCCGTCATTTTACAGGATTATTCGGCCCATGTAAAGGAAGTCCCGATAAATAAGGGGCGGCGGAATCGCCGCCCCTTGGGCTTGTGAATATTAGCGCTTACTCAGCCGCCTCACCGTAGAGGGAGTCGCCGGCCTCGGTCATGATGTCGAAGGCTATGTAGTCCTCAAGGGCAACAGTCTCGGTCACGCCGCTGTCGGGGTTGGCTATCATCAGATCCTGCTGGAGCTGGTAGTAGCTGTTGACGGTGCCGTCGGCAACGCCGTTGTAGACTTCCTCACCGGTCAGCCAGTCGCCGCTGGTGTACTCTTTGTAGGTGGCCTCAGGATCGGTGGCAAGGATGCCGGCGACCCAGCCGGCGACCTCTTCGTAGTTGCCGTCGGCGGCGTAGTCCATGCCGCGGAACAGAGCACGGACGAAGCGGACGAGGACGTCACGGTCAGACTCGACGCGGTCCGGCATGGCAATCCAGCTGGAGAGGGCGATGGAGCTGTCAGCGAAGGTGACGTTGTCGGCGAGGACAGTGGCGCCTTCGAGCTCGTCGAGGACGGTGGTGGAGTTGGGGCTCCAGATGGCGCAGGCGTCAACCTGGCCGGAGAGCATGGCGGTGACAATGGCAGAGGCGTCCATGTCCATGGCAGTGATGTCGTCCATGGTCATGCCTTCGCTGGCGAGGGCCTGGACAAGAATGTTCTCGCTGGTGGTGCCGGAGGAGTAGGCAACGGTCTTGCCGGCGAGGTCAGCGATGGAGGTGACGTTGGGGCCACCGATGACGGCGTCGCCGTTGGAGATGTGGCTCAGAGCGATGATCTCAGCCTGGCCCTGCACGCAGAGCTTGTGAGCGCCGTCGCCGATGTAGCCGATGTCAACGCTGCCGTTTTCCATGGCGGCGATGATGTTCGGGCCGGAGTCAAAGCTGGTGAGGGTGAGGGTGATGCCCTCTTCCTCGAAGTAGCCGAGCTCCTGAGCCGCAGCGAGGGCCCAAAGGCTGCCGTAGTTGTTCATGTAGCCGATGTTGAGCTCAACGGGCTCAGCAGTGGTGGCGCTGGGCTCGGTGCTGGTTTCGGCACTGGGCTCGCTGGCGGGAGTGGTGGGCTCGGTGCTGGGCGTGGTCTCGCTCTCACCGCAGGCGGCAAGGGCGAACACCATGACGAGGGCCAGAGCCAGTGCAAGAAGCTTCTTCATTAAGTAGTTCCTCCTCATTTTTGTTTAAATATTAAAAATGCTCAGGCATTTTTACGACTTATTTGCGGACTTCCAGGTATTCCTGGTAGACAAGGGACCAGATCTCGTTCTTGAGCTCGAGGAAACGCGGGCTCATCTTGGTCTCCTGATCACGTGGGTAGGGAATGTCTATGTCTATGATGGCCTTGACACGGCCGGGGCGGGCCGACATGACAATGACCTTCTGAGCGAGAATTATAGCCTCATCGACGTCGTGGGTGATAAAGAAACAGGTCTTACGGTCTTTCTCCCAGGTCTCCAGCAGCTCGGTCTGTAGCTGGGTACGGGTCTGGGCGTCGAGGGCGCCGAAGGGCTCGTCCATGAGCAGAACCTGCGGGTCCGCGGCGTAGGCGCGGGCTATGGCCACTCGCTGCTTCATGCCGCCGGAGAGCTCCTTGGGATAGCTGTCGGCAAACTTCACGAGATCGACCTTCTCGAGATACTTCATCGCCAGGTCGTCGGCCTCTTTGCCCTTGATGCCGCGCATCTCAAGCGCGAAGCGGACGTTCTTTTTGACGGTCAGCCAGGGGAAGAGGGCGTACTGCTGGAAGACGACGCCGCGGTCGGTGCCTGTACCCTGTACGAGCTTGCCGTCGCAGTAGACCTCGCCGCTCGTGGGCTCGAGCAGGCCGGCTATGATGTTCAGCAGAGTGCTCTTGCCGCAGCCGGAGGGGCCGACGACGCAGATGAACTCGTTGTCGTGTATGTCAAGGCTCACGCCGTTGAGAGCTATCATCTCACCATTACGGCCGCTGAACTTCTTGACTACGTTGTCTATGTGCACCTTGACCGGCGCGCCTTCTATGTAATTATTGAGGTTATCCATCAGTTAATCGTCTCCTGCCATCCGGTCAGCTTCTTTTCAAGGAAGCGGATAATTTTCTCAATCAGTATGCCGATGATGCCAATTATAATGACATAGGCGAGCATCGGAGCGGAATCGAAGGTGTTGTTGAGTGCGCGGATACGCATACCGAGACCGGCTATGGCGCCCGTGCTCTCAGCGGCTATCAGGGTGGTCAGCGCGACGGAGGCGCCGAGGCGTATGGCGGTGAGTATGAAGGGGAGCGTGGCGGGGGCGATGACGCGGACGAAGATGTCGCGGTCTTTGGCGCCGAGGACGCGCGCGGCCTTGATGAGAGTCTCGTCGATGTTGATAACGCCCTGATAGATGGTGACGCACATCGTCAGGAAGCAGGCGATGGTGATAGTGGTTACCTGGGCGGGACGGCCGACGCCGGCGCAGATGACTATCAGCGGGACGTAAGCCAGCGGCGGGATGTTACGCACAAACTGAATCCACGGGTTGAGTATGTTCCTCACAGGCAGATACCAGGCCATGAGTATGGCCACCGGCAGCGCGATGATAAAACCAAGCGCAAAGCCCGATATTACGGAGATAAGGCTGCTTGACAGGTCCTGCCAGAAAACGCCGCGATCGATCATGGTCATAAGGCCTTCGATGGTGACCGGGGCAAACGGGAATGCCCTGTCCGTCTTTGGCAGAATGCTGAGTATGTACCAGACCACCATGGCGGCTACGAATGAAATGATTACCCATACCCAGGCGGGAATTTTGTTTGCCCAGGAGTTTTTGTTGCTTCGCAACTTCACTCTCCCCTTTCGGTGAATTATTACAATTCTAGTTGATGCCAGTATACGCTTATTATAAAGAATTGAAAGTATGAAGTTTCTTCATACCACTACCGGTTGAACAGATTTGGAAAATGTAACATTTACGAAACAAATAGTTTAAGATTTGCACTCCGAACGCGCAATATGACGTAAATTGAGCACGGATGGAAAACGCGCAGGGCCAAGCGGCCCTGCGCGTGTGTTTAAGTCAGCAGGTATATATGTGCGCTCTCCGGCGCCAGGTTCAATTTTACGAGGCCGTCCTCAACCTGCGCCCGGTCGCCGTCAAGAAGGCATACAGCCTCGGTGAGGTGCAGGGCCTGAAGCGCGCCCAGCTCCTCACCGGTAAGCCCGGCGTTGTCCAGCCACAGGTCGCATACTACTTCGCGCGGCTCGGACGCGCGGTTTACCACGGCGAGCAGGACGCCGTTTTCGGCTTTGGAGCCGAAGCAGTCGCGCCCGCCGGTGACGCAGCGCAGTATGGCCAGCACATCCGCGTGCGGCGAGAAAACGGCCACGCCGCCGCACTTGAGAGCGTCGTACTCTGAGTGAAGCTGCCCGAGCTTCTGATACCAGCCCACGAGCGGCCTTGCGCCGGTGCTGAAAGTGGCGCGGTTGAAGGGATCGAGCATGCCGTTCATCCCCGTCTCGTCGCCGTAGTAGACGCAGGGTACGCCAGGAACCGTGAACTGGACCACCGCAGCGAGCTTCTGCATCGCGGCGCCGCGAGCGTCCTGGCTGTCGCTGACATAGAATCTGGCCTGCTGTTCACGGCTGAGGCTGCGTGCGTCGAGTCTCGTGGCGAGAGCGGTCCTGGCCCGCTCCACGTCGTGAGAACTCAGGAGGTTCATAAGTGCGTAGTACATGGGCGCTGGATAGTAGAGCCTCTGGGTGAGCAGAGCACCCTGCAAGGCCCAGGAATCCGAACGGAAGCAGAAGAAGTCGAGCACGGCGCTGCGGAATGGGTAGTTCATGACAGTGTCCAGCGCGCTGCCCAGGGCATAGCGCCTGCGCGAGCCGTAGCTGTACTTGATTATGGCGTCCTCCCAGACCTCGCCGAGTACCACGGCTTCGGGGTTTTCAGACTTTACGGCGCCGCGTATCAGCGACAGAGTGTCGTCGGGCAGCTCATCGGCCACATCCAGCCTCCAGCCGGAGGCGCCGCGCCGGAGCCAGGTTTTGACCACGCTGTCCTCGCCGGTGATGATGAGCTTCTCCCAGCCGGGGTCATGCTCGTTGACTTCGGGCAGGTCGGGGAAGTTCCACCAGCAGCGGTATTCGCCGGGCCACTTGCGGAAGTCGTACCAGGAGTAATATGGCGACTTCTTGCCGGCGTTATAGGCCCCGTCGCTGCGGTAATGGTTGTCGCGGTTGAAGTAGACGCTGTCTGCGCCCGTGTGTGAAAATACGCCGTCGAGCATGATGCGGATGCCTTTCGCCCGGGCTTCGGAACACAGGTGCTCGAAGTCCTCGAGCGAGCCCAGTATGGGGTCGGGCTGCAGGTAATCAGCGGCGTCATAGCGGTGATTTGAGCGCGCCTCGACGATGGGGTTTAAATATATGACGCCGACGCCGAGGCTCTTTATGTAGTCGAGGTGTTCTTCTATGCCGCGGAAGGTGCCGCCGAAGAAGTCGAGAGGGAAGTAGAAGCCCTCGGCGCTGTTCGGCTGCCAGTCCACCGGCTCGTCCCAGCCCTCGTGGTACTTGACGACGCGGCCCATGGCGATATGCTTTTCAACACCGTGCCGGGCCGTATCGGAACTGTCCCGGGAAAAACGGTCGGGGAAGATTTGATACATAACACTGCGGCGAAACCACTCGGGAGTGGTGAAGCCGCGCTCGTATACGGTCAGGCGAAAGCCGTCGCCCCGCGTGCTCATGAGCTGGCCGAAGCGCCCGCCGTAAGCGGCGCAAAGCCAGAGCTCGCCCTCCTCCAACGTGAGATGGAAGCTGTACCAGAGCGCGATTCCGTGCTCGGGAGCCGATATTGTAACGGCCCAGTCGCCGCCCTCGGGCGCCATTTCGTAGCGCTCTTCGTAGCCCTCGTCGCCGGAGACTACCAGCTCCGCACTGCGGACGGCGGCCCGGCCGTCTGAAAAGGCCAGACGCAGCGGAGCGAGCGCCGGTACGGCGCCCAGCGGGAAGTGGAAGCGCTCGCGGGCGGGGTCGTGCATGATGTGAGGTGTAAGCTCGGAAACTATCATAGCTCGATAAATCTGACCGGATCAAGCGTGTAGAGCGCACGCAGCGGAAAGGCCAGCTCCTCCTTTGTACAGTATACGCGCGAGCACATATATGCAGCGAGCAGATTAAAGTCGGCCTCGCCGTCGCGCACTATCGCGCTGCCGCCTATGCGCAGCCAGTCGCCCGGCCAGGCGTCCCAAAGCCTGGAGCAGAGCTTGTCGTTGACGGCTTCAATGAGCGTGGCGTCACGCATTTGCAGGGCCCGCACCGCGGCGAGCGGTACGGGGGCCAGCTGAGCCAGGCTCTCTATGCGGAGCGTGAAACAGGCAGAGACTATGTTTACGGCCTCCTCCCAGGCGGCGCGCTTTTCGTCGAGCAGTGTGCGCAGCAGCTCTATGAGAACTATGCACTCCACGCCGCCGTGCACTTCACGGCTATAGCCGGAGGGCAGGCTGCGCCAATTGTCGCCTGCGGCCTCAAGGGCCAGACTCACGTCTGCTGCGGCCCTGAAATATGCGCTCGACAGGGGAGAGATTTCTCCCGCGTTCAGGCGCATGGCCAGCTCGCGCCAAAGGGCCAGTTCGTTATAGCCGGCCTTGACGTCGCCGCTCCGGCCGGGCTCTGGAGCCTCGGCGCGGATGCTGTCCCCGTCTGTGACCGCGATGACGGGAGTGCGGCCGGAATACGTGACCTCAAGCCCGTCTTCGCGCCAGAGCTCGTGCGCTTCGCCGCCAAAGTATACAGTAGTCTTTCTCTCTGTACCCATAGGCCTGCCTCACAGCATGTCTATGTAGAGCCTCGCGTACTCCTCTGCGCTGCGTGCGAAACTGAAGTCCTCGCTCATGGCGTTGCGCATGAGGCCGGTCCACACCTCGGGCTCGTAGCGGTAGATATTTACGGCGCGCTCGACGGTGGCCTTCATCTCGTGGGCGTTGTAATTGGCGAAGGAGAAACCGTTGCCTTCACCGGTGTACTGGTTGTAGGGTTTTACAGTGTCCTTGAGGCCGCCGGTTTCGCGCACGATGGGCAGCGTGCCGTAGCGCATGGCGATCATCTGAGAGAGGCCGCAGGGCTCGAAGCGGCTGGGCATCAGCAGCATATCCGCGCCGGCGTAGACGCGGTGGCTGAGCTCTTCGTTGTAGCCTATGTAGGAGCAGACGCGGCCACGATGGCGGTTCTCGGCCTCACGCATGAAACTCTCGTACTTCTTGGCGCCCGTGCCGAGCAGCAGGAAGCAGATGTCGAAGTACATCATCTCATCGAGCACGCGCTCTATGAGGTCGAAGCCCTTCTGCGGGGTCATGCGGGTGACCATGGCGACGAGCGGGGTGTGCACATCGGCGTGCAGGCCCATGTCGTACATGAGGGACTCTTTGCAGACCTGTTTGCCGCGCAGATGGCCCTTGTCGAACTTCTTGGAGATCAGCGGGTCGGAGAAGGGGTTATAGAGCTTCGTGTCGATGCCGTTGATGATGCCGGAGAGCTGGTGGCGCCGTGCGGAGAGAATGCCTTCAAGGCCCTCGCCGTAGTAGGGGGTGCATATCTCGTCGGCGTAGCTGGGGCTCACCGTGTTGAGATGGTCGGCGAAGACGCAGCCGCCCTTGAGGAAGGCGCCGCAGCCGTTGAGCTCCATGAACTCGGGGGTGAAGTAGCGGTCTTCCACGCGCAGCAGGTCGCGGAAGAACTCAAAGCCGAATTTGCCCTGATAGGCAATGTTGTGTATGGTGAGCAGGGTCTTCATGCGGCCGTGGACGTAGTTGCCGTACTGGGTGCGCAGCAGCATGGGGATCATGGCCGTGTGCCAGTCGTTGCAGTGGAGCACATCCGGGAAGAAACCGAGGTTGGGTATTGCGTCGAGCACGGCGCGGGTGAAGAAGGCATATTGCTCGCCTTCGGGCACGCCGCCGCGGTATATGCGGTCGCCGAAGTAGTACTCGTTGTCTACAAGGTATATGGTCACGCCGTCGAGCACGAGCTTTTCTATGCCCACGTACTGGCTTCGCCAGCCGAGATCGACGGAGAAGCTGAACATGTGCTCCACCTGGTCGTGGTACCTGTCCTTGACACAGCGGTGATAAGGGGTAATGACACGCGCGTCTACACCAAGCGCAGCCAGGCTCTTGGGCAGGGTGCCTACCACATCGGCGAGACCGCCGGTCTTGGAGATGGGTGCGCACTCGGCGCTGACAAGCAGCACTGATGGCAGACGGTCACGGCCCTTGTCGGCGAGGGCCTGCTGAAATTCACGTTTCATCTTTTAACCATTCCTTTCGTGTATGGGCGCTGCCGTGGGGGCAGAGCCGGGCATGACCGCTGAGGTCGTTTTTACTTGGAAGCCTTGCGGGGCTTTTTTGCCGTGGCTGGGGATTTGCGGTGCGAAGGAGCAGGCTTGCTGGGGGTAAAGCGGAAGTAAATGCAGCTCATCGGCGGGAGCGTGATTTCGGCCGAGTGCTGGAAATCAAGGAAATCGCGCTTGTGCGAGCGGATCTCGGGCTCGTTGAGCACGCCGGTGCCGCCATACTTGGTGCTGTCGGAGTTGAGCATTTCGCGCAGCACGCCGGGCCTCGGCAGGCCTATCGTGAAGTTGTCATAGCGCACGGGAGTAAAGTTGAGCGCGCAGACTATGTACGAGCCGCGCGACATGCGCATGAAAGCTACGCTGCTGCGCTGGTTGTCGTCAACGTTGAGCCATCTGAAGCCGTCCCAGGAGTCGTCTATGCGCCAGAGCGCGGGTGTGGACTCGTAGATGCGGCCCAGGTCGCGCACATAGCGGCGCATGGCGTCGTGTATGGGGAAATCGAGCAGGTTCCAGTCGAGCTGCTGCTTGTAGTTCCACTCGATGAACTGCGCGAACTCGCTGCCCATGAAGTTGAGCTTCTTGCCAGGATGAGCGAACTGATAGCCGTAGAGCGCGCGCAGGGAGGCGAACTTCGTATCGTAGTCGCCCCACATCTTGTTGACCATGCTGGCCTTGCCGTGGACCACCTCGTCATGAGAGAAGGCGAGGATGAAGTTCTCGGAGTAGGCGTACATCATCGAGAAGGTGATGCGGCTGTGGTTGTTGCTGCGGAAATAGGGGTCCATGGCCATGTAGTCGAGCGTGTCGTGCATGAAGCCCATGTCCCACTTGAAGGTGAAGCCCAGGCCGCCTACATCGGGTGGACGGCTCACGAGCGGGAAGGCCGTAGACTCTTCGGCTATGGTTATAGCGCCGGGGTAGGTGGTGAGCACGGTGGAGTTTAGTTTGCGCAGGAAGTCCACGGCGCCGTAGTTGGTGTTGCCGCCGTCCTTGTTGGGTGTCCACTCGCCGCCGCGGCGTCCGTAGTCCAGATAGAGCATGCTGCTCACGGCATCGACGCGGATGCCGTCTATGTGGTACTTGTCGAAGAAGAACATTGCCGCGCTCACGAGGAAGCTCTGTACTTGCGGCTTGGCGTAGTCGAAGATCATCGTGCCCCAGTCGGGGTGCTCTGCCATGCGGCGCTCGCTGCACTCATAGCAGGGGGTGCCGTCGAACATGCGCAGGCCGTGCTCATCGCGCGGGAAATGCGCCGGGACGTAGTCCACAATGACGCCTATGCCCTCGGAGTGGAGCTTGTCCACGAAGTACATGAAGTCCTGCGGCGTGCCATAGCGGCTTGTGGGGGCAAAATAGCCCGTGACCTGATAGCCCCAGGAACCCTCAAAGGGGTACTCGGTTATCGGCATGAGCTCCACGTGAGTGTAGCGCATGCGGTGGCAATAGTCGGCCAGTTGGTCGGCGACTTCGCGGTAGTTGGGGTACATCTCGTCGTCGCGCTTGCGCCATGAGCCCATGTGCATTTCATAGATGTTCATGGGGGAGTGTATGGCGTCATAATTGCGGCGGCGGGACATATAGTCCGCGTCCGTCCACTCGTAACCCTCTATGTCCCAGACCTTGCTGCCTGTGGCGGGGCCCGTTTCGGCGTGCAATGCAAATGGGTCGGCCTTGAGCACGACCGAGCCGTCCGCGCCCACTACGCGGAATTTGTAGATATCGCCCTGCTTCACGCCAGGCAGGAAGGCGCACCAGATACCTCCCTCGCGCCTGGTCATGGGAGCAGCGCTGCCGTCCCAGCCGTTGAAGTCACCGACAACGCTCACTTCCCGCGCATTGGGCGCCCATACGGCGAAGCGCGTGAGATCCACATCGGGGAGATATTTGCAGGTGAAGGCGTCGTAGGCCCTCTGGGCGTTACCAGTGTTGAACAGCCAGATGTCGTCGTTGGATACGTATTTTTCTGCGAGCTCTATCTTATCCTTATCCATAAGTGAACCTCCTATGGGCCGGCGGGAGGCTCTGCCTCCTCCGTCTCTTACTACATATTATACATTTTTTCCAGCACGAATCAAAGTATTTTTTCGCTGATTGTGTTTTGACTTGATAACTTTATTATATTATAATGAAAACATGGTGAACAACCGCCAAATTTCTTATTTTGGGGGCGAAAATGTGCTCAATACCAAGCTTCCTTTCGTGACTAAGGCTCAACTGGACGAGCTGTGCCGCAAATTTCCCACTCCGTTCCACCTCTATGACGCGGCCGCGATCACCGAAAACGCCCGCCGCGTGAACGCGGCTTTCGCCTGGAATGGCGGTTACCGCGAATACTTTGCCGTCAAGGCCACGCCGACGCCGGCAATCATGAAGCTGCTGCGCGCCGAGGGCTGCGGCATGGACTGCTCCTCGCTTACGGAGCTCATGCTCTGCGAAAAGCTCGGCATAACCGGCGAGGAAATCATGTTCTCGTCGAACGACACTCCCGCCGAGGAGTTCAGACTGGCTCACCAGCTCGGCGCGATAATAAACTTCGACGACATAAGCCACATCCCCTTCTATGACAAAGTTGTGGGCGAGTACCCAGAGACCATGTGCTGCCGCTACAACCCGGGCGGCAAGTTCTCCATCGCCAACCGTATCATGGATAACCCCGGCGAGGCCAAGTACGGCATGACCCGCGAGCAGATAACCGAGGCCTTCCGCATGCTCATGCAGCGCGGTGTGAAACATATAGGAATACACGCCTTCCTGGCCTCCAACACCACCAGCGAAGCCTACTACCCTGAGCTCGCCAGCCAGCTCTTCCGCTTGGCCGTGGAGCTGCACCGCGAGACCGGAGCGCACGTCGCATTCATAAACCTCTCCGGCGGCGTGGGCATACCCTACCGCCCGGGCGAGCCTGTGCCGGATATCATGGCTATCGGCGAGGGAGTGCGCCGCCGCTTTGAGGACATACTCGTCCCCGCAGGCATGGGCGACGTGAAAATCTTCACCGAAATGGGCCGCTTTATGCTTGCGCCCTACGGCTGCCTCGTGACCAAAGTGCTGCACGAGAAACACATCTACAAGGACTACATCGGCGTAGACGCCTCGGCCTGTGACCTCATGCGCCCGGCCATGTATGGCGCATACCATCATATCACCGTTGCGGGCAAGGAAAACGCCGAATGCGACCACCGCTACGACGTCACAGGTTCGCTGTGCGAGAACAACGACAAATTCGCCGTTGACCGCATGCTGCCCAAAGTCGAGATAGGCGACACTCTCGTCATCCACGACACAGGCGCGCACGGGCGCGCGATGGGCTACAACTACAACGGCCGGCTCCGCAGCGCCGAAGTCCTCCTGAACCCCGACGGCAGCGCGACACTGATACGCCGCGCAGAGACCCCGGACGACTACTTCTCAACGCTCGTGTTCTGAGCAGGTACAATCCTAACAGAGTGCGGGAAGACGCGCGTACCGGTTTGCTGCTGATCTGCGTGACTGGTGCGGCTGTGGGGCAAGAGCCGCAGCGCGGAGCAGAATTCTCACCGGGAGCGTTGGGGCCCGGCGCCGGCTGGGCTATGCCGCGTGAAAAAGTGGATATTAAAAAGAAAACGGGACGCCCTGCGGCGTCCCGTTTTTGCAGTTTCCGTGTTAGCTTCAGGCTTTTTTGAAGCTGTCCTTGAGCGCGACGGCGCGGTTGAACACCGGGTGCTCAGCGGTGGAGTCCTTGTCGCGGCAGAAGTAGCCCTGGCGCAGGAACTGGAAGTGCATGGGCGCGTCAGGCGCGACGCACATGGGTTCGACCTTGCAGCTGGTCAGAACTTCGAGGCTGTTCGGGTTGAGGCACTCGATAAAGTCCTTGCCGGCGGCGTCGGGGTCGGCGTCGGAGAAGAGATTGTCGTAAACTCTGATCTCGGCGTCGGCGCAGTTGTTTGCGTCCACCCAGTGGAGCGTGGCGCCCTTGACCTTGCGGCCATCGGCGGGGTCGCCGCCGCGGCTCTCCGGGTCGTACTCGGCCAGGACCTCGACCACGTTGCCCTCGTCGTCCTTGACAAAGCCGGCGCAGCGGATGAGGTATGCGCCCTTGAGGCGGCACTCCAGTGCGCAGGCATCTCCGTCTTCGGCGGGGCACAGGCGCTTGTATTTCGGCGCTCGGTGCTCCATGAAGTCGTTGTGCTCGATGTAGAGGTTGCGCGAAAAGGTGACGGAGCGTGTGCCGGCTTCGGGGTCGTTGGGGTTGTTCTCAATTTCAACCGTCTCGCTCTGGCCCTCGGGGTAGTTCACAATGGTGAGCTTGAGCGGGTGCAGTACGGCCATGGCGCGCTGCGCGTGCTGGTTCAAGTCCTCACGCAGGCAGTGCTCCAGCAGGGCGTATTCGACGGTGTTGGGGGTTTTGGCCACGCCGATGCGCTCGCAGAAGTCGCGTATCGAGTGCGCGGTGTAGCCGCGGCGGCGCAGGCCGCAGAGCGTCGGCATACGCGGATCGTCCCAGCCGGAGACGTAACCCTCCTCGACGAGCTTGCGGAGCTTGCGCTTGCTCATGACGGTGTGGTCTATGCCCAGACGGGCAAACTCTATCTGACGCGGCTTGCTGGGCACGGAGACGTTGTTCACAACCCAGTCGTAGAGGGGCCTGTGGTCCTCGTACTCGAGCGAGCAGAGCGAGTGCGTGATGCCCTCGATGGCGTCCTGGATGGGGTGTGCGAAGTCGTACATGGGGAAGATGCACCACTTGGTGCCCTGACGGTGGTGCTCGATGTAGCGGATGCGGTAGAGCACCGGGTCGCGCATGTTGAAGTTGCCGCTGGCGAGGTCTATCTTGGCGCGCAGGGTGTACTTGCCCTCCGGGAACTCACCGGCGCGCATGCGACGGAAGAGGTCGAGGTTTTCTTCTATGGGCCGGTCGCGCCAGGGCGAGCGGGCGGGGGTGTTGGTGTCGCCGCGGTACTCTTTAAACTGCTCGGGTGTGAGCTCGCAGACATAGGCCAGGCCCTTCTTTATGAGCTCTTCGGCGTACTCATAGGTCTGTTCAAAGTAGTCGCTGCCGTAGAAAAAGCGGTCGCCCCAGTCGAAGCCCAGCCAGTGTATGTCCTCCTGGATGGCGTCCACGTACTCGGTGTCCTCTTTGGCGGGGTTCGTGTCGTCCATGCGGAGGTTGCAGATGCCGCCGAAGCGCTCGGCGGTGCCGAAGTCGATGATGAGCGCCTTGCAGTGGCCGATGTGCAGGTAGCCGTTGGGCTCGGGCGGAAAGCGGGTGTGTACCTGCCTGCCTTCAAAGCGGCCGCCGGGGGCTATGTCCTCGGCTATGAACTGTTCTATAAAGTTGCGGGAAGTGTCGTCCATAACTCTCACCCTTTTAATTATTGTGATACCGACACATTATACCCGATGGCCGCGCTGTTGACAACTGCCAATTTGCCTTTTTTCGAGCTGTGATGAAATATTGCATTCGGAAGCGAAGCAATATATAATAAGTCAAACGAAAAAAGGAGGCTGACGATGGACGAGATATTTGACCTTGTTATCATAGGCTCCGGCCCCGCCGGAGTTTCAACGGCGCTCACGGCCAGACACCGCGGCAAGAGCGCCCTCATAGTTTCCACCGCGCCCGAGGACTCGCCGCTCTGCCGGGCCGAGCACGTGGACAATTACCCCGGTTTCCACAACGCCACAGGGCGCGAGCTGGTAGACGCCTTCGTGAAGCACGCGGAGGCCTCCGGCGTAAAGTTCGCGCGCGGCCGCGCCCTGGCCGTGGCAGACATGGGCGGCGTGTTCGGCGTGAGCGTGGGCGCGGATTTCGTGCAGGGACGCTCCGTAGTGCTGGCCTGCGGGCTCAACCGCGCAAAGCCCTTCCCAGGCGAGAGCGAATTCCTGGGGCGCGGCGTGAGCTACTGCGCCACATGCGATGGTATGCTCTACAGGGGCAAACCCGTGGCGGTCATAGGCCAGAGCGCGGACGCGCCGGAGGAGGCCGAGTACCTGCGCGGCATCGGCTGCATCGTGGAGTACTTCGACTCCCAGCGCGCCAAAAAGTACGAGATAAAGGGCGAAGAGCGCGTCACAACCCTCACGGCCGACGGAGCTGACTACGCCGTGGACTGCGTGTTCGTGCTGCGCAGCGGGCTCTCCCCGGACTCGCTTTTGCCCGGACTTGAGACGATCGGGGCGCACATCAGCGTGGACGCGGAAATGGCGACAAACCTGCCGGGCGTCTTCGCGGCCGGCGACTGCATAGGCGGTCCTTACCAGGTGGCCAAGGCCGCCGGAGACGGGAACGTGGCCGGACTTTCGGCCTGCAAGTATGTGGAAAATCTCTCTAAACAGACAGGAGGAAAACAATAATGGCAATTACCCATCTCACTAAAGACAACTTCGACTCTGCTATCGCCAACGGCAAAGTAGTTGTGGACTTCTGGGCCACATGGTGCGGACCCTGCCGCATGCAGGCGCCCATCCTCGACGAGTTCGACCAGGCTCAGAACGGCGCTGTGAGCGTCTGCAAGGTCGATGTGGACGCCGAGCCCGAGCTCGCCGCCCGCTACGGTATCATGAGCATACCCACGCTGCTCTACTTCCAGAACGGCCAGCTCATCAACAAGACCGTGGGCGTGCAGTCCCTGGCTCAAATTTCCGCTGCCATGGGCGTGTGAGGCTTGACAAGCCCCGGCCAATCGGATATAATCATGCGGTACAAAGGCAATGACGGGCAGGAGTAGGCGCGCGGCAGATGCGAAGAGAAAGGGCGGTTAGGTGTAAGCCCTTGTGAAGCGGCGTTGAAGGTCGGCCCCGAGCCGTGAGGCTGAAAGAGCGCAGTCCGAGAGCGGCATGCGCGAAGTAAGCCCGCCGGGTACTCCCGTTACAGAGTCACGAGTGTCATGCCGCAAGGCATGGAATTCAGGTGGTACCACGCTTATTCAAGCGCCCTGAAGCATTATGCTTCGGGGCGTTTTTCGTCCCCCGAGGCAATCTGAAAGGAGACAGCTATGAAAGAACTGCCAAAGGTCTATGACCCGCATGTGGTCGAGAAGAAAATCTACGACATGTGGCTGAAAGGCAACTATTTCCACGCTGAACGCGACCCGGAGAAGAAGCCCTTCACCATCGTCATCCCGCCCCCGAACGTCACCGGCCAGTTGCACCTCGGCCATGCGTTCGACGAGACCATACAGGACATCCTCATCCGCTACAAGCGCATGGACGGCTACTCCACGCTGTGGCTGCCCGGATATGACCACGCCGGTATCGCCACTCAGATAAAGGTCGAGGAGAAGCTGCGCAATGAGGGCAAGACCCGTTTCGACCTGGGCCGCGAGGGATTCCTGGACGAAGTCTGGGCTTGGAAGAACAAGTTCGGCAACAGGATAGTCGAGCAGCTCAAGACCCTCGGCTCCAGCTGCGACTGGGCGCGCCAGCGCTTCACCATGGACGACACCTGCGCCAAGGCCGTGCGCGAGACCTTTGTCAACATGTACGAGAAGGGCCTCATCTACAAGGGCCACCGCATCATCAACTGGTGCCCGCACTGCACCACCGCGCTCTCCGACGCCGAGGTCGAGTACGTGGAGAAGCCCGGCCACCTCTGGCACGTGCGCTACCCGCTCTCCGACGGCTCCGGCGAGCTCATCATCGCCACCACCCGTCCCGAGACCATGCTGGGCGACACCGGCGTGGCCGTCAACCCCGCCGACGAGCGCTACAAGGACATCGTGGGCAAGACCTGCATCCTGCCGCTCGTGGGCCGCGAGATACCCATCGTCGCCGACGAGTACGTCGAGATGGACTTCGGCACCGGCTGCGTCAAGATGACGCCCTGCCACGACCCGAACGACTTCGAGGTCGCGCAGCGCCACGGCCTGGAGGAGATACTCATCCTCGACAACAACGCCAGGATCATCAACGGCGGCAAGTACAACGGCATGGACCGCTACGAGGCCCGCAAGGCCATCGTCGAAGACCTCGAGCGCGAGGGCTACCTGGTCAAGGTCGAGGACTACAGCCACAACGTCGGCACCTGCTACCGCTGCCACAACGACGTCGAGCCCATGAGCAGCGAGCAGTGGTTCGTCAAGATGCAGCCGCTGGCCAAGGAGGCCATCCGCGTCGTCGAGGACGGCGAGATAAAGTTCGTCCCCGAGCGCTTCTCCAAGACTTACCTCAACTGGATGCACAACGTCCGCGACTGGTGCATCTCCCGCCAGCTCTGGTGGGGCCACCGTATCCCGGCCTGGTACTGCAAGGACTGCGGCCACATGACCGTCTCCCGCGAGGACGCCACCGAGTGCGAATGCTGCCACAGCAAGAATATCGAGCAGGACCCCGACGTGCTAGACACCTGGTTCTCCAGTGCGCTCTGGCCCTTCTCCACTTTGGGCTGGCCGGATGAGACCGAAGATCTCAAGTACTTCTACCCCACGGACGTGCTGGTCACGGGCTATGACATCATCTTCTTCTGGGTTGCCCGCATGATCTTCTCGGCCTGCGAGCAGACGCACTCCATACCCTTCCATACCGTGCTCATCCACGGCCTGATCCGCGACCCGCAGGGCAAGAAGATGAGTAAGTCTGCCGGCAACGGCGTTGACCCCATCGAGATGATTGACCGCTTCGGCGCCGACGCGCTGCGCTTCAACATCATCACCGGCAACAGCCCCGGAAACGACACCCGCTTCTATGTAGAGCGCTGCGAGGCCATGCGCAACTTTGCCAACAAGCTGTGGAACGCCTCCCGCTTCGTCATGATGAACCTCCATGTCGAGGACAACAAGCTGCCCGATAAGCTCACCCTGCCTGACAAGTGGGTGCTCAGCAAGCTCAACACCCTCGTCAAAGAGGTGCGCGAGAACCTTGACCACTACGAGCTCGGCGTCGCCGCCCAGAAGATCTACGACTTCATCTGGGACACCTACTGCGACTGGTACATCGAGCTCTGCAAGGCCCGCCTTAACGGCGACGACGCCGAGGCCAAAGAGGGCGCCGAGCGTGTGCTGCTCTTCGTGCTCACCCGCATACTTGAGCTGCTGCATCCCTATATGCCCTTCATCACCGAGGAGATTTACCAGGCCATCCCGCACGAGAGCGAGGCGCTCATCATCGCGCCGTATCCGAAGTACGACCAGGCCCTCTCCTTCCCGGAGGAAGAGGCCAGCTTCGAGCTCGTCATGGACGCTATCCGCGCCGTGAGGTCGCGCCGCGCAGATATGAACGTCGCCCCCTCCCGCAAGGCCAAGCTCATAGTCGCCACCGCCGAGACCGGCACCTTTACCGCCGGAGCGCCCTACTTTGAGCGCTTGGCCAGCGCCAGCGAGGTCGAGGTCGTGGGCGAGGATTACGCCCCCGAGGCCGGCATGGTCACCGTCACCACCCACTCCGCGCGTCTCTACATGCCCATGGCCGAGCTCGTGGACATAGAGGCCGAGCGCGCCAGGCTCACGAAGGAACTCGAGAAGGCGAAGAAGCAGCTCGAGGCCCAGGAGAAGAAGCTCGCCAACGAGAACTTCGTCTCCCGCGCACCGGAGGCCGTAGTCAACGCCGAACGCGAGCGCGCCGAGAAGGCAAAAGCGCTGATAGCAAACCTCGAAGGCTCCCTGAAGGAGCTCGGCTGAGAGTAAAGCCGCATGTAAATACAAGAAAATCCCCCGTGCAAACGGGGGATTTTTCGTTCTCAGCTCATTGTACTGATACCGTCTAGCGGCGAGACGTAGTCTGCCCATGCGGTGGGATATATGTCCGGCAGGCGCTTTATAGTGACGGCTTCGTCCGTCACGCCCATGGCGTAGAGCGCTCCTGCGTCGGAGCGGGTGCTGTACAGGAATTGGGAGGTGTCGCCGCTGTACACGCCGAGCGGCGTGCCGTCGGAGTCCACGCGCAGGATGTATTCGGCGGTGTAGATGACGTAGTCCGCGTTTTGCCCTATTTCTACGGCGTACACGTCGTACTGCCCGCCGCCGTGCCGCAGCAGACGCAGGCCGCCGAGGAGCGCGTCTTCGCAGGAGGACTCAAAATTCAGCGTCAGGCTCTCACCGTCCGGCAGCGTTATGTCGAGGGCCATGGTGGACGAGGCTATCTTGTCCTCGGGTATGGTGCGCGGCTCCCAGAGCGTGCCGTCGCTGAGCATGTGCTTGCCGTCGGGGACGCGCTCCCGGCGCGCGTCGGGGTTTGCCGTGTCGAATATAAGCATCTGGCCGGAGACTTCGACATAGAGCTTGCCGTCCTTGGCCGACATGGAGGCCACGGCCTCGCTCGGCAGGGAGGAGACGAAGGGCAGCGCGCTCACTGTGCCGTCGGGGTAGATTGCGGCGAAGGCCGGGGCGAGGGTGCCGTCCTCTATGCCGAAGATGTAGATGATGCCGCCGTCGACAGCCATGTGGACGCCGCCTCTCAGCCCCGCCGCGGACAGGTCTGCTGTGCGTTCTAGTACGCCGTTATAGAACACTGATACGCTGTTGCTGGCCGTGTTGAGTATGTAAATCCGGCCGTCCTCGATATCGAACTCGTCAGGGCCCATGTACTCGCCGCCACCGTCGTAGTAGTACGGCATGACAGAACCCTCTGGCACGTTGCCCTCGCTCACGGCCTCGACCGGTATGCTCAGTACGACCTGTTCGATATCGCTCGTGCCCGGCGGCCAGGGGATGGCCTCCTCGGGCGGTTCGGATTGGGGCGGCTCGGAAGCTGGCACCTCCGGAGCGTCAGGAGTGGGTACGGACGCGGGAGCGGGGCTTCCGCACGCGGCAAATGAAAAAATAAAGGCCGCCGTGAGCAGAAGGCAGAGATATCTCTTCATACTGTCACTCCTTGCAAAATTTTGATATATTTGACGGCAAATTTAGACAAAGGTTCCCCAAAAAATTCGAGATTTTTCGGGTAAATGTAGGACTGCCGGGAACGATTCTGCGGGGCCTACGTCACAGTAATAAAAACACAAGGGGGGAGAAGCTGTGAAAAAATGGTAGCCGCAATGCTCGCCGCGGCATTCGCGCTGCTCACGGCCTGCACCGGCGGGAGCGCGCCGGAGGCGACACCGCACACAACTCCTGCGCCGCCAGAGGTCGAGGCCTGGCCGCCTGGGACTAGTGATAGCGTTCAGACCGTGCTGAGCCTGCCTCTGACGGTGACGTCCGGCAATATGGGCGCTGACTATTTCGCTGTGGAGAACGGGCTTATTTACCTGCGTTCAGGCTGGCAGGTCTCGGTCTATGAAGGGAGTGAGCTGGTGCGTACGTTGGATTTCAGCGGTGACTTCAACCACATCTGGGGCATGGATGTGGACAACGGCACAGTCTATGTCTACGACTGCGAGAGGGCTGTAGCCGAAGCGCCGGATGGCAGCCGGCACACCATAAAACTGGGTGTTGAGGCACTCGACGGGGCCATTGACGAGCTGCGCGTGGAGGACGGGATAATCTATGCCACGGTGTTCTGCGACGGTTTCTACGGCTTCGGCGGCCGGACCTGGATAATCGACACGGCAGCGGACGACCCGATGGGCAGCGCGGACTGGGTGCCGGGATACGCCATTGACGGCGGTATAGTGTACACGGTGCTGACAAACGGTATGTATCCGCAGTACGCTATTTTGAACGTGCGCTATCCGGACGGGAGCATAGAGAGCGTGAGGCTGCGCAGCGAGTACGGGTTTGGAAACGTATACCTGCTGCGCTGCGGAGACGGGCAGTACGATTTGCAGGTGCAGGAGTTTGTCGAGGACAAGAACTATGTACTGACCACCCACACCGCCGTGTGGCGCGTGGACTCCGGCGGCGAGCCGCTGTACGTGCTGGAGACCGAGGACGATACGGATATCTACTACAACGTGACGCCCTGCTTTCAGGGAGGCATATATGCCATGAGGAAGTCAGTAACCCGGCTCGACATAGTGCGCATGCCGGATGTGTACACGACCGAGTGGGCAGATTACGTCTCGCCGCTCGCGGAGTTGATACCAGGAACGCAGTAAAAATCCCCCGTTTTTACGGGTGATTTTTCATTCTATACCTATGGTGCGGTTCAGGCGGCGCAAGAGTTTGGAGAAGGGGAGTATCAGCAGCCCGGCGCAGAGATTGCCTGCGGCGTGTACGGCGTCAAATGGCAGCCCGGCGATTATCCAGGCGATCATACCGTCGAAGTCCAGCCCGAACATCAGCGCCTGGGCTGGGGCATAAAGTGTGCCAAAGGCGAGCCCGTGCAGCGCGCATACGATGGGATAGACGATGGCCGCAACCTTGTCGGGCATGTTTTTCGGCATTAGCATGGTTACACCCCAGAGCACAGTCCAGACGTAGAGGTACGGCAGCCACCAGGGGGCAAAGCCTGACAGGAGCCCGTTCAGGAGGACATAGGTGTATATGGCATAGAGCGCCTTGGCGCGGTAAACGATGGTCAGCAGCATGGTGAACATGCCCAGCAGATGCACATTGGGTATAGCCTCCATGAGTACCTTGGAGGCGTACATCATGACGCCGAACATGGCATACAGAGCCATCTCCCGGACGCTCAAGCCCCTCTTACGCGGCTTCGCGGACAAAGGCACAGCTCATTCCGTCGGTGACGGGAGTGGTGTCAACGCCGGACGTGGCGTATTCACCGCCCACGTAAAGGCTCCAGTAGAAGCCGTCGGCTTCGTAGTCGGCGCTCATACCGTTGACGAATTTGACGTACATGCCGAACTCGCTCTCTTCACCGGAGATGAGACCCACGCCCTCAAGGGCGTCGCGCAGATTGTCCGCGTCGGTGTGGACGGTGAAGGTGACGGTCCTCTCCTCGGCCGTGCACTCGAAGGAGACAGTCATTGCGCCTTCACCGAGCTCGGTGTCCTCAGTGTACTGGGCGTTGTCCCATACGGAGACTTCAGCAGAGGGCTCCGCGCTGGGTTCGGCAGCTTCGGTGGGCTGGATGGACTCAGTGGGCGCGGGGCTCTGAGTGGTTTCGGCTTCGCCGCAGGCCGCAAGGGCGAATACCATGGCCAGCGCCAGCAGTAGCGCGGCCAGTTTCTTTGTCTTGTGCATATACACACACTCCTTAAAATAAGTCGCAGCGCACGATTGAGCGTCCCCGCGTGCTCTGCGGGGCCTCATGGACGGACGGGCATTCCGGCTTGCTTGCGCTCACGGCAATGGCTGTTGCGACGGACTTTCACCGTCTTCCCCCGTCTCCTCCCGCCAGGTCGCCGCCCGGCGCTCAGACGCTTAAAGCGCGTCCAACGTGAGTCTGTGCGTGGCGATTATAGCACAGCTTATGTCCGCACGCAACAAAAAGGCAGTGGATTCAAATCCACTGCCTTTAAGACTATACGTTTTTTACACTTTGCGTGTGGCTCTGTCCATCCGCTTCGGGGTCGTAGGGGATCCCTTGCTCAGTGAGCACCCCGACTATAGACGCGCGGACTATAGAGCGCACCGGCTTTACAATGTTGATTCTGTCAAAAGACATGTGACCGGAAATGTTGCTGAGAAGCATCCCCGCAGCAGCCTCAGTTAAGAATTCACACAGATACTCGCGTACATTGTCCGGGAGCCGTCTGCGCATAGACTGCTCTACTGACTCAATCAGCGACGCGGTGATGCCAATAAAACTCATTCTGAAAAAACGTCCCAGTTCCACACTTCCAAAAGCGTCATAAGCGTTGCGCAACAGGTCGCGGTTCTCATCTATGTAGTTCGACACGAAATCCATGGCCTCTTCGTAGTCGTTGATGAGGTCGAAGCGCTTAATGATTCCAACCGCCTCTTCCTCGAAGATCCAGCGAAGCAGCGCGTAGATATCTTCAAAGTGGTAATAAAAAGTCTTGCGATTAACTCCGCACTCGTTGACTATCTCCGTTACGGTGATTTTGGAAAAGGGCTTGGCGCGCATCAGCTTTTTTAGCGAATCTGCCAAGGCACGTTTAGTCTTCATCGATGCCGCCTGGTATTTCAAAGCAGATACCTCCTTAAATAACATTATATACCCACAGCACGTGACCGTAAACGGACATGAAGCGGACAAACGTCCCAATTTGACCGTATAAGGGCCGGCAAAAAAGTGATATGATTAAACGTACGGTCCATGTTGGACCCCTTGAAAGGATGGCGAAAATGAGAAGCTTTTATCGCTTCACGACTGCCTGGCCGCGCCTGGTCATTGCGCTGTTTGCAGTGCTTGCGCTTTTTTCCGCGCTGTGCTGGACAAGAGTGAGCGTGAACTACAATGTCACCGACTACCTGCCGGACGATACCCCCTCCACACTTGCAATAGACAAGCTGGGCGAAGAGTTCACCGGCGGCATACCCAATATGCGCGTCATGGTAAGAAATGTCACACTATCGCAGGCTCTGGAGCTCAAAGAGCAAATAAAAGCCGTGCCCGGAGTTGAGAGCGTTACCTGGCTGGATGACGCTGTGGATGTGCTCGAGCCGCTGGAGTTCCAGGACACAGACACAGTAGAGACCTATTACAAAGACGGAGTTGCACTGTTCACGGTCACGGTGGCAGACGACTACCGGCTAACGGCCGTGGACGCCATACGTGAAATAGCGGGTGACGACGCCGCCATGACGGGAGACGCTGTCAGCACGGCACTGGCTACTACGGGCACTGTGAGCGAAGTACGGCTCATAACGATAGTGGCGGTTCTGTTTGTGCTGTTTGTGCTCACGCTCACCACGACAAGCTGGGCAGAACCGTTTATAGTGCTGCTTGGCATAGGTGTGGCCACAGTGCTTAACGGCGGCACGAACCTCATCTTCGGCGAGATAAGTTTTGTCACGAACGCCGCAGGCAGCGTGCTGCAACTGGCCTGTACACTTGACTATTCCGTGTTCCTGATCCAGCGCTTCTCGGAGTGCCTGGAAGAGAACTCAAACCCGCGCGAGGCAATGGTGGAGGCGCTTTGCCGCTCCACTATGAGCATAATGTCGAGCGGCCTGACGACGGTGATAGGCTTCCTGGCGCTGGTGTTTATGCGCTTCGGCCTGGGCCCGGACTTGGGCACGGCGCTGGCCAAGGGCATAGCCATCAGTCTGGTGACGGTGTTTATCTTTTCCCCCTCGCTCATACTGGTTACATACAAGCTGATGCAAAAGAGTGCACACCGGCTCTTTATGCCCAGTTTCGAGGGCTTTGGACGCTTTATCTACCGTGTGATGATACCCATGCTGTGCGTGTTCGCAGTTATTATGGTGCCCTCATTTCTGGCCTCGAACAGCAACAGCTACTATTACGGCAGCGCGCATATCTATGGTTCCGACACACAGTACGGCCAGGACACCGAGGCCATAGAGTCCGTGTTCGGTAAGAGCGACACCTGGGTGGCCATGGTGCCCAAAGACGACATTGCGCGCCAGAGCGAGCTCAGCGCTGCACTGCACGAGATACCCGAAGTCACCAGCATCCTCAGCTATGTCGATACGGTTGGCCCGGAAATACCTATGGAGTATCTGGACGAGAATACACTTAGCCTGCTAGTGGGTGAGAACTACAGCCGGTTTGTGATAACAGTAGATTCAGATGCTGAGGGCGGGGCGGCGTTTGCAACTGTGGAGCGGGTGCGCGGCGTGCTCGAAAATATCTACCCGGGCGAGTATTACCTGGCGGGGGACGGCGTCAGCACTTACGACCTCATGGACACCATAACGGCTGACACGGTGAAAGTGAACCTGATAGCCATAGGGGCGGTGTTCGTTGTGCTGCTCTTCTCCTTCAAGTCGTTGAGCCTGCCCATCATACTGGTGCTGAGCATAGAGACAGCCATATGGATAAACATGGCCATACCGTATTTCCGCGATACGACGGTTTTCTACATATCCTACCTCATCGTGAGCTCCATACAACTTGGCGCCACGGTGGACTACGCAATACTGTTTGCCGACCGATATATGGAGTTCAGAAGGCAGATGCCAAAGCGCGAGGCGGTTATTAAGACCGTGAGCGCCGTCACCCTCTCTGTCTCCACCTCGGGCAGCGCCATAATAGTAGTGGGACTGCTGCTGGGCTTCGTTTCGCACCACGGTATAATCTCTCAGCTGGGATTTTTCCTGGGCATCGGCGGCCTGCTCAGCCTGATGATAGTACTTTTCGTGCTCCCCGGTTTCCTGTACGTCTGCGACGGACTCGTAAGACGCAGCACTCTCCATGCCAATTTCCATAACCCTAAGGAGGTCACTGCACATGAAGAAAAGTAAACGCGCAGCGGCAGCCATTCTCGCTGCGCTGCTGGTATTCGGCACGGCCGTGCCTGCCCTGGCCTCCGAGACCGCAGCCCCCGCCGTGGAAGACACAGAGGCTTCGCAGAAGGAAGAAGTCGTCTACGCCACCCTCGGTTCAGACGGCAGCCTCGTGAGCGCGTACGTAGTCAACAGCTTCCCCGGCGGTGAGATAAGCGACTACGGCGACTATTCAAGCGTGCGTATTCTAAATACGGACGATGAGATAGACTACTCCCGCAAGCAAGTTAACATAACATCTGACGCAGTCAAAGTGTATTACCAGGGCGAGCTGGCCCACCCCGTGCTGCCCTGGAACTTCACGCTCGAGTACAGCCTTGACGGCCGGGAGATGTCTGCCCAGGAGATCGCTGGCCAGACGGGCGATGTGGAGATACGCCTGGCAGTGACAAAAAATGAAGATTGCGATGGCAGCTTCTATGATGACTACGCCCTGCAAATAAGCTTCACCCTCTCGGGGGATGTCTTCAGCGGGATATCGGCTAAGGACGCCACCATAGCTTCGGTGGGCGCCGACAAACAGCTCACCTATACGCTGTTGCCCGGAGAGGGCATAGACACGAGTATCACCGCGCACGCTGAGAACTTTGCCCTGGGAGAAGTGAGCATAAACGGCATACACCTCAATCTCAATGTGGACGTGGATACGCAGGACATAAAGGCGCAGGTCTCCGAGCTGGTGGACGCCACAAGCAGGCTCAGCTCCGGGGCGGGCGAGCTGCTGGGTGGCAGCGAAGAGCTGCGTGACGGGGCTTCCGGGCTGCTCTCGGGTTCGGAGGAACTGCAAAGCGGCATAGCAGAGCTCGACGAGGGCGTGCAAGCCCTCAGCGACGGCCTGAGCGTGATGGGAGACGGGCTCGACGAGCTGTATGCCAACTCCTCATCGCTCGTGAGCGGCTCGCGTCAGGTCTACACAGCGCTGGAGTACATAGATTCCCAGCTGAGCTCGATGAGCGTCAGCACGGACGCGCTGGCGTCCATGATAGCTTCGGCTGAGGCCATAGGCACAGCCGCCCAGGGCGTGCTCGCCGCGGTGGAGCCGCTTCAGAGCCAGCTTGAAAACGCGGGCCAGCTCATGGCAATGGCAGAGGACATAGTGACTGACGCCCAGCAGGCCAATACCAATGCTTTGACCGCACTCGGCGCGGTGACATCCGAGGACCCGAACGTCCAGTCGGCGATAGCAACTGCGAAAACAGCGATAGAGACAAGTGACCGGTGCATATCGCTTATCTATGGAGGCGCGGCCGCCATTTTTGAAAACGTATCGAACGGCGCGGCGGCGCTCACAGCGAGCTTGCAGCAGCTTCTTACCAGTTGCGAGACCTTCCAGAGCGAAGCGCTCGCGGCCCAGGAGTACGTGGAGGCCATGCTCGCCCAGCTTGACGAGCTCAAGGCCGGGATTTCCACGCTCGCGGATGAGTACGGCGCGCTTGACGACGGCATAGGCGCGTATACCGGCGGTGTGGCACAGCTTGTGGACGGCTTCGGCAGCGTCATGAACGGCGTGGCGCAGTTGGCCTCGGGCAGCGCGAGCCTGCTGGAGGGCTCAGGCGAGCTGACCGGCGGCGCGTCCGAGCTCTATAACGGTGTGGCCGAACTCTGCACCGGCGCCGAGAGCATGGCAAACGGCGCGAGCGCGCTCAACAGCGAGACCAGCTCCCTGGACGTGCAGGAGCAGATAGACACGCTGTTGGAGAATATAGGCGGCAACATGGATTCGCCTGAGAGCTTTGTAGATGAGCGCAACGGCACGGTCAGTTCGGTGCAGTTTGTCATACGCACCACGGCCATAGACCCTCCGGCGCAGCCGGCCGAGCCGGAACCGGCAGAGGAACCGCAGAGCTTTTGGGACAAACTGCTTGCGCTTTTCGGCCTGTAAACCGAACAGCAGTGCGCACATTTCCGCGCGCGGCCGCACATGGCTGCGCGCGGAATTTTTTATTTACAAACGAGCTTCTATGCCCTAAAATTGGCTTTGTAGGAGTGATAAAGTGAAATCAAGAATAATATTCCTGTTGCTCTCGGCGGCGATACTGGCCGGGGCGTTTGCACTCAGCGGAAGGCTCGAAAGCGGCGAAGACGCACCGGCGCAGTCCGGGGACGAAGTCACCATCGCCGTGGCGACGGATTTGCACTACATTGCGCCGGAGCTCACGGACAAGGGCGAGTACTTCACTAATTTGGTGACCGACGCCGACGGCAAGGTCATGCTGTACATAGACGAACTAGTGCGCGCCTTCGCCGAGCAGATAATAGCTGAGCAGCCCGACGCGCTCATACTCTCGGGGGATTTGAGCTTCAACGGCGAGACGGCAAGTCACGAGGCGCTTGCGTCGATTTTGAGCGAAGTCGAGGCATCAGGCGTGCCGGTCTACGTCATGCCCGGCAATCACGACATGAACAGCTCCATGGCCGCGCGCTTTGAAGGCGACGGTTACGAGCTCGTTTCGAGCCCGAGCGAAGGCGAGTTTGCGCAGATATACTACGAGTTCGGCTACAGCGAGGCCATCTCGCGCGACGAAAAATCTCTCAGCTATGCCGCCCAGCTCGCGCCGGGGCTCAGGCTTGTCATGCTGGACGTCAACACCCGCTCCAACCCGGGATATGTCCTGGACAGCACCTTTGACTGGCTCGAGGAGCAACTGCGCGATGCGCGCGAGGCTGGGGAGCGCGTGATAGCTGTGAGCCATCAGAACATCTATCCGCACAACAGCTACTTCACGAGCGGGTATATCATAGGCAACGGCGGGACGCTGCACTCGCTTTACGCGGAGTACGGCGTGCTCTGCAACCTGGCCGGGCACATACATTTGCAGCACTGCATGAGCGAGGGCGGCGCGCCTGAGATCGTCACCTCGTCGCTGGCGGTGAATCCGAACCAGTACGGCGTGCTGACGGTACGGGGCAGGAATGGGCAGTACAACACTGAGAGCGTCGATGTGTCATCCTGGGCCGAAGCCGAGGGGCTGGCCAACGAGGCTTTGCTCAACTTTGACGAGTACTCCGAGCGTTTCTTCTACGACACGGCGGTGCAGCAGGGCCTGGATGAGCTCGGCGGCGAAGGGGAGAGGGAGACGGAACTCGCCCGGTTCTACGCTATGGCGAACACGCTATATTTCGCAGGGCTCAACAACCAGATTGAATGGGACGAGGACGCCATGGACGAGTGGAGCGAGCGCGGCTTTTTCATCCCCAGGTACCTGGAGACGATAAGGCTCGACTCCGAGCGCAATTACACGCGCTTTGAATTCTGAACAGGCATTGGATACTTCTTAAAAAGCTACACTAAACTCCTTAAGATTTGATTAAATCTGTTGCAGCCTGCACAATGCCCGGGGTATAATTGAACGAGGAGTTGATCGCATGAAGAAGAGGGACTGTGTCTGCCTTGTACTCGTGTGCGCGCTTGTACTCTCCGGCTGTGGGTTGGAAAACATATTCAGGGGCCGGAACAGTGAGTCTCCACCTCTGGCCACGCCTATGGTTCAGTCTGGGATGATTGGCCCGACTGAACTGGTTGAGAGCGAGCTGGGAGTGCTGAATCTCTATGGCGTTGACGCCAGTGATTGGGATACTTTCTACTATGTTGCGCCGGATGGTATTGAGTGTGTGGAACTTACGCTTTGGTACCTGAGCGAAGGGGCCTGGGAGAGCGCCGGCATGAGCCGCTTCTATAACGCGGTCAACGGACGCATAGCGCTCCGGTTCGATTCCGACGCACTGAGCCTCCAATGCAACCTGGTGGACAACTTTGGCAGCGGCAGCTCTATAGGCCAACCCATGCAGTTGGCAGAGCCGGTCGAGGGAGTGAGCTGGGGCTGGTCCAGTCTGGGCGAGCAGCTCACGGTGGGGATGGACGAACCCGTAGCCATTTGGCTGGGTTCGAGTACCTCCGAGAGCATGCACGGCCTGTACGACCCCGGCATCGGCTTTTCCGAGCCCGAGCGTTACGCCGAGGGCTATGAGGATGTCTTTGCCTTCACCGTGGAATTTAAAACGCAGCCGCTTGAATTGTTATATTAAGCGAGGGCCCGCGCCATTAGGCGCAGGCCCTCGTTTCTTATGTTTTTTAGCTTTAACCGCGCAGCATGCGCTTGCGGGCGAAGTTCACCATGCCCTCGTCCATGTCGTTCAGGCGGGTGAGCAGCTTGCCTGCGCCGTAGGCGACGCAGGAGACGGGGTCGTCAACGACGACAGTGCGTATACCGGTGTCGCGCTCGACCAGGCGGTCAATGCCGTAGATGAGGCTGCCTCCACCGGACATGACGATGCCGTTTTGCGAGATGTCGGCCACCAGCTCGGGCGGGGTGCGCTCAAGTACCAGGTGGATGGCATCAAGTATGTCGCGCATGGGCTCAAGCAGCACTTCGGCGAGCTCGCTGGAGCTGACCTTGACTGTTTTGGGCAGACCGGTGACCAGGTCGCGGCCCTTGACCTCTTCCACGCCCACATCCGGGCGCGGCACGACGCAGCCGATGCTCATTTTGACTTCCTCTGCGGTCTTTTCGCCTATCAGTACGTTGTGGCGGCGGCGAATGTAGCGGATGATGGCATCGTCAAAGGACGCGCCCGCTACCTTTATCGACTCGCACTCGGCCACGCCGCCGAGGGATACGACGGCCGTCTCGGTGGTACCGCCGCCGACGTCGATGATGAGCTGGCCGTCGGGCTTTGAGACGTCGAGGCCCGCGCCGTAGGCCGTGGCGACGGCGCTCTCCACAAGGTAGACCTTGCGCGCTCCGGCCTCGGTCACGGCATCGACCACGGCGCGCTCCTCGACACCGGTGATGCTGCCGGGCACGCAGACAAGCACGCGCGGCTTGAAGAGGCTCAGGCTGGTGACGCGGCCCATGAGTTCGCGCAGCATGGCCACGGTCATGTCATAGTCCGAGATAGCGCCGCCGACTATGGGCTGTATGGGCACTATGCTGGCCGGGGTGCGGCCGAGCATCTTTTGCGCCTCCTCGCCCACCTTCATGAGCTTACCGGAGAACTTGTCCACGGCGACCAGCGCCGGCTCACGTACCTGCACGCCTTTGCCGCGGGTGTACAGCAGCACGCGGGTGGTGCCCATGTCGAGGGCGATGTCTTTGTCAAATATCGGCATAGCTT
>CAKNRQ010000016.1 GCA_930990965.1 uncultured Clostridia bacterium
GGCGCTCCTGCGTGACCTCCATGTGCAGCATGCCCAAAAAGCCGCAGCGGAAGCCAAAGCCCAGCGCCACGGAGCTCTCGGGCTCAAATGACAGCGAGGCGTCGTTGAGCTTGAGTTTTTCCAGCGCTTCGCGCAAATCCGGATACTTGCTGCCATCCTCGGTGTAGATGCCGCAGTAGACCATGGCTCTGGCGGGGCTGTAGCCGGGCAGGGGCTCCGCGGTCGGACGCGCGGCCTCGGTGACGGTGTCGCCGACGCGGGTGTCCTCAACGTTCTTGATGCTCGCGGTGAAGTAGCCGACGTCGCCCGCGGCGAGCTCGTTGCAGGGCTCAAGATGGGTGGGGCGCATGTGGCCGACCTCGACAACCTTGTATGTAGCGCCGCTGGCCATGAGCTTGACGTCCATGTCCTTGCGGATTCTGCCGTCGAAAAGGCGCATAAAGACGATGACGCCGCGGAAAGAGTCGTACTGGCTGTCGAACACCAGGGCCTTGAGCGGCGCGTCCGGATCGCCTTTGGGCGCCGGGACGCCGTTTACAATCTCCTCGAGCACGGCGGGGATATTGACGCCGTTCTTGGCCGAAATCTCGGGCGCCTCCATGGCCGGGATGCCGATGATGTCCTCAATCTCGGTCTTGGTGCGCTCCGGGTCGGCGGCGGGCAGGTCTATCTTGTTTATCACGGGCAGTATCTCGAGGTCGTGGTTCATGGCCAGGTAGGTGTTGGCCAGCGTCTGAGCTTCCACGCCCTGGGAGGCGTCCACCACCAGCAGCGCGCCCTCGCAGGCGGCCAGCGAGCGGCTGACCTCATAGTTGAAGTCCACGTGGCCCGGAGTGTCGATGAGGTTGAGCGTGTATTCCTCGCCGTCCCCGGCCTTGTATGTGAGGCCGACGGCGCGGGCCTTTATCGTGATGCCGCGCTCTTTTTCGAGGTCCATGTTGTCGAGGATCTGGCTCTCCATCTCGCGCGCTTCCACCGCGCCGCACAGCTCGATGAGACGGTCGGAAAGCGTGCTCTTGCCGTGGTCTATGTGGGCTATTATAGAAAAGTTCCTTATGTTCTCCTGCTTCATGCTTCTTCTCCCTCCGCAATGCGCTCGGCCTGATCTGCCAGCTCCCTGAGTTTGGCCGCGAGGTCATTGGCCAGCGCGGCAAGCGTGCCGCCGCCGGAATCGGGGCACGTGCTGCGGCCGAGCAGATAGTCAGCGGTGACGTCATAGTAGTCGCAGATACGCGCGACAAAGTCCAGCCCCGGCTCACGCGCACCGGTTTCGTAATGCGAGAGCAGCGCCTGACTGACGCCCAACCCCGCCGCCACCTCTCTCTGGCTCAAACCCCGGCTGCGCCGCAGCGAACTGATGGTTTGTGCAAACGCCTTGGACATTGCAATCCTCCGTGAATTAAAGATAATATTACAGTTTGTATTATACTGTGAAGCGCCGGATTTGTAAATAGCTTGCCGATACTGGCTTGCCGCCAGGCGAGAGGTGGTGCAACCCTCGGGGGTTGCTGCCATACTGGGGCGCTTTCTTTTGGCAAGCACAAAAGAAAGCGTCCCAGACCCCCTCGTCGGGGCAAAGTCCGTTCGGCTCCGTTTCCGGCGCCAGACTACGCCTTATGCCGAAAACTGCGCTCACTCCCTTGCCCCTCCTCTCAAAACCGAACTCGCTGCGCTGGACTTCGGTTTTGTATTTTCGTTCTATTGTAGTCATCCCTAAACTTTAATTTAGTTCCACCATCGCCGACCGCGGTTTCGCTTCGCGGCCGCTGACGGGTTAACACAGGACGTTGCCCAGCGTGGGTGCGGTTTGTTTGCACGGCCGGTGAGGGCTAGGTTGCCAGGGGGTGGGTGCCGCTCTTGCCGCGCACGACGCTTCGCTGGTGCGCTGACTGTTGCTGATGGCTACGTTTCTGCCCAACCGTAGGGGACGGCGTCCTCGACGTCCCGGCTCCCCTTTTAAGGGGAGCTGTCAGCGTAGCTGGCTGAGGGGTTCTTACCTCTTTAACCATGTGCTGCACGTATGAATCTACGCCGCCACGTGCCCAAATGTGCAGCCCAACGCATGGCGGGCAGCGTAAATTCCGCGCCACCTCGCTTTTGATGAGAGGGGACGCGGGATTTGTGCTTCTATGACCGGCCGTGGGTGTTCGATGACGCTGCAGGCTTGGGAGCACAACATGCACTTTTTGTACATTACACGTTGACAGATCGGTTTATTCATGATAGACTTTGTAAAAACACAGGTCTATTGCAAATAGACCAGAGGGGAGAGCAGATTGGAGAGTTTTGAACTTGGGGCGATAGAGAGCCGCTTCGCGGACATCATCTGGGACCGGGCCCCGCTCGGCTCGGGGGAGCTGGTCAAGCTCTGTGAGCAGGAGTTGGGTTGGAAGAAATCTACGACCTACACGGTGCTGAAAAAGCTCTGCTCGCGCGGGTTGTTCAAAAACGAGAAGGGGCAGGTCAGCGTGCTCGTCACACGCGAAGAGTACCGCGCGATGCGCAGCGAGCGCTTTGTGGATGAGGCCTTTTCGGGCTCATTGCCCGCGTTTCTGGCGGCCTTTTCCTCACGCAAAAAACTTTCGGACGAGGAGATACGTGAGCTGGAAGAGCTCATTCGCCAGAGCAGGGGGTGAGTTGTTGGCACTGACAGAGATATTCGTTGCCGTACTCAACATGAGTATAGCGGCGGCGGTTGTGATTGCAGTTGTACTGTTTGCGCGAGTGCTGCTCCGGCGCGCGCCGAAGGCGTTTTCCTATGCGCTCTGGGCCGTGGTGCTCTTTAGGCTGCTGTGTCCGGTGTCCGTGGGAGTGCCGGTTTCGCTGTTCGGCGCTATAGATGCGCCGGTGCAGGAGAACACGCGCCTCACCACGGCAGTGGAGTACTACGAGCCGTATGCTGACCCGGTTGAGACGGCGCCGCCGTTAAACGTGCCCGAGCACGGCGCAACGCAGCCAATCACGCCGGAGCACGGGCTGGATGCGGTAGAGATTGCGGCCATTGTCTGGCTCTGCGGAGTTGCGTCCATGCTGCTCTATGGAGTAGTGTCGTATCTCAAGCTGCGTCTGAGGCTGGTGGGCAGCGTGGCGCTGGAAGGCAACGTGCGCCTCGCGGACGGAGCGGACGCACCCTTTGTGCTCGGGTTGTTCAGGCCCCAGATATACTTGCCGAGCAGCCTCACCGAGAGCGAAAGAGGCTACATCGTCCTGCACGAGCGGCGGCATATACGCAGGCTGGACCACGTGTTCAGGGTGCTGGGCTTTGTAGCATTGAGCCTGCACTGGTTTAACCCGCTGGCCTGGCTGGCCTTCGCGCTTTCGGGCCGGGACATGGAGATGAGCTGCGACGAGGCGGTGCTGAGAGAACTGGGAGAGGACGTGCGCGCGCCCTATGCCGAGTCGCTGCTGCGTTTCGCCACGGGGAAGCGAGCCGCGGTGTTTTCCCCAACCTTCGGGGAGAGCGGCACCGGCACACGCATCCGCAACTTGATGCGCTGGAAGCGGCCCGGCAAGTGGGTGAGCGTGGCCTCGGCGGCGCTTTGCGCCCTGACGTTGGCCGCCTGTGCCGTGAATCCGACGGCAGAGAACGTGCCGCCGGGAGAGTATGGCAGCGCGGAGAACATCGGCTATTATATGGAGCTCGCTGCCTCGGCCTCGGGCGTGGAGTTCGAAGACATGGACGGGCAGATATTGAATCAAATCGTCTCGGAATTCTCCAAATACACCGCAAAGTCGTTCTTCCGCTTGAACGAGGGAGAAGCCCTGCTCGCGCGCGTGAGCGCTGACGGGCGCTCTGGGTACGTGTTCTGGCTGGACGAGGGTATGGATAACGACTTCACCGAGGTGGAGTTTACGGGGATAATCTTTGGCGTCACGCTATTGGAGCCGGGCGGTAGCGCACACGGCAACTCGGGAAACGGCATCGACGCCACTTGCCTCACGACGTCGAACGGCACAATTATACTCATCGAACCTGACGACATGGGCTTCGCCGGCTTGCGCGGCCTGCACGGAACGTACTGCGAAGAAAACGGCCCGGAGTACATAGCAGACGCCGTCGAGAGGGGCGTGAGCCTGTATATCACGGGCAGATATTATCTGGTCGCGGCTTATGCAAATGAAATCATCGGCCCGATTACCGAGTCGATAGAGCTCAGCGAGGCCGAGATGGAGGCCGTGCAGAGCGGGGAGCGTGTGCCGGTCACGGCGCCAATGGAGGAATTCATGGCCATGCTCATAGTTGACGGTGAGGTAGCAGAACTCTACGCCGCCGGTATGGGAGACATACCGCAACCGGCGCTTGAAATCATCGCCGCCCGCTGTGGTGACCTCAATATTACCGGATAGCGAAAAGAAAAACGCCGCGGCGCCAGTTCCAAGCCTGACGCGGGGCGTGTGCGGGATTGTACGTTGGTGTAGGGCAGAAGTATGCAAGGTTGGGCATAAGCCCAAGGGGGTTGGCTGTGTTGGTCGAACGTGGTGGCCGGATGTTGTTTATAAGGCGAAAAGAGTGGGTGAAAAACGTACCCATTAGCACCTACCCAGCGCACCAGCGAAGCGTCGGCGCGGCAAGAGCCGCACCCACCCCGGGCGACGTCCCGTGTTAACCCGTCAGCGGCCGCGAAGCGAAACCGCGGTCGGCGACGGTGGAACTAAATCAAAGTTTAGGGATGACTACAATAGAACGAAAATACAAAACCGAAGTCCAGCGCAGCGAGTTCGGTTTTGAGAGGAGGGGCAAGGGAGTGAGCGCAGTTTTCGGCATAAGGCGTAGTCTGGCGCCGGAAACGGAGCCGAACGGACTTTGCCCCGACGAGGGGGTCTGGGGCGCTTTCTTTTGGCAAGCACAAAAGAAAGCGCCCCAGTATGGCAGCAACCGCCCGCGGTTGCATCCCACATCCGGCGACGTGGCACCCCCCGGCGCACCGAGGACGGTGCGCCCTACGAGGCGCGTGATGTGTAAACCGCCCAGGAGGCACGCAACCGCCCACGATTGCCCTCCACGTCAAGCACCGTCACACGGAGAGCGTGATATTTATATCGTCGTGCAATAGGGCTATGTCTATGACGCGCTCGGCGATTTTGCGCGCTTCGTCGCTGGGTGCGCCGGAGCGCACGCCGAGTAGGGGGAAGGCTATGGACCGGCATTCAAACTCACGGGCGAGGCTGATGGCGTTGGCGTAGCACTGGGCGAGGGCGTCGCGCGCGCCGGATGCGCTCCAATCGGGCACGGAGACCTCTATTTCAAACTGGCTCAGTGGGCTCTTGGAGGCCGTGATACGTGCCATGCCTGGACGCAGCTCGGGCTCGTCGCCGATGAAAAATTTCCTGAGCGACTTGGAAAAGCCGCTCTTGGGCTTGTATTTGGTCTCAAAAACCACCACCTCGGCCTTCAATTCGGCCCTGCCGCCGTGTATGACTTCAAAGGGCATATACTCGCCGCCTTTCATTGCTTTGTGCAATGCTGATTATATAGCAAAAGTCCGGGCGTGGCAAACAAATTAGCGCAGTTGAGATGTATCCCTATTTACAACACGCGTCAATTTGTATATAATACTATAGCTAAAAATTTATCTTAAAGAGTGGTTTGAAAATAGTATGATAATCGAATTTGACGAGTACAAGTCCAAGCTCAACGCGGCGAAACCCGGGCTCGACGGCCTGGGCCGCGCGCTCAAGCTCGACGACGCGCGCGCCGAAATAGCTTCTCTGGAGGCCGAGAGCGCCAAAGAGGGCTTCTGGAACGACGTGAACAACTCCCAGAAGGTCCAAAAGCGCCTCAAGCAGCTCCAGAACAAGGTTGCAAAGTATGAAAAGCTCTGCTCGCAGTGGGAAGACCTCATGACCATCTGCGAGATGGCCCTGGAGGAAAACGACGACAGCATGCTCGACGAGCTCAAGACCGGCTTTACCGAGTTTGAGGGCACGCTGGAGAGCATGCGCCTCTCCACCCTGCTCTCCGGCGAGTACGACGCGAACAACGCCATACTCACCATCCACCCCGGCGCGGGCGGCACCGAGGCCCAGGACTGGGCCCAGATGCTCTACCGTATGTATACCCGCTGGGCCGAGCGCCACGGCTATACCTACACCCTGCTCGACTGGCAGGACGGCGAGGAGGCCGGCATAAAGTCCGCGTCCATCAAGATCGAGGGCGAGAACGCCTACGGCTACCTCAAGAGCGAGCACGGCGTGCACCGCCTGGTGCGCATCAGCCCCTTTGACGCCTCCGGCCGGCGCCAGACCAGCTTTGCCGCCGTGGAGGTCATGCCCGAGATCACCGACACCGGCGAGATCGAGCTGCGCGACGAGGACATCAAGATGGACGTGTTCCGCTCCTCCGGCGCGGGCGGCCAGAAGGTCAACAAGACCTCCAGCGCCGTGCGCCTGACGCACATTCCCACCGGCATCGTCGTCTCCAGCCAGGTCGAGCGCAGCCACTTCCAGAACCTCGAAAACTGCAAGGACATGCTCCGCGCCAAGCTGGCCGAGATAAAGGAGCGCGAGCACCTCGAGAAGATAAGCGACATCAAGGGCGTGCAGATGAAGATAGACTTCGGCAGCGCGATACGCTCCTACGTCTTTATGCCCTATACGCTCGCGAAGGACGCGCGTACCGGCTTTGAAAACGGCAACATCAACGCCGTCATGGACGGCGATATCGACGGCTTCATCAACTCATACCTGGCAATGAAAGCAGGCGAGTAACATCAAAAAAGCGGCCTTTTCCACCATCGCCATAGCGCTTGCGCTGGTGCTGATGCTCTTCTCCGGCAGCCTGCACGCCCCGGACGCGCAGGCGCAGGTCACGGCGCCGCCCAGTGAGGGTCCGGCGCAGAGCGTGCCGCCGGACGTGACCGAGACTCCCTCAGCCACGCCGGAACCGACCCCTACTCCGGAACCGGAAGTCTTCAACCTGAGCTTCATCGGCGACATCACGCCCGACACCGTGGCATATTACCGCGGCTCGTCCGTGGCGTATCAGAACGTGGTCACGACGGACAACCTGGGCTACGTCTTTGAAAAGACAATACAGTACTTTGAAGACGACGACTTCACAATGGCCAACTTCGAGTGTGCCCTGACGAACGAGACCACGGCTGCGGATAAGAACTTCACCTTCCGCGCCCCGCCTGAGTACGTGGATATACTCACCGAGGGCAGCGTGGAGTTCGTCACTCTCGGCAACAATCACGTGCTCGACTACGGCGAGCAGGGCTATGCCGACACCAAGGCCACGCTCGACGATGCCGGAATCGGCTACGCCGGACGCGACGAGTACACCGTCTACGAGACCGAGAGCGGGCTCAAAATAGGCGTCTATGCCGTCAGCTTCCCTGAGAGTACGACGCAGATAACAAACGGCATCAGCGCGCTGAAGGAGGCGGGCGCCGAGTTCATCATCGCCGCCATGCACTGGGGCGACGAGGGAGCCTACGACGTCAACAGTAATCAGCTCACCTGGGGTCATGCCGCCGTTGACGCCGGGGCCGACGTGGTCTATGGCTCACACCCGCACACGTTGCAGCCCGTCGAAATCTACAACGGCCACTACATATTCTACTCCATGGGCAACTGGTCCTTCGGCGGCAACACGAACCCGCGCGACAAGGACACGGTGATAGCCAAGCTTGAGGTCACGCGCGACGTTGACGGCGCCTGTTCCGTAACCGATATGCGGCTCATCCCCTGCGCGAGCAGCGGCGTCGTGGACGGCAACAACTACCAGCCCGTCCCCTACGAGGAGGGCAGCGAAGAGTACGAGCGGACCATATCCAAGCTCGAAGGAACCTTCACAGGCTCCAACCTGACCATACCATACGATTACGGCTACAACGAATATTGATGAAGAACCCCCGAGGCATTGCCTCGGGGGTTTGCTTTTTAATCCTCCAGATAGCTGTAAATGCGGAAGGAGTAGTTGAGCTGGAAAAGCTCTTCGGCGTTCTGAAAATCTATGCCGGTCAGCTGCTGTATCTGCTGCTTGCGGTAAGAGACGGTGTTGCGGTGGGTGTGGAGCAGTTCGGCCGTCTCCTTCTGGTTGCAGTTGGTTTCCACATATATGCGCGCCGTCTCGAAGAGCTCGGTACCGTTGTCCATATCATAGTTGCGCAGTATCACCAGGGCGCTGTGGCAGAAGTCGCGCATGTGCGCGCCGTCTGAGAGATGCCCGACCAGGGAGAAGAAGGCGACGTCGCTGTAGAAAATAAGCGGTGAGTCGAGCTTTAACCGCTCTGAGAGCGAGACGGCTTCACAGGCCTGGCCGTAGTACTGTGGCAGGTCCTGTATGTTCTCAAAACAGTTGCTGATACCGACACGCAGGCTGTTACCCGCGGCCAGGCCGGCCAGAAAATCCATAGTCTTGCTGGCGGCGCCGCGCTCTATGCAGCCGGCGTCGGCAAGCAGGATTAGCCCGTTGCGGTACTTTACCGGTGGTGCGGAGTAGAAGACCGCAGAGAGCTGCGTGCCGAGACGCTTGAGTATGTCGCTCTCACCGTCTCCCCAGCTAGGATTCACCAGGAGCAGGCGCATTTGTGCAGGAAAGCTGAATTTACCGGCTGCAATCCGCTGGGTTATAGCGTCGCGGGATTCACCGCTCAGGATATCCTTTATAAGCCGCAGGTAAAGTTGGGCGGTAGAGCTCTGCGCGGGTTCGCTGCGGCGTATGTAGTCGGCCGCAACACGGCTCATGAGCTGCACGGTTTCATAGGCCTTCGGGCTTGTGCGCTCATCGCGGGAGAGCAGGAATATGTAGCCGTGCGCGTAATTATTGATGACTATGGGGCTGCTCAGATAATAGAGCCCGTTTTCGTTGCAGCGGTAGCTGTACGCCCTGGAGGATATTTCGGTTCGCTTGAGCAGCATGTCGTAGCAGTGCTGCATGAACTCCGCAGGGCAATAGCCCTTTTCAATGTACAGGCGCCACTCGGGGTGGAGGTCTGCTCCGGGAGGTGAACAGGCGAAAATCTTGCCGCTGAAGTCTATGGCCACAAGCTGCCCGCCGCACTGCCGCGCCGCCTCGCCCAGCACGTAGGAGAGGTCGCGGCCGTTTATAATCATGCGCAGGAACACGGCGTAGTTATCCGACTCGCGAAGCGAGCGCACAAGTACGCTCTGCGCAAAGTTAAGCGCTGGAGTCTGTAGCGCTTCTGGGATCAGCACGAGGTTGCGCCCGGGCGACAAATGGGAGTCGAGAAGAGCGGCCTTCTCGGCTTCATCCCTGTAGGCGGCCAGCACTATGCGAGGCCAGTCCGCGGCCTCCAGCGCCACTCCGACTGGGAAGAAATAGGCGGCATCGTTCTCCCAGCTCGCCTGCAATTCTCCGGCGAACAAAAGCATATTCACACGCGCATTGCTGTCGCTAACATAGCAGTCCAACTTGAACTTGTCCCTCAACATGTCTGAAAGCTGAATAAATAGCATAAAAATATCCCGCCTCTTTCCGGCAAATCGTTATATGTGCCCAATGAACAACGAAAAAGCAAAATATTGTGCCGCATGAACATGTTAATTTTTTGTCTTTGTGTTTATTATAAAGCTATATTGTGCAGGTGTCAATCACCAAAAACCAAACAGGAAAGGAAAGAAAGTCTATGTACGAGAAGCTGTTCTCCCGGGGAAAAATTGGCAACCTTGAGCTGAAAAGCCGGATTGTCATGCCTCCCATGGGCACGAGCATGGCCTGCGCCAACGGCGAGGCCTCGCCGGAAATTATCCGCTACTACGAGGAGCGCGCCAAGGCCGGCTGCGCGCTGATTTGCACGGAGATAACCTGTGTGGACGAAGAGACCGGCGCCGGTGGGTTCTATCAGCTGCATGCCACCAGCCCCAAGCAGGTTCAGAGCCTGAAAAAGCTGGCTGACACGATGCACAGGTATGACACAAAGATATTCCTCCAGCTGCACCACCCCGGCCGTGAAATTTCCTCCGCTATGGAGCCCGCGGGCGAGATAGTTGCCCCCAGCGCGATTGCCTGTCCTGTTATTGGCGAGGTGCCCCGCGCGATGACCACGGCCGAAGTTGAGGCCATGGGCAAGAAGTTCGTCAAGGGTGCGGTGATCGCCAAAATGGCCGGAATGGACGGCGTAGAACTGCACGCGGCCCACGGCTATCTGCTCAACCAGTTCATGAGCCCCCTGACCAATAAACGCACCGACCGCTATGGCGGCGACTTTGTCAACCGCATGCGTCTCATAGCGGAAATAGTTATCGGCATCCGTTACGCCTGCGGCCCTGACTTCCCCGTCAGCGTGCGCATCAGCGCCAACGAGCACCTCGACGGCGGCATAGATCTCAAGGAGGGCGTGCGCATAGCCCGCTACCTCGAGAGCCTCGGCGTAGTCTCCATAAACGTGAGCTGCGGTACATATGCCACGGGCGACACCATCGTTGAGCCCTATTACCGTCCGGAGTGCTGGAAGAAGGATCTGGCCACCGCCGTCAAGGCCGCGGTGAAGATTCCCGTCATAGCAGTCAACACCATCAAGAATCCCGCCACCGCCGAAAAGCTGCTGGAAGAGGGCGTGTGCGACTATGTGGCTCTCGGCCGCGCCCAGCTCGCCGACGCCGAGTGGGCAAAGAAGGCCAAGGAAGGCAAGGAGCACCTCATCCGCAAGTGCATGGGCTGCATGTTCTGCTTTAAGGCCGCTGCCATGGGCATGCCCACCATCTGCAACGCCAACCCGAATCTGGGCCTCGAGACAATCTACAACGAGGACACTTTGAAGAAGAACGGCGAAGGCCGTGCCGTAGCCGTCATCGGCGGCGGTCCCGGCGGCATGCAGGCCGCCCTGGTGCTGGCGAAGCGCGGGTTCAAGCCCGTCATATTCGAGAAGAGCGATCGCCTTGGCGGCTCCATGAATTACGCCTGCAAGCCGCCTCACAAGGAGCTCGTGGCCGACCTCATCACGACCATGACCAATGAGCTCAAGGAGGAGAACGTCGAAGTTCGCCTGAACACCGAGGCCAATGTGGAGAACGTCAAGGCCCTAAATCCGTATGGCGTGTTCATTGCCACCGGCGGCGACCCGATTCGTCTCCCCGTGCCCGGAGCTGACGGGGATAACGTCTATATAGCTCAGGACGTCGTGGACGGCAAGTATACCTTCAGCGGCAAGAAGATTGTAGTCGTGGGCGCAGGCGTCACCGGCCTTGAGACGGCTGAAATGCTCTCCAAGGACAACGACGTCACCGTCGTCGAGATGACCAACAACGTCGGCGACGCCCTGTACCGCAGCGTTAAGAACTATCTGGTCAGGACCCTCGAAGGCAACGGGGCCAGGATTATGACCCTGCAGGGCCTCTCTGAAATCAAGCCGGGCAAGGTGGTTCTCCTGCACAGCGCCACCGCGTTCAAGACCGAGCTTGATGCCGACGCCGTCATATTTGCCGCCGGTGTGAAGCCCAACAAGGCTCTGGCCGATGAGTTCTACGCCGCCTTTGACAAGGTTACAACCGTCGGCGACGCCAGCAAGCCGGGCCTCATTGGCGACGCGCTGCGCGAGGCCAACAGCAAGGCTTACGTGTTTTAATTGAGGGGAGGACTACAGCGATGAAGGAATTCAAGGGTAAGGTACTTGCGGTCACCGGCGCGGGCAGCGGCATAGGCCGCGCGATAGCCCTCGAGGCCGCCGAGCGCGGCATGAAGGTGGTTGTAAACGATATAGACGCTCCCAGCCTCGCCAAGACCGTGGAGATGGTAAAGGCCAAGGGCGCAGAGTGCGCGTCTCTCGTGGCCGACGCGACCATGGCTTCGAGCATAGAGGCCCTGCTGCACACCACGCTGGAGGCCTTCGGCAAGGTCAATATCATGGTCAGCAACGCGGGCGTGACCGCTCCCGGCCCCGTCTGGGAGCTGCCCATACAGGACATAGACTGGATAACCCAGGCCAACTTCCTCGGCCACACCTACGGCATGCACTACTTCATCAAGCAGATGATAGAGCAGGGCGATGAGTGCGCCTACATGAACGTCGCCTCCGGCGCGGGCCTCATGGTGTCCGGCAGCTCCTGCATGTATCACGCGACCAAGACCGCCGACGTCGTGCAGACTGAGGCCACATACCTCGCGCTCAAGGGACGCGGCATCACCAACGTACAGATGCACGTGCTCTGCCCGGCCTACGTGCTCACCGAAATCCACGAGAGCGACAAGCACCGTCCGGAGCGCTTCGCCATCAACGACGACCCGTACTACAAGAGTGAGGAGTATATCGCCGGCAACATCCGCGCCGCCCGCGGCGTCGCCACCGGTATCCCCATAGACTCCGTCGGCATGACCGTGTTCACCGCGTTTGAGGACAACAAGTTCTATGTATTCACGCACCCCGAAGCCATCGAGATGCAGAAGATACGTGTGCAGGCCATCTACGACGGCACGCACCCGATTGGCTGAGAAAGGAGCCATCAGCGATGATAAAAGACTATAAGGGACAGAAAGCCGTAGTCACTGGCGCCGCCAACGGCATAGGCCGCGCCCTCGCTCTGGGCATGGCCCAGCGCGGAGCCGATGTGCTCGTGGTCGATATCCACGGCGACGAGGCAGAGAAGGTCTGCGAAGAAATCAGAGCCATGGGCCGCGAGTCCTACGCCGTCCAGGCAGACGTTTCCCTCAAGACCGAATGCAAGAAGATTTTCGACAAGGCCATGGAGACCTTCGGCCGCTGCGACATACTCGTGAACAACGCCGGCGTCAGCTCCCTCGGCGATGTCTGGAACATTCCCGAGCAGGATATACACTGGGTATACGAGGTCAATGTCTATTCGCACTGGTACATGATGGGCTACTTCATTCCGCAGATGCGCGAGCAGGGCAACCACTGCCAGATACTCAACGTCTGCTCCATTGCTGGCCTCATCACTCTGGGCAGCTCACCGGCATATTTCAGCAGCAAGCATGCCGCTGTGGGGCTGAGCGAAGTAGTGTACAAGTCTCTCAGGGCGCAGGGGGCAGATATAGACGTCTCCGTATTCTGCCCGGGATTTGTCCAGACCGAGATGTGGAAGACCGACCGTCACCGTCCGGAGCGCTTTGCAATTAACGACGATCCGTACTACCACAGTGAATTCTATGAGCAGATGGTGCAGGTCAACAAGAAGGTTCTCGACAATGGCAGTCCTCTTGAGCCCACTATCGAAAAGGTATTTGAAATGCTGGGCACCGACTGCTTCTACATTCTCACTCACGACCAGTATGACGCCCTCCTGCGTGCCCAGGGCGTATTCCAAGCCAACAAGACTAAGCCAATTGAACTCGCTGATGTCAATGTCGAAGGTTCTTACAAGGCCTGAATAAACTCTAAGGCCTCCGCGCCGCAAGGCGCGGGGGCCAATTTAACAAAAGGGAGGAACAACCATGGAAAAGAAGAGGGGGATTTTCTATGGGTGGTGGATTGTCCTGGCGTGTACCCTGATAATGGCTACCTTCTTCACACTGCTTTTAAGCTGTATAAGCCTGTTTACGGTGCCCGTAACCGAAGATCTCGGAATAAGCCGCACCGAATTTGGTACCTTCAGTACAATTCTTTCCATTCTTGGCATGGTGCTTTCGCCCGTCGCCGGCAAGGTGCTGGCAGTAAAAAATACCCGCATTATCATGTCGGTATCGCTGCTTGCGGCAGTTATAGGCTACACCTGTCTCTCATTCGTGCAAAACGTGGTAATGCTGTATGTACTCGCGTTGATTATAGGAACAGGCAGCGCCTTCTGCACCACGGTTCCGATCGCCGTCGTACTTACACGCTGGTTCGTCAAGGATCGCAGCAAAGCCATGAGCATCACTTTTGCCGGCAGCAGCGTCGGCGCGATGATACTCTCTCCGGTGATCAGCTCCATAATAGAGTCTATGGGCTGGCGCATGGCTTTCAGGATTCTTGGATTGGGCATGCTTGTCATACTCGTGCCCGTAGTATTTCTGCTTGTGCGCTCGAAGCCCGAGGACAAGGGGCTGAGGGCTCTGGGGGCTGACGAAGCGGTTGCTTCCGGCGCCGCCGCTGACGCGGGGCTGACCGGACTGCCTCTACGTGAGCTGCGCCGCCATCCCACGTTCTGGGTATATGTGACCGGTATCTTCGTAATGCTGCTGACCATGGGCGCCATGTATCACATGCCCGCACACATAACCGGGATCGGTATCAGCGCCGATCTTGCGGCTACGTTCGTGTCCATATACAGTCTGATAGCTATTTTCGGCAAGCTTCTGATGGGTGCGGTGTTCGACCGCTTTGGAGTAAAGGCCGGCATACTGCTCGGTACGGTGTGTATGGGACTGTGCTATGTATTCCTGCTGATAGCCAAGACCTTCCCGATGTTCATCGTAGTCGCCGTTTTCTACGGCCTCGGCAGCGCGCACGGCACCATATTCCCGCCGACGCTGACCTCCAAGCTCTATGGTTCGAAGTATTACAGCGAGATTTTCGGCTTTGTCAACGCCTTTGCAAGCCTGTCCATGGCCGTGTGCAACCTCATAATGGCCGCGCCTTATGACATTACCGGCTCGTACACACTTGCCTGGATAATCGGCCTTGCCGCTGCGGTGTTCGCCACCATACTGCTTTTCGCTGCCTGCTCGGGCGCGAAGAAGCTGCCCACGGAGTAAAACCATACACAAACGGGAAATGACCGGCCAACGGCCGGTCATTTTTTTCGCATTCGTCTGCCGTCCTGACCCTCGGGCCAGGGGAGAATCTGACTGCCCTTTACGAGGAACGCCGCGCGCGCCAGCTCGGCAAGCGGAGTGTCCGAGAGCGAGTCGGAGTAGAACTTGTCTATCTGCGTGTTGGGGTATTCCATGCGGAAGCGCCTGACCTTTTCGACGTCGTGGTTGTTCTCGCCGAGGGTCCAGCCGGAGCGCTTGTCCACGCGCGAAGCTATGAGCCGCACGCCAAGCCGCTTCGCCACGGGGCGCAGCAGAAAGTCCGGCGAGGCGCTGGATATGATGTCGTCCGGGCGCTTCTGGTCGAGATACCAGGTGTTTATGTCCCAGAACCTCGTGCGCCAGAAATCCTCAACGGCCCAGTCTATGTCCGGCACGCAGGTCAGGAAGCGGTAGAAAACCTCCTTGACTCGGGTCTTGCTCGTGAGCCCGAGCTTCATGCCCGGCACGAGCGGCACAGCGCTCAGGGCGGGACCGGCCACCCTCGGCCAATGCTTCAGGCAGTAGGCGAAGAAAGCTTCCGTGCTGTCGTATGGCAATATCGTCTTGTCGAAGTCGTAGACGTTGACTATTTCCATCATATCTCTCCCGTGAGACGGTAATACGTGACGGCAAAGCCCTCGCGTATAAAGTAGTTGAGCATGAGCGTCGGCCAGCTTGTGCGCGCCGCGACGCCGTAGCACTCCACGCCCTGGCGTGCGGCCAGGGCCTTGGCGCGGTAGAGGTGGTACTCGCTTGTGACGATGGCACAGTTCCCGTCCGGTTCGCCGCCTCGCTCGCGTATAAGCTCAAAGGAGAATTCCAGGTTTTCCTGCGTGCTCGTGGCCTTGTCCTCCACGATGATGCGCTCCGGGTCTATGCCCCGCGCCTCCAGCCACACGCTCATGGCCTCGCCCTCTGTCATCGTCTCGCCGGGGCCCTGGCCGCCGGAGACTACGGCGGTGCAGTCCGGGTGCGCCTCCAGCCAGGAGAGCGCGGCATCGAGCCTGTCCGTGAGCGAGAGGCTCGGCACGTCACCGTGCAAACCTGCGCCGAGTACGACTATATACTCCACGTCCTCGGGGGCGTCAGTGCGCGCGGCAGAGACTATGGGCGCCTCTATGACGCCGAAGACCGCAACGCCCGCTATGAGCACCACCGCGGCGGCTATTCGCAGCGAGCGGCGGCGCACAAAGTGATAAAAGACGATTACGAGCGCGATAAACGCGCAAAGCGCCGCCACGAAGGTGTGCCCCGTCATGGCGAAGGCGAAAACCAGCGCGGCAATGAGCAGCACTATTACGGCGATAAGCCAGAGCTTAGCTTTCATCCAGCTCCTCCCATTCAAGGTAGAGCGTGTCGAGCTGTGAGTTCAGCCCGTCGCGCTCAGCGTCCAGCTCCATGAGCTTGACGTAGTCCGAGGCGTTGGCCTCGTATTCTTTCTCAATCTCCGCGAGGCGGGCTTCGGCCTTGCCGATTTCCCGCTCCACGCGGCGCAGTTGTTTCTCGCGCTCGGGCGTACCGGAGCGCTTGGCCTTCTTTTCGGCCTTGGGCACGGTGGCTTTGGCGGCCTGGGCCAGCGCGCGCTGCCTTGCCTGCCACTCGCGGAACTCGCTGAAGGTGCCGCGGAAGTCGGTTATCTGCCCGTTTTCAAAACACCAGATGCGAGTGGCGAACTTCTCTATAAAATAGCGGTCGTGGCTCACGAACAGCAGCGTCTCGCCGTAGCTCGAGAGCGCGTCCTCCATCCACTCGCGCGAGGAGATGTCAAGGTGGTTGGTGGGCTCGTCGAGTATCAGCAGGTTCACGTCCGAGCGCATGAGTATGCACAGCCTGAGGCGGCTCTGCTCGCCGCCGGAGAGCGTGCCCACGGCCTTGAGCGCGTCCTCGCCGGTGAAGCCGAAGGCGCCCAGACTGTCGCGCGCGTCCTGCATGGTGCAGTGGCACTCGTCAATGACGGTGTCGGCGGCAGAGAGCGTTGGGTCGCGGAACTTAACAATCTGCGGCAGGTAGGCCATGCGTATGGCAGGGCCGCGGCGCACATAGCCGGAGTCCGGCTCCTCTTCGCCAACTATGAGCTTCACGAGCGTACTCTTGCCGGTGCCGTTGTCGCCGATGACGGCTATGTGCTCGCCGCCCGTTACTTTGAAGTTCACGCCGGAGAACAGCGCTCTCCCGGCGAAACCTTTACCAAGACCCTCGGCGACTATGGCCTCGTCGGCCCTGAACTCGCTCTCCTTGAAGCTGGCTGTGAGCTTCCGGGCCTCTTTCGGCTTTTCGGTCTGGCTCAGGCGCTCTATGCGCTTTTCCATCGAGAAGGCGCGCTTGTGCAGCTTGTCATTGCCCATGAAGGCCCAGAGGTGCATCTGAGCCGCGGCCTTTTGGAGCTGCTCTATCTTCGCCTGGTCCTTTTCGTACTTGCGAAGCTGTTCTTCGAAGCGGCGCTGGCGCTCCACGGCGTAGAAGCTGTAGTTGCCGGAGTAGAACTCCGCGTGTCCATCGACTATCTCTATGCAGCGCTGGGCGACGGTGTCGAGGAAGTAGCGGTCGTGGCTGATGGCCAAAACAGTGCCGCGGAAGTGCGTGATATAGTCCTCCAGCCACTCTGTGGCGCGCAAGTCGAGGTGGTTTGTGGGCTCGTCGAGCAGGAGTATGTCCGTGTCCTCAAGGATCAGCCTGGCGAGGTTTACTCGTGTTTTCTCGCCGCCGGAGAGCTTGTCAAACTCACGTTCGCGCATGGCCTCGGGGATATCGAGGCCGTTGGCTACGCGGTTGCGCTCGCGCTCCATGTCGTAGCCGCCCAGACGGCGAAAGTCGTCCGAGAGGCGGTCGTATTCGTCGAGCAGGGCCTTCGCGGGATCGGAGCCCATGAGCTCTTCAAGCTCGCGCAGCCGGTCGGACATGGCGCGCAGGCGCGCATGAGCCTCGCGCAGCACGTCCTCGGTAGTCCAACCCGCCGGGTAAACTGGTATCTGGGAGATGAGGCCGATGCGGCGGCCCTTGTGTATGGCGATGGTGCCTTCATCGGGAGTGTATTCGCCCGTCAGCAGCCGGAAGAGCGTGGTCTTGCCGCAGCCGTTCGCTCCGAGTATACCCACGTGCTCGCCCGCGTTTATCTCAAAGCTGAGGCCGGAGAGCACGTCGTGCCCGACTTCAAAGGATTTCTTCAGATTTTTAACGTCTATATCTATCATAATCTTACCTTGTATCTAAATTGTATCATTCACCGCGCCTGCGGGCGATATAATGATTTATGTATCCACCCAGCAGCAGAAAATAGAAGCAGTAGTAGAGCCACATCATGGCCACGATGACCGTACCTATGAGGCCGTAGGCGCCAAAGCGATTGGAGAGAGAGACGTAGAACGAAAAGATGAATGAGAACGCCGACCAGCTCACCGCGCAGAAGATGGCGCCCGGCCACTGCGCTTTGTACCTGAGCCGGCGGGCGGGCATGCGCCAATAGGTGAACGAGAATACCAGCGCCAGAACGAAGAGCGCTACCGCGTAGCGAAGGTATGCGGCGAGGTCGAATAGCCAGTCCATGGCGCCGCCGTGCGGCAGAAGGTTGTAAAGAAGAGAGAGAATCTCACCGCCGTAGACCATTACGAAGAGGCTCAGCAGCAGTACCAGCACAAGTACAACCATGTATATGCAGGCCCTCAGGCTGAATACAAAGAAGTCCTCTTTGCGTTCGGCGTCGTAGACGCTGTCCATGCCGCGCATGAGCGCCTTCATGCTTGCCGCGGCGCTCCAGATGGTCAAAAGTATGGAGACAGTCAGCGCCACGCGGCCGCCGGAGTATATGCTGGATATTATGCTCTCTATGATAGTGTAGAGCTGGTCGGGGACGTAGTCGCTGATTTCCTGCAATATCATGGCCTCTGTCAGCGGGGTATATTGTATAACGCTGACGAGGAGCATTATCATCGGTATGAGTGACATGAACAGGTAGTAGGCGCAGGCCGCGGAATACGTAGTGATGCGGCGCCGGCTCATGCCGCTGGAAAAGTCGTTGACTGCGTCGTATATGTCCCGGAGCGTCTCCTTCAAGCGCCTCACCTCCAGTGTCCGGAAGGATATTTTCTCATATAACGTGTGAAAAATCAAGCGGTTGGGGGGTTAGACTCTCGTTGGGGCAAAGTCCGTTCGGCTCCGTTTCCGGCGTCGGCTGCGACTTATGCCGAAAACTGTGCCCACTCCCTTGCGGCGTATTACCGCGCAAAAAGCACCGCCGGCTCCAAAATCGGAACCGGCGGTGTCGCCTTATCTTCAACTTATCAGTTCATAGCTGCGCCGGGCTATGCCCAGCTCTTCGTTGGCCGGGATGACCAGCGCTCTAACGCGGCTGTTGGGGCTGGAGATCTCGCGCACGCCGCTGTTGGGTGCATTGTTGGCGCTGCTGTCGAGCTCGAGGCCGAAGAAGGACAGGGCAGAACACACCCGTTCGCGGACGGCGACGCTGTTTTCGCCTATGCCTCCGGTGAACACCAGATTGTCCAGACCACCCAATTCGGCGGTGAAGGCCCCGGCGTACTTGACTATCTGGTTTACGAACATGTCCACGGCCAGTTTTGCGCGTTCATTGCCCTCATCGGCTGCGGCCAGCACCATGCGCAGGTCGTTGGACACGCCGGAGACGCCCAGGAGGCCGCCGTTTTTGGAGAGACCGTACAGAATCTCGTCCATGCTAATGCCCTCATTCAGCAGGTAGGGGACTATGTAGGAGTCTATGTCACCGGCGCGGTTGGCGTGCATCACGCCCGTCTGCAGCGAGAAGCCGAAGCTCGTGTCCACGCTGCGCCCGTCCTCTATGGCGCACAGCGAGCAGCTACCGCCCAGGTGACAGGACACGCTGCGGCCGGTGGAGCCATAGCGGGACTTGAGCGTGTCCGCGACATAGGAGTGCGACGCGCCGTGATAGCCCATGCGTTTGATGCCATAGCGCTCGTACCACTCGTAGGGCAGGGAGTAAAGAGTGCGCTCCGGAGGTATCGTGGTGTGGAAGGCGGTTTCAAACACGCCCACGAGCCGCGCGCCCGGCATGATCTCCCGGAAGCAGCCGATGGCCTCGAGATACGGGCCGTTGTGCGCCGGGGCGACGAACAGGTATTCGCGCATGGCGGCAATGACTTTGTCAGTCAACTCGTGTATGCCGTAATAGCCCTTGGCCAGCACGGTTTTGAAGCCCACGGCGGCTATTTCGCCTTCGCCGCAGACGCCGGACATATCCGTTAGGAAGAGCCGGATGCCCTCCGTATAGCCGGGCACGGAGCAGCCTTCCCGTTTTTCGTCCCGGTTTGCGTCCTTGTAGCTGTATATGGCGTCGTGGTCGGAGCCCACGCGCTCAATTTTTGCCTCGCACAGCACAGCCTCCGACGGCATGTCGTAGAGCTTGAATTTCAGCGAGGTGCTGCCAACGTTGCTGACAAGTATCTTCATGCTTTGCGCCTCCCTTGAGCTTTTCATACCCTGAGAATAGCAGAAACCCGCACCATTTGCAAGTCAATCCAGGGGCAGACGGTCGTCGCTGAGGGTGAATCCCCTGCCGGAGACGTCACGCACCGAGCTCACTGTTATGAAAGCGCTGGGGTCGATAGAGATTACCGCGCGCTTGACTTCGTTCATGCAGCGTATCGGCACCACGGCCAGCACCATTTCGCATTCACGCCTGAGCAGGCCCGAACGGCCGTGCAGCAGCGTTGCGCCGCGGTCGAGCTCGAGTATGCGGCGCGTGATGGCCTCATAGTGCTCGGAGAATATTTCAAACTGCACGTTCCCGCGCCCGAGCAGTATGGTCCGGTTCATGACCACCGTGTACAGCGTGGCATATATGGCGCTGAGCACCAGAGCCTCGAGCTGTGCATACGGGAGCTGGAGCGCGATGATAAACAGGTCTATGCCGTAAAGTACAGGGGCTATGGGCAGGTGAAATTTGCGGTTTAATATGATGGGCACGACGTCGCTGCCGCCGCTTGAACCTCCGGCCCGGATTATCAGGCCCAGACCCACGCCCTCAATGGCGCCGGCACAGAGCGCGGCATATAAGGGATCCTCCACCAGATTCTGCAGGGCGTCGATGGACTGAAACACACCGAGAAACAGCGGGAAACAGATGGAGCCGAGCACTATTGTCGCCGCGAACCTCCAACCCAGCAGTACCAGGCTCAAAAGCAGGAGCAATATATTGCACGCCCCGACAACCAGCGTCACATCGGCCGAGAACCAGATCTCTGCCAGACGTCCGAGCCCGGTCACTCCGGGCACGAGCATGCCGTACGGCAGCACAAATACGCCCATAGAAAACGCGCTCAGCGCCGTCCCGACAAGTATCAGCACGCCGTTGGCCAGATTGCCCGCAAATTTTTTCATACCTGCACCTCTCTCCCGTTTATACTGTGAGCGACAAGCTAAATTATAGGGTGAGCGCGGGAGAAAGTCAAGAAATTTGTAAGATTTGTACATTTGATAGCGTGGTAATTGTGCATTATGGCAGCATGTTATCCAACTAGTACGCTAAACAAAACAGGCTCCGGGAATCAAGTTCCGGAGCCTGTTTGAGTTCGCGCTGCAAAAAAGGACGGTCCATAGGACCGTCCTTTTAATGCTTAATTAGTCGCGGGGATTCTTGATCTGCGCCTGGGCAGCGGCCATGCGGGCGATGGGCACGCGGAAGGGGCTGCAGGAGACGTAGTCGAGGCCGGTGCGGTGGCAGAACTCGACGCTGCTGGGCTCGCCGCCGTGCTCGCCGCAGATGCCGAGGTGGATGTCGGGGCGAGTGGAACGGCCGAGCTTGCAGGCCATGTCGACCAGCTTGCCGACGCCGACCTGGTCGAGGCGCTCGAACGGGTCGTTGTCGAAGATCTGCTTCTCGTAGTAGCTGGGCAGGAAGCTGCCGGCGTCGTCACGGGAGAAGCCGAAGGTCATCTGGGTGAGGTCGTTGGTGCCGAAGGAGAAGAACTCGGCCTCCTTGGCGATCTCGTCGGCGGTCAGGGCCGCGCGCGGGATCTCGATCATGGTGCCGACCAGGTACTTGAGGTCGCTGCCCTTCTCCTCCTTGACCTTCTCGGCGGTGGCCTTGACGATGTTGGAGACGTACTTGAGCTCCTTGAACTCGCAGGTCAGCGGGATCATGATCTCGGGCACGATGTCATAGCCGCACTCGGCCTTGACATTGATGGCGGCCTCGATGATGGCGCGGGTCTGCATCTCGGCGATCTCGGGGTACTTGACGGGCAGACGGCAGCCGCGGAAGCCCATCATCGGGTTGTTCTCGTGCAGGCTCTCGATGGTGCCCTTGACGTACTCGTAGGTGAGGCCCATGTCGTTGGCGAGGGCGCGGATGTCCTCCTCGGCGGTGGGCAGGAACTCGTGCAGGGGGGGATCCAGCAGGCGGATGGTGACCGGGCGGCCTTCCATGGCCTTGAAGATGCCCTCGAAGTCGCTGCGCTGCATGGGCAGGAGCTTGGCGAGCGCGGCGGTGCGGTGCTCGAGGTCGGTGGAGAGAATCATCTCGCGCATGGCCGGGATACGGTCGGCGTCGAAGAACATGTGCTCGGTACGGGTGAGGCCGATGCCCTCGGCGCCCAGACGCACGGCGTTGGCGGCGTCACGCGGGGTGTCGGCGTTGGTGCGGACCTTGAGGGCGCGGATGCTGTCGGCCCAGCCCATGACGGTGGCGAAGTCGCCGCTGATGGTGGCGTCCACAGTGGGGATGGCGCCGACATAGACGTTGCCGGTGTTGCCGTCGATGCTCATGACCTCGCCCTCGTTTACGCGGACGCCGGCGATGGTCAGGTACTTCTCTTCCTCATTGATGTGCAGCTCACCGCAGCCGGCGACGCAGCAGGCGCCCATGCCGCGGGCGACAACGGCCGCGTGGCTGGTACGGCCGCCGGTGGCGGTCAGGATGCCCTGGGCGACAGCCATACCCTCGATGTCCTCGGGGCTGGTGAAGTTGCGGACGAGGAGGACGGGGCCGTTCTTGGCGTGCTCCTTGACTTCCTCGGCGGTGAAGTAGACAGCGCCGCAGCCGGCACCGGGGCTGGCGGGCAGGCCGGCGGCCACGGGAGTGGCGTTCTTCAGAGCGGCCTCGTCAAAGCGGGGGTGCAGAAGGGCGTTGATGGAGTTGGGGTCTATCTTGAGGATGGCCTCTTCCTTGGTGCAGAGACCCTCGTTCACCATATCGACGGCGACCTTGAAGGCGGCCTGGGCGGTGCGCTTGCCGTTGCGGGTCTGGAGCATGTAGAGCTTGCCCTGCTCGATGGTGAACTCCATGTCCTGCATGTCCTTGTAGTGCTTCTCAAGGTTCTTGGCCACGGCGGCGAACTGGTCGTAGGCAGCCGGGTTGGTCTCGTGCAGCTGGTCGATGGTCTGGGGGGTGCGGATGCCGGCCACGACGTCCTCGCCCTGGGCGTTCATCAGGAACTCGCCGTAGAGCTTGTTCTCGCCGGTGGCGGGGTCGCGGGAGAAGGCAACGCCGGTGCCGCAGTCGTCGCCCATGTTGCCGAAGACCATCATCTGGACGTTGACGGCGGTGCCCCAGGAGCTGGGGATGTCGTTCATGCGGCGGTAGGCGATGGCGCGCTCGTTCATCCAGGAGCCGAACACGGCGCGGACAGCGGCCATGAGCTGTACCTTCGGGTCGGTCGGGAACTCGACGCCGGCGAGCTCCTTGTAGAGCACCTTGAAGCGCTCGACGATCTCCTGCATGTCCTCAGCGGTCAGACCGGCGTCGTTGTTCACGCCGCGCCTGGCCTTGACTTCGTCCATGATGTCCTCAAACTTCAGACGGTCGTAGCCCATGGCCACGTCGGAGAACATCATGATGAAGCGGCGGTAGCTGTCATAAGCCCAGCGGACGTTGCCGCTCTTGGCAGCGAGGGTAGCCGCGACGTCGTCGTTGATGCCAAGGTTCAGAATGGTGTCCATCATGCCGGGCATGGAGGCCCTGGCGCCGGAACGGACGGAGACCAGCAGCGGGTTCTCCTTGTCGCCGAACTTCTTGCCGACCAGGTTCTCGAGCTTGGTCAGGTACTCAAAAATCTCAGCCTCTATCTCGGGGGCGATCTTCTCGCCGTCCTCGTAGTAGCGGGTGCAGGCCTCGGTGCTGATGGTGAAGCCCTGGGGCACAGGCATGCCGATATTGGTCATCTCGGCCAGGTTCGCGCCCTTGCCGCCAAGGAGCTCGCGCATGTTGGCGTTGCCCTCGGAAAACAGGTAAACGTACTTTTTGCTCATCCTTCAACGTCCTTTCAGAATATATGAAGTTTTTAACCAGCAAAGTGTTTGACACGATTCAAACGTATCATACAACCTCAGAAAGTATATCATCTTTTTGACAGTTCTTCAAGCAAAATCTTTGCTTTTTTGCGGGCCATTATTCATGTTTTTCGCGGCAAAAAAGCCGCATTTACCGTCAGAATGCATTTGTACGGCGCAACTCGTCCGCGATACGGGCAAATTCCGCGCAGCCTAACGTCTCACCGCGCACGCCCGGATCTATTCCGGCGCGCTCCAGAGCGGCGTTCACCTGCTCGCGCGTATACGCGCTGAGGCCGTTTGTCAGCGCGTTTGAAAGGGTCTTGCGGCGCTGTGCAAAAGCGGCGCGCACGCAGCGGAACATGAGAGTTTCGTCCTCCACGGCGCAGGGAGCTTCGGCGCGCGGCGTGAGGGCTATGACGCTCGAGGTGACCTTGGGCCGCGGCATGAAGCACTCGGGCGGCACGTCGAAGAGCTTTTTCACCTCGCAGTGCCAGTTCACGAACACGGCAAAGGCCCCGTAGTCCTTGCTGCCGGGCGCGGCGGCCAGGCGCAAAGCGACCTCGCGCTGTATCATAACCGTTATGCGCTCAAAGCAACCGGCCTCTATAAAAGCGGCGAGCAGGGGAGTCGTGACGCTGTAGGGCAGATTGGCGCAGACTATGGGGCGCAGGCCGCCGGCGCGCTCACGCACGAGGCCGGATAAATCCAGTTTTGCCGCGTCGCCCCAGACCACCTCTACGTTGCCGAATTCGCCCAGCGTCTCGGAAAGCACGCCGCGCAGGGAGTTGTCGAGCTCTATGGCCACGACCTGCCCGGCACGCAGAGCGAGCTCGCGCGTGAGGCAGCCCACACCGGGGCCTACCTCAAGCGCGAGCGCGGTTTCATCGGCGCCGGAGGCCTCGGCTATGCGCCGGGGCACGCTCGGTTCTATCAGGAAGTTCTGGCCCAGCGCCTTCGAGAAGTGGAAACCGTGCCTCTCGAGCAGGGCCTTGATTTCGGATGGGCTGGTCAGGTTCATGCCTGGCGCCCCTTCGTATCCCCGGCGCAGAGCGCCGCGCCTATGGCGGTGGCGTAGGTGCTGCTCTCCGGAACTATATAGTCGATGCCGTAGCCCTCGGTGAAGCGCCTAAAGTTGGCGCGCGAGGGCTCAGAGCCCGCTATGGCTCCGGTTATGACGATGCTCTCCGCACCGCAGCCCTGGCAGGCGATGAGGCTCATGGTGCCAATCACCTGAAATACGAGCGTGGCGAGGCCCGCCGCCCAGTCGCTGTCGCTCGCTCCGGCGTTGTGGCGCGCCAGGTTGGAGGCGGTGAGATCGGCGGCTAGCTGGCCGTGCATCTCTACGAAGTCTCCGATGGTCAGGTCTACGTGGTTGGTGTTCCCGGCCATGGCCATGCGGTCAAACTCATGCATGTCGGTGATGCCGAGGACTTTTTCCGCGAGCCCGTTGAGCGTGCCCGCGCCCACGCCTGTGCCGCACAGGTGGTTGAAGACGTTGCCCTTCGCGTGTACGAAGGCCGTGCCGGTACCGATGCTGGCGACGACTATGTTGTCCCGGCCCGTGAGACGCATGGCGCCGCGGCCGATGGCCTCGGGCTCCGAGACGTAGATCGGAGCTATGCCCGCGTCCTCAAGTCCGGCCTTTTTCGCGGAGAGGCCCATGACCGTGACCGCCTGCGCGGCCTTCAAATCCAGGCCCAGGCGTGAGCACAGCGCGGGCACGTCGCAGCCGCGCCCGGACTCATAATGCGTGAGGACAACCTCGCCGCCCTCTATTGCCGCCAGCTTGACAGCCGACGCGCCCATGTCTATGCCGATTATCATCACTTATCCCTCCCGGTCAGAGATAAAAATGTGTTCAAAGCAGCTTCTCATACCCGTTGCGCAGCGGGTCGCTGTTGGGTTCGAGCAGTCCCAGATCTATAACGCCGCAGTAGGTGTAGCCCATTTTCTGCGCCAGGCGGTTCATGGGCTTGTTCCCGCGGTGGGTGTCCACGCGTACGCTTGTCTTGCCCATGCCGGCGGCGAGCTCTTCGGCCAGGGAGAACATCTCGCTCGCCAGACGCGAGCCACGGAAATCTGCCCCTGCCATGGCGCGGTGTATGACGGCGTAGTTTTCGCCCTCGGTGAGCCACTTGCCGTCTATGCCCTTGTAACACTCCTCAGGGGTCATGGCCACGCACTCATAGCCCGCCACACGGCCTTCGCACTCAAAGAGCCAGCCGCGCCCGGCGGCTATGTCTTCGGAGAGAACTTCGCGGTTGGGATAGCCGTCCTGCCACTGGTCTACGCCGCTATCACGCAGGAAACTCTTGGCCTCGTCTAGTATGCCGAGCAGCGCGTCCATATCGCTTTCCTCGGCGCGGCGCGGCTCAAAGCGCAGCTTGAGCTTGTCCGGAAGGCGCTCATACCTGATTTCTTCCACGAGCTTTTTGTCCTCCTTTGTGGTCAGCTCAAGCTTTTCGAACATGTCAGGACGCTTGTCCAGCGTGCGCTCAAGCTGCTTTTTGCGCCGCCAGTGCCGGACTTTTTCGTGGTCGCCGGTCAGAAGCTCGGGCGGCACGGCGCGGCCCTCCCAGACCTCGGGGCGGGTGTACTGCGGGTACTCCAGCAGGCCGTCCCAGTGGCTCTCGCCGGTGTAGCACTCCTCGTCGGCCAGTACGCCAGGCACCATGCGGCAGACGCAGTCTGCCACGGCCATGGCCGCAATCTCGCCGCCGGTGAGCACGAAGTCACCGAGGGATATCTCCTCGTCAACGCACTCTTCGATGAAGCGCTCGTCTATGCCCTCGTAGTGGCCGCAGACGAGCACGAGGTGGTCGTAGTCACGCCTCAGGCGTTTGGCCTCTTCCTGGTTGAAGGGTTTGCCCTGCGGCGACATGTAGATGACGCGCGTCTTGCGCTCGCCGGCCTGGGCCTTTATATAGTCGAGGCAGCTCTTGAGCGGCTGCGCCATCATCACGAGGCCCCAGCCTCCACCGTAGGGGTAGTCGTCCACCTGCATCTGCTTGTTGGCGGTGAAGTCGCGGATCTGCACGCAATTTATCTCCACGGCGCCCTTTTTGGCGGCGCGCCCTATTATGCTCTCGCCCAGCACGCCGCGCATGCTGTCGGGGAAGAGGGTCATGATGTCTATGCGGTAAGCAGCCATGTCACATACCCTCTATGAGACGCACGGTTATGACGCCGTTGTCCGCATCCGTGTTCAGTATGAACTCGTCCACGGCGGGGATGAGGTGCTCGGCCTCGCCGCGCACAATGTATATCATCCCGGCGGGGGCGTCTATTACGTCGGCGAGCTTTCCGACAGCCTCACCGGACTCGGTGACGACGTCGGCGCCGATTATGTCCTGGATGAAGAAACGGCCGGGCTCAAGCGGGGCGTCGTTGCGGTCTATATAGACGCGCTTGCCCTTGAAGCGCATGGCGGCGTTCACGTCCTCCACGCCCTCGAGCATGGCCAGGATGGCGCCCTTGTGTATGCGCGAGGCGGTGACGTGCAGCGGCTGCCCGTCCACGTAGAGCGTCTTTATGGCGCGCAGGAATTCAGGCGTGTCGGTCCAGGGCATGATCTTGACCTCGCCGCGCACGCCGTGGGTGTTCACTATTTCGCCGGCCTCTATAAATCTCTCTTTCATACTCTCACCATACCAAAAACGGCGGGATACACCCGCCGTAAGTCTGTGTCGTCAAGCCTTGTGCGGGCGGGCGGTGTGTCCACCCGCACCCTTGAGGAAACTGCCCGTGCGTCAGTCGACGATTTCCACGGACACCTTTTTGCCCTTCCTCTGGGCAACGGCCTTCATGAGAACGCGAATCTCCTTGACGATTCGGCCCTGACGGCCTATGACCTTGCCCATATCGCCGTCGGCGACGCGGACCTCAAAGATGGTCTCGCCGTCGGCTTTGCGCTCGGTCACCGAGACCTCGTCGGGCTTGTCGACGAGGCTCTGAACGATGTAGGTCAGTAGTTCATTCATCAAGTATTGCTCCTTAGAAAGTCCGATTCAGGCGCCGTTGCTCACGCCTCGGCCTTCTTGAGCAGCGCCCTGACGGTATCGGTCGGCTGAGCGCCATTGGAGATCCAATACTTGGCGCGCTCGAGGTCGACGCTCAGGGAATTGGTCTCGCTCAGCGGGTCGTAAGTGCCAATCTCCTCGATGAAACGGCCGTCACGCGGGCTGCGGGAGTCGGCGACAACGATCCTGTAGAAGGGGGCCTTCTTGGCGCCCATCCTGCGAAGACGAATCTTAACCATTTATCTTTTCACCTCCATGTTGTTAACTGCATATATTTGAAGCCGTCTGCGACGGATTCAAGCTTATTAATTGCTGCTTGCTCTGCGTCCACTCACATGCCCGGGAAGCCCATGCCGCCGCCCATGCCGCCGAGGCCGGGGAAGCCGCCGCGCTTGGCCATGCGCTTCATCTTTTTGCCGCCGGGCCCGTTCATCTGCTTGAAGAGCTGCAGCATCATGTCGTACTGCTTCAGGAGACGGTTGACCTCCATGACGGTGGTGCCGCTGCCGGCAGCTATGCGCTTTTTGCGCGAGTTGCCGAGGATGCTGGGGTTTTCGCGCTCCTTTGGCGTCATGGCGAGAATGATGGCCTCCATGTGGGCCGTGGCCTTCTCGTCCACTTTGGCGCCCTTGAGCTGGTTCGGATTCATGCCCAGCATACCGGCAATGTCGTCCATGGAGCCCATGCCTTTGAGCTGCTGGAGCTGGTCGTAGTAATCCGTGAGCGTGAACTTGTTCTGCTTGAGGCGTTCGGCCAGCTCGGCCGCCTTCTTCTCGTCGAGGCGCTGCTCGGCCTTCTCAATGAGGCTGAGCACGTCGCCCATGCCGAGTATGCGGCTGGCCATGCGGTCGGGGTGGAAGGCCTCGATCTGGTCGAGCTTCTCGCCCACGCCGGCGAATTTTATCGGCTTGCCGGTGACGGCCGTGACCGAGAGGGCCGCGCCGCCTCGCGCGTCGCCGTCGAGCTTTGTGAGCATGACGCCGGTGATGTCCAGCGCCTCGTCGAAGGCACTCGCTGCGTTGACGGCGTCCTGGCCGGTCATCGCATCGACGACAAGCATGATTTCGGCCGGCTCCGTGGCCGCCTTGATGTTTTTGAGCTCGTCCATGAGCGCTTCATCTATGTGCAGACGGCCTGCGGTGTCCAAGAAGACGAGGTCGTTGCCATACTTTTTCGCGTGTTCCACACCGGCCTTCGCAATGGCGACCGGGTCACCCTGGCCCTGCTGGAACACAGGCACGTCGAGCTGCGCGCCGACGGTCTCAAGCTGCTTGATGGCGGCCGGACGGTACACGTCGCAGGCCACGAGCAGCGGGCGCTTGCCCTGGGACTTCATGAGCGCGGCGAGCTTGGCGCCGTTGGTCGTCTTGCCCGCGCCCTGAAGGCCCACGAGCATGACCACGCTCGGCGATTTCGAGGAGATGTTGAGCTTCTTGTTCTCGCTGCCCATGAGCGAGCAGAGCTCCTCGTTGACTATCTTTATGACCATCTGCGCGGGCGTGAGGCTCTCAAGTACCTCCGCGCCTTTGGCTCGCTCGGAGACGCGCTTGACAAAGTCCTTGACGACTTTGTAGCTCACGTCGGCCTCCAAAAGCGCCAGGCGCACCTCGCGCATGGCCTCCGTGACGTCCTGCTCGGTCAGGCGGCCCTTGCCGCGCAGACGCTTGAACGTAGCGGAGAGCTTTTCGGAAAGGCTTTCAAACGCCAATGCTATACCTCCGTCAGTTGTCCAGGACCTTGAGCGCGTCCAGCGAGCGGCGAGCCGCGGCCGCCACCTCGGCGTCGGAGCTCTCCAGCAGAGGCGTGAGGGACTCGGATATGGTCCGCATGGCCTCGCTGCGCTCACGACGGCGGGATACAAGCCCCGTCTTCTCGTCGATGGCGCGCATGGCCGCCTCGGCGCGACGGACAATCTCCCAAACGCCCTGGCGCGATATGCCGTTCATCTCGCCTATCTCGGAGAGAGTGTAGTCCTGGTTGTAGTGCAAGTCGAAGTACTCGCGCTGCTTGTCCGTGAGCAGATCGCCGTAGTAGTCGAGGAGCATGGTGAGGTATACGGTGTCCTTTTTCACTTGGCGACCTCCTGCGCGGCAGACTGCTCTCGCAAACGTATTTTGCGAGCTTGTGTATTATACACGATGAAAATGCGCCTGTCAAGAACTTTTATTTTACAGCGTTCGGAATAGCAAAGGCTCTGACGGGGAAAATAACGTTCAGTGCAAATTGAGGGGGTATACCCGTTTGAAGAGCAAAGATTTGGATAAAGCCAGCGAAAATATCCTGTCAGAATATGGTGAACAAATAGCCCGGCGCTCGCAGAGCTGCGGGAGTTTCCCGGCCAGGAGAGAGGCGCGGCGCATACTCCGGGAGATGGAGCGCGTCCTGGCGGCCCGCGAGGAGAGCGATGAAGGCGCCTGGCGCTGGATCTGCGACAACCGCTATCTAGTAGAGCGCGAGGCGCGCTGTGCGGCCATGGACTTCTCCCTGCGCGAGCAGCTGCGCGCGGGCGGGCGCGACGCCCTGGTATGCGAGGCGGCGAGAGAGCTGGTTGCCAGGCTGGGTGGGGACGTGGATGAGAACGAGGCCTCGGCGTACTTTGAGGGCTATCAGAGCGTGACGCCGCTGACCATGCGGGAACTGGAACTGCTCCCGGCCGCCATCAAGGCGGGGCTTGTGGAGATCATAGCCGGCGAAACTCTCTCCGGCTCGCCGAGCGAGGGGATAGTCTCTGCTGCCATAAGCTCGCTGCGGCATTTTGCAACGGCAGACATGACCCGGTTCATCGAGGGCGCGGATCTGGTGTCTCGCACTTTTGAGCTCGACCCGGCCGGAGCGTATGCGGACATGGACGAGCGCAGCCGCGCGCTCTATAGGCGGCGCAACGCGCGCCTGGCCCGGCGCGAGGGCATGAGCGAGCTCGACTGCGCCAGGAGGGCCCTCGAACTCGCGCGCGCACACGAGGGCGATGAGCGCCGCTCCCACGTGGGCTGGTGGATATTTGTAGAGCCCCTGGGCAGACCTGGGCACACTTCGTCCGGCGCGCTCTATGCCCTGGCGGTGGCTGTGCTGTCGGCGGCGCTGGGCGTTGCGCTGGGGTATATCTCGGGCGGCGTCTGGACGGCGCTCTTGACGCTGCTGCCGGCCTCGGAACTCATAAAGAACGCCATAGACGCCATCTTGCTGCGCAAACTTCCGGCGCGGCTCCTGCCGCGCATGGAACTGGCACAGGGAGTGCCGGAGAGTGCGCGCACAGTGCTGGCGGTGTCTGCGGTGCTCGCCTCGCCGAAGGATGGGGAAAAGCTTGCGCGCAGGCTTGAAACCTTCAGCTTTGCCGCGCGCGACTGTGGGAAAAACCTGAGCTTTGCCCTGCTGTGCGACCTGGTGGAAGCCGGGAGTGAGCATACGGACGCGGACGCGGCCGCCGTTGCCCAGGCCCAGCGCGCCGTGGATGGGCTCAATGAAAAATACGGCGGCGGGTTCTACCTCTTTACAAGGCCGAGGCGTGAGAACAAGCGCGACGGCATCTGGACCCCGCATGAGCGCAAGCGCGGGGCGCTGATGGCGCTGGCCGCGCTGTGCTCCGGGCACTACAGCGAGCTCGAGTGCCGCTCAGGGGATTTGAGCGCCCTGGAGGGTACGAAGTACATTCTCGCCCTGGATGCGGACACCACGCTCCTGCCCGGCGCGGCGCGCGAGCTCATTGGCGCGATGGCGCACCCGCTCAACCGCGCCAGGGTCGAGCCCAGCCTGAGGCGTGTCACGGAGGGGCGTGGTATCATACACCCGCGCGTGAGCGTGGAGCTCGCCGCGAGCGAGAGCACGCACTTTTCCCGCGTGGCGGCGGGTCCGGGCGGTATGGACGCCTACGGCTCTGCCTGCGGCGAGGTCTGGATGGACCTGACGGGCTGCGGCGGCTTCGCCGGAAAAGGTATTATAGATATAGCGGCGCTGCTTGAGTGCTGCTCTGACTTGCCCGAAGGGCTGATACTCTCGCACGACGCCATAGAGGGCGCACTGCTGCACGGCGGCTATATGAGCGACACCGAGCTCACTGACGGTTTTCCATCGACGCCGTTTGCCTATTTTAAACGCCAGCACCGCTGGGTCCGCGGCGATTGGCAGAACCTCGCTGTGCTGGCCAAGCTGCGCGGGCGCCTTGCGCGCGCGGACAAGCTCAAGCTCATAGACAGCGCGCGGCGCAGCCTGGCCGCTCCGGCGGCGTGCGTTGCGATTGCGCTCGCCGCACTGCTCCCGCGTGCGGGGCTGCTCCCGGCGGCGATTGTTGCGCTCCTTAGCCTCTGTTCCGGCCTCGTGAGCTCGCTTTGGCGTACGCTCACACGGCGCTCCGGGCGTGAAAAGCACCCGGGCGGCGCACTCTACGGCGCCGCGCTGCGTGCAGGACAGGTGGTGCTCAAGCTGCTGTTCCTGCCCTGGGAGACCTGGATAAACCTCTCGGCGGCGTGCGCAGGGCTCTGGCGTGCGCTCTGCTCGCACAGGCGCTGCTTGCAGTGGAACACCTCGGCGCAGACCGGCTCGGGTTCACTGAAGGCCCTGCTCGTCTCGGCCTGGATGCAGATTACGCTCGGGGCCGCGCTGCTCATATTTTCCCCCGAACCCTTTGGCAAGACGCTCGGTATAGTCTGGCTGTGCGGCCTGCCCTTTACCGCGGCGCTGGGGACGGGACTGACCAGCAGGGCTGTGCTCAGCGAGGAAAACCGGGACTTCCTGCTGGGGGAATGTGCGAAGATATGGCAGTATTTTGACGATATGTGTACGCCGGAGCGCGGCTATCTGCCTCCGGACAACTTCCAGGAGCAGCCGCCCGTGGGCGTCGCGGAGCGCACCTCGCCGACGAATATCGGCCTGGCGCTGGTGAGCGCGCTGGCCGCCGCAGATTTGGGGCTTGCCGGGCGTGAGCGCGCTTTTGAGATAATAAGCGGCATGCTCTCCACCTGCGAGGCCCTGCCGAAGTGGCGCGGCCACCTCTACAACTGGTACGACACGCGCACTCTCTCTCCGCTTGTGCCGCAATATGTCTCCACAGTGGACAGCGGCAACCTGGCCGCGAGCCTGGTAGTGCTCGCCGCCGGGGCGCGCGAATATGGCCACAACGACCTGGCCGGGCGGGCTTCGGCTCTGGCGCGGGGCATGGACTTTACCGCACTCTACGACAGCGACCGCAGGCTCTTCCGCATTGGATTCGACGCCTCGGCCGGCAAGCTCGGTGAGGGCTGCTACGATCTGTTGGCGAGCGAGGCGAGGCTGACGGGCTATTACGCCGTGGCCAGCGGCTGCGTGCCGGCCAGGCACTGGCGCGCGCTTTCGCGTGCGCTCGTGGGCCGGGACGGTTACCGCGGTCTGGCGAGCTGGACGGGCACCATGTTCGAGTACCTGATGCCGGAACTGTACCTTCCGCTCATGCGCGGCTCTCTGCTCTGGGAGAGCGCGCGGTTCTGCCTCTATGTGCAGCGCAAATGTATCCCGCACGTGGCGCCCTGGGGCCAGAGCGAGAGCGCCTATTTTGCGCTTGACGCCACGCTATCATATAGATACAAAGCCAACGGATGCGCGGCCCTGGCATTGCAGCGCGGCATGGACGAGGACACCGTCTGCGCCCCGTATGCGGCATATCTGGCGCTGTGCGTTGCGCCGAACGCCGCTGCGAACAACCTGCGCCGCTTTGCCGGACGCGATTCCGGCGGGAGATACGGGCTCTGGGAGTCCATAGACTTTACGCCCAGGCGCTGCGCTTCGCCGGGCGGCGAGGTTGTGCGTTGCGTGATGGCGCACCATCTGGGCATGAGCCTTATTTCTGCGGCCAACTGCCTGGACGGTGGCGTGATGCGGCGGCGCTTTATGAGCGACCCGGCTATGGCGGCCTTTGCCCCTCTGCTGGGCGAGCGCGCGCCGGAGGGCACGCCGACGCTGCGCCGCCGCGCCATAGAGCGGCCGGAGCGGGCCAGCGAGCGCCGCGGCGCCGTGGCCTCCGACGCCGGTGAGTGCCATCCCAACAGCACGCCGAGAGTGTTTGCGCTCTCCAATGGCGTTTACAGCCTGCTTATGACGTCGACGGGCCTCTCGCGGGCCTCGGCGGGGGCGGTGAGCATATACCGCGGCTTCGACAATGCCATCCACGGCCCGGCGGGTTTTGCCGTGCGTCTTGAGTGCCAAGGCGGCGGTTGCGACCTGCTGCCGCTGCCCGGCGGCGAGGGCAAACTTGATTTCACCTACCGATTACAGGGCGGCCTGCTGCGCTTTGAGGGCAGGGGAGCGGACTTTGACTGCGCCGTGACCTCTGGCGTCTCGGCGCGGGATACCTCCGAAGTGCGCATAGTGGAGCTCACGGCCCGCCGGGAAATTGCGGGCGAACTGGTCATAGAGTTCGAGCCCACGCTGGCAAAGGCCGGGGACTATGCGGCGCATCCGGCCTATTGGCGTCTGGGCATGTGCGCCGGGCTTGAGGGCAGCGCGCTGCTCATACGGCGGCTGCCGAGGCAGGACGCGCCGGGCTGCTGGCTGTGTGTCGCCTCGGATGCGCCGGTAGAAGTGCGCGCGAACGCCACCGGGGAAGAGCTCGGCTGGCTCTCACATCCGCATGTGACGGCCAGGGCGGCGGTAAAACTCGCCGCGGGCGAGAGCTGTACCTGCAGGTTTGCGGTGGCCTTCGGAGCGGAGCGCAAGCTTGCGCTCGAGGCGGCGCAGCGCGCCTTGCGCTGCGGCGCGGGACAGATAGCAGACCTCACTTCGGCGCTGGGGGCCGTGTACGGCCTGGACGCAAAAGAACTGGCCGTGCTGCCGGAACTGGCGGGCAGGCTGCTCTTTGCTCGCGCCGACGGAGGCGGGGCCAGGCTGGAAGAACTCTGGGCCTCGGGCATCTCCGGCGACTACCCGATAGCTGTGTCCGGGGCAAAGCCCGGCAGCGAGGATAAAATCGCGTCCATAGCCGCGCGGCACGCGCTGCTGCGCATGTGCGGCGTGAGGGCAGATTTGGCGTTCATCACCGATGACGCGGCAGACTACCACCAAAAGGCCGCCGCCACAGTGAGGCGCGCGCTGTCGGACCGCGGTCTGGACGCACTGCTCGGCGAGCGCGCCGGCATACACTGCGTGGCCTCGGACGCCTCCGGGGCAGTTGAACTCAGCGCGGCCGTAAAACTGGACGAGGACGGCAAAATGGAGGCCCGGCGTTTCCCGGACTTCGCCGCTGCCGGGCCGCTTGCAAGGCCGAGGCGCGGCGGCCGGGTTGATGTTGCACAGCGTGAGGGCGAATTTAGCTTTACCGTGCGCGGCGCGCTGCCCGAGAGAGCCTGGACGCTGCCCATGTCGAACGGAAAGTTCGGATACTTGGCCGCCGATTGCGGCCTGGGCGGCATGTGGACCGACAACGCGCGTGAACGGCGCATAAACGCCTGGGTCTGCGACGAGCGCGCGTCCTCCGGGCCGGAGACATTGGAATGCAATGGGCACAGCCTCTTCGCCGCCGAAGACGGCGTAGAGTGCCGCGTAACTTATGGCCGGGGCTGGGCCAGGTGGGAAAAGCTCGGCGCGAGCGTCACGGCTTTTGTACCTTTGGATGCAGCCGCCCGGGTGCTCATTGTAGATAAAGCCCCGGGTGAAGTGCGCTGGCACACGGCCCTGACCTTGGCCTCTGAAGAGCGTGACGCCTGCTTTGTGGTCACGAAGTCAGAATCCGGCCTGCTCTGCGCCGGGAACGTGCGCAGCGGCATGGAGTTTGCCGCCGCCTTTTCCTGTGAAGCGTTGGCCTACACCTGCGACGAGGCGGCCTGGTCGTCCGGAAAACCGGGGGGCGAGACCGGGGCCGGGCTCATGCCCTGCTTCGGGGTTGTGCTGCCGGAGAGCGAATGCCTGGTCATAGCCTGCGGCGCCTGTGACGCGGACACTCTGCGCGAACTTGCCCGGCCGGAGACGGCCAAACGTGAGCTGGACCGGGTGAGGGCGCACTTCGACAGCTTCTGTACCCGCGTGCGCGTGAGCACGCCCTATCCGGAACTGGATGCGTATGTGAACGGCTGGGCGGTATATCAGAGCTATGTCGGGCGCATGCTGGCCCGCGCGTCGCTCTACCAGAGCGGTGGAGCCTTTGGTTTCCGCGACCAACTCCAGGACGCGGTGAACCTGCTCGCCACAGAGCCCTCGCTTGCGCGCGAGCGCATAATCGACGCCTGCGCGCACCAATACGCGGAGGGAGATGTCATGCACTGGTGGCACAGGGGCCGCCCGGACAAGGGCGTGCGCACGCGCATATCTGACGACCTCATATGGCTGCCCTGGGCCGTGTGCGAATACATGGACGCCACGGGCGACGGTGGAATATTGGATCAGAAAGTGGCGGGCATAGTCAGCGCGCCTCTCGCGCCGGGTGAGGACTCCCGCTATGAGAGCGCCGAGGGCTACGGCCAGAGCGAAAGCGTGCTTGCCCACGCGGCCTCGGCGCTGGGATGCGTGCTCCGTCGCGGCTTTGGACCGCATGGGCTGCTGCTCATGGGCACGGGCGACTGGTGCGACGGCTTTGACGCCGTGGGCAGTGAAGGTAAGGGCGAGAGCGTGTGGCTGAGCGAATTCTTCGCGCACACGGCGGGCCGTTTTGCCGCACTGCTCGAAGCCAGAGGCGACACCCCGGGCGCGGCCGCGCTCATGAGCGCTGTGCGCCGCTGTGTGAAGGGCGTGGAGCGCGCCTGGGACGGTGAGTGGTACCGGCGCGGCTACTTCGACGACGGCGCGCCGCTCGGCTCAAAAGAGAGTGGAGGCTGCCAGATAGACGCCATTGCCCAGGCCTGGGCCGCCTTCGCCGGCTGCGATAGGGAGAGAGTGCGCACTGCGCTGAAATCTGCCGTTGAGCGGCTCTTTGACAGGGAACACGCTGTCACGGAGCTCTTTACGCCGCCGTTCGGCGATGGCACGCGCTATGCGGGGTACGTGAACTCATACGGACCGGGCTTCCGCGAAAATGGGGGCCAGTACACCCACGGGGCCATCTGGTTGGCTCTGGCCTGCCTCGAGAGCGGGCTCAAAGACGAGGGGCGGGAAATCCTGCTCGCATTGCTACACCGGGGTGAAAACTACGGGGCAGAGCCCTTTGTGCTGGCCGCCGACGTCTACTCGAACCCGTCGCGCCAGGGTGAGGCGGGCTGGAGCTGGTACACCGGCTCCGCGGGTTGGTTTTACCGCACTGCGCTGCGCTTTGTAGAGGCCGGGGGAGTAGATGGAAAGTTCACAAAGATTTTACCGGGGCAAGAGCTTTAACTGTAGCTAAAACAAGAAGTATCTGCTATAATGCTTAAATGTATAAGAATCAAATCCGGCTGGACTGTGAGGCGAAACGAATGGAATACCGCCGTGAAGAGATAATGCCAGGCGTGTTTTTGAGCGCGCTGTACACGGACAAGTTCAAGAGCGCGGCCATGTGCGTTACGCTGTTGAGCCAGCTCGACCACGAACACGCCTATCTGGACGCCCTCATACCCTCGGTGCTCCGGCGCGGTACGGTCAGCCATCCGGACATGTCCGGCATAATGACTTACCTCGAAGAGCTCTACGGCGCTACGGCTGTGCCCATAACCCTGGGCGTGGGCGAAGTGAAGGCCATGGGATTTTACTCGGCTTTCCCGGAGGGGAGGTTCCTGCCGGGAGGACGAAGCGAGCTCGCGGACGTGTCGAAGCTGTTGGGCGAGCTGCTGCTGGCGCCCAACACGCGCGGCGGGCTGCTGCTCCCTGACTATGTCAACAGCGAGCGCTCCAAGCTCGCCGAGCGCATACGCGCAAGTAAGAACGACCGCATAACTTACGCCTTCCAGCGGCTCATAGAGCTCATGTGCTCCTATGAGGACTACAGCGCGAGTATACTCTCCGACCCGGATGAGGCCGAGAGTATACACTACACCCGGCTCACCCGGCGCTACCGCGAACTGCTCGCCACGAGCCCGGTGGAGGTGTTTTACTGCGGCGCTGAGGACTTTAATACCGTGCGCGAGGCCGTGCTGCCCGCGCTGAGCGCTCTGCCGCGCGGGGAGCTGGACTTCGATATCGGCACCGACGTGCGCATGAACGCGATTGAGGACAAGCCCCGCCGCTTCTTTGAGACGATGGATGTGGGCCAGGGCAAGCTCGTAATGGGCTGGAGGCTCGGTGACTGCATGGAGGAACCCGACTTCGCGGCCATGCGCGTGTTCAACGCCGTCTACGGCGGCACCGCTTCAAGCAAGCTCTTCCGCGAAATGCGCGAGGCTCGCTCGCTGTGCTACTATGCGAGCAGCGGCATAGACGATGTAAAGGGCCTGCTCTATGTCCACAGCGGCATAGACAAGGCCAATTACGACGTCGCCGTCGAGGGCATATGCGCTGAGCTGGACAAGATAAAGCGCGGAGAAATAAGCGATGACGAGCTCTCTGCCGCCCGCCGCTACTGCTCGCAGGCGCTGAGGCTGGTTGTAGACGACCCGGTGGAGCTCATGATGCACTATCTCAAGATGAACATCATCGGCGCGGAGATTTCCCCCGAAGAGCTGGCTGCGGCCTGCGAGGGCGTGACAGCCGGTGAGATAGCCGAGATAGCTGCCGGGACGGACTGCGACGCAATATACTTCCTGAGCGGTGAAGACGAGGAGGCGAGCGTGGAATGACAATGCACTCGCGCGAATACCCGGGTGTGGGCGACACGCTCTGGTCTGGCAAGCTGGACAACGGCCTTTCCATTTACGTCGTGCCCCGGCCCGGCTTCCAGAAGAAGACGGCGTTTGCCGCCGTGAACTACGGCGGGGCCATGCGCAACTTCACCCTTGACGGCAGACTTGTGGAGACCCCGGCCGGTGTGGCGCACTTTTTGGAGCACAAAATGTTCGACCTGCCCGAGGGCAACGCGCTGAACATCTTCTCCGAGCGTGGCGCCGAGGCCAACGCCTACACCGGCGGCGATATGACCGCCTATTACTTCGAATGCGACGAGCTCTTCGACGAGAACCTCGAACTGCTGCTCCGGCTCGTCACTACGCCCCACTTCACCGAAGAGAGCGTGGCCAAGGAACAGGGCATCATTGGCCAGGAGATACTCATGACCGAGGACGACCCGTCTTTCGTGCTCTACAACGCCACGATGGGCGCGCTCTTCGACCACCATCCGGTGCGCGAGAGCGTGGCCGGTACGGTGGAGAGCATAGCCGGAATCACGCCGCAGACGCTTTACGACTGCCACAAAGCTTTCTACGTCCCGGCCAACATGGCGCTCTGCGTCGTCGGAGACGTGGACCCCGAGCACGTGGCAGAAATGGCCGAACGCCTGACCGTCAGGGAGTACGTGAACCCGGCGGTGCCCGACTACGGCGAGCGTGAAGGGCTTGAGCCTATAGAGAAAAAAGCCGTGTCGTACATGGACGTCTCCGACCCGATGTTCATAGCGGCGGCCAAGCTCAACACGGCGATGCCTGACGGCGATGAGGCGCTCAGGCTGACGACAGTGGGAGAGCTCGCAGCGCGCTGCCTGTTGGGCCAGAGCAGCGAGTTTTACACCTCGCTCTACGCTGAGGGGCTGCTGCGCGGTGACTTCTTCCGCGATGTGAGCCGTTTGGCCGGTACGCTGCTCTTCGAGTGCGGCGGGTCCAGCGCGCAGCCGGAACAGGTTTTCGAGCGGCTGTGCGAGACCTTGAACGCCGCGGCGAAAAAGGGCGTGGACCCCGCCGCCTTCGAGCGCGCCCGCCGCGCCGAGTACGGGGTGAGCCTGCGGGCGCTCAATTCCCCGGGCAGCATCTGTGCCTCGCTGGCTAGCTGCCGCTTCGGTGGCTACGGCTTTTACGAGGGTTTCGATTTGCTGCCGGCAGTGACCATAGATGAGATCAACGCCTTTATACGCGAGTATCTCGCTCCGGAGCGCCTGACGCTCTCGCTCATAATGCCCAAGTGATAAAAAGGCCGGGGACGTATAAAGTCCCCGGCGATGAAAGGATCTGATACCAATGCCAACCATGATGCGCGACGCCGCAATCAGCTTTCCCATGCTTGGCAACCTCACCCTGAACTTTCCGGCGAGCTTCAGCTTTACGCTCTTCGATCACGAGTTCACCATCTACCTATATGGCATAGTGATGGCCATAGCCTTCCTGGCCGCAGTGTTCTACGCCTCTAAGCGCGCGCCGCGCGTGGGAATAAAGAGCGACGACATCTTCTCGCTGGTGCTCTGGGTGCTGCCGATAGCCATAGTGGGCTGCCGTATCTACTACGTCATAAGCGAGTGGGACCGCTTCAAGGACGACCTCATTTCCATCCTCTACATATGGGAAGGCGGCATAGCCATGTACGGCGGCACAATCGCGGGCGCCATAACTGTTGTCGTCTGGTCCAAGTGCAAGAAGATACCCTTCGGCGCCACGCTGGACGTGGGCGGCTCGGCGCTCATACTCGGCCAGGTCATCGGCCGCTGGGCGAACTTCGTCAACCGCGAGGCCTTCGGATATGAGACAGACATATTCTGCCGTATGGGACTTACCCGTCCCGGGGAGGAGACGGTGTATGTACACCCCACATTCCTCTACGAGAGCTTGTGGAACCTGATTGGATTTATTATAATAGATAGGTACTGGTATCAAAAAGACCATCGCAAATATGACGGGCAGATATTCCTCTTCTACGTCTTCTGGTACGGTACGGGGCGCGCAATGGTCGAGGGCCTGCGCACCGACAGCCTCTATATCCCGGGGACCAATATCCGCACCAGCCAGCTTGTCGCCGCGTGCAGCGCGGTGATAGCGCTTGTGGTACTGCTCGTTAATATAAAACGTACACACAAACCCACGTTTGTATCCGTCCAGGCCGCAGCGGAAGAGGCTGCATCCTCTGAAGCAGAGGAGGCTGAGAGCACAGGCGACAGCGGCGAAGCCGCGGCTGTGTCCGACAGCACCGGCGCGGATACCGCAGAAACCAATCCGGAGGATTCCGAAGAGCAAACAACCGACATCCAATTCAACAATCAGGAGGAAAATAAAAATGTCTGACTACAGCGAACTTCTCAATTCGCTCAAAGCCGCGGCGGGCAGCGCCGCAAACATCGCCCGGGATTTGGCAGGCAACGCTGGTGAAAAGGCACGTGAGCTGGCCGGTGGAGCCGGCGAGAAGGCCAGGGCCGCCGCGGGTATCGCCAAGCTCAAGCTCGACCTCGCCGGAAAGCGCGACGAGCGCGAGAAGGCTTACGCCGAGATAGGCCGCATGTACTTCGAGAGCGTGGACAAGCGCGCCGTCGAGGACCTCTACGTCCGTCTCTTCGATCAGGTCATGCTCGCCAACGCTGCCATCGAGCGCATGGAGACCGAGATGCGCGAGCTCAAAAGCGTGTTCGAGAGCGAGGCTGAAGAGGCAGACTTCGGCATGGTGGTCTCCCAGGCTGAAGAGAATGCCGAAGGCGAGAGCGACATAGAGGTTGAAATTACCGACGAAACCCCGGCTGAAACCTCTGATGCGGACGCCGCCGACAAGACTGAGGAGTAAAACAACAATATAAAAAATTAGGCCCCGGATTTTCCGGGGCCTAATTTATTTGCTGCTTGTTATTCGATGGAAATGACGTTGTGGGCTTCCAGCTTCTTGACATCAGCCTTAGGAACGGATAGCTTCAGAATGCCGTCCTCGTACTTGGCCTTTATGTCACCGGTCGGAATGTCGCCCACGTAGAAGCTGCGCTGCATAGCGCCGGCGTAGCGCTCGCGCCTGATGTAATTGCCCTTCTTGTCCTTGTCGTCTTTGTCGAGGCCCTTGGCGGCACTGATAGTCAGATAGCCGTTTTCGGCCTTGACGTTGATCTCATCCTTGGCAAAGCCCGGCAGGTCGATGTCCAGCTCATAGGTGTCGTCTGTCTCGCGCACATCGGTCTTCATCATGTTGCGCGCCTTCTTGCCGTACAGCTCGCGGTTCAAACCGTGACGTCCGTTGAAGTAACGGTCCATGCGGCGGTCAAACTCGTCAAAGTCATCAAAGAAATCATCAAAAAGATTCTCACCAAAAATGCTCGGCAACATAAGTCATTCCTCCATTCAATATTGCAATGCTGTTGCCGCCGGGCTCAGCCCGGTGCATGATTGAAACTTGTTTCCGAACTCTCGCGGGGGACTTCTCATCTGCCCCTCTCTTAAGTTCAGCTTTATTATACCGCGAAAATTAGCACTGTCAAGAGGAGAGCGCTAATATTAACATTTGACGCTATGTTTGTTCACATTTCATGCAATATTTTGGAGAGAGCCTGGTAAATAAGGAAAATTAATTCCAGAAAATCACAGGATTTCGAGCAGATCCTGTAGATTGCGAAGCTCAAAGTCAACTCTTGCGCCGGTGCGGTTGGGAAGAGCGTGGGGGTTATACCAGCAGGTCTTGATCCCGGCGTTTTCGCCGCCGGCTATATCGCTGGTGAGCGAGTCGCCGATGATGAGGCAGCGGTCAGATTCCACCGGGCCGATGCCTGCGAAGACGGCGTCAAAGAACTCGCGCGCGGGCTTTTCCCAGCCCAACTGTTCGGACAGAAAAACTCCGTCGAAGAGCTTGTCCAGACCGGAGCGCCTGAGTTTGCGCTCCTGAGCGACTATGGTGCCGTTGGAGACGGCGTACTGGCGCACCCTGCCGCGCAGGCCGGAGACGAGCTCGTAGCTGTTGTCACAGAACACTACGGTGTCGCCGAGGCGCACCTGGTACAGGTCGTTGAATTCCCGGGCGACGGTGGTGTCTATGCCCTCAGAGGCGAAGAACTCCTCAAAGCGCCGCACGAGCATGGCAGACTTCTCTATCTCGCCGCGCTCGAGCGCCTCCCAACAGCGCTTGTTTATGGCCGAGTAGCGCTCAACCATCTCGTCCGAACATTCGCCGAGGCCGAAGTGTGCAAACAGGGATTTGATAGCGGCCTTCTCCGCAGCCAGGAAGTCCAGCAGGGTGCCGTCTATGTCCCAAAGCAGTACGTCAAAATTCATCAGTATACCTCCGGGGAGAGTTTTCTAAAGTTTATCACCTGAGACACACAAACGCAACTGCCAGCGGCAGCACCGCGGCAAAGACCGCCGCCTCGCTGAGCAGGTTCGTCACAAGTACGCCTATGGCCGCGCCAGCGATAAAGACGTGGATAATGCCGAAATAGTGGGCCGCGTCGCGCCGTTTGGCGCGGTCGCCGCCGGCGATGGCCTGGTACAAGCACTCCGAACCGCTGCGCAGGTTGCCGGTGCACATGGTCGAGGCAAAGGCCTTGCCGCTCACTTTGCGGAAAGCTTCGTATTGCAGCGCGCAGAGGAAGGATATCATGACATTGGCGGCTATGTTCAGCATGTGCCCGGAGGGTATAAAGCTCACCGCGGCGGCGACGGCTATCTCCATGAGCAGTATCCGGCGCTGCCAGAGCTCTATCGGGCCGCGGCTGCGGTCGCGTATGTACATGGCCAGAAGTACGCCGCAGGTGAAGGCGACGATGGGTATAAAGTATCTCACGATGCCGTGCAGATCACCCCTGGAGAGGGCTATGCCGACCTGGACTATATTTCCCGTCTGCGCGTTGGAGAAGACACCGTCCCGGCAGCAGAAAGTGTAGGCGTCCAGAAAGCCGCCGGTGAGTGTGAGCAGCGATGCGAACCAAAAAGATTCGGCGCGCGCGTTTTTCAAAGCGTTCACCCCTGAAAAATACCCGCGTGAAACGGGCAAAGTGTCGCCCCGGGTTTTGCGCCCGGGGCGGTGTGCTATAAACGGTTCATTTGCGGGTCTCAATTATGGCTCCGCAGTAGGGGCACTTCAGCGTGCCGGTGCGGCTCAGCTCGGCGAGGTTGTCCGCATACGGGCCGGTGTTGATGACTGCGCCGCAGTTCGGGCAGTGAAACCGCCTTTTGCGCAGCAGCAGCTCGACCAGTGCGGCGACGACGAGCACCGCGCCCACGCCGGCGAGCGGTATGCCCAGCTCCGGCGAGCCGCGCAGGCACATACCGGTGGCGAACATCGCCGCTCCCAGTACGGCGGCGCAAAACCACGCGCGCTTCACTTCGCCCTGTACAGCCGGGGGATTATCAGGCTGGCGAGAGTACCTCCTATCAGGGCAGTACAGCCCTGGGGCCAGGAGAACATGATGCTGAGCATCTGCACTTGCTGCGGCTGTACGCCCGTGAGGACGCCGAGCAGCGCCGGGACAGCAATCCACAGAAAAGCGCACTTGATAACGGCGGCGAGGACCATGGCAATCCACGCGCGGCTTCCGGAGACGGTGTTCCTGCCGTTTGCGAGCCAGTAGACGACGCAGAGCACGGCGTTGCCGAGCGCTACGACGGGAGACACGGCCGCAACGGCGGGGCCTATGCCGATGAACTGGGCGAGCATGGCCGAAACTATGCCGATGGCCACGCCGGACCACATGCCGCTAATCGCCGTGAAGACGAAGAGCACGCAGTTGACAAGGGAGCCGGTCACAAGCTGGTTGACGGAGAACGGACCGGTGATTACCGCTCCGGCCGGAAAGACCTTGCCCAGAAGCTGGGACACGATGATGAGCGCGATGCCCATCGCCGTGCGGGCTATCCAGCGGACGGTGCTGTTTGAGTGGGACATTACCTTTCTTCTACCTCCTCCAGGCGGTCGACAAACTTGCTGTCCAGTGAGTTCTGTTTGCCGGCCTGGGCTTTGTATGCCCTGACGTTGTTGGCCGCGTTCATGACGGGCGTTATCGTGCCCGCGCCCGCGACACAGCCGCCGGGACACGCCATGCCCTCGAGCAGGTAGCCGTTGCGCTTGCCGGCTTTGGCGAGCGTGAGCATCTTGCGGCACTCGCGCAAGCCGTCGGCGTATTCAACGTCCACATGGCGGCCGGGATCAAGCCGCGCGATGACGTCGGCCACAGCCTGGGCGACGCCGCCGCTCACGGCGAAGCCGCGGCCGGAACCGGTGCCGTTATCAAACTCCTTGTCGCACTCGTCGGGTACGATGTTGGAAAAATCTATGTCTTTTGCGCAGAACATGCCCTGCAGCTCCTCGAAGGTCAGCACGAAGTCTACGTCGGAGCGCACGCTGCGCCGGCTGGCTTCGAGCTTCTTGGCCGCGCAGGGGCCGATGAAGACTATGCGCGCGTCGGGGTTGTCGCGTTTGACGAGGCGGGCGGTGAGAACCATTGGCGTAAGGGCCATGGAGATGTTCTCCTTGAACTCTGGGAAGAGCTTCTTGGCCATGACGCTCCAGGCCGGGCAGCAGCTTGTGCCCATGAAGTCCAGCCTCTCGGGGACGTTGTCGAGGAAGTCGTGCGCTTCCTCAACCGTACACATGTCGGCGCCGATGGCGACTTCGACCGTGTCGGCGAAACCAAGTATGCGCATGGCCTTGCGCAGTTTGGCGGGCGTGGCGTCCTTGCCGAACTGGCCGACGAAAGCCGGAGCGACGCAGGCGATGACCTTGTCGCCCTTGAGTATGGCCTGTATCAGCTGGAAAATCTGGCTCTTGTCCGCAATCGCGGAGAAGGGGCAGTTGACGAGGCACTGGCCGCAGGACACGCACTTGTCGTAGTCTATCTTGGCGCGGCCGAGCTCATCGGAGCCGATGGCGTCCATGCCGCAGGCGCGGGCGCAGGGGCGCTCCAGACGGCTGATGGCGTTGTACGGGCACTGGTTCAGGCAGCGGCCGCACTTGACGCACTTCTCCTGGTCGATAACGCTCTTGCCGTCACGTCCGACGGAGATGGCGTTCTTGGGACAGACGTTCATGCAGGGGTGCGACAGGCAGCCCTGGCAGTTGGAGGAGATGCGGATCTCCTTCGGCGGGCAGGCGTTGCAGGCGAAGGGGATTATATTTATGAGCGGGGGCTCATAGTACTTCTCGGGCAGGGCGGCCTCTTCTATGCCGTCGCTGGCCAGGTGCTGTTCGGAGGCGGTGCGCAGAGGCAGACCGCAGGCGAGACGCAGCCTTTCAGTGACTATGGCGCGTTCCAGAAAGACGTCGTGACGGTACTGAGCGACTTCTCCGGGTATGATTTTATAGGGCAGTGCGTCTATCTTCTTGTAATCGCCGCCCTCATAGGCGAGCCTAGCGACTTCGGTGAAAACGTCCCTTCGAAGATCGTCGACTACGCTATGTATACCTCTCATGTATGTCCTCCTTTTACACTATATATACGTGACTAACTGCCGATTTCCTATTATACCTTAATCACGCTGCATTTCAAGTATAGATAATTAAATAACCGAGGCTTGCGCCTCGGTAAATACTGTCATGAAAAAAGCCGCGGGAGAAGGCAACGCTCCACAGAGGCTAGAGCTGTGCTGCCCGAACACTCACACAAAACCCGGCAGATCGTCTGCCACCGGCGCACAATTATCTCGACTCAGCTGGATGTGAACGGCTTTCGCCACCTGCTCCCCCGCGGCTCATGGGAGACTTTTTATGACAAAATTATACACGATAAGCCCACCGGTGTCAACAGAAATATGTACAATGAGCACAAAGTGCGCCCGCTCTTGTAGTTTGTTACCCAGTGTGATAATATATAGCCAGCAAACAGGCAAGGGAGGAACTACATATGAAAATTATACATACGAATTCCGCGCCGGCGGCGGTCGGCCCGTACTCTCAGGCGATGGTTTCCGGCGGCATGGTTTACACTGCGGGCCAGGTGGCGCTTGACCCGGAGACCGGCGTGATGGTTGGCGGCAATGTGACCGAGCAGGCGCATCAGGTGATGAAGAACCTCACGGCTGTACTCGCCGCGGCGGGCTCAAGCCTGGACAAAGCGGTTAAAACCACCTGCTTCCTAGTGGACATGGACGACTTTGCCGCGTTCAACGAGGTCTATGCCGGGTACTTCACCGGCAAGCCCGCCCGCAGCTGCGTAGCGGTCAAGACTCTCCCCAAGGGAGCCCTCTGCGAAGTGGAAGTAATTGCCGAGGCATAAAGGCAGAAAAAGCCCCGAAAGGGGCTTTTTCTGTTGACGCATATGGTCGAAGTTGGTATAATTGAGCTGCCCTAAATGGGCGGGAGAGGTTCAAAGCTATGCACTAGCGGCTTGGCACATCCTCGAAAGGGGGTGATTGCTGTGCGTATCACGCTACATATTGGTAGCTTTACCGTTACCATAATTGTAAAGAAACGCAAAAGCCGCCACTCGGCCAAGTGACGGCTTTTGCTTACATCATTTAAGCAACTGATTGTTTGCGGCCAAGTCGCTAAGGCTTTGGGCCTCTTTCTATGTACATTATACCCGTCTCTTGGCGCAAAGTCAAGCGGCGGGTTTTCGTTTTGCGAAACCGCTTCGTAGGGCGCACCGTCCTCGGTGCGCCGCCGGGTGCCACGTCGCCGGACGTGGGAGGGCAACCGCGGGCGGTTGCGGCCTTCCTGGGGCGCTTTCTTTTGTGCTTGCCAAAAGAAAGCGTCCCAGACCCCGAAAG
>CAKNRQ010000017.1 GCA_930990965.1 uncultured Clostridia bacterium
TTTTCCTACACAGGGGGCCTTTTGTCTATTGTCCGTTTTTACTGGTTCAGTTCATGTTTTAGGGTCGCGGGCTCTTCTTATTAAATGTCCGTCACAACGCAATCATGCTCATACGGCATAATTAGTGATAAAACACAGGTATTAGACATTATAAGCGTGAACACCTATAATAATCTTATCAAAAACAGTCGGGAGGCAATTGCCGTGAACAGGACGTTAGTAGCATACTTTTCCGCAAGCGGGACTACGAAGAGGGTGGCGCAAAAGCTGGCCGCTGCGACAGGCGCGGATATATACGAAATAAAGCCGGAGACGCCGTACACTGCGGCCGATTTGAACTGGCAGGACAGGCGTTCAAGGAGTTCGGTTGAGATGAATGACCCAGCCTCGCGCCCCGGACTTGCGGACACCTCCGCGAATATCAATGAATACGACAGGGTCTTTGTCGGATTCCCGATCTGGTGGGGTACTGCGCCGAAGATTGTTCGCACTTTTCTGGAGAGTTATGACTTCAATGGTAAGTCGATAGCGCTGTTTGCAACATCCGGGGGCAGCGGAATGGGCAGGACTGCCGCCGACCTCGCCGCGAGCTGCCCGGGCGCAGACATAAAAGACAGCCGGCTGCTTCGTTCCGGCGCTTCCGAGGCGGCGCTCCGGCGCTGGGCCGAGGGTGTCTGAAAGCGCTGTACTGTATGCCGGGGACGTGACGGACACAGGCTCGCAGCAGCAAACCGGCCTGCAGCTAAATGTGGCCGTTACAGTCAGTATCCCCGCTTGAAAACTGAAAGGCAGGTAGAAATCGTGAAAATAGTTATGCTTGAAGGCAGCCCTGTAAAACACGGCTCATCCAACTCGCTGGCCGGGCAGTTCAAAAAGGGCGCCGAGGAGGCTGGACACACCGTTTCCGTCATCGACGCGACGCGCACGGACATACACCCTTGCACAGGCTGCGTGCACTGCGGCTACGAGGGTCCCTGTGCGCAGAAGGACGCAATGGAGGAACTCAGGCCGGAGATACTCTCGGCCGACATGCTGGTATTCGTAACCCCGCTCTACTACTATGGCATGTCCTCGCAGCTCAAAAAGCTCATCGACCGCTTTTGTGCCTTCAATATGAGCCTGACAGCGCGGCACATGAAATGCGCGCTCATAGCCGCCGCGTGGAATAGCGACGACTGGACTTTTGACGCGCTTACCGCACATTACAAAACTCTGGTGCGCTATCTTTCCATGCGGGACATGGGCATGGTGCTCGGCTATGGCTGTGGCACGCCGGGGATGACCAAGCGCTCAAAGTACATGCAGCAAGCATATGAACTCGGCCGCAGCCTGCGATGAGTACAGGCCGAATGTTTGAATACTGGCCCCTGGTAAAGAGGCGCCGGCCGGGCTGCCGCAGCCGCTGAGGGCGCAGAGCATGACGCAGGCGATAATGAGCGGTAATGTGCGTTTCATATTCCACTTCCTTGCAGTTTGTAGTAGCGGATATATCCCATATTCCGACGCAGAACATTATATCTCCAACTGACAGCAGTGTAAAATGCCTATGTTTTATCGTTTGCCATGCGGATGACCTATAATTAAGGTGGGCGTATGTGGTGAAAAAAGGCAAGTTACAGTGGACGTGGCGGGACAGATGTGCTAAGATTCATGTGGAGGCCCGTGCGCGTCGTGAGAGAGGGCAAAGCGGGCCAGTTTGTTAGCATGGGAGGAGAAACAATGTCCGATTACGGAAAACTGACAGATGCGCTGCTGGATGAACTGCGCGGCATAGTCGGCGCTGAGCGCTTTGAGTCCGGCGACGGAGTGGGCGAGGCTTACTCGCACGATGAAATGCCCATCTATGGCAAGTCCGCGCCCGACGCGGTCTGCCGCGTGGAGAGCACCGAAGAGGTGTCCAGAATCATGAAGTTGTGCTATGAGCACAAGATACCCGTCACGGTCCGCGGCGCAGGCACCGGCCTTGTCGGCGGCTGTGTACCGGTTTACGGCGGTGTGGTCATAAGCACGGAGAAGATGAACCACATCCTCGAATACGACATGAAAAACCTGTGCGTGCGCATAGAGCCGGGCGTGCTGCTGTGCGACCTGGCTGCGGACGCGCTGGAACACGGGCTTATGTACCCGCCTGACCCGGGCGAGAAGACCTCGACCGTGGGCGGCAACGTCAGCACCAACGCCGGAGGCATGCGCGCGGTGAAATACGGCGTCACGCGCGACTACGTGCTGGCGATGACGGTCGTGCTGCCGAACGGCGAAGCGATTGAACTCGGCCGCAAGGTATGCAAGACCAGCTCCGGCTACAGCCTGCTGCACCTGATGATAGGCTCCGAGGGTACCCTCGGCGTCATAACCGAGCTCACGCTCAAGCTGATACCGAAGCCCGCGCTGGAGAGCAGCTTCATCCTGCCCTTCGGCGACATTGCTACGGCCATAGCCAGCGTGCCCGAGATAAAACTGGCCAACCTCGGCCCGCAGTCCATAGAGTTCATGGAGCGCGACATAGTAGACGCCTCCGCGGCCTACACCGGCACGCAGATCTTCCCGACCAAGGCCGGAGACCAGGACATCGGCGCCTACATCCTCGTCACCCTGGTGTGCGACAGCGAGGATGAGCTGGAGGGCAAGATGGAGAAACTGGCCGAAGTGGCCGAGAACAGCGGGGCCTACGACGTGTTCGTGGTCTCCGAGGGCACTCAGGCCAAAGAGGTCTGGGCCGCCCGCAGCGCGTTTTTGACCGCCATAGAGGCCAGCTATAAGCTGCTCGACGAGATGGACGTCGTCGTGCCCGTGGACAGCATTGCCGCCTTCCTCGCCTACTGCCGTGAGACTGCGGCGGCTAACGGCCTCGGCCTGCGCGCCTTCGGCCACGCCGGTGACGGCAACCTGCACATCTACTGCTGCACCAACGAGCTGGAGCTGGACGAGTTCCTGCGCCGCAACGAGGTAGTCATGGCCAAGTGCTATGCCAAGTGCGACGAGCTGGGCGGCCAGGTCTCCGGCGAGCACGCCATCGGCCGGGCCAAGAAGCAATACCTGCTCGAGAGCGTCGGCGACACTGTCTATGGCCTGATGCGCGCGATAAAGCAGGTGTTTGACCCGGAGAATATACTCAACCCCGGCAAGGTCTGCGAGTAAGCGCCGCGGCACCGTGGGTTTCTGCCGAATTACAGTTTACAGGGAGGGCGTGCGCGCCCTCCCTTTTGCAGCTTCGCACGTTTGCAGCAAGGCCGCCGCAATCTGCAAAAAGCGGCTCAAGAAGGACTGCAACATTTCCACAGACGCGCTCGTCACAAACAGGCGCGTTGCAAAGGCGTTGCACGTGTGTTAAAATATACTGTATTTCTGCGTCACCAGGAGGTGCCAAATGAAACGGTTTGGAGCCCTCGCACTCATGTGCGTGCTTATAATATCCCTGCTCACCGGCTGCGTCAGCGTCAGGCAGAACGACCTGCCCGACGTGAGCCTGACAGGCGGGGACTACGGCGTCAGCTTCGCCGTGCTCTACGACGGCGAGAACAGCTCACGGACCTGGGAGGACACGCTCTCCCGCCTCGAGCAGCCGCTGATGCTGGGCATTACGGCCGAGGCGGTTGACGTCTCTGAGTGGAGCGAGGGCAGCGTCTCGCTCGAAGGCTATGACATCGTATACCCCGACGCGAGCGTCATGACGTCCAGAAACGCCGGGCTCGTGCGCGAGAGCATCATGAGCTTCGTGGAGGGCGGCGGCTCGGCCTATCTCGAGAACAGCTTCTACGATTTCTTCCCCGCGGAGTTCTTCGGCGCGGAGAGCTTCAGGGAGGTGGAGGAGTACCCCTATCACATGGAGTACCCCAAAGTCAGCGGGGACCTGCAGGACATCCAGGACGTCACAGAGTCCTTTTATGTTCTCTATGAGGCGTACAGCGAGTTCCCCGAGCTCGAGGGGCTCTACCGCGGCGTGGGCATGGTGCCGGACACCGCCACTACGATAGCCTCTAAGGACGGGCTCTCGCTCAGTGCCGTGAACGTCTGGGGCGAGGGCTATGTGTTCTTCTGCTCGGGACTGCTGCCCAACCCCTATTACACCCTCGGCACATCGCTGGAAAACCGCACGGAAGAGCAGCGCATGCTCTCCGATACCGCCCTGAGCACGGCGCGGCTGCTTGAGAGTTCCTTCGCCTCCTTCGTGAGCAAGCGCACCGTGGGCTACAGCGTCTGGCGCGTCTTCGGCAGCCACGGCAACCCGGCCATGAGCTGGGAGCTGCACTTCGAGGAGCAGACCGGCTTCGACAACGGTTCCGGCGTAAAGTTCGCCGAAATGGCGAGAGAATACAACCAGATACCCAGCTATACGCTCATACGCAACACCTATACCTGGTTCCTCTACGCCGAGAGCGTGAGCTCGCTGCTCGGCCAGAGCGAGGATGCCATGAGCTTCGTCATGGACATGGACGAGAGCGCCTATTCCTCCGGCACGCACGTGGCCGCCGGGGACGAGTGGCTCACGCAGTACGAGGTCTCCAACGGCGGCAGCTACTTCGTGGACGACACCAGCTACGACCAGCGCGCCTACCCCTGGCTGAGCGACCTGGACGGCGACGGCGTGCTAGATTTGCTCTGCGGCAGCGCCGACGGCAAGATATACTTCTACAAGGGCACAGGCTACGACGGACGCTTCACAACCGAGGCGGGCGAAGTGGTGACCGAGCTCGCGCTCGAGGAGGGCGGCTACAGCGCCCCGGTGGTCTATGACGTGGACGGCGACGGCGAGCCGGACATACTCTGCGGCGCGTCCGACGGCAACCTGTATCTCTTCAGGGGCGAGGGAGATTTGAGCTTTGCGTCTCCCGAGCTCTGGCTTGAAACCGGGCTCACCGGTCAGGCCCTGCCCGATGTGGGCGACCTGGACGGCGACGGCAAGGCCGACCTGGTATTGGGCTCGAACGAGCACCGCCTGCTCGTCTATTACGGCGAGAGCGCGCGGCGGCTCAAGGTGGGCAGCGCGAGCGAGATAAGCGCTTACGGCGTTGAGGGCAACTGGGTGGCGCCCTGCATAGCGGACCTGGACGGCGACGGCGTCAACGACCTCGCCCTCGGCACCTTCGACGGCTATGTTGCCCGGCTCATCAATAACGGCTCCGGCTTCGACGCTGCGGGCTATATCGAGCTCGACGAGATGAACTACAAGGGCAACTACAACGCCAAGTTCGGCAACAACAGCGTGCCGCGCTTCGCGGACATAAACGGCGACGGCATTACCGACCTGCTCTGCGGCTGCCTGGAGTACGGCATGAACTACCCCATAGACAGCGAGTACTACTCCGGCCGCGAGAGCCTGCAGGAGCAGCTCGACTACTTCAAGGAGCACGGCTACTACGTCGGCGTACACTTCTACACCAACTCCTATGCCTCGCCCGAGCGCGAGAGCTATGAACTCGAGCGCCAGCTTCAGGCCATGCAGAGCTACGGCCTCAACACCACCGGCGTGGGCGCAAACCAGCACACCTGGTACACCAGCTCGCACAGCCCGCAGCAGAGCTTCCTCTCGCTGTGGAACAAGGGCATACTTTTCAACACCGGCTACGGCGTCTCGGGCGACTTCAACCCCGTGCCGCAGTACAGCGCGCGCAACGTGATAAGCCTGCCCTTCTACCTCACCGTGGACGGAGAGCGCACCATACTGCTGCAAAACTGCTCCACCATCTGCTACGAGGGCGAGACCTGGTCGGACATCTCCGCGCGCTGGGATATGCCCATAGCGGTCTACTACCACTGTGACTTCACCGCCGGGAGTCCCGACGCAGCTCGCACCAACATCGAGACCGTGCAGGCCTTCCGCGAGAAGCACGGCTACAGCTTCGTGATGGAAAACCAGCTCATGTACGCCAGCGCCGCGGCCTATAACATGACCGTGGACGTGGACGCCGAAGTGAGCGAGGAGGGCCACATCTCCATGACGCTCGCCGCCGGGGCCGAGAACAACCTCGCGGCCATGTACGACGGGGACTACCAGACCAGCACCGGCGCGCGCATCTCGCTGGGCGAGGCCATAGAGGGCGAAGTCGTGACGGACGCCGACGTCTGGCACGTGGACGGCAACAACATCTACGTCAGCCTCAACCGCCCGGTCTCCATTACCAGCGGCGAGGAGGCCGCGGAGAATACACGCCTCACGCGCGTAAACCTGCCCGCGGCCATCTCTGCCACGGACACCGGCGCCACCGTCCAGTTCAAAGAGGGCGGCATGATGGAGTGCGCCGTCAACGGGACGGCCTACACCGCCAGCGAGGGCTGGACCGCCGAGGCGAAGGAGAGCGGCGAGACCATCTTCACCTGCTACAGCGCCGAGCCCAGCACATTGATAATCACCTTCGGGGAGGAATAAGCATGAATTCTGCCGTCTGCCTGCTTGAGAGGGCATACGAGCTCTATCCCGACAACAAGGCCGTCAGCGACGCCAACGTGGCGCTCACATACCGTGAGCTGCGCCGCCGCGCGCGCAACGCCGCCAGCGGCATCATAAAGCGGCTCGACCGCCGTTCACCCAACGGGCTCATAGAGCAGCGCAACGCCCGCGCGCCCATCATGGTGTACCTGCCCAAGAGCGCGGACATGATAACCGGCTTCTGCGCGGCCATGTACGCCGGGCGGCCTTACGTGCCCACCGACATCAACGCGCCCCGGGGCAGGCTGGAGAAGATAATAGAGAACCTCGCCCCCGCGGCCGTGATAACCGACCGCGAACACCTCGCCAAGATGGAGGGCGCGCCCGGCGAGCCGGGGCTGCTGCAGGGCAGAGGCGTAGTCTTTCTCATCGACGAGCTCACAGAGGGCGAGTGCAGCGACGAGGCCATAGCGGCCGCGCTGGACACCGTCACGGACTCCGACCCCATATATATCATGTACACCTCCGGCTCCACCGGCACGCCCAAAGGCGTCACCATACCGCACCGCGGCGCGCTGCTCTTTGCGCGCTGGGCCGAGCGCACCTTCGGCTGGACGAGCGAGACGGTCATAGCTAACCAGGCCCCGCTCCACTTCGACGTCTCCGTCATGGACGTCTACGGCGCCATGCGTTGCGGCGGGCACCTCATCATAACGCCCGAGGCGCTGTTCCACTTCCCCAGCAAGCTGCCCGAGTTTTTGCGCGACAACGCCGTGACGCACATCTACTGGGTGCCGACGGTGATGATAAACGTCGCCAACTCCGGCGCGCTGGAGGGTGCGGACTTGCCCGCGCTGCGGTCCATCGCCTTTGCCGGTGAGGTCATGCCCAACAAGCAGCTCAACGTCTGGCGGCGCGTGCTGCCGGGCCGCATCTTCGCCAACCTCTACGGCCCCACGGAGACCGACGTCTGCACGGCCTACGTCGTGGACCGCGGCTTTGACGACGCCGAGCCCCTGCCTATCGGCTCGCCCCTGCCGGATATGCGAGTGCTGCTCCTGGACGAAAACGGCCAGCGCGTGAAGGACGGCGAGACCGGCGAGATCTGTGTCTCCGGCAGCGGCATACTGCTCGGCTACTGGAACGACCCCGAAAAGACCGCAGGCTCCGTCTTCCCGGACCCGGACAACCGCGCCTACCCCACGCGCTATTACCGCACCGGCGACCTCGGCTGGCTCAACGACCGCGGCGAGCTCATGTACTCCGGCCGCCGCGACGGCCAGATTAAGCTGCACGGCAACCGCATAGAACTCGGCGAAGTCGAGGCCGCAGCGCGCATGATACCCGGCGCGGAGAACGTCTGCGCCATTTTCGACAGGGAGAAGAAGGAAATAGTCCTCTTCGTCGAGAGCGCGACGCAGATAACCAAAAGCGCCGCCCGCCGCGCCATGCGCGGGAACCTGCCCGCCTACATGATGCCCGAGCGCGTGGAGACCATGACCGCCCTGCCGCACAACGCCAACGACAAGATAGACCGCGTGGCCCTCACCAAATGGCTGGAGGACAACTGAACGCGCCGACGACGCGTGGGTGCCACGTCGCCGGACGTGGGAGGGCAACCGTGGGCGGTTGCTGCCACCCGGGGGCGCTTTCTTTTGCTCTTGTCAAAAGAAAGCGTCCCCGGACCCCCGAAAGGAAAACCCGCTTTGGTGCGGACTTGTACGCAAGGGTGCCTCGTAACCCAGCTCGGCGATAATATATAGGTGGTCATCCCTAAACCTTAATTTAGTTTCCGCATCGCGGTCCGCAGTTGGGGCGCTTACGCGCCCGCCGCTGCCGGGTTAACACGGGGGGTTGCCCGGGGTGGTGTGGTAAGGCAGATTTGCGCGGAAAGAGGTGCTTTATGCAGGACAGTTACATCGGCGATATAGGTGATTACGGCAAGTATGGACTGCTGCGGGCGGTCTGCGCGGAGTCGCTGACCTTGGCCGTGAATTGGTACCGCACAGCTCCGGTGCAGACAGCGAAACAAAACGACGGCAAATACACGGGTTATTTGTCCATGCCGCAGCTATATAGGGAGTACGACCCCGCTTTGTTTGATGCGCTCCATAAAATCGTAAATCAGGAGAGCGACAGAAGGATCGAGCGGCTTGAAAAGGAAGGGCTGTTTCAAGCCGTTTGCTTTTCGGATGTAATCAGCGTAGATAGGACCGCGTGGCACCGCAAGGCACTGGAGCGAACCCAAGGCGCCGCCGTGGTTTTTCTCGATCCCGACAACGGGCTTGAAACAGCCAGGATGCATCGAACGGGCGGCGCTTCGGAAAAGCACGTAATGTGGGCAGAACTGAGGGACTACTACGCTAGGCGGCAAAACGTAATCCTATATCAGCACCGCCCTCAAATGACATCGAAGGAAAAGTGTATAGACGGTGTCATAGCCTTTCAGGAGAATTACCTTATGGCAGATTGTGTAAAGCTGCTGGAATTCCCGAAGTACACAAATCGCTTTTATTTCATGTTCCTGTACAGAGAATATGAACCTGCCTTTACCAGGATATGCAGTTCGATGGCGCAAAAGTGGGGCGCAAACGGGTTTTGCCGCGAAATCTATAAATAATTACGGCCCCTGAGGCTTTGCAGGGGTGGCGCGATTAGTTTTGCATATTGCCATGCGCTGTGATATAATGTTCTCCGCGCGGATTGCCGCGATTTTACAAAAGACACCGGAGGAAGATACAATGGACGAAATAGTCGCCAAATTGGACGAATTTATACGTGAGCGCTGCGAGGTTGGCGACGACCCGGAGTACGGCCTGGACGTTGACCTCTTTGATATGGGCTTCATGGACTCTATGGGCGCGGTGGAGACGGTCATGTTCGCCGAGGAGACCTTCGGCGTGGAGATATCCCAGAAGGACATCACGCTCTACCCCATGAACACGGTGAACGAAATCGCCGAGGTCGTCGGACGCAAGAAGGGGCTCTGCTGAGGGATGTGGTTCCTGGAAGTTGACATAGCCGTGCGCCTCATCGCGGCCACGGCGCTCTGGTCGCTCGCCTCGTATCTGGCGCGGCGGTTCTATTCCCAGGCCAAGCTGGACCGCTTCCTGGTGGTGCTGGACCTCGTGCTTATAGCGTACGTCTCGGCCTGGCTGGCGGTGTTCTACGCCGTGTACACGCTCGTGACCTGGGTGATAGTCAACGCGGTGAACAGGCCCTCGCGCGCGAAGGGCTTTTTCTTCGTGCTCTGCTGCCTTGTGTGCGCCGTGCCGTTTTTCTATGTGCGCGTGCAGGAGATAGCGCCCGAGCTGCCGCTCTTCCTCGCGCTCACCGGCATAGCGTACAACATGCTCAAGGCCATAGACGCGGTCTACTACGTGCACTACACCGAAGAGCGCGTGCCGCTTGTCACTTACGCCAACTACATGCTCTTTTTCCCGGTCATAACCGCCGGGCCCATACTGCGCTACCGCGACTTCTCCGCGACGCTGAATAGGCCCATGCCCATCACCGGCGAGCTCGTGACGGCGAGCTTCAAGCGGCTCATCCGCGGCTACTTCAAGAAGGTCGTGGTCATGGCCCTGGTGACGGAGCTGCTGGGCAGGATAGCGGCCATGCCCGGGCGGCCCTGGTGGTCGCTTGCGGCCTGCCTGGTGAGCTATCTCCTGTTCTGGCTGGACATGTCGGGCTACGCCGACATCGCCATAGCTATGGGCGGCTTCATGGGCCTCAAGGTGCCAGAGAACTTCAAGCACCCGCTCAAGGCGGCCAGCATGACGCAGTTCTGGCGCAACTGGCACGTCTCGCTCACCGACTGGATACGCGAGCACATCTTCGTCGTCCTCAACGGCAAGCGTCTCACCAAGTACCAGGGCGCGATGATAGGCTTCGGCACCATGCTGGTCATGGGCCTCTGGCACGGTTTCACGGCGCACTTCATAATTGAGGGCCTCTTCAACGGCGTCATACTGGCCGTGGAAAACCTCTGCGGCATCACGACCGTGAAGCGCTCGGCCAAAAAGCCGTATCTCTATTTCCGTCGCTGCGTGGTAGTGCTGCTGTTCTCGATTACGACCATTTTCTATACGCTCGACGCCGAGCAGCTTGCTAACGTGCTGCGCGGCTTCATAAGCCTGTGAGGGGGTGCGGGAGATGAAATTCGTATCCTTCATGAAAAAGGGCGGGCTTATAGCCTGCGTCCTCGTCCTGGCCCTCGCGCTCGATTTGGCGCTGGCGGCCTCGGGCTGGATACAGTCGAGCGGCTACTTCTGGCTCGACGACTTTGAGCTCACGCGCCGCGACCACCCGGAGGAGGTCTGGGACAAGGTCATCTACGGCTCCAGCGAGCTCACCAGCGGCTACCGCGAGGACCTGAGCGAGAGCGGCTACGTCAATATGGGCATGGACTACGCCACCATGACCGACCTCGTCGAAATCCTCGAAGACGGCCATATAACCGTCGGCAGCGAGCTGGTGCTGGCCCTCAACTGGGGCGCGCTGTGCGATATCATGGACACCAATCCCACCTATGAGTGGCACCGGGAGTGGTACGAGCCGTACTTCTACTTCCAGCGCGACAGGATAGCGGGCTTCATAAACGATACGCTCAAGGCGCTCATCGGCGCGGGCGAGTTCAGGAGCCGCGACTACCTCACGCAGACGAAGGCCTATTACTACGGCCACATGAGCGTCGAGGAGCTGCAATCGCGCGTGACAACGCTCCATGACCTCTATCTGTCCGGCGGCATCTCCGACTTCCGGCAGAACCTGGCCGCGATGAACGAGGTGTTCAGCTTCTGCGCGGCGAACGGCATCCGCGTGCGCGCGCTCTGGCTGCCGGAGAACCCGGCGGTGGAGCTCGACCCGGTGGACGTCGAGGTGCGCGAGGCCGCGCGCGAGGTCTGTGAGAGCGCGGGCGTGGAGTTCTACGACATGACGGACGCGCTGGGCGCGGACTGCTTCTACGACACGGGCCACATGGAGTACGACTACGGCTCCGTGGAGTTTACGGAGGTGCTTGACAAATGGCTGCTCTCATAAAGAAGTTCAAAACCTGGCTTGAGGACACGCCTCCGGGCCAGGTGCTGCAAGCTGTCGTCTATGCCGCGATGCTGCTGCTGGTGCTCTCGTACTTCACGGGACACGGCGCGTTCATCTACGAGGCGTTTTAAACTAAGGGCCTGTGGACAATTCCACAGGCCCTTTGCTCATCGTTTTTACTTGCTGAGGTAGTCGAGGGCGACCTGTACGTAGAGGCCGACGCCGGTCTCGAGCGCTCTCTCGTCGATGACGAACTTCTCGCTGTGCTGCGGGGCCTCGCCGCCGCCGCCCAGCCCGGCAAAGGCGCAGGGCACGATGTGGGTGTAGGCCGAGAAGTCCTCGCCGCCCATAGTGCGCGCCGCGGGGGCGACCATTTCGGCGTAACCCAGCTCACCGGCGGCGTTGACCACGAGCTCGGTGAGGGCCGGGTCATTCTCCAGAATCTCGCTCTTGAACTGGTAGTCGAGCTCAGCCTTGCAGCGGAAGGCTTCGGCGGTGTGCTCGGCGATGCGGCTCATCATGCCGGGTATCTGCTGGTGCAGGTCCTCGTCGAAGAGGCGCACGGTGCCCTCGAGCTCGGCGTAGTTGGAGATGACGTTGAAGCGCTGGCCGGAGTGGAGCGTGCCGACGGTGACAACCACGGGCTCCAGCGGGGAGAATTCGCGGCTGGATATGGTCTGCAGGTTCATGACTATGGCCGCGGCGGCGACGGTGGCGTCCACGCCCTTTTGCGGCTCAGCGCCGTGGGAGCTGATGCCGCTGACGGTGAGTTTGTAGTAGTCGGCAGCGGGGTAGACGGCGCCGGAGGAGATGGCTATCTGGCCGACGGGCGCCTGGGAGAAGATGTGCATACCGAAGCCGGCGTCCGCGCCCTCGATGGCGCCCTGGGCGATGATGTGCTTGGCGCCCATGGCCAGCTCCTCAGCGGGCTGGAAGAGGACCTTGACGGTGCCGCACAGCTCGTCCTTTATCGAGTTGAGGATCTTCGCCGCGCCCAGCAGCATGGCGGCGTGGTTGTCGTGGCCGCAGGCGTGCATGAAGCCCTCGTTCTCGCTGGCAAACTCCACGCCGCTCTCTTCCTTGACGCTCAGGGCGTCAATGTCCGCGCGCAGGAAGATGCACTTGCCGGGCTTTGCGCCCACTATGTCGCCCACGAGACCGGTGGGCTCGAAGCGGCGGTAGGGAATACCCATCTTGTCGAGCTCTTCGGCTATGCGGTCGGTAGTGCGGAACTCCTCAAAGCTCGGTTCGGGATGGCGGTGGAAGTCACGGCGCATCTCAACAACATAGGGCCACACCTCGTGGGCCAGCTTTCTTACATCAGCCATTGTATGAACACCTCCGAAAATTGGCTAGAAAGTAATTATCCGGGCGCAAAAGCGCGCCCGGACGCAATTATACGCGATTTACGCCTTTTTATCAAGTATGGCCTTCCCGGCTGCTATCATGGCGGTGACGCCGTACTCAAGCGCCTCCTCCTGGAAGGTGCAGCGCGCGTCGTGCAGGCTGTAGGGCTCTTCGCCCAGGTAACCGGCGTTGAGCAGCATGAAGAGGCTCGGGGTGCCGGTGGCGTTGCCGTAGTAGCTGAAGTCCTCGCTGAAGGAGAGGGGCTCAGTCAGGTGATCGACATAGCCCTCGCCCAGCTCGGCAGTGATGGCCTCGTCGGCGATGTTTACAAGCTCGGAGTCGTTGACCACGGAGCCGTAGCCCTCAATGTGCTCTACGTCAACCTTGCAGCCGCTCAGGGCCTCGACGCCCTTCGCCACGCGCATTATCTCGTTGTAGAGGTACTTGCGGTTGTCCTCGCCGTAGGTGCGGCACACGCCTTCCATTCTGGCGCTGCCTGCCACGACATTGGTGGCCACGCCGCCGTGCATGGTGCCTATAGAGAACACGGCAAAGCCCAGCGGGTCAAAGCGGCGGGCGACTATCTGCTGCGCGTTTACCACGAACTGGCTCGCGGCCAGGATGGCGTCAAAGCCCGCCTGCGGCTTGGAGCCGTGCGCGGTCTGACCGGTGATATCAATATTGTAGAGGTTGAAGGCGGTGGTACAGGGGCCCTTGTACATGCTTACGGAGCCGAGCTTGGGGCCGCCCGGAGAGATGTGGGTGGCCATGATGGCGTCCACGTGCGGGTTCTCCATCACGCCGGCTTCGACCATCGGCTTGGCGCCGCCGTTGGGGGCCTGCTCCTCGGCGGGCTGGAATATCAGCTTCACAGTGCCGCGGATTTCATCACGCATGCCGCAGAGCACCTTGGCGACGGCGAGCAGCATGGCAATGTGGGTGTCGTGGCCGCAGGCGTGCATATAACCGGGGTTCTCGCTGGCGAAGTCAAGGCCGGTGGCCTCGGTCACGGGCAGGCAGTCTATGTCGGCGCGCATGGCGACGCAGCCGCCGGGCAGGTTGCCCTTGATAAGCGCGACGGCGCCGGTGGGAAGCGGGCGCTCCACGCTGTCCACTCCGAAGCTCTTGAGCAGCTCGACAATCTTCTCCGTGGTGCGGAACTCCTCGTTGCCCATCTCGGGGTGGCGGTGGAAGTCGCGCCTCCAGGAGATCATCTCGTCGTACACTTCATGTACGCGGCTTCTGATATCCATATTGTTTAGTCCTTTCTAACTTGCTTTATGTGGATGGGGGAGACGATTCCGTCTCCCCCTGTATGGTATTTCAAGGTTCAGCGTCAGGCGGCGATGAGGTTGCACATGTAGCCGGCAATCAGGACGCTGGTGATAGAGACGGTGACCATGCCGGCCACGAGCATCTTGGGCATCATGTGGTCGAGCATGAGCTTCTTCTCCTTCTCGTCGGCGGCGATGGCGTTGACGACCTCGTTGGTGACTATGTAGGTGCCGGGGAAGCCGAAGAGGCAGGTGCTGCCGATGGCGCAGGCCATCTGCCAGCTCATACCGACGAGCTTGCCGACGAGGGTGCCGAGCACCATGAAGGTGACGGAGCCGGTGACGACGACGACAATCAGGGGCCAGAGCATACCGAGAACCTGCTGAGGAGTGGAGGAACCGAGGTTCGTGAACACGCTCAGGGTGACGACGACAAGCATAAAGCCGTCAGCACTGGCCTTTCCCATCGGGCCCTCTTCCAGGAAGCCGAGCTCTTTGCAGATGACGCCGTAGATAAGGGCGAAGATAAGGTTGCTGATAGTGAAGGCGCTGCCGGTGGCATCGGCTATCCAGCCGTTGACTCCGTTGGCGGTGATAGTGGCGAGAAAGCCGATAAGGGCGACCTTGGCCATGATGACGTTGGCGCCGTTGTACTTATCGGGGATGGGCGGGATGAGGCGCTTCTTGACGGGAGCGTTCTCGCTGGAGATGGTGGCGGTGACGCCCTTGAGCTCCGCGCCGGTCTCAACCAGCTTGCGGACGCGCTTGGCCTCGCTGCGCAGGCAGAGGGAGGCGACGGGGTAGCCGACGAAGCCCTGCACGACCATGACCAGCGCGGCGAAGATGGCGAGGTCGGTCAGACCCAGCTTGTTTGCGGCATCCTGCATGGTCAGGGTGGCGACGACGCCGCCGGAGAGTATGGGCGCGCCGACGATGGCGTAGTTGCGGTCGATGATGAGGCCGCCGATGAAATAGATGCCGAGGCTGATGGCTATGCAGCAGACGGCGGCGACGACGACGGTCTTCCACTGGTCGATGAAGTCGCGGACCTTGATGGTGGTGCCCATGTGCACGAGCAGCATGCACACCAGAACGCCCGAGACGCTCAGCAGGGTGGAGTCGTTGAACAGGGTGCTGGGCAGTATGCCGGTCCAGAAGCCTGCCAGGAAGATCACGGACGAGAGGAACAGCATCGAGACGATGGCCTTCGTCTTGGTGGCCACTATATCGCCGACACCGAATATCAGCAATATAATGAAGGTTGCCAGAATAGGTAGCATAAAAATACCTCCCACTTTCCTTAGGCGCGAGCGCGCCGCTAAAATATATCTGTAAACGGGCGCGCCCGTCAACAGCTCTTTAGTGCGTTGGTGTATAGCACTTTCAATCGTCGATGTAATAAATGTATGATACTCGCAATTCACAGAAAGTTCAAGAATTTTCTTAGCCAAAGCGCCCTGCCGGAAACGTTTTCGGAAAAGCTGACAAAGTTTCGCCAAGCGAAGAGTTTAAAAAATAGCAAAAAGGCACAGGAATTTTCCTGCGCCTTTAAGTTGGCTTTAATAGACACTTTTGGAACCAAAAGTGCAGAAGTGCGTTAATATAGTCGGTATTTTACAGGTTTTGGACGGTATCTGACGCCGGAGACCAGACCCATTGCCATAAACATACTCACAACCGAGCTGCCGCCGTAGCTGAAGAAGGGCAGGGTGATGCCGACGACGGGGGCGATGCCGATGCACATGCCGACATTTTCGAAGGTCTGGAACACGACGCTGGCCGCGACGCCGAAACAGACGAGGGCCGAGAGCGTGTCGCCCGAGCGCAGTCCGACCTGGATGCAGCGCACGACGATGATGGTGAGCAGCAGCAGTACGGCGCAGGCGCCTATCATGCCGAGCTCCTCGCCGATGACGGCGAAGATGAAGTCCGTGTGCTGGCTGGGGATGGAGCCCGACTGGGTCTGCGTGCCCTGGCCGAGTCCCGCGCCGGTGAGCTGGCCGGAGCCGAGGGCAATTTCGGCCTGGTGCTGCTGCCAGTTGACGCCGGTGTTGGTGGGGTCGATGCTGGGGTCGTAGGGCGCGAGAATGCGGTTTTTCTGGTAGTCCTCCAGAAAGTAGGTCCAGGCTATGGGCACCATGGCCGCGATGGCGGCGAAGCCTATGATGAACCAGTAGATACGCACGCCGGCCATGAACATCATAACCGCGAAGATGAAGAAGTACACCAGCGCGCTGCCGAGGTCGCCCGCGGTGACTATGATGATGCCGAACATTATAATAAAGTGTCCCGCGAGCTGGGCGATGGATATAAAGCTGTTCAAATCGCGGCGGGTCTTGAGATAGACCAGGTGTTTTCCGAGCACGACGATGAAGGCGAGCTTTATAAACTCCGTGGGCTGTATGCCGATGCCGGCGAAACGCAGCCAGCCGTTGTTGCCGGTGGTGGCGTCGCCCTGCCCGAAGAAGATGAGCAGTACAAAGAGACCGGCGCTGAGAGCGTAGAGCCACTTCCAGTGTGCGGAGAATATATCGAGGTCTATGACGGTGATGACGGCAAACGCGGCGACGCCTATTACGATGCCGAGAGTCTGTACTATGACGTACTGGGCAGGGCCGTTGTCAGTCCAGAGCGTGGCGCTCCAGATGACGGTCAGGCCGTAGAGTGCGCTGATAAGGCTGACTATCAGCAGCAGCATGTCCGCGCGCCGGAAGAACTCTTTTAATTGGGGCATAAACCGCTTCGTAACATGCCACCTCGCTTTGCTTGGGAGTGAGGCCCCTGGGAAAAGGGCAGAGTAAAATCATTTCATTGTACCACACAATCACGCTTTACGCAACGCCGGACTTGGTGTATAATACGCAGGGGTGTTAATACCCGGAGGTTATGTATGGAGATTATAACACATTCCGAACGTGAAACCGAGGACGCGGGCGCGGCCTTTGGCGCGAAAATACCCGATGGCACGGTGGTTGCAATGTACGGCGAACTGGGCGCGGGCAAGACGGCCTTCGTGCGCGGCATGGCGCGCGGCATGGGCATAGACTGCCGCGTGAACAGCCCTACATTTACAATAGTAAACGAATATCTCGGTCAGCGCACGCTGCTGCACTTCGACATGTACCGGCTCTCCAGCGCGGACGAGCTGTGGGATATCGGCTGGGACGACTACCTCGAGCGCGGCGCGGTCTGCGCCGTAGAGTGGAGCGAAAACGTCGAGGACGCCTTCACCGGCGGCGAGGTGAGGGTGAGCATAGACAAGCTCTCCGACGGCGAGAGGCGCATAACGATAGAAGGAGGCGGCTTCTGATGCTTATACTGGGCATAGAATCCACGGCAAAGGCCGCGAGCTGCGCGCTTGTGCGCGACGGCGCGCTGATAGGCCAGTATTACCAGTGCTCCGGCTTGACGCACAGCGCGACGCTGCTGCCGATGGCCGAGAACCTGCTCGCCTCCACTGGCACGGACAAGACGGCGCTGGACGCCGTGGCAGTGGCGCAGGGCCCGGGTTCGTTCACGGGCGTGCGTATAGGCGTTGCGGCGGTGAAGGGCCTGTGCTGGGCGCTGGAAAAGCCGGCTGTCGGCGTGTCCACCCTGGAGGCCATGGCCTGGAACGGCGTGAACCGCGGTGAGGGCACGCTGGTGTGCTGCTGCATGGACGCGCGGCGCAGCCAGGTGTACAATGCGCTGTTTATTATTAAAGACGGCAAGCCGGAGCGGCTTGTTCCCGACCGGGCGGTCTCGCTTGAAGAACTTACGGCCGGCCTGGCCGAAAGGGCAGAGACGCCCTTCCTCGTGGGCGACGGCGCGGCGCTGGTCCACGAATATCTGTCCGACCGCGCGATGCGCGCCGAGCTGGCCGTGGGCCCGCTGCTGCATCAGAGCGCCTGGGGCGTGTGCATGGCCGCGCAGGACAAGCAGCCGGAGAGCGCGGGAGCGCTTCTGCCGGTATATTTGCGGCTCTCGCAGGCCGAACGCGAGCGCCAGGCGAGGATGAACGGCTGAGACCGGGAGTACAAATGCGAGGGCGCACGTGCCCGTTCACAAAGAAATATAAGGAGAGGGTATAACAAATGAGCAATCTTCACGTATTCGACCATCCGCTTATCCAGCACAAGCTGAGCGTCCTGCGCGACAAGGACACCAGCAGCAAGGTTTTCCGCGAACTCATCGGCGAGATAGCCATGCTGATGTGCTACGAGGCCACGCGCGACCTGCCGCTTGAGGACGTTGACGTCGAGACCCCCGTGGCCGTCGCCCACTGCCGCCGCATCGCAGGCAAGAAGCTGGCCGTCGTGCCCATCCTCCGCGCCGGCCTCGGCATGGTGGACGGAATGGTGACCATGATGCCGAACGTCAAGGTCGGCCACGTGGGCCTCTTCCGCGACCCTGAGACGCTCGAGCCGGTGAAGTACTACTTCAAGATGCCGCCCGATATCGAAGAGCGCGACGCCATAATCGTTGACCCGATGCTTGCCACCGGCGGCAGCGCCAGCGCGGCAGCCACCTTCCTGAAGGAAGTCGGCGTGAAGCACATCAAGCTCATGAGCATCATCGGCGCGCCCGAGGGCGTGGAGCGCATGAGCGCCGACCACCCCGACGTGGACGTCTACCTGGCCGCGCTCGACGACCACCTCAACGACCACGGCTACATCGTCCCCGGCCTCGGCGACGCCGGAGACAGAATTTTTGGAACGAAATAACGCCAGAACCGTCATACCGGGTATCCAATTGTGGATACCCGGTTTAATTTTTGTAAACAAATTTTCGTTCCTGTTTACAGCCTCAAATCGGAGTGATATTATACAAACCTGCCGGACGCTCCGTCCGGTTTCCACGCGCTTTGAATTAGGAGCATTATCACCGTGAGCAAGATTAAATTATTCGGAAATACAAGCTCGGCCCATGTCGCAGAACACAAGCAGCGAAAGCATGGGCGCGGCCGCCGTGCGCTGATAGTCATAGCGGTAATCCTGGCCCTGCTGGTCGGACTATACTGCCTCTGCGTTTTTTCGGACATACCCTTCATAGCAAAGTGGCGAACTATTTATATCCAGACGGCTATGGACACCATGAACCACCAGTGGCTGGCCACAGCCTTCCTGCCTCAGAGCGTCATAGACGAGGCCATGTCCCAGCGCGAAGGGGCCATGCAGGAACAGACGCAGCACAACTCCGCGGACGACTGGGCCGGCAATACCGAGTCCTCATCACCGCCAACCTCAGATTCGCCCTCCACCTCCGGCGGCGCCATCTCCGAAGAGGACTTCTATGAGCTGTTCTGGGAGCTGGACCGGGACTCCATGCAAGCCTACCTCGACGAGCACCCGGAGGCCCTGGATAACGGCTGGGAGAACCTGTATATAAACGAAGCCGGTCTGAACGACAGCGGAACCTCTATTCAGACGACGATGGGCGAGCAGGTGCTGGCGATTGACGTGCCCAATCAAATACTCCTGGTGCGCGTCTCCGGCACCGGCTACCGCGGCGTCCTGGCCGTGGCCAAGGACTCCAGCCGCCTCTCGGTGAAGAACTCGGCGAACCTGGGTGAGAGCGGCCAGACCGCGGGACAGATAGCCGAGGCCAACGGCGGCGTTCTGGCCATGACCGGCAGCGGATTTATAGACGAGGGCGGCGTGGGCAACGGCGGCACGCTGAACGGTTACGCAATGTCGGACGGCGTTGGACAGGGCGACCACCTGGGTTGGAGTTACAAGAGGGTGGAGTTGCGCGAGGACAACTATATCTATATCGTTGACGCCTCGTCGCCCGTAAACCCCTCGACCACGGACGCGGTGGAGTTCACGCCGGCAATCATCGTGGACGGGCAACGGCTGAACACCTGGGGCTGGGACAGCCTGAATCCCCGGGCGGTTATCGGTCAGTCGGACAAGGGAGAGATACTGATGCTCGTTGTGGAAGGGCGCCTGCTTGATTCACTAGGCATCAGCGTGAACGAGTGCGGCGAAATCCTAGAGCGGCACAATTGCATGCAGGCCATGAACCTGGACGGCGGCACTAGCGCCATACTCTGGTACGACGGGGAGTACGTGACTCGCTGCTCCAACCCGGATTTGCCCGAGGGGCGTCAGCTGCCGAACGCCTTCGTCTACGCGGGAACTTAATAAGCTCTTTAAATCGCAAAGCGCGGGAATCATATTCCCGCGCTTTTTGCGCTTTACTGAACAAATAGGTGCAAATAAGTTGAACTTTACATAGATTTAACATACAGCGTCTTTTCCATTTTACACTTCACCATTAGTTTATTGCTTGTCAGCAAGAGCTGACCCCACAACAGAAAACGTCCTACATACTTAGGAACGAAAACTCTTTGAAGGAGAAAATGGAAAAATGAAAAAGACTCTAGCCATTGTGCTCTCCCTCGTGCTCTGCATCGGCCTGCTGGCCGCCTGCGGCGAGAGCGAGTCCACCCCCAGCACTGAGCCCACTACCGCCACCGAGCCCAGCACTGCCCCCAGCACTGAGCCCACCACCGATACCGAGTCCGTCTCCGGCAACGTTATAGCCAACGGCTCCACCTCCATGAACGACGTTATGCTCGCTCTCATCGAGGGCTTCAGCTCCGTGCAGCCTGACGTCGCCGTCAACTACACCGGCAGCGGTTCCGGCGCCGGCATCGAAGGCGTCCTGGCCGGTAGCTGCGACCTGGGTCTCTCCAGCCGCGCCCTGACTGATGACGAGAAGGCTTCCGGCGCTGTTGAGAACATCATCGCCCTCGACGGTGTCGCCGTTGTCATCAACCCCGAGAACACCGTTACCGACCTGACCACCGAGCAGATCGCCCAGATCTTCACCGGTGAGATCACCAACTGGAGCGAAGTCGGCGGCGCCGACGCCCCCATCGCCGTGTTCGGCCGTGAGAACGGCTCCGGCACCCGCAGCGCTTTCGAAGAGATAGTCGGTGTTGAGGATGCCTGTGCCTACACCAACGAGTACAGCTCCACCGGCGACGTCATCGGCAATGTCGCCTCCAACCCGAACGCCATCGGCTACGCCAGCCTCTCCGCTGTTGACGACACCGTCGTCGCCGTGAACGTCAACGGTGTTGCCCCGAGCGAGGAGACCGTCCTCGACGGCACCTACGAGATTCAGCGTCCCTTCGTCATCGTCACTGTCGAAGGCACCGAGCTGAGCCCCGCCGCCCAGGCTTTCCTGGACTACGCCATGAGCGCGGATGTCGCTGACATCATCGCCGGCGCCGGCGCTGTCCCGGCCAACGGCTGAGTTTAAACTAAAATCTTAATGGCAATGGCCCCCACAACTATGGGGGCCTATTGCCCTGTTGAGGGGTGCGTCTGACAAGTGCATAAACGGTGGAAGAGCTTGTGCATTTGTCAGATCCACCCCTGGAAAGGGGAAAGCAATTTTGAATCAAATATCTACGAAAGGAAAGAAAGCCATGAAGGCAAAGCCCGAAACAGAGAAAAGGGACGCGGCCGCAGCAGGCGCTTTCACAGGAGAACAGGCAGTCGAGCGCATTGACGCCAAGAACAGCGTGAAAGATATCATGGAAAAGGTTATGCAGGGCGTGTTTCTCTTCTGCGGCCTTGTCGCCATCGGCTTCGTCCTTGTCATCTCCGTATACCTCATCATCTCCGGCATACCGGCCATACGCGAAGTCGGACTGCTCAACTTCCTCGGCGGCACCACCTGGTCCCCCGCGAACAAGACCGAGCCCAGCTTCGGCATCCTGCCGATGATACTCACCAGCGTATACGGCACTGCGGGCGCCATCATCATCGGCGTGCCCATCGGCTTCCTCATGGCCGTGTTCCTCTCCAAAGTCGCCAACCGCAGGGTGGCGGCCGTCATCCGCGAAGTCGTCGATCTGCTTGCCGGCATACCGAGCGTCGTGTACGGCCTGGTCGGCATGATGGTCCTCGTACCCGGAATACGCAACGTATTCAACCTTGCCGCCGGCGACAGCCTGCTGGCCGCCATCATCGTGCTGGCCGTCATGATACTGCCCAGCATCATCTCCGTCAGCGAGACCGCGCTCAACGCGGTGCCGCGTGAGTACGAAGAGGCCAGCCTTGCCCTTGGCGCCACCGAGATCGAGACCTACTTCCGCGTGAGCGCTCCGGCTGCCAAGAGCGGCATAGCCGCCGCCGTTGTCCTCGGCGTGGGCCGCGCTATCGGCGAGGCCATGGCCATACTGATGGTCGCCGGCAACGTGGCGAACATGCCCAGCCTCCTGAGCAGCGTCAAGTTCCTCACCACCGCCATCGCGGGCGAGATGAGCTACGCGGGCGGACTGCACCGTCAGGCGCTGTTCTCCATCGGCCTCGTGCTTTTCGTGTTCATAATGCTGATAAACGCGGCGCTCAACTTCTTCTTCAAGCGCGATAAGGAGGGCAACTGATGAACGAACATGAATCCATAACCGCGCCCCTCTCCGCACGGCGCCGTGCCTGGAACGGCACTATGCGCGCGCTCCTTTACGCCGCTGCGGCGTTCATCTGCGCGCTGCTGGTATTCCTGATCGGATACATACTTTACAGGGGAATTCCGAACCTGAGCTGGCAGTTCCTCTCCAGTGAAGAAAGCGTAATAAACGATATTCAAGGCATACTGCCGGCCATTATAAATACGGTCTATGTCGTATTCTGGACTCTGCTCATAATCCTGCCGCTCGGCGTGGGCAGCGCCATATACCTGACGGAGTACGCCACCAACAAGAAGCTCGTGAGCATAATAGAGTTCGCCACCGAGACGCTGGCCGGTATGCCCAGCATCATCTTCGCCCTCGTGGGCATGATGGTTTTCTGCCAGGCGCTCGGCCTCGGCACCAGCCTTATTGCCGGTTCGCTGACCCTCGTCATGATGACCCTGCCCACCATCATCCGCACCACTCAGGAGAGCCTCAAGACCGTGCCGCAGAGCTACCGCGAGGGCTCCCTCGCCCTGGGCAGCGGCAAGTGGCACATGATCCGCACCGTCGTCCTGCCCAGCAGCATCGACGGCATCGTCACCGGATGCATCCTGGCCGTCGGCCGCATCGTCGGCGAGAGCGCCATACTGATGTTCACCGCGGGCATGAGCATGAGCATGGCTCAGTTCGGAGGCGGCAGCATTGGGGAGTTTTTCTCCAACTTCTTCAGCGCCGCGGGCTCCACGCTCACCGTTTCCCTCTACGTCTACGCCAAGGAGCGCGCGGACTTCGGCCTCGCCTTTGCCGTCGCCGTAGTGCTGCTGATCATCGCCTTTGTCATCAACATCGCCGCGAAGCTCGCGGGCAAGAAACTCAAGAAAAACTGAGAGCAGGAGAGTATATATGAGCGAGACTGTTTACAATACCGCCGCCTCCGAAGGCGAGCGCACGATAATAGAGAGCCGCCACCTCAACCTCTACTACGGCGACAACCACGCCCTCAAGGACATAAACATAGAGATACCCGCCAACCAGATAACGGCCCTCATAGGCCCCTCCGGCTGCGGCAAGAGCACCTTCCTCAAGACCCTCAACCGCATGAACGACCTCGTCGAGGGCGTGAAGATAGACGGCGAGGTGCTCTATAACGGCGAGAACATCTACGGCAAGGACGTGGACGTCACCCGCCTGCGCAAGCAGATAGGCATGGTGTTCCAGAAGGCCAACCCCTTCCCCATGAGCATCTATGACAACATAGCTTACGGCCCGCGTACCCACGGCATCCGCGGCAAGGCCAGGCTGGACGACATAGTTGAGAGAAGCCTGCGCGACGCGGCCATCTGGGACGAGGTCAAGGATCGCCTTAACAAGAGCGCGCTCGGCCTCTCCGGCGGCCAGCAGCAGAGACTCTGCATTGCCCGCGCCCTCGCCGTGGAGCCCGACATCCTGCTCATGGACGAGAGCACCAGCGCCCTCGACCCGATATCCACCAGCAAGATAGAAGACCTTGCCATGGAGCTCAAAAACCGCTATACTGTTATCATGGTAACGCACAATATGCAGCAGGCCGTTCGTGTAAGCGACAAGACTGCATTCTTCCTGCTCGGCGAGCTCGTGGAGTTCGGCGACACCGAGAGGGTGTTCTCTCACCCGCAGGAGAAGCGTACTGAGGACTACATCACCGGGAGGTTCGGTTGATATGCGCATAAAATTTGACGAGCAGCTTGCGCTCTTGAACCACGAACTTATAGCTATGGGCGCCCTCTGCGAAGAAGCCATAGCCACCACGAGCCGCGCCGTGCTCGACAACGACCGGGCCCTGAGCGAGCGCGTGCGTACCCTTGAGTACGAAATAGACCAGAAAGAGCGCGAGATAGAGACCATCTGCCTCAAGCTCCTGCTCCAGCAGCAGCCTGTGGCGAGCGACCTGCGCCTCATCAGCGCGGCGCTGAAGATGATAACCGACATGGAGCGAATAGGCGACCAGGCGCTCGACATCTCCGACACCGCGGGATTCATGGGCCCCGTCGCCCCCGAGGACGCCGGAGCGCTCGGCGATCTTGCCCGTACCGTGATAGGCATGGTAACGGACAGCGTTGACGCCTTCGTGCGCCAGGACCAGGCGGCCGCACGAGCCGTTGTAAAGCGCGACGACGAGGCCGACGCACTCTTTGACAAGATAAAAAAGAGCATCATAGAGCGGCTTGAAAACAGCAAGGGTGAGGGCGAATACTCGCTCGACCTGCTCATGATTGCCAAGTACCTCGAGCGCATCGGCGACCATGCGACGAACATTGCCGAGTGGGTCGAATTTGCCGAAACCGGGCAATATAAGGGCGGCGAAGTTATCTGAGCCGGGCTGCCTGTGTGGGCGTAGTTTTCACATACCGTCAAGCGTCAGCCCCTGAATAAGTGGGCGCCGGACGCTGTTTAAACGATCCAACGCCGGGCGGGTGTATCTGCCCGCCCGGCTGATTGCTTGTTTTAAGGGGAGTAAAGAACATGATCTACTGCGTAGAGGACGATTCGGCCATCCGCGACATCGAGGTCTATGCCCTGCGCTCCACCGGTTTTGAGGCCGAGGGACTCGAATCCGGCGAAGAGCTCTTTGCCGCCATTAAAAAGCGCGTGCCGGAGCTCATCATCCTCGACGTCATGCTGCCCGGCGAAGACGGGCTTGAGATTCTCAAACGTATCCGGTTCAACGCCCTTACCCGCTCCGTGCCTGTCATCATGGCCACGGCCCGCGGCGAGGAGTACGACAAAATAACCGGCCTGGACTCCGGCGCGGATGACTACCTCGTGAAGCCCTTCGGCATGATGGAGATGGTCTCACGCGTGCGGGCCGTGCTGCGCCGCGCAGGCGGCGGCGAGAGCGAGCGGGAGCGCCAGCTGGTGCTCGGCAGCCTCACGCTGGACCCCTCCAGCCACACGGTAAGCGTGAACGGCGAGAGCGTGGCCCTCACGCTCAAGGAGTTCGAGCTGCTCCGCACCATGATGGCCAAGCCCGGCGTCGTGTTTACGCGCGACCGCCTCTTGAGCGAGGTCTGGGGTACGGACTATGACGGTGAAACGCGCACGGTAGACGTGCACATCCGCACGCTGCGTCAGAAGCTGGGCGAGGCCGGCTCAATGATAGGCACAGTGCGCGGAGTGGGTTACAGAATGGAGGCCCAGCCGTGACAAAGCGCATTTTCCGCAGCGTATTTCTGGCGAGTCTGGTGGTGTTCCTGGCCGGACTCGCCCTTGTCGTAGGCGCGCTGTACAACTACTTCACGGAACACCAGGCCCAGCAGCTGCGGGTGGAGGCCAGATTGGCCGCGCACGGCGTGGAGAAGAACGGCCTTGACTACTTCGACGGCCTTGACGAGAGCGCGGTGCGCCTCACGTGGATAGACTCCGACGGCACGGTCATCTACGACACCGACGCCGACGCGGACGACATGGAGAGCCACACCGAGCGCGAGGAGTTCCGCGAGGCGCTCGAGTACGGCTACGGCGAGGGAGAGCGCACCAGCTCCACCCTCTCGGAGAAGACCGTATATTACGCAATCCGGCTCAGTGACGGCACAGTGCTGCGCACAAGCGAGTCGCACTACACGGTCCCCACGCTGTTGATGGGTATTATCCAGCCGCTTGTGCTGATACTCGTTCTGGCCCTGGTGCTATCGGGCTGGCTGGCCAGCCGCCTCTCCAAGCGTATAGTCGGCCCGCTCAACGCCATTGACCTCGACAAGCCCCTGGAAAATGACGTCTACGACGAGCTGAGCCCGCTGCTGACCCGCGTCGAACACCAGCAGCGGCAGATAAGCGACCAGCTTGAGGAGCTCACGCGCCGCCGGGAGGAGTTTGAAGCCATAACCGACTCCATGAGCGAGGGCCTTATTGTGATTGACAGCACCGGCCTCGTTATGAGCGTCAATCCCAGCGCGCGTGAGATCTTCGGCGTGGACAGGTCCAGCGAGGGCCGTGATGTGCTCACCATAGACCGCTCTCCCGAATTGCGCGCCCTGCTTGAAAAGAGCGCCTCCGGCGAGAGGGGCGAAGTATATATAAACCGTGGAGAACGCGAGTATATGCTCACCGCGAGCCCCGTTATCACGGAAGGCGGCAAGCGCGGCACGGTGCTCCTGGCCGTTGACGTGACGGAAAAGCTCCGCGCCGAACGCCTCAGGCGCGAATTCACCGCCAACGTCTCGCACGAGCTCAAAACCCCGCTGCACTCCATCATGGGCGCCGCAGAGCTGCTGCAAAGCGGGCTTGTAAAGCCGGAGGATCAGGAGCGCTTCCTGTCCCGTATACGCAGCGAGGCCGCGCGGCTAGTGGAGCTGGTGCAGGACGTCATCAACCTCTCCCGTCTCGACGAGGGCGAAGAGCTCCCGCGCGAGGACACAGACATGTATGCGCTTGCAAGGGAAGTGAGCGCCAATGTCGCCGATGAGGCCGAACGCCGGGGCGTAAAACTCTCCGTCACGGGCGAGAGCGCCACAGTGTACGGCGTGCGCCGCCTGCTCTGGGAGATAGTCTGGAATCTTGCGGAAAACGCAGTTAAGTACTCTAAACCCGAGGGAGGCACGGCCAACATAGACGTGCATAAGCTCGAAAACGGCCGCGTGCGCGTCACGGTCAGCGACAACGGCGTCGGCATACCAAAAGACCAGCAAGAGCGCGTCTTTGAACGCTTCTACCGTGTGGACAAGAGCCACAGCCGTGAAACCGGCGGCACCGGCCTCGGCCTCTCCATAGTGAAGCATGCCGCCCAGTACCACAACGCGGACATAGCTATGGACAGCGAACCCGGTAAAGGTACAAAGATAAGCGTGACGTTTTGAAGAATAAAGTAAAGCCGGACGGCATCTGCCGTCCGGCTTTAAACGTTTTTGCCCCCTGAGCGCTTAGCGACGTGGTAGTAAAGCACTCCAAAAAGATATCACCCGCTCACCGGTTTAATATAACTGCTCAACACATACCCCCGCTGCCCCTGGTACTCCACACAGGTAAAGTCTCCGGCGGCGCTTACATAGGTCATCTGCCCGTCTTTGGGTATGGTCGTTATGGCCGCAGCCGAGGTGTTCGGCTCTGCGCGTAGGGTGATGAACTCTTCGCAGTCGGCGTACCAGAGACTGCCGGCGAGAGAACTCGTCCCCGTCGTGCCTTTCTTGAAACTCCAGAGCTGGGCCGTCTGCCCCTCCAGCTTGCTGAACGACCAGGTGCGGCGGCTGAGTTCGATGCTGTTAGGGTCGCAGACGTTAAAGCCGAAGAGGCCGTAGTCGTATATGACAATGAAGTGCCCGCTGGTGGTGAAATCGCCCGGGAGCATACTCGCAATGATGATTTCTCCCGCGTCCAGCCGCTCGCGCATGGTGGCCTCGTCCAGCGAAATCGCCTCGCCTGTCAGCCCGAAGGCCGAGGCGCCCTGAGTGAAGAGCGTCCAGGCCGTTCCGGCGCCGTCTACGTAATGCCCCGCGCTCTCGGCGTAGTCGGCTATCCGCGCCGGGGTCGCCGTGGCGTCGCCTGTGAGCGCTATCGCTACCATCGACAGGCAGGTCGGACCGCAGCCGGTGATGCCCATGACCGAGCTGCCATAGCCGTGATAGGCCCAGCGCGTGTCGTACTGGATGAGGTACGGTATTTCGCCCTCTTTGACGGTTATTAACGCGTTAAGCCCGCTCTCGTCTTCGCCGCGGAACGGCGTGAGCAGAGCAAAGTCCAGCTTTTCCTCGCCCTGCAAGGCAGTCTTTACCGCGGCCTCGCTGTATATTTCAATGTGGTCGGCGATGAAATTCAGCCGTTCGGCGAGATCTTCTTCCTTCGCCGCGAGTTCGCGCAACTGTGCGGCGTAGTCCTCGCCGCACTCGTTTACGGCCATCTCGGGCCGGATTTCCCCCTCCAGGGTCGCAAGGGAATATGTAAGCTCGTTCTGCACATTGTCCAGGCTCGGCCCGGCAAAGGTGGTCAGCCCGTCGGTGAAGCGCCAGACAAAGAAGAGCGCCAGCAGCAGTATGAGCGCAATTATGATAAGCGCCACGCGCCCGCCGTGCCGCCTCCTGCGCCGCCTGTACCGCGGCGGCGGGGCATAGTATTCGTCGTCATAGTAGTCGTCGTAGTATGGCAAATTTATATCCTCCGGGAACTGTACTAATTAGCTTAATACAGATTATAGCTCTGTAAGCGCTGTGTGTCAAGTTTGCGGGGAATCAGACCTAAGAAGCCGCGGGTACTCCGGGCGCTTTCCGCGCCCGCCCGCGTTGCGTGAGAAATAAAAAGGACAGGCTTTTTGCCTGTCCTTTTTATATTGTAAATTTACGGCCGCAGGCCGAGGGGGATTATGGAGCAGTAGTCCTCGACGCTGCCGTGATTGTCGAAGCACTCGAGGATTTCGCGGCCTATGGGGTCGAGCTCGTCGCGGTTGTACTCGGAGAGCACTTTGGCAAAGAAGTCGTAGAGAATTTCCGCGCCCTTGTCGTAACCGTCTTCGCCGAGGTATTCCTGGCGCTCGGGGCGCAGGAAACGGCTGGAGATACGCTGGCCGTCAACTTTCATCTCGTTGAGGGCATAGCCCATGAGGGCGCAGCGGGCCGGGCTCAGGCGGTCCATCTTCATGTTGACGCCGCCGCGGCGGGCCAGATATTCGCGCGCTATCCACTCGGCGGCGAAGCCGACGCGGTAGGAACCGATGTGCTGGTTGGGTATCAGCACGTAGCGGGTGTTCGGGCAGGCGATGATCTGCTCGAGGAGCAGGTTGGCCTGGGTTACGCGCTTGCCGGTGGCGAAGGGCCAGTAGGAGCCGACGCCCTCGCTGCCCAGCGGGGTCTCGCCGCTGACGGAGGGGTTCTTGAAGCCGCGCGGGGCCACAAGGCGCCAGAGCCAGGCCAGAGCGGGCGGGATGATGTGCATGAGGCCCATGATGCCGTAAGTGGGCTCCTTGGCCGTGGCGGGCGGCATGCGCACGCCGAAGGAGCGCACGTCAACCTCGACGGGGCTGTTGACCACGTTGGAGATGAGGCGGCGCGGCACTATGACGCGCGGGTTGGGGCAGGGTTTGCCGGTGGAGTCGAGCACGTGCTCCCAGGGCAGGCAGGTGGCGCGCGGCACAGCCTGCAGGTTGAGGAACATCAGCGGCTCTTTGGAGTGGATGGCAATCTTCTCGTACTGCGGTTCGCAGCCGTACTCGGTGATGCCGTCCACGCGGACAAACCAGCCGTCCTCGCCGTCGGTGAGGCAGAGCTTGCCGGAGTTGTCCTGTATGCTGGGCGGGCACATGGCCATGTCGTCCGTGACGGGAGCTATCGTACAGGTGTCGCTCATGGATATATAGCTCTCTTCACCGCTCACCAGGTTCACGCCCAGCAGCACGCGGCCGTCGGCAGAACGCATGACGTCCTGCAGCAGCTCGCTCTTGCCGCCGCCGGAGGCGCCCTCGTGCATCATGACCATCTCGTTTTCGTAGGGGGTGATGATACGCGCGCTGGAGGCGTGGGCCGTGACCCAGCCCTCCTGCTCGCCGATGTCTATGAGCACGGAGTAGATGCCCTTCTTGGCGCTCGGGCCGGGATAGAGGTTGTAAGAGAAGACCTCATGGAGCTGCAGCTCGGGGTAGCGGCAATGTACCACAACCTGTTTGCCGCCAAAGTGGGTGTGACGGAACGGGGGCGCGGCATAGACAACGGCGCGGGGCTTGAAATTCTCAACCGTGCGCAGGTCTACGAAGGCCTGAAGCTGCGCCATTGCGAAGCCGAAGAAGGCCGCGTTGCGCGGGCAGACGAGCAGGCTGTCATAACCGTAATCGTAGCCGCCGGACTTGAAGGGCACCAGTATCAGCTCCTGGCGTGTCAGCCAGCGGAAAGTCTCCGTGCGCAGCTCTGAGAAGTCATAGCCGTACACGTCCTTGAAACGCGGCTTGTCTGTGGGCAAGTCGTCGCCGATACGCATGCAGTCGGGGTCGCGGCGGCGCATGTAGTCCTCGGGGTAATTGACGGCGGCGCCGTTGCGGCAGCGGACGACTTCTGCCTCCTTGACGCTTTTGCCGTTGACGTCGTAGAGGACCTCTATTTTATCCGTATACTCGTTGCCGAAGATGAGCTCAAAGAGCTGGTCTTTGCTCGTCGGGATTATTACACTCGGGCTGTTGTAGATGATCTTGCGGAGTTCATCAGGCAGAGTAAAGCGTTCAAACAGTATGTTCACTGGAACTACCTCGCTTTCTGTACGAAACCGTACCCTTATATTTTAAAGTATTCCTAAGCTTTGTCAATATCAAAACAATATTTGTGCGCCCACAAATACCGGCCAAAACCCGCGCCATTCCATGTCAATTTGCACAATTAGTCATAAAATTCCGTTCAAATTACGCATAATGACCCGACGCGAGCAAATAATAGCGCCGAGGTGATTTATATGACCACGAAAGAGAGCCTTTATCTCGACGACGCGCTCGGTCACGCGCAGTTTCTCACGCAGCAGTGCCGCGAGGCCGCCAACATGCTTCAGGATGCCGCGCTCAAGCAGAAGGCGCAGCAGATGGCCGACCAGCACTGCCAGATGTACAGCCGCTTTTACGACTTGGTGTAAGGAGGAACGGGTATGGACGACAAAATGATAATGGAAAACCTGCTCAACACTACGAAGGGTGTCTGTGACCTCTATATGCACGGCGCCATTGAGTCGTGTACGCCCAACGTGCGCCAGGCCTTCACTACCGCGCTCAACTTCGAGCTCGGCATGCAGGACGAGCTGTACAGTGAGATGCAGCAAAAGGGCTGGTACGCCGCCGAGCAGGCCGCGCCTCAGCGCACTGAGAAGATTCGCCAGAAGTTCAAGCCCAACTGCTAAGGCGCGTGGCCACAAAAGCCTTGCAAAACGCCGCCTCCTGGGGTATGCTGTTAAAAACGGCACCGCTCGGGAGGCGTACATAATGACATTCAGATTCTACCACTGCAATATCAACGTCAGGGACCTGGAGCGCAGCGTGAAGTTCTATGCCGAGGCGCTGGATATGCGCCCTGTGCGCGAGAAAGAGGCCGAAGACGGCTCGTTCAAGCTTGTTTTCCTGGCCAATGAGGCCGCCACGTTCCAGATTGAACTCACCTGGCTGCGCGACCACGCGGAGCGCAACTACGACCTGGGTGAGAACGAGAGCCACCTGGCCTTCCGCACAGACGACTTTGCCGCCGCGAAGGCAAAGCACGACGCGATGGGCTGCGTCTGCTTTGAGAACCCGTCGATGGGCGTCTATTTCATCGAGGATCCGGACGGCTACTGGATAGAAATAGTACCCGAAAAGGGGTGAAGCGATGGATGTTGCCGCGTTCCTGTCGTATGTGTTTGTGAGCACCGTGACGCCCGGGCCGAACAACATGGTCAGCATGTCCGGCGCGGCGCAGAACGGCTTTGCTTACAGCCTCAGATACACCACTGGCGTGTTCATAGGCTTTTTCGCCCTGGGCTTGCTGGCCGGGGGCTTTACCGCCATGCTCTACGACGTGCTGCCGGCCATAGAGCCCTGGCTGCTCGCACTGGGTTCGGCGTACATACTCTACCTGGCCTGGCAGGTCTGGCGCTCGAAGCCGGGAGAGTCCGGTGAGGCGGGCAAGTCCCGCGGCGTGCTCACCGGCATATTAATGCAGGCCGTTAACGTCAAGGGCATACTCTTCGCTGTGACGGGTATGGCCTCTTACGTGCTGCCGCACTACCGCGACCTGCCGCATCTGGCGCTGTGTTCGGCAGTCATGGCGGCGAGCTGCTTTGTGTGCTGCTGCATATGGGCGCTCTTCGGCTCTGTGCTTGTGGGCGCGTACCGCAAGCACACCAAGATTGTCAACGGCGTCATGGCGCTTGCCCTCGTCTGGTGCGCAGCGGACCTTATTATTGACCTGATTGGAGGCCTGATTCAATGAAGGACTTGACGAACTACCCCTTTAAACTTCTGAAGCTCACACTTGTCGCCTTTGCCGTTCTGTTTATCGCCGGCATTGTAGTGCTGAAGCTTGGCTCTATGGTCATGGGCATTGTGCTCATATCCTGCGGCATCTTCGCCATCATTGTCATGCTGACCGTATTCTGGCGCTGCCCGAAGTGCGACGAGACGCTTCCGCTGGGCGCAATGAAAACCCGCAAGTGCCCGTACTGCGGGGAAAAGATAGACTGAAGACTTTCGCGCATTGAATTTAGGGGGGACACACCGGTGAAACGTATCGCTGACTACATATCGTACCTACGCCGGCACCCGAAGCAGGCCAACAAGTGGAGGCTCCTAATCTTTATCGCCCTCGAGATAGCCGGCGTGTGCATGGTAGTTCTGGACGCAGAGCTGCCCGGCTTTATCGCCATGATTGCGGGGCTTGTTATTTATACAGCCCTGACGCTGGCCCTCTGGCGCTGCCCGAGATGCGGGAGCTCACTGCCCTGGCGCGACGTGTTCATCGAGTACTGCCCGCACTGCGGGGAGAGACTTGACTGAACGGAGCAAAAACCGACTGGAAGGAACAGTAATGAAAGAACTTTTACATAGGCTGAGCGTCTCGCCGCTCACTGCCAAGAAATACGGAGACGGCCTGCAATTTTTCTCGTTTGCCGGCTGCGCGCTGACCGCGTGGATGGGCTGGTGGGCGCTCTTTTGCGTGTCCGGGCTGGCGCTGGCGCTTGGCGTGGCTATACACATGAAATATTGGCGCTGTCCTGAATGCGGTCAGCGGCTGCCAATGTTCGACGCCGTGAAGGTGGACAAGTGCCCGAACTGCGGCGCCGGGCTCGAGTGAGAAGTATATAATTTTCCCTGGAGGTAATACATATGAAGACTTCACCGCGCACAGCGGCCAAACTCTGCTGGCTGATGACCGTAATATCTTTCGTCATAGCCGGTATAGGACTCTACACAACCATAGTTGAGCTTATTTACGTCGGGCTGGGAATGGTGGTTGTGTTCATGATTATTTTACCCATCTTTGTCTGCCGCTGCCCGAACTGCGGACAGAAGCTGCCCACGCGCGGCATGCTGTACATAAAGCAGTGCCCTTACTGCGGGAAGAAGTTTGAGTAAAAGCGCTAAACCGCGCTCTGCGCGGGACGGCGCCGCTGCGCGCGTACAGCGCGAGCTGCTTACACACCTTAAACCAGGAGCGGTCTATGAATTTGGACAAAATCCATACAACGGCGGCCGGGCTTGAGCTCCCGGCGCCTATTGAGCGCGCGTTCTTTGAGCGCGATGCGCTCGAGGTGGCGCCTGAGCTTGTCGGCTGCCGTATAGTGCGCGTACTGCCGGACGGTGGTGCGCGCATACTCACCATAAGCGAGACTGAAGCCTACCTCGGTGAGAGCGACAGCGCCTGCCATGCGCGACACGGGCGCACTAAGCGCAACGAGCCTCTCTATATGCGCGGCGGCGTTTTCTACGTCTATCTCTGCTACGGCATACACTGGCTTCTCAACGCCATCACCGGCGAGGAGGACCGGCCGCAGGGCGTGCTTATTAGGGCGTGCGAGGGATATCCTGGGCCGGGGCGGCTCACTAAGGCGCTCTCAATAACGGGCGAGTTTACGGCAAAGCCCGTGGACGGCACGCCGGAGCTCTGGTTTGCGCCGAGGGAGCGGGAGTTCTCCGTCGGTACGGCAGAGCGCGTCGGTATCAGCTACGCCACGCCGGAGGACCAGGCGCGGCAATGGCGGTTCATTTCAAAGGAGGCTTGACGGCATGGCAGTCATAATCCTAATCGCGCTCATCATATATGCCGCCCTCTGCGCAGTGATAGCGCTTATACGCGCGGCGCTTGACAAGCGCAGCACGTTCAAAGACTCGGCGCGGCGCACGTTCTGGGGGCTATATCTTGAGGTGCTCAACCCGCTGAATTGGGTGGATTTGTTTTGAAATGAAACCCGTGGGCAACCTAGCCTTTACTACCCACCAGCACACGAGTGCAACGATGTGCGCGGCAAAAGTTGCACACGGTTGGGCCACATCGGTTTTACCACCCGCGACATCTAACCATACATCGTTGGGCAACGTCCCGTGTTAACCCGTCAGCGGCGGGCGCGTTAAGCGCCCCAACTGCGGTCGGCGATGAGGAAACTAAATCAAAGTTTAGGGATGACCACCTGAACGTTACCGCCAACCCGAGCTACGAGGCACCCTTGCGTACAAGTCCGCACCAAAGCGGTTTTCTCTTTGGAGTCTGAGGGGTTTCTTTTTGACAAGACAAAAAGAAATCTCTCAGGATTGCGGCATTACCTAATGCCACCGCCCCACGTCTGGCGACGTGCCCCCCGGCGGCGCACCGAGGACGGTGCGCCCTACAACATGCTTGGCAACGTGCCGCCCACCGCGCCCCGGGCAGGTGCAGCGCTTGCCAAACCGCCGGGGCGTATATTCCCTGCGTGTGGCTTTACATTACTAACTGGAGTGAGTTACAATGCATCTCGAAACTGAACGCCTCATCTTGCGCGACCTGGCGCCGGAGGACTATGACGCCTTGCGGCGCATTATGGACGTGGACACCATGTGGGCTTACGGCCACGCCTTTTCTGACCGGGATGTGGCAGATTGGCTGGCGCGGCAGATATCGCGGCGTGAGATTTGGGGCTTTTCCCTCTGCGCTGTGGAGCTGAAAGCCACCGGCGAAGTCATAGGTCAGTGCGGGCTCACTGTGCAGGACTGCCTCGACGGCCATGTGCCGGAGATCGGTTATGTCTTTTCGCGTGAGCACTGGCACCACGGATACGCCACGGAGGCGGCCGCTGCTGTGCGCGACTGGGCGCTCGGTGAGCTCGGCGTGAGCGAGGTATACGCCATCATCCGCGACGTGAACCAGGCCTCACGGCGTGTGGCGCTGCGGCTGGGCATGAGGCCCTGCGGCGTGATGATGAAACACTACCGCGGCATGGACATGCTGCACATTGTATACCGGACACAGACACATCAGGAGTAATTTGACATGCGAATTGAAACGGAGGCAGCGCCGTGAAGCGCCGCCTTTTTCTGACTGGAAGGGCCAGGAGCGGCAAGAGCGCCATGATAGCACGCGCCCTGGAGCGCGACGCGCGCTTCGCGGGCGGCTATGTGGTGATATTCGGAGGGTTTATGCTGCCCGCGTCCGAGCTGGCGGTGCCTGAAATACGGCGGCGGGGCCGCGACGAGCTAAACGCCGGAATTGCAGCGCGATACCTGCTCGAGTGCCGGGAAAAGCCCTTCGCCGTGATTGACGAGCTCGGCGGCCCGCTGCTGGCCGACGCGGACTACTACGATGCGCTCATACGCCTGCTTTTTGCGGGCGTGCCAATTGTCGGCGTGCTCAGGGACGAGGGAGCCCCGCGTGCGGAGTGGGACGAGCTCTACACCCTGCTCTCGCGCGACCCGGACACGCTCATACTGCCTTCGTCGGGCACGTATGACATCAACGCCGCCGGGGCGCTCCGGCACTGGACAAACGAATACGCGAAACCGTAAACGGAGGCGAACCATGAAAAAGTGTTATATAACCGGCGCCGCGGACTTCGCGCCCGCACGCTTCAAACCCGAGCCGGGTGACCTTGTCATCGCCGCGGACGCGGGTATAACGCATCTGGAGCGGCTGGGCGTGAAGCCGGACCTGGTCCTGGGAGACTTCGACTCGCTGGGGCACGTGCCCGACCTGCCGGACGTCGAAGTCTCGCCCGTGCGCAAGGACGACACCGACTCCATGCTCGCGGCACGGCGCGCTCTCGAGCGCGGCTGTGACACCCTGCTGCTCTTCGGCTGCCTGGGCGGGGCGAGGCTGGATCACACCCTGGCCAACATACAGACCATAGCCTGGGCCACGTCGGAGGGCGCCGCTGCCTACCTGATAGGCGAGGGCTGCTGCCTCACCGCGCTCAGGGGTGGAGAGAGCCTGCGCTTTGATAAGCGCTATCACGGAGACTTCTCCGTATTCTGCCTCGGCGCGGACGCCTCGGGCGTCACGGAAAAGGGGCTGAGTTATACGCTGGACCGCGCCCAACTTACGGCGCATTTCCCGCTCGGCGTGAGCAACAGCTTCACGGGGGAAGAGGCGTACATATCCGTTGAGGACGGCTTGCTGATAGTATATTGGGCCGATAATCCGGCGCTGCCGCTGCCGGAACGCGCCGCGATTTGAAAAGCCCGGCTTTACACAGAGAAAAGCGCGTGATATGATATTATGGTATGACATTTTTGGAGAGTGAGCCCCATGGATAAGCGCAGAGATATGACCGTCGGCTCGGAGTGGAAAGAAATTTTGATCTTCTCCCTGCCCATAATGGCAGGACAGTTCCTGCAGCAGCTCTACAATACCGTAGACAGCATCGTGGTGAGCCGCTACGGCGGCGCAACCCAGGAGATATGCAACGCGATGTTCGCGGCAGTTGGTTCGTGTACATCGCTTATATTCCTGTTCCTGGCCATATCACTCGGCTTTTCCAATGGCGGTGGCGTACTTGTTGCGCAGCTTTACGGGGCGAAGCGCGAGGCTGAGCTTCGGCGCGCCGCATCGACGCTGCTCATAACTCAGGCTGCACTCGGCGCGGCGCTCGCCATCTTTGGCAGTGTCGGTGCTGAGCTGCTGGTCGTGGGGTTGATGCGTGTCACTGACGAGGGCAGCAGGCTCTATGCCATCGAGTACTTCGCCATATACGCCGTGGGTCTCATCTTCCAGTACATATATAACGCCGTGGCAGGCATACTGCGCGCCGTCGGCGACAGCAAGGCCAGCATGTACTTCCTCATAGTCTCGGCGGTGCTCAACACCATACTTGACCTCTGGTTTGTTATAAGTTTCGGCTGGGGCGTAGTCGGTGTTGCAGTGGCCACGGTGATTGCACAGGCGGTCTGCGCCGCCTTCAGCATCTTCTACATGGTGAAGCGCTACCCGATTTTCCGATTCAAACGCAAAGAGTTTGTGTTTGACACGGACAAATTCAAACTCTGCCTCAAGCTGGGCATCCCGGCCATCATACAGCAGGCCGTTGTCTCGCTGGGCAACGTATTTATCCAGCGCCTGGTCAACAGCTTCGGCCAGGTGACTATGAGCGCCTTCAACGCCGGCAACCGTATGGAGAGCTACGCGCTTATACCCATCTTCGGCATGAACAGCGCGGTGGCCAGCTTCACCGGACAGAACGTCGGCGCGGAGAAATATGACCGCGTCAAACGCGGCTGGAAGTACGGCACGATAATGAGCTGCGCGTCGAGCGTGGCCGTAGCTCTGCTGCTGTATATTCTGGCCCCGGACTTTGCCCGGCTCTTCTCGCTTACCGGTGAATCTTATAACCAGGCCATAGAATACCAGCGCTTTATGAGCTACTGCGTTGTGCTCTTTGCGGCGTATATGCCGACCACCGGTCTCCTGCAGGGTTCCGGCGACGCCGTTTGGGCGAGCATGACCAGCTTTGTGACCCTTGCGCTGCGTGTTGCGGTCAGTTACCTCATGGTCTACTCCTTAGACGTGGGCTATGCCTCCTGCTGGCTGAACATGCCCTTCGGCTGGGCTCTGGGCATCATTATATCCTGGCCTAGATATTTCTCCGGCCGCTGGATGACCAAGCGCGTCGTCGGCGACGTGCTGCCCGAGAGGGAGGGCGGTCTGGTTGAGTGATTTCTTCGCCCTTATAAGCCGTATGCGCTACATTTCTCGCTGGGGACTGATGCGCTCAAGCATACCGGAAAACGTGCAGGAGCACAGCCACATGGTGGCCGTGCTGGCCCACGCGCTGGGCATAATACGCCGGGATGTGTTCCACAAACCCTGCGACGTCGGGACGCTCGTGTGCGCCGCGCTCTATCACGATGCGCCGGAGATCCTGACCGGAGACTTGCCCACGCCCATAAAATATCACAGCCAGGACATAACCCGCGCCTACCAGGAGGTGGAGCGCGTGGCGTCGGATAAGCTCGTGAATATGCTGCCGGTGGGAATTCAAAACGAGTTTACGCCTTTAATCAGCGGGGAAGTGGGGAAAGACCTCAAACCGCTGCTGAAGTGCGCGGACAGGTTGAGCGCCTATATAAAGTGCGTTGAGGAGCGCAAGGCGGGCAACCTGGAGTTTTTGAGCGCCGAGCGGCAGACGCGCGAGCGCATAGAGTCCATGGGACTTTGTGAGGCAGAGTATTTCCTGGAAAACTTCATGCCGGCCTTCGAGAAGAACCTCGACGAGCTTGGCACCATGTCTGAGGAGGACTGAAAATGAAAGCTATAGTTACGGTCATAGGCAAGGACAGGGTGGGCATAATCGCCCTCGTAAGCCAGCTGCTCGCAGAGCGCGGCGTGAACGTGCTGGACATCAGCCAGACGGTGTTGCAGGACTACTTCACCATGATAATGCTCGTGGACGCCTCGCAGTGCACGGAGCCCTTTGCCAATCTCGCCGGTGAGCTCGCCGCCGAGGGTGAGAGCCACGGCCTGCAGATCCGCATCCAGCGGGAAGACATCTTTAACGCGATGCACAGAATCTGAGAGATTTATTGGGGGAAACCCCTTGATAGGGTTTCCCCCAATCCCCTTTCCTGATCTTCATTAACTATTAGGGGATTTCGCGCTCTGCGGAGCGCGACCAGAGGCGCTGCCTCTGGACTCCACCACCTTTTGAAAAAGGTGGACGAAAACTTCAACGCAGGTCGCGGACGGCTACGTCGGTGCCGCAACCGGTCAGCACGCGACATTGTCAGCGGCAACACGCCGCACTGTCGGGAGGTTACACATGATAAACCGTGGAGAGATACTTGAGACTATCGAGATGATAGACCAGCAGCACCTGGACGTGCGCACAGTCACTATGGGCATCTCGCTTTTGGACTGCTGCGACAGCGACCCCAAGGCCGCCTGCCGCAAGATCTACGACAAGATAACCACGAGCGCGAAGGACCTGGTGCGCGTGGGTGAGGACATAGAGGCCGAGTTCGGCATACCCATTGTGAACAAGCGTATCTCCGTCACCCCCATCGCGCTCGTCGCGGGTGCGAGCGAGTGCGAGGACTACGTCTGCTTCGCTGAGGCGCTGGACGCCGCGAGGCGCGAGACTGGCGTCAACTTTGTCGGCGGTTTCTCCGCGCTTGTGCAGAAGGGCATGACGCCCTCCGATGAGAAGCTTATCCGCTCCATTCCCCGCGCGCTGGCCGAGACCGAGCTGGTGTGCTCTTCCGTGAACGTCGGCTCGACGAAGGCCGGTATAAACATGGACGCGGTCGCGCTCATGGGCCGCGTTATCAAGGAGACCGCGGAACTCACCGCCGCCCAGGGCGGCTTCGGCTGCGCGAAGCTCGTCGTGTTCTGCAACGCCGTGGAGGACAACCCCTTCATGGCCGGAGCCTTCCACGGCGTGAGCGAGCCCGACCGCGTCATCAACGTCGGCGTGTCCGGACCGGGCGTTGTACATCACGCGCTCAAGGCCGTGCGTGGAGCTGACTTCGGCGTTGTGGCTGAGACTATCAAAAAGACCGCCTTCCGTGTCACGCGCATGGGCCAGCTTGTGGCCCAGGAGGCGAGCCGCAGGTTGGGCGTGCCCTTCGGCATCGTTGACCTCTCCCTCGCGCCGACGCCCGCCGTGGGCGACTCGGTCGCGCGCATACTCGAGGAGATGGGCCTTGAGATCTGCGGCACGCACGGCACGACCGCCGCGCTTGCGCTCCTCAACGACGCGGTCAAAAAGGGCGGCGTCATGGCCAGTTCCAGCGTCGGCGGCCTCTCCGGTGCGTTCATACCGGTCAGTGAGGACGAGGGTATGATCGCCGCGGCCCAGAGCGGCACGCTCACCCTCGACAAGCTCGAGGCCATGACTTGCGTTTGCTCCGTCGGCCTGGATATGATCGCCGTCCCCGGCTCCACCAGCGCTGAGACCCTTAGCGCCATAATCGCCGACGAGGCCGCGATAGGCATGATAAACCAGAAGACCACCGCCGTGAGGCTCATTCCCGCGCCGGGCATGGACGTGGGCGATACGGTGGAATTCGGCGGCCTGCTGGGCAGCGCGCCCATCATGCCCGTGCACACCGAGTCTAGTGCGGAGTTCATACACCGCGGCGGCCGCATCCCCGCGCCGATCCACTCGCTGAAGAACTGAGGGAGCAGATATGGAAAAAGCTAAGATGGACCGCATATCCGAACTCACGGCCATATCCCGCGTGCGCGAACTGACCGAGGCAGAGCAGGCCGAGCGCAAGGCGCTGCGCGAGGAGTATCTGGCCGACTGGCGCCGCGGCACGATAGACGTGCTGGAGAACACCTACATCGTCGGCCCCGACGGTAAGAAGCGCAAGCTCCAGAAGAAAAAATGAACCGCCCCAAATATGGGACGGCTTGACAACATCGGCAAATCGGGTATGTGCAGTACCTTTCCCGCCGCCTTGCGGCGACAGTGTTATATGGCAAAGCGTATCAATATAAGCAAACGCAGGGAAGCGCATAATTGCGCTTCCCTGCGTTTCTCATCTCCATCAGCTCAGGAAATCAGCCCAGGGGCCCTGGTAATCTTCGATGTGCGCGTCCCAGTAGAAGAGACGCTCTATGTATTCGGCCTTGCGGCTCTCGACGGCTTCCGTGCAGTTGTCCGCGCCGAGGCGGCGTATGATTGCCGTCAGGTCGTACATGGGATAGCCGAGCGCGTGCCCGGCGGTGTGGACCACGGCGCAGGCCTGGCCCACCGCGTGGCAGTTGGCTATGGCGGCGGGGTCAGCGAGTTCCTTGGCCACGGCGTGGCAGTCGAGGATCTTGCGCTGGGCAAAGCGCATCTTTACCTCGCCCGCGGCCCATTGCCGCGCGGCTTCAAGCGCTTCGCGCGGGCGGCGCTCGTCTGGATATGCCGCCTCCAGCACGGCGACGGTCTCAGCGGCAAAGTCCAGCGCCCACAGCACCATGACCCGGTGCGGGCGCTCCGCAAACAACACTGCGAGATCGGACAGATATTCTGAGTCCTTGGAAAACAGCACCTGCCGCCTCTTTTTGATGTTCAGCGTGACTTCGTCAAGCCAGTACATAGCGAGCCCTCCTTGGCCGATATAGAATATAAAATGCGGCAGCAACCCGCCGGGCCGTTTCCTGCGATACGTTACTTGCCGCCCTCTAAAAATCAATGGACACGGGCGCATAGACCACCCAGCTCGAATCGGGCTGGCTGGGGGCGAAGTCACTGATGAGGGTGCCGTTGGGGCCGGCAGACAGGGAGAAGCCGGCCGACATCTCTCTCCATGTGTGGATGTAATAACTGCCGAAGGTTTTACACTGGCCGGAATCAGGTCCTTCGGATGTCACAGTCAGCGTGTAGGATTCGAGGCGGCGGCTGCCGGCGTTGTCCGCAACGGCGTACTCTATAAACTGACTGCCGCCGCTTTGCCGGCTGTAGTCCGTGCCGTGTACGCCCTCGGTGGGGGAGCGGCTGTATCTGGCCGCAAAAGAGTCTGAAGAAAGCGAAGCGGAGCCGGGGACGGTCAGAAGGGCGAAGTCTTCGCCACGGGAGAAACTTATCGGGCCGGAGCCCGCGTCCCAGAGCCCGTGGCTGAGGGCCGTGTAAGTGCGGCTGCCACTGTCATTTTGTTCTCCGGCTACCACCGTGGTACACAGCAGGAAACAGCTTTCCCCGGCATACAAACTGTCCAGCTCATATCCGCTGGTATCGGTTGGGATTCTCTCAAAGTGTCCGTTGTCCGCGGTGAGGGGAACAAGCGTAAAGCCGGTGGCGATGGGTTCTCCGAAGGACAGAGCCTCAATCAGAAACTGCTCAAGCCCGGGGAATTCGCCGAGCAGCAGCTCTAACCGGCTCGCGTTTTCATCCGCGCCCGCTTGGGCCGAGATATCTATTTCGCCGCCGCTGACTGAAATGTCGAGCCGGTCGTAATCAATCTGGAAGTGCGTCTCCAAATATTCGCCCTCCGGGGCCCCGGCGGGTGCTTCGCCGCATGCAGTCAGGCAGCTCAGAGACAGGCACAGCGCCGCCAGCAGGCCCATAACCTTTTTCAAAGTCTGCATATTACTCCCCCAATATGCGCAACAGCAGCAGTGTAAACAGTTTGCAGATAACAATTTATTACATACATCCCAAGCGGCGGCTTGTCAATGCTGTTTACGTATATTTATAGAGAATATAACGGCAGCCTTACATTTGAGCTGACGAGTGCAAAACGCCCCGGCACCCATGGGTGCCGGGGCAGGAAATTATCAACTTTCATCTACATCCAGGCCGGCGAAGAACTCGTCATAGGCGCAGTTGTAAAACTTGCGCAGCTCTATCAGCACGCTGGCACGGATGTTCAGCTCTCCCGACTCGTACTTGGCGTAAGTGGTACGGCCTATGTCGCAGCCGCGCCGCTGGAGCTCCGCGCACAGTTTTTCCTGCGAAATCCCGCGCTCAAGCCGGAGCCGCCGCAGGTTTGAACCCATATTCCTATCACGGCGTATTTTCTGTTCCACACCTGCACCTCTCAAAATTGACCAGTATAAGTTGCAATTTTCTCTATGGTATGCTAGGATGAGAGAAAATATTGACCGCTATACTGGTCAAAACGAGGTGATTTTTTGTCAGCCGACTATGAAAAACTCTACCACTACCTCTTCAACCGCATCACGGACGCTTTGGGCGAGCTGGATGCCGGTAGGGTGGACACGGCGCGGACTGTGCTCGCCGCGGCCCAGATTAGGACTGAAGAAATGTATATCGACGAGGAAAAAGTTTTGGGAAATGCCCCAAAATGATACAAGTAAGATACAAGCCCATATTAGAATGAATTAAACTGAAATATGGGGAGGTTGTATCATGCGAGGGAAGAAACGTGTATTGATGTGGTTCGCCGCCGCGGCGCTGTGTCTCTTTGCCACGGCCTGCGGTACGGCGACGGGGCCGGAGGCCACGCCGGCCGAAACCGCCCCAGCAGAGACGCTGGTGATGGCCTCGGTGGGCACGGGCAAATGGCTCAGCAGCGCGGTCGAGAATTACAACGCCTCCGATCCGGAGCGCGGCGTGGATCTTGTACGCTTCAGCTCCGAGGACGAGCTGTTTCGCGCGCTGGACGAGGGCTTTGACGCGGACATGTACTATCTTGGCAGCCCCGGGAATCGTACCGGTGAGGCGACTAAGCTGCTGTGGGATTTGAGCGCGGATCTGTCGGGGCAGTTGGACGTTGAGCTCGCACCCAATCTGGCCGAAGCGCTCATGAAGGACGGGGAGCTGCGCTGCCTGCCCTTTGACATGCGCATTGAGGGCCTGCGCTGGACGCTCTCGGACGAGCTGCCCGGCACTATGGCTGAGGCCGCGTCGCTGGCCTCGGAACAGGGCATGTCGCTCTTTTCAGGGTCGATGACGCAATACGGAGCGGTGCAACGTCTGTTTCCCTATCTCAACGCCTGCGATGAGACGGCGCGCGGCGAAATACTCGACGCCGTGAGTGCCCATGTCATGGGCGATACCAATGGGGCGTATAACTTCTACGCCGCTGACGGCGGGGCCGAGTTCTCGTTTGACACCGGCGCCGGGGCCATAGGCGTGCCGGGCAGCGGCACGACGGCGTACTATGCTCCTGAGACCGTATTCGGCGTGTTTGAGGGCTGTGAGGACGTGGGAGCGGCCTGGGATTTCCTGAGGCTCCTGTACTCCGACGAAATTCAGGCCAAAACAAGCGGCCTGCCGGTGACGGCGTCCGCGCTGGATGCGTATATAGATGAGGAACTCGACGAGGAGAGCGCGCCGGCCTTCCGCGAGCTGCTTGAAAATACGCGCGCGGCGGTGGGTGTGAATACGGTGATGGACGAAACCAAATGGTATACGGATTGGTATAACGCCAATGCGGTCGAAAACACCTGAAATATCCACAGTCCGCATTGACAAACGGGCGTATTTGTGATAATCTACCGTAGCACGCCCGCGTGCCGGGTTTTGGCGGTACCTTTCCCGCCGGTACTCAGCCGTTGGGCAGATAAAACCAGAAAGGAACGATTGCAATGATCACTAAGGACCAGAAGACCGCCGTCATCGCCGCGAACGCCACCCACGAGGGCGACACCGGCTCCCCCGAGGTTCAGGTTGCCATCCTGACCGAGCGCATCCGTCAGCTCACCGAGCACCTCAAGCAGCATCCGAAGGACAAGCACAGCCGTCTGGGCATGTACAAGATGGTTGGTAAGCGCCGCCGTCTGCTCGACTATCTGATGCGCAAGGACATCGAGCGTTACCGCGCTCTCATCGCCAAGCTGGGTATCCGCAAGTAATTGCGCCGCCACGGCTTCGGGCATTTCCGAAGGGAATGAAGGTTTTTTTCAGGGGGACAATTTAATATTGTCCCCCTGATTTTTATTCCGCACAAACGCGGAGCCGCCTTAGTATTTGATAAGACGCACAGCGCCCTGTACGCCTTATCAAGTGCTATGGCCAAGCTCCGCCTGTCGATTGCCTCAAATGTAAAAGAGAGCAATCAGTGGGTAATCCGCACGATCCGGCAAGAGCGGTTTGCGAGCAATTTTGTGTTCCGGCAAGGCGCGAGGCCGAAGGCGTACTTTGTGTACGTCGAGGCAGAGTAACGCGGTCGGAGCGCAAAAGGGCCGCAAAGCGCCGCAGGCGGCATCGTGGGGTTTGTCCACAAATACGAAAGGAGCCAAACTTATGATTATCAAGCACAAAGAGTTCCCCAACAAGCGTGTATACGAAATTGACTACTGCGGACGCCCGCTGCGCATGGAGATCGGCCGTATGTGCGAGCTCGCCAATGCCGCCGTGCTGACCCAGTACGGCGAGACCACCGTGCTCGTGGCCGTGACCGCTTCCCCGCGCCCGCGCGACGGCATCGACTACTTCCCCCTCAGCGTGGACTTCAACGAGAAGCTCTACGCCGTGGGCCGCATCCCCGGCAGCTTCATGCGCCGTGAGGGCCGTCCCAGCCTGCCCGCAGTGCTGGCCAGCCGCCTGATCGACCGCCCCATGCGCCCGCTCTTCCCCAGCGACCTGCGCAACGACGTCGCCATCCAGTGCGAGGTCCTCAGCGTTGACCGCGACTGCTCCCCTGAGATAACCGCCATGATCGGCGCCTCCGCCGCCGTGGCCATCAGCGATATCCCCTGGAACGGCCCCATCGCCGGCATCTCCCTCGGCTGGGACGGTGAGAAGTACCTCTTCAACCCCACCAAGGCCGAGCGCGAGACCAACAAGATGACCGTCACCGTCGCCGCCACCCACAAGAAGGTCGTCATGATCGAGGCCGCCGCCAACGAGATCCCCGAGGACATCATGTATGAGGGCATCGTGCAGGCGCACGAGAAGGTGCAGCCCGTGCTCGACCTCATCGACAAGATGGTCGAGGAGATCGGCAAGCCCAAGTTCGAGTACGAGCACGCCGACTTCGACGAGGAGCTCTTCAACAAGATAGTCGAGACCACCATGGACGAGGCCATGGCCGCCATGGATACCGACGACAAGAATGTCCGCGAGGAGCGCTGGAACAAGCTCATCGAGCACTGGCACGAGCTGTTCCTGGCCGACTACCCCGAGATGGACAAGTACCTCGAGGAGATAACCTACAAGTTCCAGAAGAAGATCGTCAAGAAGTGGCTGCTTGAGGGCCACCGCGTGGACGGCCGCGCCATGGACGAAATCCGTCCCCTGGCCGCCGAGGTCGGCGTCATCCCCCGCGTGCACGGCAGCGGCCTCTTCACCCGCGGCCAGACCCAGGTGCTCAGCATCGCCACCCTCAACACCCTCTCCGCCGCCCAGAAGCTGGACACCATCTGGGAAGAGGAAGAGAAGCGCTATATGCACCACTACAACTTCCCCGGCTACTCCACCGGCGAGGCCAAGCCCCAGCGCTCCACCGGCCGCCGCGAGTACGGCCACGGCGCCCTCGCCGAGAAGGCTCTCGAGCCCGTAATCCCCAGCGTTGAGGACTTCCCCTACGCCATCCGCGTGGTGAGCGAGGTGCTCTCCTCCAACGGCTCCACCAGCCAGGGCAGCGTCTGCGGCAGCACCCTCGCCCTCATGGACGCCGGCGTGCCCATCAAGGCCCCCGTGGCCGGCATCAGCTGCGGCCTCATCCAGGACGGCGACGAGTTCACCACCTTCATCGACATCCAGGGCGTTGAGGACTTCCACGGCGAGATGGACTTCAAGGTCGCCGGCACCAAGGAGGGCATCACCGCCATCCAGATGGACCTCAAGAACGACGGCCTGAGCCACGCCATCATCAAGGACGCCCTCACCAAGACCCGCGAGGCCCGCTACCAGATCCTCGACGAGATCATGCTCCCCTGCATCAACGAGCCGCGCCACGAGCTGGCCAAGACCGCGCCCAAGATGATCAAGATGACCATCAACCCGGACAAGATCCGCGAGGTCATCGGTTCCGGCGGCAAGGTCATCCAGAAGATCTGCGCCGACACCGGCTGCAAGATCGACATCGAGGACTCCGGCAACATCTACATTGCCAGCGCCGATATCGAGGCCTGCCGCGCCGCGCGCAAGACCATCGAGGACATAGTGTTCGAGCCCGAAGTCGGCAAGCTCTACTACGGCAAAGTTGTGCGTATCATCCCGATTGGCGCCTTCGTCGAACTCGCCCCCGGCAAGGACGGCATGATCCACATCAAGGACCTCGAGTTCAAGCGCACCGAGAAGGTTGAAGACGTCCTCAATATCGGAGATTACACCTGGGTCAAGGTCATGGAGATAGATGACCGCGGCCGCGTGAACCTCTCCCGCAAGGACGCCCTCAAAGAGCGCGAAGCAATGGGGCTGAAGGATTGAAATAGCGCAGTAATAAGCAAGCTATAACAAGAGGGAACCCGATGTCGGGTTCCCTCTTGTTGTTTG
>CAKNRQ010000018.1 GCA_930990965.1 uncultured Clostridia bacterium
ACGCTTTCTTTTGACAAGAGCAAAAGAAAGCGCCCCAGGATGGCCGCAACCGCCCGCGGTTGCCCTCCCACGTCCGGCGACGTGGCACCACCCCCTGCACGGCGCCGTGCCGCCATATCCCCACCTTCAAGGAGGTGACAACCACGCTAACCCTCTCAACTGACGTCCGGTACCTCAAAGGCATCGGAGAAGCCAAAGCCAAAGCCCTTGCAAAGCTCGGCGTCCACACTGTGGCCGAGATGCTGGGCTTCTTTCCGCGCGCCTATGAGGATCGCAGCCGCATATTGCCCATTGCGAAACTTGAAGAGGGTGAATCGGCCTGCGTCCGGGCGATGATTGTCACCGAACCCGAGCTCAGCCGCATACGGCGCGGCATGGAGCTGCTGCGTTTTCGCATCTCTGACAGCTCCGGCAGCATGCTGGTGACCTATTTCAACCAGGCCTGGCTGCGCAGCAGGCTCCACCGCGGCGAGAGCTATGTATTCTTCGGCAAGACTCAGCTTACGGGCCGCAGCTTTTCTTTTGCCAATCCCGTCTTTGAGTCCGAGGACGAGGCCGGTCAGGTGACGGGACGCATCATGCCCGTGTACAGGCTCACCTCGGGTCTCAGCCAGCGCGACATGCTGCGCGGAGTGCGCCGCGCCCTCGACGAGCCCGGTTTGCACCTGCCCGACGCCCTGCCGGAATACGTAGAGCGCGCAAATCAGCTTTGCACGGCGCGTTACGCCTACGAAAACATCCACTTCCCCGCTGACGGTCACGCTCTGGGCCTGGCCAGGCGGCGGTTGGTATTCGAAGAGCTCTTCACTCTGGTGTGCGCCCTGTCGCTCGTCAGGGGCGAGGGCGAGACCAGGCAGGGCGCGGCATTGCGGCCGCGGGACTTTTCCACCTTCACGTCCAAGCTGCCCTTCACACCCACGCGGGCGCAGATGCGCGCCATAAACGAGTGCGCTCAGGATATGTACTCCGGCAAACTCATGAACCGTCTGGTACAGGGCGACGTGGGCTCTGGCAAGACCCTAGTCGCCGCGGCTCTGGTGTGGCTGGCCGCTGAAAACGGCTTCCAGAGCGCGTTCATGGCCCCGACGGAACTGCTCGCCGAGCAGCACTACGCCACATTTACCGGCTTTCTCGAGCCGTTCGGGCTCAAGGTGTGCAAACTCACCGGCTCAATGGGCGCCAAAGCCCGGCGCGAAGCCCTGGCCCAACTGGCCTCCGGCGAGGCGGCTCTGGCCGTCGGCACCCACGCCCTCATAAGCGAGGACGTTGAATACCACCGGCTGGGGCTTGTCATCACGGACGAGCAGCACCGTTTCGGCGTCAAGCAGCGCGCCGCGCTCTCGGCCAAGGGAGAAAGCCCCCATGTGCTGGTCATGAGCGCGACGCCCATACCGCGCACGCTCGCACTCATCATCTACGGCGACCTCGACGTCTCGCTCATCGACGAGCTGCCGCCGGGCCGGCAGCGTGTTGACACCTTCGCCGTCACTGGAGCATACCGCAAGCGCCTCAACGCCTTTATCGCCAAGCTCGTGGGCCAGGGCAGACAGGTCTTTGTGGTCTGTCCCGCCATTGACAGCGACACCGATACGCCGCGCGAACTCACCAGCGCCGAGGAACACACAAAAGCCCTGCAAAAGGCCCTCCCCCAACTGCGCATCGAGTGTATACACGGCCGCATGAAACCCAAGCCGCGCGACGAGATAATGCGCCGCTTCGCGGACGGCGAAATAGACGTACTCGTCTCCACGACGGTGATAGAAGTGGGCGTCGATGTACCCAACGCGGCGCTGATGATAGTGGAAAACGCAGAGCGCTTCGGTCTGAGCCAGCTCCATCAGCTGCGCGGGCGCGTGGGCCGCGGCGTACACAAGAGCTACTGCGTGCTGGTCTCCGACGCCAAGAACGAGGAAGCCCGCGAGCGTCTGGCCGCCATGACTCACATCTACGACGGCTTCAAAATAGCCGAAGAGGACCTGCGCCTGCGCGGCCCCGGCGACTTCTTCGGCGCCAGACAGCACGGCCTGCCCGAGCTGCACATAGCTGACTTGGGCGCAGACATGGACGTGCTGAAACAGGCCCAGGCGGCCGCCAACGTTGTGTTGGCTGACGATCCCAACCTGGAGCGGCGCGAGAACCGGCCAGCCCTGGACGCCGCGCACAGGCTGCTCGAGGTCACCGGCTCGCGGCTGAGCTGATAATGTGAACCACACAGGCAGGGGCGCCCGCTTTGAGCGGGCGTCCCTGCCTGTAATACTCGTCCCATGCGGCTCATACACTCCCCTGAGGGGGTGCGCCATGGGCAAACGTCTTATAGTGAATACGGCGCTGATGACCTCGGCAAGCCTTCTTATGCGCTGCATAGCGATGGGCTTCCAGGGCTATCTCTCCGCAAAAATAGGCGCGGCGGGAATCGGGCTCTACCAGCTCGTCATGAGTGTGGAGCTGCTTGCCAGTACCTTTGCCATAAGCGGCATACGCTTCGCCGTAACGCGGCTGGTCAGCGAGGAGTTGGGCCTCGGGCGTTCGGGCGGCGTACACGGCGCCATGCTGCGCTCGGCACTCTATGCGCTGTGCTTCGGATCGGCGGCCATGCTGCTGCTGACCCGCTTTGCCGAACCCATAGGCTTTCTGTGGATAGGCGATGCGCGCACTGTGCTGAGCCTGCGCGTACTCGCCTTCGGGCTGCCCTGTCTCGCACTGTCCAGCGTGCTGTCCGGCTATTTCACAGCCTGTGGCCGTATATGGAAGCCCTCGCTTGTACACCTCATAGAGCAGTGCGCCGTTGTGGCCTTCGTGGCCTTCTTTCTTGAGCGCGCGGGCGAGGGCGACATAGAACAGAGCTGCGCGGCAGTCTGCGCGGGCGTCACCGCGGCCGATATACTCTCACTGTGCCTCATGCTGTGCTTCTACGTACACGACCGCCGCCGCTACGGTGAGCGCAACGGTGAGAGCTTCTGCCTCACAAGCCGCATGCTCTCAGTGGCGCTGCCGCTGGCCGTGAGCGCCTACGCCCGCAGCGCGCTCTCCACGCTTGAGCACCTGCTCGTGCCGCGCGGATTTCGCAAGAGCGGCCTCTCGGCCGATGCGGCCCTGGCAGGCTACGGTATCATACAGGGCATGGCCATGCCGGTGCTGGGTTTCCCATCAGTGCTGCTCTCCTCCCTGGCCGAGAACGTCATACCTGAGCTCACAAACGCACAGGTACGCGGTGAGACGCGACGCATACGCCGCGAAGTCAAAACCCTGCTGGGCATGAGCCTGCTGTTCTCTCTTGCCACGGCGACGGCGCTCTTCGTCTTTGCCGATGTCATAGCCAACGCGCTCTTCTCCAGCGCTGAGGCAGGCAAATACATACGCCTGCTCGCGCCGCTCGTACCTGCCATGTACGTGGACATGGTGGTGGACGGCTGCCTCAAGGGCCTGGGCCAGCAGGTGTGGAGCATGGGCATCAATATACTCGACGCCGGACTGGGCGTGCTTCTGGTCTACACGCTGCTGCCGGTTGGCGCGCTGGACGCATACATAGGCATCATCTATTTCAACGAACTTCTAAACCTCACCCTCAGTTGTGCCCGGCTGCGCCGGGCGGTCACATCTCGCGCTCGACCAGCTCGTGAATCTTGGCGGTGAGGCTGTTCACGCCCTCGCCGGAAAGCATGCTGTACAAAGGGCTCTCCGAGAGGTCCCACGGCGCATCCAGCGACTTCTTGAGGCGCTGCTTCAGCGCTTCCACACGTCCGGCCTCGCCCATGGTCTCCGCAAAGTCCAGAGCCGATGCGAGCCACATCCACTCCGGCAGGTGCGCTGCCTCGGTCACAGCTTCAATGGCCTCGGTGATATACTTCGCGTCCTCCGTGCGGCCGGACTTTACGGCGTCCTCCACCAGATGCGCCATTGCCGTCACGGCCTCGCTTATACCGTCCAGCACGCGGCTCTGCCAGATGGGCCGGGCCTCATCACGCCGGTCCTGGGCCGTATAGAGCAGAGCTCGCTGCTCCACCCTATCCACGGTCACGGGCGGGAGGCTGTCCAGCAGCGCCTCGGCGCGCTCAAACTCGCCCCTCAACCGGCAACGGCTCAGTACCATCACCACCGCCTGCTCACGCACGCCGCTCTCAGTGCTTGAGCAGAGCTCTTCATACCAGCCGTCAATCGTGTCCCTGTAGCTCTCCGTGTCCTCCACGCCGTAAAGGAAGAGCGCCCCGTCGAGGTAGAGCGCGGTGGAAATGAGCAGCGAGTCGCAGTTTGGGTACTCGCGCAGCTTCTTCACGCCCAGCTCGAAGGCCGCGGCGTAGCCCTCTGAGCGCGCTTTATCGTCCAACGAGTTCAAGAACTCGCCTATTTCTGCCCTGCTCAAGTCACTTCCGAAACTGAACAGTTCGTTCATATCCACGCCCAGAAGCCTTGCAAGCGCGGGCAGCACACCTATGTCCGGCAAACTCACGCCGCGCTCCCATTTGTTGAAGGCGCTGGCCGTGACGCCTAGGCGGGAGGCCGCCTCCTCCTGTGTAAGCCCGAGGGCCCGGCGTCTGGCGCGGATAATCTCGCTCATTCGCATCAAATCACCTCGCCGCTATGATAACACAGCCGCAGACCGGCGCACAATGCCCGCCGTATTCACATTTTGCTCTCCAAATGTGAGTAAAATTCAAAAAAGGCCGCCCGGTATCCCGGGCGGCCTTTTGCCGTTTTATTCAGATGATACCCTGCAGGCTCAGAGCAAAGAGCACGCAGGTGAGGAAGACGAAGAGCACAACTATCGTTATGCCGGTCTTCTTTTTCCCGTTCACTTCGCCGCGGCCGGTACTCTCAGGGATGAGCTTCGCCTTGCGCAGCGCGCTGACTACAGGCTTGTAGAGCAGCAGCGTGGCAGTGAGGTTCAGGCCTCCCTTGACAGCGTTGAAGGGCAGGAACACAGGCAGCAGCATGTCGGCTACGGCCTCACGGGGCATGCCCTGGTAGATTGGCGTGAGGAAGTAATTCCAGAGCAGCATGGTAACTATGAGCAGCACCAGGCCGGTCACAAGACCCAGCACAGCGCCTTTCATTGTGTGGTCACGCTTATAGATGTAACAGGCCACACAGCAGAAGCTGCCAGTGGCGACAATGTTCATGATGCAGCCGATAATACCAGAGCTGCTGAATGGCGAGAGCATTTCCAGCACGCACACGACCAGTATCATGGCCAGAGCGGAGAGCGGTCCATAGATGAAGCCCGCTATGCAGATGACTACGTCCTTGAAGTCGAAGTCCAGAAACCCGTTCACGCTCGGCAGCAGCTTGCTGACCGCCATGACCGCAAAGGCCAGGGCCGAGAGCATTGCAAGCGTTGCGATTTTCTTGATGTCTACTTTCTGTGCGGTGGGTGTGGTTCTTGCATCCATAATTTTCTACCTCCGAAAAAAGAAATTACCCGAAAGAAGTCTTCTTCCGGGCGCAATCTTTTCGCAGGCGCAATGATACCAAAAAGATAACGCGTCTCCTTCCATCCAGACTATACTGTCGGTATCGGAATCACACCGAATCGGCCTCAAAGAACGAGGTTCGCGGACTATACCGCCGGTCGGGAATTTCACCCTGCCCCGAAGACACTCTATTGGGTTTGACAGCATTATAACACTACTGTGTTGAAATTGCAATACCCTATTTCTTTCCCGGCAGCAGAGCCACCATATCCTCCGGCAGAGCACAGTTGAGCTCTACAATTTCTCGTGTCAGCGGGTGTATAAGCCTGAGCGCGCTCGAGTGCAGCGCCGGACGGTCCAGTTCCATACACGCCCGGCCGTAGAGCCGGTCACCCAGCAGCGGGCAGCCTATCGAGGCCATGTGTACGCGGATCTGGTGCGTCCTCCCCGTCTCTGGCCTGGCACGCACCAGGCTGAAGCCATTCCAGGTGAGCAAAGTCTCATAGCGCGTAAGGCTGGGCGCACCCTGCGGGTCAACGCCAAAGCGCTTCTCCTCGCCCACACGGGCTATGGGGACGTCTATGACGCCCTCGGCTTGTTCCGGCACTCCCACACAGATCGCCAGGTACTCACGGCGAAACTCGTCCGTGTGCAGTATGCGCCGCAGCCGCTCGTGCATGTAACCGTTCTTCGCCGCGCACATGAGCCCCGTCGTACCCCGGTCAAGGCGGTTTACAGGGTGAAAAGGCGCATTGGTGCCCAGGTAGGCCGCGACCATCGCGCCCACCGTCGGCTCATGCCTTTCGCTGCGCCCGTGTACGGCCATGCCGGCGGGCTTGTTTATGATAATGAGGTCCTCGTCCTCCCATGCCACGTCGAGCGCGGGCCCGGCTGGCGCAAATGCCCCCGGCCTGGCGTCCCCGACGTCCACTTCAATCACGTCGAGGGCGTGCACTATGTCTATGGTCCGTGCCGGGATGCCGTTTACTCTCACCGCGCCCGGCCTGTGCTTGAGCCGCGTCACCAGTCCCGCCGAGAGTCCCAGGGAGCCTTGCAGCACTGAACGCACCCGGGCCCCGTCCTTTTCGGGCGGGACCGTATATTCGAGTGTCCTTGAACTCACAGCTCTTTGAGCGCAGCCTCGTAGGCCGCCTTTGTCCGGCTGTCAAAGCAGACCATGCGTACGCGCTCTATTTCGGGGTGTCCTTCAAGATATGCGGCGATGGCGCCAAGCGCCACATGCGCGGCCTTGTCCACGGGGTAGCCGTACACGCCGGTGGATATGCTCGGGAAGTCCACAGTCTTGCAGCCGTACTCGCTCGCAAGCTCCAGGCAGGATGTGTAGCAGCCGGCCAACTTCTCAGCCTCTCCGTGAGTGCCGCCGTGCCAGACCGGCCCCGGCGTGTGCAGGACGTACTTGGCGCGCAGCCGGTAGCCCTTAGTAATCTTCGCCTTGCCGGTCTCGCAGCCGTGCAGCGTCCGGCACTCGGCGAGCAGCTCCGGCCCCGCCGCGCGGTGTATGGCCCCGTCAACTCCACCGCCGCCGAGCAGCGAAGTGTTGGCTGCATTGGCTATGGCGTCCGCATCCGAGCGCGTGATGTCGCCCTGAATGATCTCTATACGTGTAGTATCCATATCGCGCCTCCTTTTTTCGCATCATACCACGTCCGACGCAAAAAAGAAAGTCCCGGCTGACATCATGTGACTTTACGCAAATTTAATACGCTATAATGTAATTTATACTTGACATATTGTCGGGCAGATGCTATGCTGTAGACACAAAGGCAAGGGAGGCGCAAATATGTCAGACAAATTCAGATACAAGGAATCGGGCTACGACGAAAGGCAGACTGCCGTACGCGGCCGGGCCTTCAAGTGGGCATATATCACGCTGCTGGTGTCGCTGGGCATCTACTGCGTAACGGACGGGATATGGAACTGGTGCGTGCCATTCACGGGCTGCGCCTCGGCGATAAGCGTATCGGTCATAGTCATGGCCTGCATCTGCATTGATGGCGACGCCTACTGGCTGACCAACAAGAACCTGGTGGGACAGTATGTTTCCTTTGCGCTCATCGGAATTTTAAACCTTGGTATAGCCATTGCCGCCGCGATAGACGGAACGCTCGTCAGCGAAGGCAGGGTACAACTGGCCGGCGCAAACCTCGCACTGAGCTGCGCCTTCGTGTCTCTTTTCATCGCCGCCCTGGCGCATCACGCCCAGTTACAGCAGGAGAGTGACGACGATTGAAGAACCTGCGTATGAAGAGCGCCCGCGCGGCCAAGGACATGAGCCAGCAGCAGCTCGCCGAGGCGGTCGGCGTCACGCGCCAGACCATAAACGCGATAGAGCGCGGAGATTATAACCCCACCATCAAGCTGTGCCTGGCCATCTGCCATGCGCTGGACAGGACGCTTGACGAGCTGTTCTGGGAAGATTGAGACGAATAGAGCCGCCCGGAATGCCATGGCATTCCGGGCGGCTTTTACTATACTTCGAGCACGTAGCGCTCCCAGGCGTTCACTATTGTCGTGTCGCCAAGCTGCACTTTGCGGGGTATGTCCCGGCCGTAGTTCATATGTACATGGCCGTGTATCAGCCAGCGCGGCCTGTACTTTTCGATAAACGGCATAAAGGCCTCAAAGCCTCGGTGGGCCAGATCCTCGGCGTCGCCGTAGCCCCGCGGCGGCGCGTGCGTGAGCACTATATCCACGCCTCCGGCGCGGCGCACGGCCCATCCGGCGCGCCAGAGCCGGAGCCGCATCTGGCGCTCGGTGTACTGGTGGGAGCCGCCGTTATACATCAAGCTGCCGCCCAGTCCCAGTATACGCAGGCCGTTGACAACGACCAACTTGTCCTCTATGCACTCGCAACCCTCGGGCGGCTTGGTCTTATACGTGGTGTCGTGATTGCCGTGAACGTACAGCAGTCTCGCTCTCCCCATGGTCACTAGAAAGCTCAGATAGCTGGCCTTCAAATCTCCGCAGGAGAGCATGAGGTCATATTCCGAAAGCCGGCCGGGCCTGTAGTAGTCCCAGAGATAGGGGCTCTCCATGTCCGACAGGAGCAAGAGTTTCATGTTGTGGCTGCTCCTTTCTCTGGCGGCAGGCTGTCGCGGTATACGCCTTCCAGGCGCACTATGGGCCTAGCCATGGGAAGCAACTCGTCAAAGCCGGGAATGCTCCCGTCCACGTTGTCGAGCAAGTAGTCCATGTGCAGGGCGTCCTCTGGGCTCAGCCAACGGCTGCCGTCGCTGACAACGCTCCCGTCCTGTGAGCGGTACTTGCGGTGGAAGACGGTGAAGACGCCGTCTATTATGCCGCGCGTCAGTATATTTGCCAGCGAGCGCACGCCGTCAGGCAGCTCGTCGGCAAGCGTCAAGCCCACGGCGCCTGATGACATACCCCACCAGTAGTTGACGGCCTTGCCGCTGCCCTTGTAATTCAGCGCGTCCCAGCCGCCGCGCAGTATGCTGACTATCAACCGGATATAGAAGTTACCCCAGTCCCAGTAGGGTGAAGCGATGGATTTGAGCTCGCCGTCCGGACCCACGGTGCAGAGGCCCCAGGGCGCTTCGAGTTTGCTCGGCATGGGTATGTCGCGGTTGGATATGAGGTCCACTCCCCTATTCCGCAGCTCGCCTATGGGATCCTCCGTCACGCCCGACCAGACGAGGCTGACGCGCGCTTCCGGATTCGTGAGCTGTGCGCCCAGGGCGAAGGCGTTTATGCTCGCCGGCACGCCGTAAATAGGGCTGCCGGCCACATAGCCTATGTTGCCGGTGTGCGTGAGCGCCCCGGCTATGGCGCCGGATATGAACTTGCCCTCGTAGACGCGGCTATAGTAGGTGCGCACCCCCGGGTATGGCATGGCGACGGAGCAGTTCAGTACTTTCAGGTTTGGACGCCGCGCGGCCAACTTGCGGCAGGCAGATATGAGCGGCGGCGTGGTGGTGAATATGACCTGGGCCCCATCGTCGGCGGCCTGGTCCATAACAGGGTCTGCATCTTCGCCCGGGGTTACGTAGTATACCCTGGACGTGACCTCCTGAGCGAGAGCCCGCTCCATCGTAAGGCGGCCCTGCTCGTGCGCGGACACCCAGGAACTGCGCATCGGACCGGACAGATGCACAAAGGCTACGTTCACGTGATTTGGCAGCAACCGCACGCCGAATATGCGCGAGAGCAGGCCCTTGGAGCTGCTGGTTGTCTCCTCGTCGTCAACGCTGACCTCTATCGGTTCTGCCTGCGCCCTGGCGCGTATGTCGTCCAAGATTGACGCCAGGCTTCGGCTGATTCCCTGGAGGGTGAGTTCCTTTAGCGTACCTATGGGATAGAACTCCAGCCAGACCAGCAGCGCGTCTGCCACAGTAACGCCGAGACCGTCGCCGCCGAGCTTTTTAAACGCCTCTTTGAAATAGTGCCAGCCTGATTGGAAGCGGCGGCGTTCTTCCTCTGTCCAGACATGATCCGCGTCGTATCCCAGCGCGGCTTGCAGTTTTGCAAAACCTCCGCGGTGGCTGAAATACACCTCGTACTGCCCGCTCAGGTGGTAGAAGTCCATGAACTCGTAGTACACCTGCACGGCCTCGTCGTCGGTGTACTTGGGTATGATGCGCGTGACATACCCCGGCACCGAAGGCGCTCCGAAACTCTTCAGCACACTGACTCGCTTGTTGCCCTCCTGGACGTAAAAACGGCCCATATACTCGAAGCAGCGCACCGGGTCACGTATGCCCTCGTCGCTCAGATGCGCTGCGCACAGTGATATCCACTTGGCGGCAAACTCGCTGTCCGGTGAGAGCAGCGGCATGAAGTTGGCCGCAAAAACGGTGCGCCGGCCGTCGCTCTTTGTACCCACTATCTGGTCGGACGGCACATCTATGACTCCCAGGTCTATGCGTCCAGCTATCATGGACTCGTTTAGTATCTCGTCGAGTATCTGCAAATATGGGTAACGTCCTTCAAGAACGCACTCCTTGTAGTTCTTCTGTCCGGCCCTGTATGCCTCGACATACTGCTCACTCGCCTGCGCCTGACTCAAAGCGCCGCCTCCTTTTAGTTTTGTGAGTTCATTCTAGCAACGCTAGTAGTATAAGTCAAGCGGGGCGCAAAATCCGGCAATATGAATTTGTGACAGAAAGCCGCGAAAACAGCGCCATATATTCTAACACCGCCCGCAACAACATTTTGCGCTTTGCTATTGCATCCGTACCACATATAGCGTATAATTTTCTCCGTTGCAAATTTTTATCCCCGACAGGGAGTTGGATACGGGAGAGGTACATAAATGGATGTAATCAAACGCAGCGGCGCCGTACAGGCCTACGACCCGCGGAAGATAACCGAAGCCATGCGCAAGGCCTTTGTAAGCGTGGGCCAGGACTGTGGAGAGGAAACCCTTACCGCCCTCCTGCGCCAGGTGGAGCTCGCCATGGGCGAGGAGGCGCGCACGGTTGAGGACATACAGGACGAAGTTGAGCGCGCCCTGATGGGAGGCGGCTATTTCGACGCGGCCAAGAGCTACATACTCTACAGGCAGAAGCGCAGCGAGCTGCGCGCCGCCCGCCGCAGTCTCGTTGAGGCTGTGCAGGCCCCGGAGCTGGAGGGCTGCCTGCTGGGCATACAGCGTGACTTTGCAGAAGACGAATACTCACTCACCGCCCTCTTCGGAAAGTTCTCCGGCTTTGTTAAGGCGGGCATGAACCGCCATGAGGCGCTCTCCGCTCTGGTAAAGGCGGCGGTGGAGCTCACCACTCAGCAGGCGCCGCGCTGGGAGTTCATAGCGGCGCGGCTTTTGAACTTCCAGTTTGAACTCGAGCTTGCCAGTGAGCTGGCATCGCGCGGCATAAACGGCTTCTACGAGAAGCTGCGTTATCTCACCGATGAAGGGCTCTACGGCGCGTACATACTCGAGCGCTACACCCGCGAAGAGCTCGAGGAAGCCGCCGGCTTCATTCACCCCGAGCGCAACGAATTGCTCACATACGCGGGCCTCGACCTGCTGCTGAAACGTTACGTCATACAGACGCACCAGCGCGTACCGCTCGAGACCCCGCAGGAGATGTACCTCGGCATCGCTCTGCACCTGGCGATGGAAGAAGAGCATAACCGGCTGGGCTGGGTACGTAAATTCTACGACATGCTCAGCCGCCAGGAGGTCACTATGGCCACTCCGACGCTCTCCAATGCGCGCAAGCCCTATCATCAGCTCTCTAGCTGCTTCATCGACACCGTGCCGGACAGCCTGGAGGGTATCTACCGCAGCATAGACAACTTCGCCCAGGTCAGCAAGTTCGGCGGCGGAATGGGGCTCTACTTCGGCAAGGTGCGCGCCACCGGCAGCTCCATCCGCGGCTTCGACGGCGCGGCGGGCGGCGTCATACGCTGGATCAAACTCGTCAACGACACGGCTGTGGCCGTCGACCAGCTCGGCATGCGCCAGGGCGCGGCGGCGGTGTACCTCGACGCCTGGCACAAGGATTTGCCGGAGTTTTTGCAGCTGCGCACGAATAACGGCGACGACCGCATGAAGGCGCACGACATCTTCCCGGCCGTCTGCTATCCCGACCTCTTTTGGCGCCTGGCCAAAGAGAACCTGGACAGCCCCTGGTATCTCATGTGCCCGCACGAGATACTCACGGTCAAGGGCTACGCCCTCGAGGACTACTACGGCGAGGAGTGGGAGCGCCGCTACCTCGACTGCGTAGCTGACGCGCGCATATCCAAGCGTACGGTCACGGTCAAGGACATCGTCCGACTGGTGCTCAAGAGCGCCGTGGAGACCGGCACGCCCTTCACCTTCAACCGTGACGCCGTCAACCGCGCCAACCCCAACGGCCACCGCGGCATCATCTACTGCTCCAACCTCTGCACGGAGATAGCGCAGAACATGGCGCCCATCGAGAGCGTGTCCACCGAGGTCAAGACCAACGACGGCGACACCGTGGTCGTAACCACCACGCGCCCCGGCGAGTTCGTGGTCTGCAACCTCGCCAGCCTGGTGCTGGGCAATATCCCCGTTGAGGACGACGCGTACCTGCACGAGCTCGTCGCCGCGGTCGTGCGCGCGCTGGACAACGTCATTGACCTCAACTTCTACCCTCTGCCCTACGCGAAGATAACCAACCGCCGCTACCGCAGCATCGGCCTCGGCGTATCCGGCTACCACCACATGCTCGCCAAGCGCGGCATCATGTGGGAGAGCGAAGAGCACCTCGCCTTCGCCGACAGGGTGTTTGAGCGCATCAACCACGCCGCCATTGCAGCCAGCAGCGCCCTCGCCGCCGAAAAGGGCAGCTACGACTACTTCGAGGGCAGCGACTGGCATACGGGCGCGTACTTTGAAAAGCGCGGCTACGACTCGGACGAGTGGCGTGCCCTCGCCGCCACCGTCGCAAGGCAGGGTATGCGCAACGCCTACCTGCTGGCCATAGCGCCCACCAGCAGCACCAGCATCCTCTCCGGCACCACGGCGGGTCTTGACCCCGTGATGAACCGCTTCTTCCTGGAGGAGAAGAAGGGCGTCATGCTGCCGCGAGTCGCGCCGGAGCTGAGCCCCGCGACCTATTGGTACTACAAAAACGCCCACATCATAGACCAGAGCTGGTCTGTGCGCGCCTGCGGCGTCAGGCAGCGCCACATCGACCAGGCGCAGAGCATGAACCTCTACATCACCAACGACTTCACCATGCGCCAGGTGCTGCGGCTCTACGTCCTCGCCTGGGAGTGCGGCGTGAAGACCATCTACTACGTCCGCAGCAAATCGCTCGAAGTGGAAGAGTGCGAGAGCTGCGCGTCCTGAGAGGAGAGAGAAAATGTCAGAGCTGAAGAAAAAGCCCCTTTTCAACCCCAGCGGCGACACCGAGGTGCGCCTGCGCCGCATGATAGGCGGCAACACCACCAACCTCAACGACTTCAACAACATGCGCTACCCCTGGGTCAGCAGCTGGTACCGCCAGGCGATGAACAACTTCTGGATACCCGAGGAGATAAACCTCAGCCAGGACGTCAAGGACTACCCCCGCCTCTCGAAGCCGGAGCGCACGGCCTACGACAAGATACTCAGCTTCCTGGTGTTCCTGGACAGCATCCAGACCGCCAACCTGCCCTGCATCGGCGAGTATGTCACCGCCAACGAGGTGAACCTCTGCCTGAACATCCAGACCTTCCAGGAGTGCGTCCACTCGCAGAGCTACAGCTACATGCTGGACACCATCTGCTCCCCCACCGAGCGCGACGACATCCTCTACCAGTGGAAGACGGACGAGCACCTGCTGCGCCGCAACACCTTCATCGGCGACCTCTACAACGAGTTCCAGGTGAAAAAGGACGCCTTCACCCTGCTCAAGGTCATGATGGCCAACTACATCCTCGAGGGCATCTACTTCTACTCGGGCTTCATGTTCTTCTACAACCTGGCCCGCAACGGCAAGATGCCCGGCTCCGCGCAGGAGATACGCTACATCAACCGCGACGAGAACACCCACCTCTGGCTCTTCCGCAGCATCATACACGAGCTGCAAAAGGAGAACCCGGAGCTGTTCACCGAAGATAACGTCGCCGTCCTGCGCGAAATGCTTGAGGAAGGCGTCAGGCAGGAGATAGCCTGGGGCCACTACGTCATCGGCGACAACATACCGGGACTCACAAAGGACATGGTCACGAGCTATATCAAGTACCTCGGCAATCTGCGCTGGTCCGGTCTCGGCTATGGCACTCTCTATGAGGGCTGCGACACCGAGCCCGAGAACATGGCCTGGGTGGGTCAGTACTCCAATGCCAATCTGGTCAAGACCGACTTCTTCGAGGCTAAGAGCACTGCCTACGCCAAGAGCACCGCTCTCATCGACGACCTGTAATATCCGCATTTAGCTGTATCAGATAAAGCGAAACCCCCGCTCAGGCGTTCTTCCGGAGCGGGGGTATTTTTGACCGTTTACCTTTACTCAGGCAATGGTCTCGATGCTGACGAACTTGAAGTTAGCACCCTCGACGGCGGCCTTGAGGGCCTCGTCGGTCACGGTCTCGTTGCAGACGACGGAAGCGGTGCCTTCCTCGTGGCTGGCCTCGGCGCTCTCAACGCCTTCGAGAGCAGCGAGAGTCCTCTGGAGACGGCCAGAGCAGCCGCCGCAGTGCATACCTTCAACCTTCATGAGCTTCTTCATAATGAATTTCCTCCTAAATGAATGTATATCCAGGCCCGGGTGGGATCACTCGATGCCGAGGAAAACGTAACCGGCCTTGGCAACGGCGGCCTTTATGGCCTCTTCACTCGTGCCAGGCAACACGGCGATGACCGCGACACCGGCCTTGGCGTCGGCCTTGACGCTCTCGACGCCTTCGACAGCGCTCAGGGCGGTGGTGACGGCTTTTTCACAGTGCTCGCACATCATGCCGTCTATTTTCACGGTCTCGGTGACGGTCTCGCCCGCAGGGCAGGCGCACTCACTCTCCCCGCCGGCAAAGCCCTGGGGAACGTAACCGGCCTTGGTGACCGCCTCGTTCATGACCTCTTCGCTGACACCGGGCTGCACACGGATGACGGCGGTACCGGCCTTGGCGTCGGCGGTGACGGCTTCCACGCCTTCAATGGCTTCAAGCGCCGTCTTAACCGCGCGCTCGCAGTGCTCGCACATCATGCCTTCAATCTTCATGGTCTTCTCGACCGTGCCGGTGATAGGGCAGGCGGTGACGTTCTCACCAAAACCGACGAAGATGTATCCGGCCTTTGTGACGGCGTCCTTGAGGGCCTGCTCGCTGGTGTCGGGGCTAATCTTGAATTTGGCGATGCCCTTTTCAGCGCTGGCACTGACCTCTTCAACCCCGGGAACGGCCTCAAGGGCCTCAGTGACGGTCTTTTCACAGTGACCGCACATCATACCGTCGATGCGCATGGTGACGTCGATGAGCTCCTCGTCCTCAGCGGGAGCCTCAACGTGCTTCTTGTGCTTACGCGGCTTGTCCTTGCTGGAGTCGTACATCTTGAACAGGTTCAGACGCAGGGCGTTGGAAACGACACAGAAGGAGCTGAGGCTCATCGCGGCGGCGCCGAGCATCGGGTTGAGCGTGATATCTGCCCAGACGAGGCAGCCGGCTGCGATGGGGATGCCGATGGTGTTGTAGAAGAACGCCCAGAAGAGGTTCTCGTGAATGTTGCGCAAGGTTGCGCGGGACATACGTATCGCGGCGGGCACGTCGGACAGCTGGCTCTTCATGAGTACAACGTCGGCGGCGTCGATGGCGACGTCGGTACCGGCGCCTATGGCGATGCCGATGTCGGCACGGGTCAGGGCAGGCGCATCGTTGATGCCGTCGCCGACCATGGCGACCTTGCCCTGCTTCATGAGCTTACGGATAACGCTCTCCTTGCCGTCGGGCAGGACGCCCGCAATGACCTCGTCAACGCCGGCCTGGGCGCCGATGGCCTTGGCCGTGCGCTCGTTGTCGCCGGTGAGCATAACGACGCGGATACCCATGTTGCGCAGTTCGCGGACAGCGCGCGGGCTGTCTTCCTTAATGACGTCGGCCACGGCGATGATACCGGCAAGTTTGCCGCCTTCGGCGAAGTACAGCGGGGTCTTGCCCTGCTCGGCGAGCTGTTCGGCCTTCTCGCGCATACTGTCAGAGACAGTGGCCTTGGTGACGATAAATTTGTGGTTGCCGGTGGCAAGCTCCTTGCCGTTCATGGTGGCTATGACGCCGTTGCCCGGCAGAGCCTCGAAAGAGCTGACCTCGGGGGCCTTCATATTGTGCTCTTCGCCGTGCTGCATGATAGCGCGGGCCAGCGGGTGCTCGCTCTTCTGCTCGAGGGCCAGAGCGAGGAGCATGAGCTCTTCTTCGCTGACTCCCTCGGCGGGGACTATATCAGTGACCTTGGGCTCGCCGGAAGTTATGGTACCGGTCTTGTCTAGGGCAACGATGTCCATTTTGCCTGCTTCCTCAAGGGATGCGGCTGTCTTGAAGAGTATGCCGTTCTTGGCGCCCATGCCGTTGCCGACCATGATGGCGACAGGCGTTGCAAGGCCGAGGGCGCAGGGGCAGCTGATGACCAGGACGGAGATGCCGCGCGCGAGCGCGAAACCGAAGGTCTGTCCTATGAGCAGCCACACGATGGTGGTGATAACGGCAATGGTAATAACGGTGGGCACAAAAATGCCGGACACCTTGTCAGCAATCTTGGCAATGGGAGCCTTTGTCGCGGCGGCGTCGGAGACCATCTGGATAATCTGGCTGAGGGTTGTGTCCTCGCCGACGCGGGTGGCTTGGCACTTGATGAAGCCGCTCTGGTTGAGCGTGGCGGCGCTTACGGTGTCACCCTCGGCCTTGTCAACCGGGATGCTCTCGCCGGTGAGCGCACTCTCGTTGACGGCGCTGTGTCCCTCGAGGACTATGCCATCGACAGGAATGTTTTCACCAGGACGTACTACAAAAACGTCGCCCTTCTGCACCTCGTCTACTCCGACCTCGACCTCCTGGCCGTCACGCAGTACGGTGGCTGTCTTGGGGGCAAGCTTCATGAGGCTCTTGAGGGCGTCCGTAGTCTTGCCCTTGCTGCGCGCCTCGAGCATCTTGCCGACGGTGATGAGGGTGAGGATCATGGCGGCGGCCTCGAAGTAGAAGCCCTCGTGCATGATGTGCATCTGCGCCATGCCCGGTTCAACGGTGGTCATCTGGAAAAGTTCCCAGCTGCTCCACACAAACGCGGCACTGGAACCGAGTGCGACAAGGGTATCCATATTTGGCGCCTTGTGCGCTAGGCTCTTGAAACCGGAGATGAAGAACTTCTTGTTGATTATCATGACGATAACCGTCAGATAAAGCTGTATCAGCGCCTGGGCCATGTAATTGGTCTCCAGGAAAGCCGGCAGCGGCCAACCCCACATCATGGCGCCCATGGAGAAATACATGAGCACGCAGAGGAAGCCTACAGACCAGATAAGACGGCGCTTAAGTATTGGAGTCTCGTGGTCCTCCAGAGCGGCCTCGGCCTCAGCCATAGAGCTGGATGAGCTCTTTTGCGCGCCGCCAGCGCCCTTCTCGCTCGCACCGTATCCGGCGTCTACAACCGCTTTGATTATGTCGGCGCTGGAAGCGGTACCCTCGACGCCCATGGAGTTTGTCAACAGACTGACCGAGCAGCTTGTGACGCCCGGTACAGCAGAAACGGCCTTTTCAACTCTTGCGCTGCAGGCCGCGCAGCTCATACCTGTTACAGTATACTGCTTCATACGATACCTTCTACCTCCCTGTTGCGATTACCTCATCAACTTCTGCAAGGTTTTCAGCAGCTCGTCGATGGTCTCGTCGTTGCCTTCACGGATGTCATCGACAACACAGGTGCGGATATGATCGCTGAGAAGCTCTCGGTTGAACGCATTCATCGCAGCCGTAACCGCTGCGGACTGGACGAGTATGTCCGGACAGTAGACGCCTTTTTCCACCATCCCGCGTATGCCGCGCACCTGGCCCTCAATACGGTTGAGCCGGTGTACGAGCTTCTTATATTCCTCAGGAGTGCGCTCCTTCTTCCGCTGGCAACAACATTGTTTCGTCTCTCCCATGATGAGCTCCTTTCGATGAGATACCCATCAGGGGTAACTATAGTATACCCCTGATGGGTATAATGTCAATACCCATTTTGCAATTTAACGTATGCGTATGTGCCTCGCATTTCAGTCCTCCGCTGTTGACCGGAGAACCCCATCCTTTGCATAATACACCGCGACTCCATCTTTTTCAAGAGTTTCCAATGCATCCATGTCCAAAGTCTCCGCTATGAAAACCCCTGCCAGCTTTAATGCCAGTTCCGCGCAGCTGCCGCCTACCGAGTAGGCAGCAAGTTCCGGAACGCAACTTCTGTCGAGCCCGTCAGCCGGGTCCAGAAAAGCTGAGCGCAGAGTGCCGTCGGAATACAGGTAATATCCCCCGGAGTTGCCGCTCTCAAGCGGGTAGTCGTGCAGATAGGCGATGCTGACCTCCCCTGAGAAGTGCAGCGTCGCCAGGTTGTTTACCGTGGTCCCATCGCGGTGGGAGAAGGTGAACGAGTATTCTGTCCCAGTCTCTGTGTCCATGCAGCGCATAAAACCGTCGTCGCTTATCAGCGCGCCATGAGTATATCCGGCGTCAATCAGCTTTTCCGCGATGTAGTCTGCGATAAAGGCGTTTTTCATCCAGGTGAGGTCTATAAACGCCGTCACGGCGTTCTCCTGGGCAAAGCTCATATACTCATCGGACACATTCAGCCGCACCTGCCTCTCTCCGAGCAGTTCAATGCCCACAGTTTCAGCGTCACTTGCAAAGGCTGCGACACTGGCGAAGAACTCTTTCTGGGCAGCGTTTAATCTTGGGTCGTACTGCGCGGCCTCCTGGTCATTTGACGAATTGAAGAGGGCATAATATTGTTCGTAGAGCGGTGCGAGATAGTGATATCGCGTACCGCTCTCTTCGAGGAGAGACAGAGCTGAATACAGCCCTTCCTCTACAGTTATGACTTCATTGGGGTGCTGGTTTATATACCACAGGTTGACATGCTCTTCGCTCTCCACATTGGAACTGAAGAGTTCCAGCGCGTCGGTTGCAGCCTCGCTGTACAGTGTACGCACCTCGCGCCTCTCGTCGGTGGCATCCGCGCCGCCGAAGCCCAGGTTGTAATAGAAGGTGAAGTCTGTGGAAGCATTCATCTCTCCGCTGAGCGCGGTTATCTCCTGCACCCCTGCGTCTGTGCTCACCCAGGCGTTTACTCCATAGGCAAAGGACGCTATGGCCACAGCTATTGCGGCCACCAGCAGCACTACGCGCAGTTTCAGCTTGCCTTCCGGCAGGGCAATGTGCTCGGTCTTTTGAATTGTGTGCCTGTCATTCGGCTCAGAGCGTCTCTTCATAAGGTTACAATATCGCTATAACGATAAACAGCAGGAGCAGGGCAACGCACACTCCCAGGAAGCCCGCAAAGGCGATAACACCTTTACGGCAGGCCTTGTAGTTACGTATGTAGTTGCGTTTCAGGAACAGCACTGCCGCAATAATGCCGAATATGGGCAGGAAAAATGACAGTATCGCGTACCAGGCATTGCCCGTGTCGTGGACAGGCCTGTCAAGTATAACCTCTTTCGAGACGGCCGAACTGTCTTCGGCGCTCTCTTCCGACGCCTCGGCATTGACCCCCACCACGGAGATAGTCTTGAGCGGCACGCCGCAGTCGCGTATCGCCTTGTACTCGGCTATCTCCTCGCTGTTGCCGTAAACATAGTGCTCGTGGCCTATGTTCACCAGCTCCGGGACATCGCTCTCGGAATAGTTGTGCATATCCGGATCGTAAGTATAGAGCACCTTGTGCTTTTCAAGCTGCGGATCCGGCAGCGGTATGGCCGAGATAAGCGAGCGAGTATACGGGTGCAGCGGATAGTTGAAGAGCTCTTCGGAGGTGGCTATTTCAACTATCTTGCCCTTGTATATGACGCCTATGCGGTCGGAAATATATCTGACGATGGAGAGGTCGTGAGCTATAAACAGATACGTCGTCCCCTGTTCCTCCTGGAACTTGTTCATGAGGTTGAGTATCTGGGCGCGTATGGACACGTCGAGTGCGGAAATTGGCTCGTCTGCCACCACCAGCTCAGGCTCCATCACCATGGCTCGGGCCAGGCCCACGCGCTGGCGCTGGCCGCCCGAGAACTCGTGCGGATATCGCGTCAGATGCTCTGGCAACAGGCCGACTGCTTCTATTATGTTCTCCACCTTGCGCACACGGTCAGCTTCGCTGTCGTACAGGTGGAAGTTGTAGAGGCCCTCGGAAATAATGTAATCCACAGTGGCGCGCTCGTTGAGCGAAGCGGCCGGGTCCTGGAACACCATCTGTATGTTGCGTATGACCTCGCGGTCAAGTGAACGCGGTATCTTTCCGGAAATACGCACGCCCTTGTAGAGTATCTCGCCTTTGGAACAGGTGTTCGCCCTTATGACGGCGCGGCCTATCGTAGTCTTGCCTGAACCGCTCTCGCCCACCAGCGAGAAGGTCTCGCCCTTGTAGATGTCAAAGCTCACGTCCTGCACAGCCCGGACGACATTTTCGCCTTTGCCGAAATTTATATCGACGTGCTTGAGCGAGAGCAGCACTTCCCTGCCCTCGTCGTCTAGGGGGCCGTGCTCGGGAAAGTGGTCGGCGCTGGCATCCAGCAGCAGTTCATTTTTCTCTTTTGCCATGCAGGACCACCTCCTATATATTGAATACTTTCATCAGCGTGCCGTGTATATCGCGGATAATATCCGGCTTTTCGACTTTCGGCGCGCGCGGGTCCAAGAGCCAGGTCTTGGCGTAGTGCGTGTCGGAGACCTTGAACATCGGCGGCTCGCGCAGCGTGTCCACACGCAGGCAGTAGGGGTTGCGCGGGGCAAAGGCGTCGCCGACTATGTCGTTATAGAGGCTCGGCGGCGTGCCGGCAATGGAGTAAAGCTTCATGCCCCTGTCCATCAGCTGCGGCAGCGAGCTCAAAAGCGCCCAGGTGTACGGGTGGTGCGGGTCATAGTAGACCTCCTCCACCGTGCCCAGCTCAACTATCTGCCCGGCGTAGAGCACGGCCACACGGTCAGCCACGTTGGCCACTACGCCCAGGTCGTGGGTTATAAACACGATGGTATAGCCGAACTCCTTCTGCAAATCCTTGATGAGCTTGATTATCTGGGCCTGTATGGTGACGTCCAGGGCCGTGGTGGGCTCGTCGCATATCAGGATTTTGGGCTGGCAGGAGAGCGCTATGGCTATGACTATGCGCTGGCGCATACCACCGGAGTACTGGAAGGGGTAGTCGTCAAAACGGTTTTCCGCATTGGGTATACCGACCTTCTTCATTAGCACTATCGCACGTTTGCGCGCCTCAATCTCGGAGACATTCTGGTGCTTCATTATGACCGAGGTTATCTGCTTGCCTATGGTCATGATTGGGTTGAGGCTGGTCATGGGGTCCTGGAATATCGTCGCTATCCTCTGGCCACGGATTTTGGTCCAATCCCTCACGCACTCTGTGCGCGCCAGGTCCAGTACAAGCGTTCCGCTCAGGCGGCCGTTCTCCTCCCCGGTGTACTTGACGCGGAACACCGCATTTTCAAACACGCCGTTGAGAACTTTGTCGTCGTACAGGTCTGCCCCTATGGTCATGGCCTCTTTGATGGCCTTATACAGCTTGTTTTCAAGCTTTCTGCGGCCCTTAAGCGGATACCTGCCCAGGGAAAGGCAGATTTCCTTGGCCATAATCTTGTTGCGTTCGCGCTGCCTGGGCGTAATTTCTCCGTTACACTCGCGCGCATATTTCTCCTTCAGTCCGGACATGCGCTTTTCATACTCGGTTTTGTATGCCGTGTCTGCTTTGGTACTGGCGGCGTGCTCACGCATGGTGGTCTTGCGCCTGCGCTCGAGCCCGGTCAGTTTTTCATCGAGTTCGGCTATACGGCGCGCGGCCTCTTTTATTTTGTCCTTCTCCGTGGAACGGTCGTATGTCTGTCTGGTGTTTTGCAGCTGGGTCCGCTGATACAGCAGCTCGCGCCGCTCCTTATCAAACGCTTCAGCATCTTCGCTGCTCAATGTCAGGCGCTCTTTGCGGTCGCGCTCCAGCGCCTGCATCTCCAGATATGTAGCCGCACCGAGCTCAAGTCTGGAACACTCATTGAGCTTAGCTTCGGCCTTAGCCACTGCGCCCGGGCCGACCACAAAAGAAACTTCAGTCAGCGATTCATCGTTAAAGATTATGTCGCCGTGGTCAATAAAGCCGTTGTTATCCAGCATGCCGGCAAAGGTCTTGGTCAGCACGCTCTTGCCGCAGCCGCTTTCGCCGACTATGGCTATGGATTCGTTCTCATATATGTCCAGGGACACGCCGCGTATGGCAGTGAGCACACGGCCGCGCACGCGGAACTTAACCCACAAGTCCCTGATAGATAGCAGTACTTTTTTATCTTTCTCGTTCATGGCAGCTCCCCCGTCACATGTGCGTTCTCGGGTCAGCGGCGTCACCGAGGTTCTGTCCGATAAGGAACAGCACAACGGAAATGAACGCACTGAGCATGACCGGACACCAGAACTCCCATCCCCAGCCCGGAGTAACCATGGCACTCTGCGAATTGAAGAGTATCTTGCCGAGGGTGGTGTCGGAAATACCGAGGCCGATATAGCTCAAAAACGCCTCGCTGGCTATGTAAGCCGGTATCTGCTGCGCCATTATGGTGACAATGAAGCTTATCATGAAGGGCAGGATATTCTTTACGGCTATGCGCGCTGTGGACGAACCGAGACAGCGTGAGGCGAGGTTGTACTCGCGGTCACGTATTATGATGACCTGCGTTCTGAGGGCATAGGCTATGCCTATCCACCCCGTGACGCACATGGCAAACAGCAGCGTGCCAAAGCTCGGGGAGAACACCAGGACCCAGACAGAGATAATAAGGGTTCCCGGTACGTTGCTGACCACATTACGCACCTCGTTCATGAAGAGGTCAACCCTCTTTGAAAAGCCCCATATGGCGCCCACAACTATGCCTATTGCAAAGTTTATGATAGTACACAGGAACGCCAGGGAAAGGCTTATCCTGGCGCCGTACCACATGGAATCAAAGGTGGACTGTCCGGAGGCGCCGGTACCGAATATCCAGCGTATGGAGAAGCCGAACTTATCTATGGCTTCCAGCGGCGAGAGGTGTTTGGCAGTCGAGTCCATTATATTGCCATAACGGTCGTAGCCCATGACCGCCGGATAAACATAGGTGAAAACTATGATGATGGCGAACAGGACGAGGATGATAATATTAGTTTTCTTGCGGAAGAAAACCCTGAACACACTGTGCCAGTATGAATATCGCGGCGCCGTTATCTTTTCCACGGCCGCGGTGTCCTGAGGCACCCGCTCGAACAGTTCCTCGTCGGTGAGGCCGGTGTCATCTAGGCGAATGAAGTCTTCCTGAGTTACAACAGCCATCTTAAATCACCTCGCTTTGGATGTGTACGAAATACGCGGGTCCATAACCGCCATGAGTATGTCACCCATGATGGCAGAGATTATAAACAGTATTCCGTAGAACAAGGCCACGCCTACTATTACAGCGTTGTCGTAGGCGCCTATTGCCTGTACAAGCAAACCGCCTACGCCGGGGATAAGGTACACCTGCTCCATAATTATCGCGCCGGAGAGGGCTCCAGTTATCGCGCCGGGTATGCCGTGCACCACAGGTATGGCGGCGTTTTTGAAGATGTGCTTGGTGAAAATCTCTCTCTCGCTCAGGCCCTCGCTCCTGGCAAACTTGACATAGTCGGAATTCATTTGATCGACCATGTAACGCCTCATCCAGCGCATCTCGCCCGCTATGGCGCCTATGGCCGAGGACGCTATCGGCATTATGTACATCAGCCAGGTCGGGTTGTCCAGAGAGAACGTCGTCGGGAGCCCGAGCTTATTGCCCACCGCCTTGAGCATCAGCATGTATGCAAGGCCGGGCACAGCCATGATTACAACCACGTAGGCATTGCCGAGGCTGTCAACCCAGGTGTCCTTCTTCTTTGCCATCAGTATGCCGAGCGGCAGGCCGATTATATAGGCCAGGGCCGAGGCGATAATACTGACAATGAAGGAGTAGTAGATACGCGAGCCGCTGTCCTTCACCAGCGAAACGTTGGTGTAGTCGTCAGTGTAGAGGTCTGCATAGACCAGGTTCAAATCTCTCGAACCGGCCAGGTACGTGGCTGAGTGCAGGTCGTCCGCGCTGTTTTGCACCACTCCGGTTGGGTAATAAGTTGTGGACCTGACGTAGTTGCCCTGCGGCTGTATCATGGTCTCAAACGCATCCACGCCCTTGTTGACACTGTAACTGGTGCCCAGGTTGATGGTCAGAAAGTTCTGATGTATATATGGAAAACGGTTGTCGAAGTACAAAAGGTACTTATGATAAGTGCCGTTGCCCAAAATAGCCGGCGAAAACTTTTCGCCGCCATAGGCCGGATCGTAAAGCGTGAAGGTCAGGCCCCTCTCGCCTATATCCTCATCATCTTCGACGTAATGTATATTGTCAAAATCAAAGATGCCGGTGAAAAAATTCCACATTCTAATAAGAAGTGGAGTGTTTTGATAGGCAAACAGCGTTGCTGCGCCACCAGTTGCAATGCGGTTCGGCGTTGCCATAATGGCATCCAGCCGCGTTACAGTATAACCCTGTGCCTCATATTCTTCGGTGAAACGCGCTATATACTCCGCTGTCTTCGCGTCGTCACGTTCCTGGGTGCGCCCGATCGTGGAAACTTCGGAGCGCTCTTCCTCCGTCAGCTCTCCGCTCTGCACCAGCTGGTTGAGCCAATCGGTGTACGGCACGTAGTCGAGGTAGTCATACTCTTCCCACTTCTGGTACATATACGTCGTTCTCTGATTGTTGCTGAGCTTGACGTACTGCTCGTCCTCTGCAAAGATGAGCGTGTCATCCAGCCAGGAGAACACCATCATCATTATAAGCGCAATCGCAATAACGAGAGAGATACAACCCCGAAAGAATCGTTTGAAAAAATACTTGACCATAAGCGCGCTCCCTTTAATGGGGAGAGGCAGATGGGCTTTCGCCCATCTGCCCCGCCTGGATTACTTAATCTGCGGTGACTCTATTTTACTTTGGCTGCTGTTATTACCAGAGGCCCATCTTGCGGATGGCGAAGCCGTCGCCGTAGGGCAGCAAGCCGTCGAGGTAAGTCTCGGGATCGCCGAAGTCGGCGCCTATGCCGCCCAGGCCTCCGAGGTCATAGTTGTACTCGGCGCCGGAGTTGGTGTTGAACCAGGCATTGAGGTTCTCAGTGGAATCCTGGCAGTCAACCAGGGCCACCTCGACCATGCCGCCGAGTGCCTCCTCGATGCAGGTCTTGAGCACAACCGCCTGGTTAGTGGCAGTCTCGTTGTATGCGCTGTAGGGGTAGTCAAGAACGACCGGGTTCTCCTCGCTCACCTCGTAGCCCATGGCCTGGAGGTCGGCAATGGCGAGCTCCAGCTCTGCCACGGCGTTTTCAACGTTGTACCAGCCGTCAAAGCCGTCGCTGGTGTGGTTCTCAGCGTCCCAAATCTGGAACGGATAGCCGTCGGCGTCAACCTGGGCCTGGACTATTTCGCCGTAATAAGTTCCCGCCGGGAAAGTAGTTTCAGTACCATTGATGCTGACGGTAACGTCTTCCTCAAGCGCGACAAAGTCTCCGGGCACGTAGCTGTTGCGAAGGCAGACGTATTTGAGGTCCTCGCCCAAGCTCTGAGCGGTATAGCTGGCGCGGTCAATGGAGTACGCCAGCGCCAGACGGAAGTGCTGATTCTGCAGCGCGGCACGGCTGACTTCCTTCTGCTCCTCCGTCTTCTGGGAGACGCAGGCGCCGTCGGCCACATTGGCGTAGACCTGACGGTTCTCATTGAACCACATCAGGAAGATGTTCGTGACGTTGGGGGCAACGTGTACGTACTTGTCGAAGTTGCCGTCGTTCTTGGCGATCTCGAGCTGGGCGGTGTCAAGCACCATGGTCGTGCCGACGCCGTTCATGAAGTCGTTGTACTCACGAGTGACGTCACTGCCGTCGTCATAGATGAAGTTGACGGCCTTGATCTGCACATTGTCGGCGTTCCAGTAGCTCTCGTTGGCAATGTAGTTGATGGAGTTCTTGTCGGTTACGTTGGTGCACAGGTACGGGCCGCAGTAGGCAATGTGGTCCTGATCGGTGCCGTACAGGTAGCTGCTGGAGGCGATCGCCTCGTCATACTCCTGCATGCCGAACACGCCGCCCTGGCTGAGATAGTAGCTGCGGCTCATGGGTATGAAGCAGGTATCGGCTATCATGCTCATGAAGTACGGGCACTCCGCGGTGAGGGTGTACTGCAGGGTGTAGTCATCGACTGCCTTGATGCCGACGGTGGAGAAATCCGTGGTCTCGCCGTAGATGTAGGCGTCCAAGCCCTCGAGTATACCGCTGAGGTTGTAGATGGAGCTGGAGCCGGCGTCGGCGACATGCTGCAGTCCGGCAACCCAGTCGTCGGCCGTGAGCTCAGCCACCTGACGTCCCTGGCTGTCTACCCACGAGACGCCTTCGCGGATGTAGAAGGTGTAGGTAAGTCCGTCGTCGCTGACGTCATAGTCAGTGGCCAGGTGCGGGACCAGCTCACCCTCGCTGTTGTACTGGTAGAGATAATCAATAAAGCTGGCGTCGTCGTGGAAGTCGCCGTCGCTCAGGAAGTCCCAGGTGGTGCCGACACGGTCAAATGTGGTGGTTGCCGTATCGGTGAAGGTGTATCCCTGCTCGGTGAGGTAGTCAACGGCGCTCTGGGTATAAGTGCCGGTACCGGTGAGCTCGTACCACATGTCAACCAGATACTCATAGTCCTCAGTCGTGATAATCTCGTTGGTTATTACCATCTGGTCATAATACACACGGTCGCCCAGCCAGGAGGCGTAGCCACCGGCACGGAACGGCACGCGGCTCATGGCATAACAGCCGCCCGCAGTGTACATCGGGGTGGCAACGCCGCTTTCGAGGAACTTGGCCTCGGCAATGGCCATCAGGGCCCAGCGCTCGCTCACCGTCTCGGCCTCAAACGCCGCCATATAGGCGTCGTAGAAGTCGCTCATGGCGTTCATATAGATGGCCTCTTCGTCAGTGAGTATGCCGCCCTCAGCCTGAGCCGACGGCGCCGTAGTGGCGACCGGGGTGTCTTCCCCTCCACTTCCGCAAGCGGCAAGTCCAAGCACCATAATCAGGCTTAGTGCGAGTGCCAATGCTTTCCTTATTGCTTTCATCTTTTCCTCCCCCTTCGAGGTTTTCATATATCCAAACGCCGCGGTTTTCGCCGGCGGTCGGAGCCTATATTTTCCTATACCCCGATACCCTATATTAATGAATAAAATGTTACATCACTTTAAAAAGCTTGTCAATAAAAAGTTGTACTCAAATTCTACATTTCTTGCAAGCTCTATCCTCGGCCATACCTTACTTTTTCACGCATTTGGCATCAATGATTTACTGTAAATGTAAACCCCTGCCGGGTATATCTTTTGACTGTGTACATTGTTCTCCCTTGGGCACAACAATTGCTTTTACTCATATGTTCGGCTATATGTAGAAATATGCGCATAGGTACCCGATATAGGTATAAAAGGAGCCGGCCCGACGTGCAGCCGGGCCGGCTTTGGCAGTTAACTGTTTTTACAAAGTCTGGATTTCTTTTATTTCGCAGCGCTCCAGTTCACGTTTTGGAGCCAAAACGCAGACGCCAGCCGCTGAAAGAGCTCGCTCCATCTTGTCCGCGACGGCAGCGAGGTCGGCGCAGGTGCTCCCAAGCATCTGACGGCGGCGTTCGCGGCGCATCTCGTAAGTGATACCGCGGAAGTAGAGATCGTCTGCCTCTTCGCCCTTGGCTCTGGGGGGTAGGAGCGGCTCTCCGTTCGCTATTGCGCCGGTGATGAAGCCGTCCAGGCTCCGTCCACTCGCGGCAAAGGAGCGCAAAAACTCCCCGCACTTGGCGTAGGTCTCAAGGCTCTTGGACGGGCTGGGGTCACGGTAGGAGTAGCAGCCGTCGAAGCCGTTGACGCGGGTGACCATGCCCGTGCCGTAGGCGCCGCCCTGGACACGCACCGCGTTCCAGAGGTATTCCAGCGAGACCACTCTGCCAGCGAGCTGCCAATACCCGTCGAATTCTCCGCTCAGTCCTCCCATGGCGGCGTAACCCACGTCGGATGGTATCTCTATACCCTCGCGTCTCACCCCTCTCTGGGTTACGCCAGGGCCAGATACCCCTGCCCCCTCGGGCAGCGCATCAATCAGGCGGGCAACAGCCGCATCAACAGAATCGCTATGCAGTCCTGTGATGCTGACAGTCAGGCCGGAGCGGACCACAGCTTTAGTGGCGGCCGCGCTCATATCGGCCGAGAGCGTGGCAAAGTTGTTGTCGGAAACGCGGCGTTTGAGCCAGTTGTAGTAGTCGAAGCCGTTGGCCCACTCGTTGGCAGCCGAGCCGGCAGTAAACTGCGACGCGGCGCGGCCTATGGACGCGGAGTGACCGTTGTTTATGAGCTGCTGCATCATGCCGGTGCGACGCTGGCGCAGTATCTCCGTAATCTCGCGCTCGGAATCGAGCCGGCTGCTGGTCAATATCTCGCCCAGCAGGTCGAGGGCCTTGTTCAGCTTGCTCTCGATGGCGCTGACACGGGCGGTGAACTCGGCGCGGTACCGGCTTGCTGATGACTCGTAGACGTTGACGTCAAAGCTCATGCTGCCGCAGTAGAGACGGATGAGGCTGCTGAGCTCCTGCGCGCTGTGGGCGGCGGTGTCCACCTTGCCAAGTACTCCACCGAAGAAGTTGACAGCGGCGAGCTCTTCGCCGGTCAGGCCGCTGACGTCAAAATAGAGCGAGACGTAGCTTATACCCATGCTGGGCAGCTCGTGACGCAGAAGTTTGACGCCGGCCAGCTCGCCTTCGGCAGTCGGATACTCTTCCGGTTCAGGGCTGACGTCAGAGAGTTCAAGTTTGGGGAGCGTGGCCAGGGCCTCGGGACTGTCACTGCTCGCGTGCCAGATATCCAGCGCAGCCTGCTCGTTCACGACGCGCTCGCGCTCACTCTCGCTCCACGACGCGGCAATACGCTCAAGTTCCGCAGTGTCCTGAGCGCGGCGCTCGTCGCCCACCGTGTGGGACGGCACCATTACAACTTCACAGCCGTGGGGGTTGTCCAGCAGCACGGTGCGTATGAGCTCTTCAAACCAACCCTCGTCCATTTTGGCGCGCAGGGAGTCGAAGAGTCCGCCCACCTCGACCATAGCCTCGGGCTTACCGCCCCTCAGCCAGCTATCCAACACGCCGAAGCTTATGCCGAGCCCCTGCGGGTAATAGCCGTAGTCGCGCTCGCGCAGCTGGAATTCCAGATTGGCCATGGCAGCTTCGAGTTCCTTGCGGTCCACGCCCTCGGCCGCGACGCGGGAGAGCACCTCACGCAGCTTCTCCGAAGCCGCGTCCAGCTTGTCCTCGCTTATGTTGCGCACTTCGAGTTTCACAAAGGGCTGGGCGCAGCCGTCCCAGACCATCATTGTCACTTCTTCACCGAGGCCTGCCGAGAGCATCTCGCGCCGGAGCACCGACTGGTTGGTGCCGCAGAGCACCGTGCAGAGCAGCTCCATAGCCGTCATGCGCTCACGGTCGATGATCTCCCCCACCACGCGGCCCCAGGCCAGGCGGTAGCGGCTGTGCTCATCCTCCTCGGCGGGCAGCTCAAACTCCACGCGCTGCGGCTGGGCTTTCACCGGTTTTTGCAGCGGCGGCAGGGCCAATCTCTCGCCCGGCTCTGCGTCGCGCAGGTACTCACTGTCCAGTATGGACAGCACGGCGTCTATGTCCACATCGCCGTCCAGATACACGTAGGCATTGGACGGGGAGTAAAAACGGCGGTGGTAGTCTAGGAACTGCTCATAAGTCAGCTCTGGTATATGCTCAGGGTCGCCGCCGGACACGAAACGATAGGTGGTGTCTGGGAAGAGCGCGCGCATGACGGCGTTCTCCTCCAGCTCATCGGCGTCGGCAAAAGCGCCGCGCATCTCGTTATAAACCACGCCCTTGCGGCTGGCCCTGCCTTCATCGTCCAACTCGTAGTGCCAACCCTCCTGACGGAAAATCTCACTCTGCTTATATATTAGCGGGTGGAAAACGGCGTCGAGGTAGACGCGCATGAGGTTCAGGAAATCCTTCGGGTTGCGGCTCGAAATCGGGTAGTAGGTCTTGTCCGGGAATGTCATAGCGTTCAGGAAGGTATTCATCGAGGTCTTCATGAGCTCAACGAACGGCTCCTTGACCGGGTAGCGCTCGGAACCGCAGAGCACCGAGTGCTCAATTATGTGGAACACGCCCGTGTCATCCTCCGGCAGTGTGGGAAAAGCTATGCCGAAGGTGCGGTTTTCCTCGTCGCGCTTTATCCACACCAGCTCCAGGCGGGTGCGCTCGTGGACCATGTGATACATGACCGCGTTGAGCTCGGGCAGCGGCTGAGTGCGTATTACTTTAAAGCCATAAGCATTGGTGCCTGTAAGCATAGTGTACCTCCTGTTTCTTGCTGTGGACATTATAGCCCAAACCCGTGGCGTTTGCTACAAAAATTTCACGCTGACGCAGCGCAGCTTAAAAAAGCGCCGGGCTCCTTGCGGATGTCCCGGCGCCGTTCATCAGCGCTCAGTTAAATTAAATGTGGTAAATCACGCAGCACTCTCTTCAAGCATCGCGCCGATCGTCACACCATATCCCCGCGTCGGATCGCTCACCAGAACGTGGGTTACCGCTCCGACCAGTTTGCCGTTCTGGATAATTGGGCTGCCGCTCATACCCTGCACTATGCCGCCGGTGGTTTGCAGCAGGTCTTCATCCGTCACTGTCACCAGCAGGCGGTCGCCGCCGGAATCGGCGCGACTTATCTGTACGTCATACTCCTCCACTTTGCTGCCGGAGACGTTGGCCAGGATGGTGGCCGGGCCGTCAGAGATCTCGTCGGGCTCCGCAACGGGCAGGGCATTTCCGTCAAAGCTGCTGGACGTGCCGAAAATGCCGTGCGGCGTGTTAGCGTCCACTGTGCCTATGCCTTTCGAGGCGTCATAGCTGCCGTGCAGCTCTCCGGCCTTCCCCTTTTCGCTCGGCACGACGTCGGACACGCTCGCTTCGGAAATAGTGCCCTCGCTTATGGGCAATAATACGCCCGTATCCGCGTCAGTTATGCTGTGCCCCAGCGCGCCGTACTCACCCGTCGCTGGATCGTAATACGTCACGGTGCCAATACCAGACACGCTCGAGCGCAGCCACACTCCCAGCCGCCACACGCCGTCAACGTCCTGCGCCGGTTTCAAAGTGAGTTGCAGCGTCTTCTCATCGCGCAGCACCGTCAACTCAATTTCGCTGCCGTCGAGTTCCGCAAGCGCTTTTGTGAAGTCCTCAACGCTTTTAATCTCTTGCGAATCCAGCTTAACTATGATATCCCCCGGCATAACTCCGGCGTCTGCCGCAGGCGCTGCTTCCCCGTTTGCCGTATCCACCTTGCTCAATGACGCCACCAGCAGCCCGTCTGTTTGCGCTTCTATGCCCACGGTCCTGCCCACAGGCACCAAATCCTGCGCGCTCGCCGCCACCGGCATTGCCAGCACCACAGCCAGCACCAATGCAGGAAGCGTCGCAGCGCGCCTTAAAGACCTTTTCATTTGCATCCCCCCGCTCAAAAATTTTTTCGCCGCCGTACATCAGCGCCGCCTTATTAATTATGTGCCGCACCGGGCAAATTAAAGGCGGTTATTTCAAGCGTGTTTTCCTGTTGCTCGCATTCTTCCCATACAATCGCGCTTTTGCAAAGTTGGCAATTTTTATTTTTACCGCGCTCTCTGCTGAGGAGCGTATGGACTTTCCCCTTTGTGCGTTTTATAATGTTAATAAAGTACGTTAATTACGCAAATATGAGGTGATATTCATGTCAGAAATACCCGCAGTTCCTGAACTGGGAGCCGCTTCCCGCACCATGCTGCTCACGCTCGCGGCCAGGGCGCGCGAGTCGCGCCTTGACGCGCCGCTTTTTCACGACCCCGAAGCCGAAGCTATCTGCGACCGTCTGGAAATATCCTCTCTCGGCGAAGACGACTGGATGACCGCCAACACTGTCACTGTGCGCACTGTCGTCATTGACGGACTTGTGCGCGACTTTTGCGCGAGCCACGAAAACGCCGTCTGCGTCAACCTCGGCTGCGGCCTGGACACCCGCGCTTCGCGCCTCGGCGGCAGCGCCCAATGGTACGAGCTGGACCTGCCGGAAGTGATATCCCTCCGGCGCAAGTATATACCCGAAAGCAGCGGGGAACACTGCATAGCCAGCGATGTGCGCGACATGAGCTGGGCCAATAGTATACCTGACGCCGGAGCGAACACGCTTATCATAGCCGAGGGGCTTTTGATGTACTTTGACCGGGCCGAGGCCTGCAACATACTCAGCGCTCTCAGCAAGCGTTTCCCGGGCTCGACCATGATAATAGAGCTGCTCTCCACGGCGGCCGCCAGCCACACCGAGCTTGTGGAGTCCATCAGCGCTTCCGGCGCCGGCTTCCGCTGGGGCGTTGATGACGCGGTTGAGCTGTGCGCATCCTGCCCGGAGCTCACCCTGGAATACGAATCCGTGCTCGCCGATCTGATGCACCTCAGAGGCGAAAAATTTGCGAAAATGTACGCCCAACCCGAGGTGCGCCGCTACAGCAACCGCGTCGCCGTATATTCTGCCCGAACCTAAGTCCAGCACGCCCACCTGAGCTCATATTTCCCCTACCTCCGTAATAAGCTTTTCTCGTCCGGGTCTACCGGGGGAAAGGGGCAAATCGTATTGAAAAGCTTGAAGTACTCCAGCCGCGGTTCACTGGTGAGCGCGTTGCAGCTTGCGCTGTGCCGTGCTGGCTTTCCCGTCGAGATTGACGGCATTTTCGGCACCAAGACGCAGGAGGCGGTGATGGCGTTGCAGCGCTCTCGCTCCATACCGGTAACCGGCGAAGTAACTCAGCCGCTCTGGTACGCCCTGGAGCCGCTGCTGTCCAGTTGCTATATACACACGCTGCGCCGTGGAGACACCTTGTCGGGCATAGCGCAGAGCCACAGCTCCTCCATAGAGGCCATAGATATCGCAAATCCCGGCATCGACCCCCTAGCGTTAAGTCCGGGCGGGCGTCTGTCTATACCTCTACCCTTTGAGCCCGTGCCCGGGATAGAGTGGAGCACATATTTCAACAGCCTCGTCATGCGGGCGCTCACCTGCCGCTATCCTTTTTTGCGTCAGGCCACCTTCGGCCGCAGCGTAATGGGCCGTCCGCTGCGTTATCTGGCCTTCGGCGAGGGCGAGCGCACGGGCATATTCACGGCTGCCCACCACGCCAACGAGTGGATAACAGCCCCCGCCCTGCTCAGATACGTCGGCTCGCTCGCCGGCGCCTACGCCAGGGGCGACCAGGAGGCGCAGAACATCTACCAAAACACGCGGCTCTACTTCATCCCCCTCGTAAACCCCGACGGCGTAGATCTCGTGATGGGCGCTCTTGATGAGGGCTTCTACAGCGAACGCGCCCAAGAGATAGCCGCAAGCTATCCCGACGTACCCTTCCCCAACGGCTGGAAGGCGAACATTCGCGGCACGGACCTGAATTTGCAGTATCCCGCCGGCTGGGACCAGGCCAAAGAAATCAAGTTTGCCCAGGGCTGGGTCTCGCCTGCTCCGCGCGACTATGTGGGCGCATCTCCCCTGAGCGCGAGTGAGAGCCGCGCGCTCTACTCGCTCACACGCCAACTATCTCCGAAACTGGCTCTGGCCCTGCACACGCAGGGCGAGGTGATATATTGGCAGTACCAGGGCTACGCCCCTGAAGACGCCGAAGAGGTGGCCGGAAAGCTCGCCGCCGCGAGCGGCTACGCCCTGGACACCGTCCCGGATGAGAGTTCCTTTGCCGGTTACAAAGACTGGGTCATAGACTCGCTGGACACCCCCGCATTCACGGTCGAGTGCGGACTCGGAGAAAGCCCGCTCCCGCTTGAGCAGCTCGGCAGCATCAGCACAGCCGTCGCCGCAATCTGCCGTGAATGCGCACAGTACATAGCGACGGGTTGACTTTATTGCCCGTTGGGATATAATAGACGCATTGAGTTTTGGCGGCGTTGGCCGCATACGAAAGAGGTTTTAAAATGAGTACTAACTGCAACAACGACTGCTCTTCCTGCGGCGAAAACTGCCCGAGCCGCACCTCCCCCCAGAGCTTTCTCAAGCCGCTGCACGAGGGCAGCTCCGTCGGCCGTGTCATCGCCGTTGTGAGCGGCAAGGGCGGCGTAGGCAAGAGCCTCGTCACCGGCCTGCTGGCCTGCGAGATGCAGCGCCGCGGCCACCGCGCCGCCGTTCTGGACGCGGACGTCACAGGCCCCAGCGTGCCCCAGATGTTCGGCGTGCATGAGAACGCGCGCGGCGGCGAGGACTTCATCCTCCCCGTTCAGAGCATGGGCGGCATCCAGATGATGAGCATGAACGTCCTGCTCCCGCACGACACCGACCCCGTCGTCTGGCGCGGCCCCATCATCGCGGGCGCGGTGGAGCAGTTCTGGACGGACGTCATTTGGGACAATGTGGACTACATGTTCGTCGATATGCCTCCCGGAACAGGCGACGTGCCCCTGACCGTATTCCAGAGCCTGCCGGTGAACGGCGTTGTCGTCGTCACCAGCCCCCAGGAGCTCGTCGGCATGATAGTTGAGAAGGCCGTCAACATGGCCGGCATGATGAACAAACCCGTCGTGGGCCTCGTCGAAAACATGAGCTACTACGTCTGTCCCGACTGCGGCAAGGCGCACAGCATCTTCGGTGAGAGCCACATAGACGAGACCGCCGCCAAGTTCGGCATAGCCCATGTCGCCAAGCTGCCCATCAACCACGAGTACGCCGCCGCCTGCGACGCCGGAAAGATTGAGACTGTCGAGGTGCCCGAGCTGCGCGAGCTCGCCGACTACATCGAGAGGATGTAAGCTTTGGCCTGGGTGCAGTTGACGGACGGACACGCAAACGGCGTTATGTGCGTCCCGGAAAGTATTTTTAAAGACTAAGGCCGCTCTATTGCCCAGGCTGGACTTTTAAAATTCCGTACTCAGGCTTTATAAATTCATTATTCCGCGATACGGTTCCCCGGACGGGGAGCCGTATCGTTGTGTTTGAGAGGTTAGCGCATGATAACGCTTCTATCGAAAATCTTCATCAAAGGCAGTGACGACATCTCGAGCCCTGCGGTACGCAAGGCCTACGGGATGCTCTGTTCCATTGTCGGCATATTGCTCAACATACTGCTCTTTGCCGGCAAATACATTGCGGGCACAATAGCGGGCTCCATCGCCGTTACGGCCGACGCTTTCAACAACCTGTCCGACGCGGGTTCCAGTGTAATAACGCTGCTCGGCTTCCGCATGGCGTCTAAAAAGCCCGATCCTGACCACCCCTTCGGTCACGGGCGCATTGAATATCTCTCAGGACTTGCCGTATCCATGATTATCATTGTCGTGGGCGTACAACTGGGCCTGGAGTCCATAGACAAGATACGCACTCCCGAAGCGGTTGACGCTTCATTGCTGCCCATGCTGATACTCGTGGCGTCCATCTGCGTGAAGGGCTACATGTTCCTCTACAACCGCTCCATCGGCCGCCGGATAAACTCCCCCGGCATGCTCGCCACAAGCATGGACTCCCTCACCGACAGTGTTGCAACTCTGGTCGTACTCATCGGCATGCTCATCAACCGCTTCACCGGCGTGAACATCGACGGCTGGGCCGGCGCCGCTGTGGCGCTCTTCATCATCTACTCCGGCTTCTCGGCGGCGAAGGACACAATCAGCCCGCTGCTGGGCAGCGCGCCCGACCCGGAGCTGGTGCAGCGCATAGTAGACATCGTCATGGCCTACCCCGAAGTGATAAACGTCCACGACCTCATCGTACACGACTACGGCCCGGGCAGGCTCATGGTCTCACTCCACGCGGAAGTGCCCGGCAACGGCGATATATATGAACTACACGACGCCATAGACACCGCCGAGTACGAGCTGCAAAAGGAGCTCGGCTGCACAGCGGTCATTCACATGGACCCCGTCAGCACGGACGACACCAAGACCGGCAAAATGCGCGACGAACTGAAGGAAGCCGTGGACGGCCTGGGCTACGGCATCACGATACACGACTTCCGCATTGTTGACGGACCCACGCACACGAACGTGATATTCGACGCCGTGCTGCCCAACGACAGCCCTCTCACCGAGGACGAGGCCAAGAGCGCCCTGGAGACGCTTGTCAACTCTCTCTGGGAAAACTGCCACCCGAAAGTACATATAGACAGGCCGTTTGTGTAAAATAAAAGCCCCGGTTGCGCGATAGTTGGTGGACGCAACTGGGGCTTTAGCGTATAATTGGGGCATCCCGTACAAGGATGACGCTCAAATGTATGTAGCGACAGGGGTAGCCAGCGGCAGCGGCATAAGCGCAATAGCCTTGATTATAGGGATAAACCTGCTTTACTACATCCCGCTCATTATTCTGATAGTGCTCGGTATACGCGCGCTGCTGAAATACCTGCGCAGCAAAGACGCCAACCCCGAGACCGTCCAAATACGCCGCTCGCTCGGTGAGGCGCTCAAGGCGCACCGCACGCGCTGCAAGATGACGCAGGAGTTCGTGGCAGAGAGCCTGGGCGTCTCGCGTCAGGCCGTCAGCAAGTGGGAGACCGGTGTTTCACGCAGTTAAAGACACGCAGCCCGCGCTTATAAGCATAACGCTTCCAAGGCAATGCCTGGAAGCGTTATTTTTAATAAGACAATATTGACAAATGCTTGCTTGAGTCACCCCTTAGGCTCCTTGGTCCTCCACTTTTCGTCGGCTGCCTTGACGCTCTCACGACCCTTTTTGGATATGCTGTATAGGCACGCGAGGGTGGCGACGAGGATCAGAGCGCCGCTCACATAGTTGAGCAGGTCGTAGGCGCCGCCGTTAGTGCTGACGAGGGCCATGGCCAGCGGCGGGGCAATCATGCCTCCTACGCTCATCAGAGAGCCGGCCCATCCGGCGAAGGCGGGCATGTTTTTATATCCCACGACAAGGGGCAGCCCTACGCCGATGAACATGGTGGTATAGGACATCGTGCCGTTGAAGCAGGCGAGGATCAGCGCCCCGGCCATGCCGCCTATAACAGGCCCGATAAAGGAGCCCGCGGCGCAGAGCAGGCCGTAGATGAGTACGCTCGCGCGCAGGCCCAGCTTGTCGCAGAGGATGCCGAACAGGAACGAGAGCACCATCGACACTGCGGTGCGGATGGAGACAAAGTAGGAGGCCGTGACCATGTCGTTAATGTACGAGTCGTACATATAGACGCCGTATGTAGAGGTCATGACCATCGCCACAATGCCCAGAAAGGTCATAATGAGGAAGCAGAATGCGGGGAACTTAACGGCCAGCCGGGTGGCGGGCATCTTCACGTCGTAGATCTCCTCGCTCGTGGTGCCGCCGCTCTTTTTCTTCTCCTTCTCGACGAGGTTGACGCGCTCTACGCCGTAATCGGCAGGCATGCCCTTCATCAGCAGCGCCCCGACGAGCGCTATGGCGGTCATTATGGCGCCGACTATCAGCGGAGATTCCTGACCAATCTGCACCAGAATGCCTGTGGCCGCCGGAATAAGCACTATTTGCCAGACCTTGGATATAATCTGCGCAACGGACACCATCGTGCCGGTACCTTTTCCAAACCAGCTGCCAATGTACATGTTCATGACCGCCGGCGTTACCAATCCTACCAGTATGCCGCATACGATGGCAATAATATAGGCCAGAATTATATTACCGCAGAAATATAGTCCCGCTGCAGTTCCCAGAGGAGCGAAGGACGCTATAATAGCCAGCTTTTTTATACCAACAGCGGGAATGAGCTTACCAATGAAAAGGCCCGCTATAATGCCGCCGCCCGACAGGCAGGAAATTACCACCGAGAAGGATTCGGTAGAATATCCATGCATCTCACAGAACGAATTCTGAAAGATTGCCAGCACCGACATAAGGAGCATAACCACACCTGACGATATTGCTATACCTATAGAGCCGGTGATAGCTGTTCTCTTGACATTTTTCATAGGCTGCGCTCGCAATCCTTCGGATTAAAGCGTTATGCCGCAGTCAACGCTGAAGGCCGCGCCCTGAATGAAAGTAGATTCCTCAGACGCGAGGAAGACCACAAGACCGACGAGCTCCTTTTCAGGATCGCCGAGGTCACGCTCGGGCAGGAGGTTCATGGTAGGCTTGCGGATGGGCATATCGCCGCCGGCGCTCAAGGTCTTGGTGAGCTCATTGATAACCATGGTGGTCATCTCGCTGACGAAACCGCCGGGGCAGACGCAGTTGTAACGGATGTTATACTTGATGCCACACTCGATGGCAGCAGCCCTGACGAGGTGGATAACGGCAGCCTTGGAGGCAGAGTAGACGCCGAAGCCGGACTCGGGGCGCAGACCGGAGGAGGACGCAGTGCAAACAACGTTGCCGGGCTTGGCGAGCTTGCTGAATACCTTGGTCGCCTCAGTCAGCATAAGGAAAGTGCTCTTGAAGTTGTTCTCAGAGACGGTATAGTACTGGTCAAGTGTGAGTTCCTCGAACACGGTTGGAACCGTGAGCACGCCCTGGTTGCTCCAGACGAAATCAATGGTGCCGAACTTTTCAAGGGCCTTTTCAAAGACATTCTTGACGTCCTCTTCCTTGCTCATGTCGCCACGGACAGCGAGTACCTCGGCGCCCTCGGCGCGGCACTGCTCGGCGACGGCGTTGAGCTTGTCCTCGCGGCGGGCAGCGATGACGAGGTTGTAGCCTTCCTTGGCAAAGCGTACGGCGCCGACAGCGCCGATTCCGGAGGAGGCTCCTGTGATAACAGCTATTTTCTTTTCCATGATTATTTCTCCTTTTTATTCTTGAAAGAAGATTTCTTATTGCTTAGCCAAGATTTCGGATAACGGCGTAGCCTTCGCATGTAGCGTTGACAACCTTGCGCGGGCTGTTGTAATCGCCTATCGTGTAAACGTTCAGGCCTTCTGCCTTGAGGGAATCGGCAAGAGCAGAATCGGACTTGAAACCCGTAGCCATGACGACCGTATCACAGGGGAAACTCTTTTCGCCATTGGTATCAACGGCTTTAACATAATCATCATTTATCTCACTGACGCTAACTCCGGTTTTATAGGACAGCTTGTGGCGTTCGAGCATGTCAAGCAGGCTCTTGCGCTGGTTCATGGCCATGGAGCCGGTGAGGATATTATCTTGCATCTCAAGAACGATAACATTCTTGCCCTGTCGCATGAGATAGAGCGCAGCCTCGAAGCCGACCTCACCGCCGCCTATCACAACTACGTTATCGCCGGTACCGCAGCTGTCGGTGAGCACGTCGACAGCGTTGACAACTTTGGCCCTGTCCGCTCCCGGAATGGGAGGGGTGAAAGGCTTCGCGCCCGCCGCCACTATGACCACGTCAGGATCGTACGCTGCGACGGATGCGCAGTCGGCTTCCTTCATCAGGCGCACGGTCACGCCTGCCTTGTAAACCTGTTTCTGAAGATTCTCATTGAAGCGGCGCATATCTATCTTGAAGTCTGGGCCGCCGGCCGCGTTGATATTGCCGCCAAGAACCGTATTCTTCTCCCACAGCTCGACCTTATGGCCTGCCATCGCCGCGACCTTGGCGGTATACATGCCGCCGGGGCCGCCGCCGATGATGAGAATCCTACGCGGATTGGATGTTTTCTTCAGTTCGCCGTACTCCAGCTCATGCGTGTAGCAGGGGTTAGCTGCGCAGCCGTCAGCTCCGTTTAGGCACTCGCAGCAGGCGGTGCAGAAGTTTATATCCACGATATCGCCGTGCTCGAGCTTTTCGGGATAATGAGGGTCGGCTATAGACTGCTTGCCGAGGCCTACGATAATGGCCAGACCGCTCTCTATTGCTTCCTCGGCCATTTTGGGATCAACCATCTTGTCCTGCACCATGAAGGGCTTCTTTATGCCTGCCTCGCGCAGACGGCGAGCTATCTTCAGGCAGCCGCCCGCCTCGTCGTAGGCGCCGGGGATGGCCTTGTTCCAGCGCTCATAGCAGCCGTCGTCGAGATGTATGTATTCTATATCCATCTCGTCGAGCAGGCGGGCAATCTTTAGGCCCTCGCCCTCGAATGTGCGTCCACCGGGTATGCCGTGCTCGGGCGTAAATTTAACCGTCAGCGGGTAGTCCGGGCCGACAGCCTCACGCACGGCGTTGTAGCACTCGAAGAAGAAACGCATGCGGTTTTCGAAGCTGCCGCCGTACTCGTCCGTGCGGTGGTTCCATATCTCGCTCATGAATTGGTCGATGAGGTAGCCGCCATAGGCGTGTATCTCTATGATATCAACGCCTGCTGCCTTGGCCATGACGGCTGCCTTGCCCATGTCTGCGACGAGTTCTTGAATTTCGTCAATTGTAAGAGCCTTGCATTTGTAGTCAGGGTAATAGAAGACGCTGTTCTCGCTTGCGGAAACATGAGTTGTCACCGGCAACCCCTGATACTCGAAAGGCATACCGGCATTTACGCGGCCATAGCCCGGAGTAAGCTGCACAGCAAAAACCGCCCCGTACTTGTGTACCTCGTCAGCAAGATCCTTTAGCGCCGCCTGGTGGCTCTCGGTGCAGAGGAAGTTGCCGGAAAACATAGGCTGTTCATACTTCAGAGTTACAGTGTGTGCAGATGGATAGACTATTCCGAAGCCGCCTCTGGCACGCTCGACAATATAGGCTTTCTGCGCCTCGTCAACTCCACCGTCAGGACCGTGGAGAGTACCCATAGGACAGACTGCATACCTGTTCTTGATGTGCAGTCGACCCAATTCAAAGGGTTCAAATAAAATGGACATTGCGTACATCTTCCTTTCGTCATTATTGGGAAGTCAATTTCTGATTAAATAATAAAAGTTTGTGAATTGACTATCAAGCGAAAGGCGTTGACGTTGCTTGCCGCCACAGTGGCAACGCAGTCAATATAATTCAAATATTTGACTTATAGAATCAAATAAATGTCAATCGTTTCTAGCGCCTGCTTTAGCGAAAATATTTGCGTTCACTCTGCTTTTGCGTTAAAATAATAATTAACAGCATCCGGAATCGCAGAAAGGCAGGGACATACACATGAGCTTTGGCAGCGAACTTCGTCAGGTACTAAATATATGCCATGTAAAAATGACATCACTTGCCAACTGCCTTGGCTATGATATCTCATATATATCTAAGTGGATAAGCGGTTCAAAATCCCCTGCCGAGGGGAGTATTGAGTCGATTTGTGGTAAAATTGCAGGATACTGCCTGTCTGGTGCCACGGAGAAAGAGGTTCGTGTATTGCAAAAACATATAGGTGTGCCGAATGGAACATCAATGGAAAAAACGATACAACCATTAGCAGAGTACCTTATGGCTTCATATATGCTAGGAAGGGTTGAATCTGAGAGCGCTCGAAGTATCGCAGCAGGCTCATTTGAGCGCACTGATGTAAGGCTTGACAATAATTGGGGTGACTGCTTAGAGCATTTCTTGCGCAATGTTCTAAGTGAAAACCATTCTGATGAACTTGAAATAATAATTTCAGCTGTTACTTTTCTTGAAGCCTCTAAATTTTTAAGCGAATTTACAAAAGAGTTTCCTGGACGCAGGTTAATAATGCATGTTTTTTATGATCCACAAAGCTTTCCTTCGCCCGACGAATACTGCCACTTCATCTTCAATGTCTGCTCCAAGTCAAATGAAATTGAGGCGGATATCAGCGAGGTGAAAATCAACAATCACGAGTCCTGCGACTTGCTTTGCATTGTGAGGAACTGCGGAATGCTCGTCAAAGCCCCCGGCATACTTGGCAATTTTCCTGCATATACTTTTGACGTTATCGATGTGAATTATCAATACGACATAGCTACGTCAATGCTTCATGGACGCAAGTTCGATTCCTACAGCTATGGCGACAGCCAGTATGAGAGATATCTCTTTAAGTTCTATTCGCCCAAGGATAGTACGCCCATAGGCATACTTACAGATGAAATGCTTGTACCAAGCTGGGACAGCATCTCGGACGACGAAGTTAAAAGCGATCTCATAAGGCACGGAAGTGACATTGAACGGCTGACGTGGTATGCAAGGTTGACGAACTCTGGCGCGGAACGCATAAACTATCTCTATTATGAATCGGGTATAATCGATTTTTGCCGCAACGGTAGCGGGAGAATGGGGCCGGATGACTATGAGCCGGTCATTTTCAGTCCGGAAAGCAGAAGATTGCTGCTTGAAAAAGTGATTCTCTCCATTGAGAGTGGCGAAAAAACTATGTATATTCTGTCCGATATTAACCCGGTGTTGAATTGGAAGGACTTTAATGGAACCATCGCATACAATGGCGGCCTTGTGTGCGTTATACCGGCAGGCTCAAGAAAAGTCACATATATCAAGACCCCATTCGTCTTGGACAGCTTCAAATCCCTGTTTGAAAGCCTTCTTGCATTACCTGATAATTATCTTCTGCACGGCGAAAAGACCGTCGGCTTTTTGCGCTATGCAATGAGTTTTATTCCTTAAAGGTGTGTGAGTATATATGCGGCGCAATGGCATAGCCCTTGCCGGAGCATAGCGACGCAAAGCAGCCCAGCACTCGAGTGCTGGGCTGCTTCTCGCACATACATGATAATGTATAGAAGTGCGCCCTTTGGGTTTCTTCGATTGTCCCTACGCTCTCTGTGCTAATCCACCGGGCTGCGTTGAAACGTTCATAATCTCGTGGTACAATCAGCCAAAAAGGTACAAGGAGACAGTAGTCGTATGGCAAATCCCAAAGGCCCCAAGGGGTTCATAGTCGTCACGCCGACCGGCATCATCGAAATCCCACAGGACTCTTACCTATCTTGGCTTACCATGTTTTACCTCATGCCGCGCGTGCTGGTGGAAAAGTGGCCCGAAGCGCTCAAGATTCCGCGCAAGCCGTTTGAGGCGCTGCGTTCTCAGGCATGTCTGGACATCATCAAGCAGGATATGTTCGCCGAGCTGGTCTGGGACTGCTGGTCGTGGACGGCGTGGCAGTTCTTTCAGGTCAAAGACTCCAAAGGCAACTACGGTGAAATTCCCGGCAGCCGGGAGCAATATACTGGGTACTTCCCGCTTTGGCAACTATCGTATGACATCCTCCGTTACTTTCGCCGCAAAATAGAGCGCGAGTACATCTCCTTTCAGATGCTCTACACCGCAGGGCCTGACGAGGAAATGCTGTGGTTTACATACCGTGAGTTCGGTAACCTTGTAGGCAACCTCACGGATTTGGTTGTTGAGGAAGAAAACTGGCAGCCGATGATTGACGCCATCTGGGAGAACCGAACGGTCGAGGACTACGAGAACAAAAACAGTGTCGTCCGCAAAGACTTCATGCGGCACTGGAACCACGACCGCAGCGGCAAGGCCATTTCGCTCGAGGAGCTGGTCGAGGACGGCGGCGACATTATGAACGTCGCCGACCCACGAGCAGAGTTCGAGCGTAAGGTGCTCTCGCAGGGGCAGATTGACGCCTTCGCCAGACGGCTATCCAAGCAAGACCGCAAGATTCTCAGGCTGCGAATGGAGCATCACACCGAACAACAGATAGCCGACGCAGTAGGCTTCAAAACCGCGAGCGCGGTACATAAGGGTATTGCCAAGATAGCCTCGGCGTATGAGGACTTCGTAACCAGAGAGTATCAGAAATTCCTCTACTGAAAATTTTTCATAAAATTTTTAATTCTCAGGAACAATTTGCCCGTTCTCAATCCATGTATAATAGAGGGGTAGTTACCCTGAAGACGTGAGCGTTTGCCGCAAGGCAGGCGCTCTTTTTATATATCTGCACAAGGAGGACAGCAAGTTGGGGTTCAAGTAGTAAACTTTTTGTAAATTATCCGAATACCACCTCCTCATTTCGCCGAAAAATGTCACGGTATATGAGGGGGCTTTTCTCTCAAATAATCCAAGGAGGTACAAAGGCTATCACCTACAACAAAATCAAGCACACAATCTCACCCATCGAAGCGGCTCAACGCTACGGCACCGTGAAGCACGGCTTCATGCGCTGCCCGTTCCATGCGGACAGGACACCAAGCCTCAAACTCTACGGCGACCACTTCCACTGCTTCGGCTGCGGCGCGCACGGCGACGTGATTGACCTCACGACGGCGCTGCTCGGCTGCTCAGAGTCCGAGGCCGCGAGGCGGCTCGAAGCGGACTTCGGCTCCGGCGCGTTCGTCCCACCGCGTGGGTTGGTGGAGTGCAAGCGCGAGCTGTCCCGCTGCCGGGACGCACTTGCGCCGACGTCGCCGGACAACGACATTGCAGACGGCTATGCCGAAGCGTGTACGCTCGACGCGTGGGCAGGCTATCTGCTCGACGCGGGCGCGAGTCAATACGAGACGCGGCTGGTCGAACAGAAAACCGCCCGTCTGATGGAGGGTTTGCGTGGCTGAATTTCCAGAATGGTATGACGGCAAGCACGTCAACGAGGTGAAATTCTGTGAGGAGTTTCTTCGTGAGCACCCGATGAAGAGCGTCAACGGCACGTTTTTCACAGTCGAAGGCCGCGTCACGGACGAGGACAGGCTGCGGCGCGACATCTACGAATTGCTCAAACCGTACTTTTCAGCGGGTCTCGGCAAGCGCGTGAACAACCTGCTCGAAGCCCTGCGTCTCGAAGCCTACGCGCCGGATTTGCCTATCCAGCGTGACCGAATCCACGTCGCAAACGGCACGTTATTCCTCGACGGGCGATTCATCAGCGAGCGCGAGTTTTGCCGCAACCGTCTCCCGGTGGCGTACAATGCAAACGCCAAGCCGCCAGCAACGTGGCTGCGCTTCCTCGGCGAGCTGCTCTACCCCGAGGACATCCATACGCTGCAAGAGTTCATGGGCTACTGCTTCCTGCCGACGACGAAGGGCCAAAAGATGTTGATGCTTATTGGCCGCGGCGGCGAGGGTAAAAGCCGAATTGGGGTCGTGCTACGCGCTCTGCTCGGGTCAAACATGGCGACGGGGAGCATCGCGAAAATCGAAAGCTCCCGCTTTGCCCGCGCGGATTTGGAACACGAGCTGGTCATGCTCGACGACGACATGAAGCTCGAAGCCCTGCCGCAGACGAACCACATCAAAGCCATCGTGACCGCCGAGCTGCCGATGGATCTCGAGCGCAAAGGCCAGCAGAGCTACCAAGGCGACCTGTACGTCCGCTTCCTCGGCTTCGGCAACGGCTCGCTGAAAGCGCTCTACGACCGCAGCGAGGGATTTTTCCGGCGGCAGATTATCCTGACCACCAAGACGAAAGACGCCACACGCACCGATGACCCGTTCATCGCCGAGAAGATGTGCGACGAGGCCGAGGGAATTTTCCTCTGGTGTCTTGAGGGCTTGCGGCGGCTAATTGCGAACGACTACCGCTTCACGCTAAGCGAGCGAGCACGCGAGAACATGTCCGAGGCGGTAAGCGACGGCAACAACGCCGTGGACTTTATGAAGTCCGAGGGTTACATACGCCTGAAATCCGACGCTGAGGCCAGCAGCCGGGATGTTTACGCCGTATACAAGCTCTGGTGCGAAGACAACGCGGTCAACCCGCTGTCTCAACGCAGTTTGTGCCTACACCTCGCTGAAAACCAAGATACCTATGGTATTGAACAAACGAACACAATTTACCTGCCGGGCGGTCGCCGCGTGCGCGGTTTCATCGGCATCGAGCTGCTGCAGAGGGCGGGATGAAAAATTGAATTTGAATTCAAAACATCCGTACATGCGTACAAGCGTACGGATGTACGCATGTACGGATAATTTTAATTGACGGCGAAAAATTTAAGGAGGTAGATATTATTAGCAAAAACCAAACCAGAGCCGAGCTTATACAGGAACAGGGAGCGATTCAAAAAGAGCTAAGCCAAGCCAAACACCGCTACCAGCGCATAGAGCAGCAAATTAAGTATCTCCAAGACGGTGAGCGCAAGAAAC
>CAKNRQ010000019.1 GCA_930990965.1 uncultured Clostridia bacterium
ATCTGGCGGTCCACGGCCTGTCCGGGGTCATCAAGTCCGGGGACGAGGCCAACACCTTTTACCACGACGCCCACAATCTGGCCGGCTGCTGCGACTATGTGATGGCCAATCCTCCCTTTAATGTGGACAAGGTGAAGGTGGAGTCGGCCCAGAGCGCCGGACGGCTGCCCTTTGGGATGCCTGCGGTCAACAAGAACAAGGAAGTCAGCAACGCCAACTACCTGTGGATCTCCTACTTTTACGCCTACCTGAACGAGCACGGCCGGGCCGGTTTTGTCATGGCCTCCTCTGCCACTGACAGCCAGAGCAAGGACAAGGACATCCGAGAAAAGCTCGTACGCACCGGCCATGTGGACGTGATGATCTCGGTGGGCAACAACTTCTTCTACACCAAAAGCCTGCCCTGCTCCCTGTGGTTCTTTGACAAAGGGAAACAAGAAGGACTGCGGGACAAGGTGCTGTTCATCGACGCTCGAAATTATTACACCGTGGTGGATCGCACCCTAAACGAGTGGAGCGAGTGGCAATTGAAGAACCTGAACGCCATCGTGTGGCTGTACAGGGGAGAGGCAGACAAGTACCTGGCGTTGGTGGACGAGTACGCCGAAGCCCTGGCAAACCGAGATTTTCCTGCTGTGCTGGCACAATTAGAGGAGAAAAAGGTGCGGCTGAACGCCGAGGCCAAGGAAGAAATTGCCCAGGCCGCCCGGAAAGAGAAAAAGATGCTCGAAGCCGCCTATGCCGAGAGCATGAGCGAACTGGAGGAGCTGATTCAGACCGCCAAGGAGGCCCTCTGGCTCACGGAGAAATTCGTGGACGGGGAGTACGCCGACATCCCCGGTCTGTGCAAAGCGGCTACCCTGGAGGAGATCGAGCAAAAGGGCTTCTCCCTTAGCCCCGGAGCCTATGTGGGAGTGGCCTCGGTGGAGGATGACGGAGTAGATTTCCACGAGCGGATGACAGAAATCCACAAAGAGCTGCTGAAACTTCAGGCAGAGTCCGACCGTCTGATGGAGACCATCTCGAAGAATTGGAAGGAGATGGGGCTGTGAATTTTTTAGACAAAGTAACATTAAATCCTTTTGTCTCATTAAAGAAGGGGTTTGCCTACCCGTTTATTGAGATGGCCAATGTTGGAAGGTATGCACGCGAGCCGAAGAAGGTTGATATTAAGGTGTATACATCGGGAAGTCGATTTGCGGATGGCGACACGGTCATTGCCCGGATAACACCATGCCTTCAAAACGGGAAAGGCTTCTATTGTCAAAATATCGGTGCGGGGTTTGGTTCAACTGAGTTTATTGTATTGAGGCCTAAAGATCAAACTGTTGATAACAGATATTTGTATTATCTGATGCAGACCAACTATATTCGGGAAAAAATGATAAAATCTATGGTTGGTGCCTCCGGAAGGCAGAGGGTCAATAACGATGTCTTTGCCTCAATAGATATTTCTTTTCCAAAAATTGAAATCCAGCGCCGCATTGCTGATATTCTTTCTGCCTATGACGACCTGATCGAAAACAACCGCAAGCAGATTAAACTGCTGGAGGAGGCAGCTCATCGCCTGTACAAAGAGTGGTTCATAGACCTGCGCTTCCCCGGCCATGAGCACACCAAAATCGTGGACGGTGTGCCGGAGGGGTGGGAAAAGTGCTCTCTTGGCGATGTGATAGAATTTGATCCAAAGGTGCAACTAACCAAAGATCGGGTAAAGCAATTTGTTCCCATGTCTGCATTAAGTACATCTTCTATGGTGCTGGATATGGCCGAGTTTAGTGAGATAACATCCAATTCAGGAAGTAAATTTCAAAATGGAGATACGTTACTTGCCAGAATAACCCCATGCTTAGAGAATGGAAAAACCGCCTTTGTTCACGGAATTCAATCTTCAGAAGGGGCGGTAGGTTCTACTGAGTACATTGTAATGCGATCAAAGCGGCTGAATCAGTATATGGTTTATCTCCATGCCAGGACGGATGGTTTCAGGCAATCAGCAATCAACAGCATGAGTGGGAGCGATGGGCGGCAACGGGTCAAGGCAGATAAATTGAAGGTGCTTTCTTATTTACTTCCACCGGCTACAGTGGTCAATCAATTTGGGCAATTTGCAGCGCCTATTTTTGAGTTGGTTTTTGATTTGAGTGAGCAGGCTTTCCAAGCAGCCTGTGCTCGCGAACGCATATTGCCTAAGCTGATGAGCGGAGAAGTGGAGGTGTGAAAATGGACAACCCTACTGTGTTTATCTCATATTCTCATGATGACAAACAACATGAAGAGTGGGTGTTAAAATTGGCTTCAGCTTTGCGTTCTCACGGAGTGAATGCGATTCTTGACCAATGGGATTTGAGATTGGGGTCAGATCTTCGTTTCTTTATGGAGAAGGGTCTGTCGGCTTCCAACCTTGTGCTGTGTGTTTGCTCAGAAATGTATGTACAAAAAGTAAATTCGGGTGAAGGTGGAGCTGGATATGAAGGGATGATTATTTCACAACCTTTGCTCAGTAATGCAAATTCAGAGTTTGTAATACCAATCGTGAGAAACAACCCTTCACAACAAAAAATTCCTATGACCTTTGGAACTAAATATTACATTGATTTTTCTGATGATACCCGATATGTTGAAAAATATTGGGAACTCTTGGAGCGAATATATGGGGAAGACACAAAGAAGAAACCTCCTCTTGGCGAAAATCCGTTCTCGGAGAAACTAAGCAAAGCAATTGCTGCAAACACAGAAATTGAGAAAGTCTTGTATCACTCTCCAACAATGGATGGAACAGTAACTTTCCGTTATGATAACAATAACGGGATGTACACCATTGGCGATGGAGAATATGCATTTGATACACGCTGGAGTAGGGCTGGTAACAATTCCATCCATGTCTATGGCCTGATTGGGTATATTCCTGGTGAAACTGTCATCCCTGATGCAGGTCACCTCTATAACTATGATTACTCCAGTAAAGCGCGGACTATAAAAAGCGGAGAAATCGTTATTTTTCAAAATCTTAATCACCATTTTGCCGCTGTGAAACTTGGCTCAGTAAAAAGCGGTAGCCACGGCAATCTATATGATGAAATGATCTTTGACTATCACATTTATTGTCCAGAATAATGTAGAGGTGTGATATATGTCATCTTTTTCCGAAAGATATGGCCTTAACCTCCGCAAACAAATACAACTCGAAAATGTTGACTTGCCTTTGTTGAATCGATTGTGGAATATCTTCTATGAGCGGGAATATGAAACCGAAATATTTGATTTGGGAGGAGAAATTGGAGTTACTGAATATCTGTTAGATTCTTTTGGGCTTACCTACGAATACCCACAGTCTGCCTTTGACATAAACCGCAATATTGAAAAGCTCAGGAACTTTTTAATAGACACAGAGTGGTACTTAATTTATGACTTTATTGAGAGATATGTGAGTTGCTTTCCAAAGAGTGCAGATAGAAACAACTTAGAGAAAGATATTAATCGGGTTTTGGAAGAAGAAAAGTCCGGTTATCGAATGTTAAGAGGACTTATAACCCCGATAACAAACATAGGTGAGCTGGATTCTTTGAAAGAGTCCATGTCAACTAAGTATGTTTCTGTAAATACACACATGGAAAAGGCTCTGCAGCTTTTTTCTCAGCGCAGATCCCCTGATTACGAAAACTCGATCAAAGAATCTATTAGTGCAGTTGAAGCTATGTGCTGTATTATTACCAATGAAACAGGATCGCAAGCTACATTAGGAAAGACCATTAGGAAGTTGAAAGAAAAAGGAATACATATTCATTCCGCAATGGAAAGCGCGTTTTCTTCATTATATGGCTACACGTCTGATGAAGCTGGAATCAGGCACGGAGGCATAGACTTCACTAACGCTCCGGCTGAGGATGCTAAGTATATGCTGATTTCCTGCTCAGCGTTTATAAACTACTTAGTTGAAAAATGGGCAAAAGCGAATAATAAGGAGTGACACCATGAGCTACGACTACTCCGAAAATATCCTTGTTCAGGAATCGGCCGGGCATCTGCTGGAGCGGGAGCTGGGCTGGGAGGTGGCCTATGCCTACAACACGGAGAAGCTGGGTAAGGACGGCACCTTCGGCCGGACAAGCTATAAGGAGATCCTGCTCACCCGGTATTTTCGGCAGGCTCTCCAACGCCTGAACCCGTGGCTCACCCTTGCCCAGCTGGACGAGGCTAAGAAAAAGATGGAATTCTGCCTGTCCACCGCCTCCCTCATGCAGGTCAACGAGGAGAAGTACGCCCTTATCCGGGAGGGTATCCCTGTTACTGTCAAGCGCCCCGACGGGAAAACCGAAGAGAAGCGAGCCCAGGTCATCGACTTTCAGTGCCCGGACAATAACCACTTCCTGGCCATTAAGGAGCTAAAAATTCACGGCGACCTATACCGCCGCCGGACGGACATCGTGGGCTTTGTGAATGGCATCCCTCTGCTGTTTGTGGAGCTGAAAAAGAACACCGTGGACGTGCAGGATGCCTACACCAACAACTACACCGACTACCTGGACACCATCCCCCACCTGTTCTGGTATAACGCCTTCCTCATCCTCTCCAACGGCTTGGAGGCAAAGGTGGGTACCCTGGGCAGCAAGTACGAGTTCTTCCACGAGTGGAAGCGTCTCAGCGAGCAGGACCAGGGCAGCGTGGCCCTGGAGACCATGCTCCGGGGCATCTGCAAAAAGGAGGATTTTCTCGATTTGCTGGAAAATTTCATCCTCTTCGATCACTCCGGCGGCCGCACGGCCAAGATCCTGGCCCGTAACCACCAGTACCTGGGCGTCAATGAGGCGGTGAAGGCCTACGAAGCCCGGAAACTGAACAACGGCAAGCTGGGGGTGTTCTGGCACACCCAGGGCAGCGGAAAGAGCTACTCCATGGTGTTCCTGACCCAGAAAATCCGGCGGAAATTTGCCGGTTCTCCCACTATTGTGGTGCTTACCGACCGGGAGGAGCTGAACAAGCAGATCAGTGACACCTTTGAGAACTGCGGCCTGCTGGGGAAGGCCAAGGCCGGACAGTTCATGGCGGCCAGCGGCGACGATCTGATCGACAAGCTCCGGGGCAACCCCAGCTTCATCTTTACCCTGATCCAGAAATTCAATCAGCCGAAGGCTCAGCCCATATATCCAGACCACGACATCCTCATACTCTCAGACGAGGCTCACCGCAGCCAGTACGGCGTTTTCGCCGAGAATATGGTGCATTTGCTGCCCACTGCTTCCCGAATTGGCTTCACCGGCACGCCGCTGATGTCCAGCGACAACATTACCGAACGCACCTTCGGAGGATACATATCAGTGTATGACTTCAAGCGGGCGGTAGAGGACGGGGCCACAGTGCCGCTGTACTATGAGAACCGGGGAGATAAAATCGCTGACCTTCACAACCCGGAGATCAACGAGCGAATCTTGGATGCCATTGAGCGCGCAGACTTGGATGTGGACCAGCAGGAAAAGCTGGAACGGGAGTTTGCCAAAGAAATTCATCTGTTGACAGCTGAGCAGCGGCTGGACTCCATATCCAGGGACTTTGTTGGCCACTACTCCGACCTGTGGACCAGCGGAAAGGCCATGTTCGTGTGCCTGAACAAGGTCACATGTGTGCGGATGTATAACCTGGTTCAGAAATACTGGAATCGTGAAATTTCCAAGCTGGAGGCGAAACGCAAACATGCCACCCAGCAGGAGGCTCAGGAGCTAGATCGGAAAATCGCCTGGATGAAGGAGACGGAAATGGCTGTGGTGGTCAGCCAGGAACAAAACGAGATCCAGACTTTCCAGAAATGGGGTCTGGACATCAAATACCACCGCGAGAAAATGGAGAAAAGGGAGTTGGACAAGGAGTTCAAAGACCCGGAAAATCCCCTGCGAGTGGTGTTTGTCTGCGCCATGTGGCTCACCGGCTTTGATGTGAAGTGCCTGTCCTGTCTGTATCTGGACAAGCCGCTGAAAGCGCACACCCTGATGCAGACCATCGCCCGAGCCAACCGGGTGGCCGAGGGCAAGAGTAACGGTCTGATAGTAGACTATATCGGAATCGTAAAGGCATTGCGAAAAGCTCTGGCAGACTATACGGCCAATGCGGGAGGTCAGGATGGGGTCGACCCCACTGTGGACAAGGAACAGTTGATTTCTCGTATTCTGGATGCGATCGCCGCCGCCAAGGACTTTCTTCTGAGCCACGGTTTTGACTTACAGGCGTTGATTGACGCAAAAGATTTTGAGAAAATGGCCCGTCTGGAAGACGGAGCCAATGCAGTCAGCGGAACGTTGGAGGAGCGCAAACAGTTCCAGACCTATGTGAACGAGTTGCTACGAATGATGAAGTATGCTGACCGAGATGACATTTCGGCAGATACCCGGAAAGAGAGCGATGCTCTTGTAGCCATCTTCCACCAGCTCCAGAGAAAACGCAAACATGCCAGCAATGTGGATCTGATGGTGGAAATCAACGGCATCATTAGTGAGTATGTGCAGGTGGATGTTCCTGACGCAGGAATAACTCCCTCCCGTCAGTTCGACATCAGCAAGATTGACTTTGATTTGCTCCGACGGGAATTTGCGAAAGCAAAACGAAAAAAACTAGTTTTGAAGGATTTAGAGGATCTGATACAGCAACGCCTAAATGAGTTGCTGTTTGCTAATCCCCAGCGGGTCAACTACTATGAGCGCTATCAAAAAATAATCGAGGCCTACAACAGCGAGCAGAATCGCGCCAACATAGAAAAAACCTTCATGGATCTAATGGATTTGGCCAACAGCATGGATCAGGAGGAGCGGCGATATGTCCGAGAGGGATTCTCCAGTGATGAGGAGCTTTCGCTTTATGATTTGCTGTTTTCTGAAAATCTCTCCAAACAGGATATTCTAAAAATCAAACGAGTTGCAGTTGACCTTCTGGCCAAAGTAAAAGCTAAAATAGCGGAACTGGATCACTGGACAGATAAACAGGAGACAAAAGCTACGATAGACAACCTAATTCGAGACACTCTTTGGGAGGAGTTACCGGAGTGTTATGATGAAGCCAGTGTTTCGAGTTACAGACAAAAAATATTCGAGTATGTGTATGTGAGATATCCAAATGTTGCATAAAGTACATCCCGGTAGCAATACCGGGATGTACTTTGTTGTGCTTTATCATAGCCTGGCTCGCATTTGTCGTAAAACTGTCGTAAAACTCAACCACCAAACCGGCAGAAATGCAGGCATATCAGGGGCTTCCGGGCAATGTTCAGGCCCTGCCGTGGCAGACGAATAAAACTTTTGTCATCTATTTCATTCTCCTGACTGTGCTGAAATATACGCAAGTATATCGCATTTTGCGCAAATGTCAACTGACATTCAGGAGTTTGCGTAGCCAGAGAAGTGAGGCGTATGCTTTTGCGCTGCATGGTGTGCTCACGCAGTTCAGGCCGGCATAATTTGCTTTGATTTCCGGGCATAAATGATAACCGCAAGAGCCAGTGACAGTACGTCTGCTACGGGCTGTGCCCACAACAATCCAGTTTCCTGGAACACCGCTCCCAGCAGAAACATGGCAGGAATATAAACCAATCCCTGCCGGGAGATGTTGACAATCAGGGACTCTCCCGCTGCACCACAGGCTTGCAAGGCATTTGTCAGGACATAGAATACGCCAAACAGGAAACTGGTAGACAGCAAAATGCGGGAAAAAGATGTGCCGTAGTCAAAAGCGGCTGCGTCTGTTAAGAATATACTTACTATCTGATTTATAAACAAATAACAGATAATTGTGAGCACTGCGCTCAGGATAAAAGAAAATATAAGTGAATACTTGAGAACGGCCTTATATCTGTCCCACTTTTTCGCCCCGACACAATAGCCCAGCAGTGGCTGGATTCCCTGCCCCAAGCCTATGCAAACCATACCCGTTATCATTGTGACTTTCATTGCGACACCTGCGCCCGCAACAGCCATGTCTCCATACTTCGCCATTTGACTGTTCATAATAATACTGGATACACTCATCAATAAAGAGCCGAGGGCAGCCGGTATTCCAATAGCAAGAACGCCCGAAGCGGCGCGGTTTTTGACCGAAAAATCTTTAGGGCTGATGCTGAGCGACGACTGCCCGCGGAGGAAGTAGGAGAGATAATATCCTGCCCCCGCTATGTTCCCGATGACCGTCGCAATTGCAGCGCCCGCTATGTCCCAACCGAATACGAGTATCATAATTGGATCAAGGATTACATTGAGCAAATTACCAATAAGCTGTCCCATCATGGCCTTGCCGGACTGCCCCTCTGCGCGGATAACATTAGAATAGCTGAGAACAAAGGGCCCGGAAAAGCTGACAATGATGAGATAGGTTTTTGCATACTCCCATGTGTCTGCGCTGGCGCCTACCAGAACTAGAATCTCATCCATAAAGAACAGGAAAAAGGCCGACATGACAATTCTTACTACGACACAGCTCCACATACAGAAAGAACACACTGTTCTGGCATATTCTTTCCTTCCTTCACCCATGGCCCGGGAGATGACGGAAGTTCCACCGACGCCGAAAATGGTTCCTACTGCCGTAAACAGCAGGAACACCGGCGTCGCCAGCGAAACAGCAGCCACCTGCAAATCATCATTAGTCTGGCCGATAAAGAAAGTGTCTGCAATACGGCTTTGCGCACCGGCGCATTTTCAAAAACTTCCATCGACTTGTTCGAATCCATGTTTGCCTCCATTTCAATAGCACGCTATTGTTTTGCTCAAAGATATACCCGCTGATAAGAGCGGGTATCATTTATTTCAAGTTGTTTGCGACTCGGGTAAGCAGGGTGTTGAGCATAATCCGTTCTTCGTCAGAAAATCCGTGTAATAAGGTCTGCTCAGCATCGTCCATGTCATGGCTGGCTTCTGCGCAACAGGCTTCTCCGGCAGAAGTAATGTGTACCAGCTTGACGCGCTTGTCTGTGGAGTCTGCGCACGCTTCCACCAAACCCTTTTGCTCGAGCCTGGATATAATACCGGCAGCGGTGGACTGGGCTACGCCAAAATGCTTTTCTATTTCTTTCATAGGAAGCTGTTTGCCCGTAGCTGCCTGTAAGAACATTAAGACAGCTACCTGCATCATTGTTAAGTCCTTTGCCCTCAACACATTATTGGAGAGCTTTTCAAGCCGGTCATGGATTTGCTTAATAAGAAACCCGTTTGAATGGCATACAGACATTGATCGCATACTCCTTTATTCAGAACCGTTCTTATGCAAGAAGAATAGCACACTGTCGGCCCAATGTAAATAGCATGCTATCATTGTTTACAGTAAGGACATGAGTTTTAGGATAGCATCAGTGCAGCCTTCGCTCAATATGGGGTTTGACGGCAAGAGCTTTTATCCTGCACGACGCGGTGGTTGATTCTGGTTGGGAGTTGCCTTTGCCTGCGATTATGGGGGATCAATGCATTTGCCTTCTGAGTTTAAACATCCCTTCGTGCCCGTCTCCGATAAAATCTTCCGGTTTACCCGGCAATGGGTTCTGTGAAGTAAAGTGTTGAACAATGTGAAAACCGCATACATTGACGTAAAAATGCACATTCCTTTTTTCAAAACAGGGGGTGCACGTTTCCCAAACTCTTGTTTCAGGGTGCAATTTCTTTATGGCAGACCATATCTTGGCGCCGATACCTCTATTTTGCACCCCACATTTCACAAATAGCAAATCAAGATGATTGTGCTGTGCTTTATTGTCAATAACTACGACTGCACCACCGACCATTTCGCTTCCAATAACTGCCTTATATGCAACAGCGCCTTCTGTATCGAGCGAAGAATCAATATCCTGCTCCGGAAGAACAACCTGCTCTGTCTCGCCATAGGTGTTTTCATATCCTTTTTGAAAGGCGCGCTGCATCTCCTTTTTATTATTGAATATCTTTAGCTTTCATGCGCTCCATTTCTGCTTGCAGAGTTTTCTTGTATTTGTCCCTGCCGGTTCCCCAATCTCCCCAAAACAGGGTGTTTAGAATGACAAATGGGAACAAATATTTAGTTTCCAAAGGAACTATGCCTTTGGCAAAAATCCAAATCGTCCCGGCAAGTATTAAAACGGGAATAATTCCACCCCAAAGAGGGCTTTTAAATTTCGTACACAAAAGGTATTCTGCAATAAAAAGCACAGTAGCAACGATAAATCCAACAATCAATTCGATCATTTTCAATACTCCCTTTAGCCGATGTCCTTAGCTTTCATTTTTTCAATTTCTCTTTTCTTTGCCGCCTGATGTCCCTGAATCCAAAACAGGAAGAAAATAAGCGTCGGGAAAACAATCATTTTCCAATCTTCTCCCCAGCTTATTTTTCCGTTGAAAAATAAGAATACCAGTGATGCAACCCACAAAAGAGGGATAATGCCGCCTAAATACCAAAACTTAGGGCTTCTTTGGCACAACCAGATATGAAGTATGATGATCGCAACCGCTGTAATCAATGTAATGGCTGTATTCATGATGTTTTCTCCTTCTCCTGCTTATACTTTTCGATAATGATTTTTGCCGTTTCCAAATCAATCCGGGAGTCAACTGCCAACCCTTTGATAAACGCTGAAAATGGTTCTTCTTCTTTCTGGTCGCTCAACTCTATTTTCTGAATGAGCTTATCCAGCCTGAGCCGGACTGTGGGGTAGGAGACCTCGTACAAACGCGCAATCTCTTTCAGCGAACCTGATTTCAAGACAAAGTTCTTTAGAAAAGCCGCGTCCTCCGGTTCCAGTGCAAGTATCCATTGCGGGATTTTATCTAGCTCCAAATCAGCCACCCTTTCTCATTGACCTTAACAATATTAAGTATAACATAAACAGAATTAAAGTCAATAGAAAAGTAGGACTTATTTTTGATAATTACATTGGACAGATATCCGGCTGTGTTGCCATACAAAAAACAATAAAAGACAGAATTAGGGGCGATTATGTCAAAAAATTACCAACAGAATTGAGCTATATTACCGTATTGACATTTAGCTGGAAGGGACTTATTATGCATAATAGAGTGGTTTTTGAAAACAACTCGCTTTTAGACATCGGTCGGAGGTACATATGAAGTATGCAGCGCTTATAACTGCGGCGGGGATGAGCTCACGTATGGGAGAGTTCAAACCCATGCTGAACATGGGGTCCATATCCATAGCCCAGCGCGTGGTGTCCACGTTCCGGCAGGCAGGCGTGGAGCGAATAGTTATGGTCACAGGATGCCATGCGCAGGAGCTTGAGCGGCATCTGTCCGGGAATGGAATTGTGTTCCTGCGAAACGAGAATTACGAAAACTCGCAGATGTTCGATTCGGTAAAAATAGGGCTGAGCTATTTGCGCGAAAAATGCAGCGCCGTACTTTTTACCCCGGTTGACATACCGCTGTTCACAGTGGACACGGTGAGGGCGCTTATAGAGTCCGGGGCCGATTTAATCAGCCCGGCATACAGAGGCAGCGCCGGGCACCCAATACTGATTTCAGCAAAACTTATAGACACGATACTTACTTACAGCGGTAAAAGCGGGCTGCGGGGAGCGCTCGAGCGCTGCGGTAAAAAGATGAGGCTGCTGCCGGTAAACGACGAGGGAATCCTCTACGACGCGGACACGCCCGAAGACTACAGCCGCCTGCTTCGCTATCACAACTCCCAGCTTATACGCCCGGTGACACATGTGGAGCTGGTGAAGGAGACACCCTTTCTCGACAGACGCATAGCCATGCTCCTCATGCTCATTGACGAGACAAAATCGGTGAGAAAGGCCTGTCAACGCATGCAAATATCCTACTCTACGGGATGGAAGAGCATACGAGCCCTGGAGTCACAGCTTGACTGCACACTGGTGCTGCGCACCCAGGGCGGGGCCGGAGGCGGCGCAAGCGAGCTCACCGGCGAAGCAAAGACGCTGCTGGAGAGATATCATAAATTTGAGCAATCAGTGCAGAAATTTGCCGTGGAACAGTTTGACACGTACTTTGGGGAGCTCTTTTCATGCGGAAAACTTATCTGATACGTCATGGCAAACCGGATTTCCCGGCAGGTATGCGCATGTGTCTTGGCCGCACGGAATTGCCGCTGGGGGTGGTGGGGCGCATGCAGGCGGCGCTGCTGGGCCGGGAGCTTGCCTGTAAGGTGGACTCGGTGTATTCAAGCCCGCTCTCTCGCGCAGTACAGACAGCTCAGGCGCTGCGCCGGCCGGTAACGTTAATTGACAACCTCGCCGAACAGTACGCGGGGGAATGGGACGGGCTCACCTTTGATGAGATACAGGCGCGGTATCCGGAGCTCTATGCGCGGCGTGCCGGAGACCGGTATCTGCCCCTGCCCGGTTCGGAGCCAGACGGCGAAGCGCTCTCGCGTTTTGTCCGGGCCATGGACGAGGCTTTGTCCTGCGCCGGGACGGCCGCGGTAGTGGCGCATGCGAGCGTTATACGACTGTATCTGAACAGTCTGGGGGCGGGCATGGTCAAAATACCGTATGGCTCCTATGTCGAGCTGGATGAAGGCATTCCGGTGCGGATAGGCGTTCAGCCTCACCCTGAGCCTGACGATGAACTTTGTCTTGAGCTGCTGCGCGCGACGGGCACGCCGGAGCGCGTGGTCCGTCACTGCGCTGCCGTCGCGGACAGGGCGTCAGAGCTGGCTTCTGCCCTGGGCATGGATGTCCACATGGTGCGCGCTGCCGCCTATCTGCACGACATTGCCCGCGAGTACCCGAACCATCCTGACGTGGGGGCGGGATGGCTCGACGAGCTGGGATACAGCGAAATTGCAGACATGGTGCGGCTGCACCACAGCCACGATGGGCGCACGCTCGATGCTGCAGCCGTGGTGTACATAGCCGACAAGCTGGTTCTGGACGACCGGCCGTGTACGCTCGCGGAGCGCTTTGCGGCCAGCGAGAGCAAGTGCGTGTCGCCTGAGGCACGGGGAAAACACAATGAACGCCGCACAGCGGCAGAGAACATAGTCAGACTTATGGAAGGAAGAGGAATGAAAGTATGAAAAAGCTCCTGAAGATAATGGGCGAAAAACTCCGCTCCGGCGAAGACTTGATGCTTGTAACGGTGGTTGCCTCATCCGGCGCCACGCCGCGCGGAGCGGGGGCCAGAATGCTCGTGGGCCGCGAGGGCCGTATCTACGGCACAATAGGCGGCGGGGCCGTCGAGTACCGCAGCGAGCATATTGCCGCCGAACAGCTCGCAAAGCGCGCCTCGCTGGAGCACGATTTCACGCTCACGAAGGACGATGTGCAGAATCTGGGCATGATTTGCGGCGGCGACGTCAAGGTTTTCTTTCACTACATCCCGGCGGGGGATGCAAACGCAATAGCTGTTTCAGACGAGGCCGGGGCCCGTTTTGAGCGCGGCGACAGCTTTTGGCTGGCCAGCGACCTTGCCCACGACGGCGCACTGTCAGTGGCCGACAAGGCGTCCGCTCCCGAATGGCTGTTGCCGCATCTCAGCGGCCACCCGCAGAGGGTAAAGGATGAGGAACACGACATTTTTGCCGAGCAGCTGAATTCTTCCGGGCGGGTATACATCTTTGGCGGCGGGCACGTGGCGCAGGCGCTGGAGCCGGTGCTGACGAACATAGGCTTCCGCTGCGTAGTCATGGACGACCGTCCGGACTTCACGAGGCGCGAGCTGTTTCCCACAGCGGAAGAAATAAAGCTGATTGACTTCGGCAATATAGCCGCGAGCGTAAACATAACCGGCGAGGACTATGTCTGCGTCATGACCCGGGGGCATGCCTTCGACACCGTTGTTCAGTCGCAGATTCTGCCGCTCAGGCCGTACTATGTCGGCGTCATAGGCTCGCGCGCGAAGGCGGCCGGCGTGAGGCGGCAGCTGATTGAAAACTACGGCGTCTCCGAGGCCGACTGCGACCTGGTCACGACGCCCATCGGCCTTGACATAGGCGCGGAGACTCCGGCAGAGATAGCTATATCAATTGCCGCGCAGCTCATAGCCGTGCGCGCAGGGCGCAGCGCAAAATGAAACGGCATGTCGTAATCTCGGGCGAAATAGGAGCTGGCAAGAGCACGCTTATATGCCGCGCGCTCGGCGGGCGTCTGCGTTTTGCGGGGGGCTTTGCAACGGTGCGCGTTATGAGCGGCGTCAGACTGGAGGGCTTTGAGCTGGTCCCTGCGCCGGAGCTGCTTCTGGAACAGCCGCGCGGCGAGCGCTTTCTGGACTTTGCAAACGGCGTGCCGTATGACCCGGAGGTTTTCCGCGTTCACGGTGCTGAGCTGCTGAGAGAAGCCGGGGAGAGGCCGTTTGCCGTGATAGACGAGGTGGGCGGCATGGAGCTGCTCATACCCGAGTTTTACGAAGCGCTGCTGGGCCTGCTGTGTTCGTCAAAGCCGTGGGTCTGTGTGCTGAAAACTGCGAAGTCAGTTGACAGGCTCGGCAGATCCATCGCTGTGGCCCCGCAGCTTGCCGCACGTGTACAGGAGCTCCGTGAGACGCTGCTTGCCCGGGACGATACTACAGAAGTTGTTGTACATACCCGCGGCGATGCCGAAGTTATGAGGGCGCTTGTACAGTGGGCGCAGGAACACGCTAATCAGGCAGGTGAAAGAAATGTGGGAGCTATATGACGCGCTGATTGACAGTGTGGCCTCCGGCGAAAAGATAGAGCGCGCCGTCTCAGGACGCATATGGACGGCGGTGGAGACGGCAAATCTCACCGGCGTCGCCATGACGACCGAGGGTGAGAGCATGATTCCCATGTACCCCGGGGGCGTAGAGGGATTGACCCTCCGCGAAGCCGCAGTGTGCGCAAAGAGCTGGAACCTAGTCGAAGCCGGGTTCGGAATGGCGGCGGTCAATGCATGCTGCAACACTGCCGGGCGTATGGACGAACTGGGCTGCAGCGAACCTTACGACAACTACTGCACGCGCGGACTGGATTTCACAGGTATGACCGTGGGCCTGGTCGGACACCTGAAGATGCCCTCCGGCACACTCGACGCCGCAGAGCAGGTGTACATACTCGAGCGTCACCCGAAGCCGGGCGATTACCCGGACAGCGCCTGCGAATATATCCTGCCCGGGTGCGACGCGGTGCTGATAACCGGTTCGTCACTGGTGAACAAGACGCTCCCGCGCCTTCTCGAGCTCTGCCGGGACGCCTATGTGATACTCACCGGCCCTACCGTGCCGCTGTGTCCGGCGTTGCTGGACTTCGGCATAGACCGGCTCGCGGGTATGTGCGTCACCGACCGGGATGGGGCCTGGGACCATGCCGCCGGGGGGCGCGACGGCCCGCCATTCAGGTACGGGCGCACTTTCCTATTGGGGAGGGATTTGGCTTGAAACGGCGTGACCATCTCCTCAGCGGCCCGGCCACCCTCGTAGTGCTGGGCACGGCGCTCGTAGTGTGCACACTTGTCAGTTTCCTGTTCGGGCGTTATCCCGTGCCGTTCCGTGAGCTTTGCGGCATACTGGGCGACAGGTTCCTCAGCCTTTTCGGTGGAGGCATAGACCAGTTCTGGACGGACGCAATGTATGCCGCAGTCTGGAACGTGAGATTGCCGCGCGTACTCATGAGCGTGCTGGTCGGCGCCTGCCTCTCTGCTGCGGGCGCGGCGTATCAGGGCGTGTTCCAGAACCCTATGGCGGCCCCGGACGTGCTCGGCGCCAGCGCGGGCGCGGGCTTCGGCGCGGCGCTGGCCATATTTTTCGGTCTCTCCAGTGCAAAAATAACCATAGCTGCATTTGGCATGAGCCTCTTGACTGTGTCGCTGGTGTTCTGGGTGAGCCGCCGCGCCAAGGGCGAAAAGACGCTCGGGCTGGTGCTCGCCGGAATCATGATAAGCTCGCTCTTTGAGGCCGGTACCAGCTTTATAAAGCTCGCCGCCGACCCCAACAACAAGCTGCCCGAGATAACTTACTGGCTCATGGGCAGCCTCTCAGGTGCCAAATGGAGCGAGATACAGTTCGTGTTCTGGCCCATGCTGCTCGGGCTGGTGCCGCTATTCGCCCTGCGATGGAGGCTCAACGTGCTCTCCATGGGCGACGACGAGGCGCGCTCCATGGGCGTGGACGCGGGAAGGCTGCGCGTCGGAGTCATCGTCGCCGCCACGCTCGTCACGGCCTCCTCGGTCAGCGTCTCCGGCATGATAGGCTGGGTGGGGCTGGTCATACCGCACATGGTACTCCGTATCTGCGGCAGCGACTACCGCTGGCTGATGCCGGGCAGCATGCTCGGCGGCGCGGTGTTCCTGCTCATAGTGGACAACGTCTCCCGCAACGTGACCAGCGCGGGCATACCCATCGGCATACTAACCGCCTTTGTCGGCGCGCCGTTCTTCCTCTGGCTCATTACGGGAAGGAGGCATGAGGAATGAGCGTTGAAGTGAAAGACCTGAGCTTCTCCTACGGCGAGCGCGAGGTGCTGCGTCACGTGAGCTTCACCGCCGAGGCCGGCAAGTTCCTCGCCATACTCGGCCCCAACGGCGTGGGCAAGAGTACCCTTTTCCGCTGCGTGCTGGGCCTGCTGCGCGGCTACACGGGCAGCATCGCCGTCGAAGGGCGCGACGCCGCGAAGCTCAGCACCCGCGAGATGGCGAAGCTCATCGCCTACATACCCCAGAGCTCGCACCCGGCGTTCAACTACAGCGTGCGCGACATCGTCCTCATGGGCACGACGAGCGGCCTGGGCGCCTTTTCGACACCCAGGCGCGAGGACGAGCGGCGCGTGGAGGACGCCCTGGAGAAGACGGGCATAGCCCACCTAGCCGACCGCTGCTTCCACCGCATATCCGGGGGCGAGCGCCAGCTGGCCCTGATAGCCAGGGCACTGGTGCAGCGCGCGCCGGTGCTCATGCTGGACGAACCGACGGCGAGTCTGGATTTCGGCAACCAGCTTTTGGTGCTCAACCGTGCCCGTGAGCTGGCCCGCGAGGGCTATACGGTGATACAGACCACGCACAACCCCGAGCACAGCTACATGTTCGCAGACCGCATACTGGCTCTCGCCGGCGGCGAGGTGCTCACGGAGGGCACACCGCGCGAGGTGCTCACGTGGGACACCATGCGCGCGCTCTACGGCGTGGACGTGGAGATATCCAGCCTCTTCGGCGACCGGGTGCGCGTATGCACCCCGGAGAGCGTGGCGAGGGGCGAAGACACAAGGGCTTAACGTAAAGTTAAACATACAAAACAGGAGGTAAGGTGAAAATGAAACGTGCCCTATCAATCCTGCTGGCCCTGTGCCTGCTTGCCGGAGTCCTCTCCGCCTGCGGTACCGAGCCAGCCGCCGAAACCACACCCACACCGGAACCGAGCACAGCCGTGTCCGCCGAAGCGGCCACACGGGAATTCACAGACTCAACGGGACGCACGGTGACGGTGCCCAACGAGGTGACGCGCGTCGCCGTCTCCGGGCCGCTGACGCAGATTTACGCCATCCCGCTGGTCGGCGACCTGATGGTCGGCGTGAGCAACTACATCGCCGAGGACATCGAGAAGTACCTGCCCGACTACATCAGCACCCTGCCCGAGCTGGGACAGCTCTACGGCGGCGGCGCCGAGCTCGACCTGGAGGCCATACTGGCCGCCGACCCCGACGTGGTCATAGACATCGGCGACAGCAAGGACGGCATCGCCGAGGATATGGACTCGCTCAGCGAGCAGACCGGCATCCCCTTCGTGCACATAGACGCCACCGTGCAGACCTCGCCGGACGCCTACCGCATGCTCGGCGAGCTGGTCGGCCGTGAGGCGGAGGCCGAGGAGATAGCCACCTGGCTGGAGGACCTCTACACCATGATGACCGACATGATGGCCAGAGTGGACGCCGACGGCGCCCGCAAGACCGCCCTCTACTGTCTCGGCGACAAGGGCCTGAACGTGATCGCCGAGGGCTCCTATCACGCGGAGACCTTCAACATGATGACCGACAACCTGGCCGATTTGCCCGAAGTCGTCTCCAACGGCAACGGCAACGAGGTTGACATGGAACAGATACTTGTCTGGAATCCGGAAGTTATAATTTTTGCCCCCGACAGTGTCTATGAAACCGTTGCGGACGACGCCACCTGGCAGCAGCTCCAGGCCATAAGCTCCGGCAACTACTACAAGACGCCCTACGGCCCCTATGGCTGGCTCTCCAGTCCTCCGAGCGCCCAGCGCTATCTGGGTATGCTTTGGCTCGGCGCCCTGCTCTACCCCGAATACTGTGAGTATGACCTCCAGGGGATGGTCACGGAGTACTATAGCCTGTTCTATCAGTGCGATTTGACGCAGGAGATGTATGACGAGCTCATGGTCGGCGCCCTGCCCGCCGAGTAAAAGAAAAACTGCCCCGCACTTTTGAGTGGGGGCAGAAAATGGCGGCTGATCCCGCCCTGCGCAGACGAAGCAGGGCGGGATTTTTAAATGTTGCGGAAGCACTGGATGTAGAGCTTTTCAGCTTCGTCCTGAAGGCGGTCCGCAAAAGTGTTATACGCTTTGAGCAGGGCCTGGCCCTTGACAGTGAGATGGCTGCGGCCTGTACGCGATCCTCCCTGGCTGCGCTCCACGACGGCGTATCCCAGCTCGTGTTCCAACAGGTTTATGGCATTCCAGCCAGAGCTGTATGAGAGCTGCATATGCTGACAGGCCTGACGCACGGAATGCGTTTCGTCAGTGAGCTGCAGCAGCATGGCGACCCGGGCATCCAGGAACTTCTTCTCCCTGACCATGGAGACCTCTACCACCGGACGGTAGAGCTGGCTGTTGTGGATTTCGAGGAGCTCGGCATAGTCCTGCGGTGTGTCGGCATCGAGCAGAATGCCGGGGTCTTCAACTTCGACTTCAGTAATGGGCACTCCGCAGCGGTCAAGCGCGCCCTGCAGCCCGTTCTCTCCGGAGTCGGCAAGTATGCGCTCCACTACGTGCGAAGAAAGAAGTATGGGGTGTCCGCGCTTTCCACCGCACACAGGGCAGACAAGGTCCGCGCCCGAATGGAGCAGGGCTTCAACCGTAGTCGAAGTGAAAAGGGGGATGTCTACCGGCGTAAAGAGCATGTTTGAACACTTGCCGCTGAGGTATCTGAAACCGATGAGGGCAGAGTCAAACATCTGAGTACCGGCATAGTTCTCATTGCGCAGGAACTCGACGCCGCTCCGTGCCAGGTGCCATTCCAGCTCTTCTGCCTTGTAGCCCGTGACGACTACTATCCTTGAGACTCCGGCCTGCTGGAATGTGGCCACAACCCTCTGGGCGATGGAAATGGCGCCTATACTCAGCATGGGCTTGAATTTTCCCATTCTGGAAGACATGCCTGCTGCCGCTATTACTGCTCCCGTAGCCATACCGCACACCTCCCAATCAGCAGTTGTCTCAACACAGTGCGATACAATAAGTACTATATCACAAAAGCACCAAGTTGTAAACGAAAACAACTTGCAATTTGATACAATTTGACGCCGGGTTTCTCAAATAGTACAATTTACTTGAGAATATACTGGGCCGGGTCAGTGGCCGCCGTGCCCGCCGCAGGGGTCTTTATCAGGGCCGCCGCCAGTCAGGTCGCGGAGTCTGTTGACCCCGGTACCGGAGTAGAATACCAGCTCGGCGGGTTCCCCGTGTGCATTTTCGGCCGCGAGGCGCAGAGCGTTTGCCGTCTCAAGATAGTCTATCGGCAGCGTGCGCCTGAATGTGCGGCCGGTGGATACATCTGTTACTTCTACCGTAACGGAGCTGGCGCGTATTTCCTTCAATTTATCGTCCATGTTCAAATCCTCCCTTTGTCACACGTGTCATACTGCTGCGTGTGACTTGAATATATCATATATGTTTTCCGATTTAAAGGGGCAACTACACGGCGCTGCGGCGCTTTTTGAAGAAATTTAAAAAACACACCAATAAAAGGAGGCAAACGCATGATAAAGAAGGTACTCATTATCAATGGGGTAGAGCGCACGCTTGTGCTGGAGGGAAACGAAACACTTGCCAAAGTCCTTCGCGACCGGCTTCTGCTTACGGGATGTAAGATAGGCTGCGGCGAGGGCCACTGTGGCGCATGTAATGTCATTCTCGACGGCAAGGTCACCCGCTCATGCATAACCAAGGTCTCCAAGCTGCGTGATTATGCAGAGATAACCACCATTGAGGGCGTAGGCACAGTAAACAACCTTCACCCGCTGCAAGTCGCCTGGATGGCATATGGCTGTGCGCAGTGCGGCTTCTGTTCGCCCGGCTTCATAATTTCGGCCAAAGTGCTGCTGGAGCAGAACCCGAACCCGACCCGCCAGGAAGTGCGCGATTGGTTTAATAAAAACCGCAACCTCTGCCGCTGCACGGGTTATAAGCCGCTGATAGACGCCACCATGGCTGCCGCTGCGGTGATGCGCGGAGAAATGACGGCAGAGGACTTGATGTTCAAGCCGACAGACAATGTGATAACAGGCACGACCTTTGCCCGTCCCTCTGCGGCTATGAAGGTCACGGGTACCTGGGACTTCGGCGCAGACCAGGCTCTGCACATGCCCGACAGCACCCTGCGCCTGGCGCTGGTCCAGGCCGAAGTGAGCCACGCCAACATAAAGGGGGTAGACACCTCCGAGGCCGAAAAGATGCCCGGCGTGTTCAAGGTCATCACTGCCAAGGACGTGCCCGGAAAGAACCGTATAAACGGCCTCGTAATGCTCCCGCTCAACAACAAGTGCGACGGCTGGGACAGGCCGATACTCTGCGACGAGAAGGTGTTCCAGTACGGCGACGCCATCGCCATAGTGGCGGCGGACACCGAGGAGCACGCCCGCGCCGCGGCGAAGGCCGTCAAGGTTGATCTCGAGGTCCTGCCCGCTTACATGAGCGCGCCGGAGGCCCTAGCGCCCGACGCCATTGAGATCCACCCCGGCACACCCAACGCGTACTATGAGACCAACTGCATAAAGGGGCCCGACTTTGACTTCGACAGCGCGCCCAACGTGATAGAGGTGGAGAGCTACTGCTCGCGCCAGCCCCACCTGTTCCTGGAACCGGACAATGGCTACGCTTACATAGACGAGGACGGGATGCTCACCGTCCACTCCAAGAGCATCGGCCTGCACCTGCACGCGCCCATGATAGCCGACGGCATCGGCGTGCCGCTGGATAAGCTGCGCCTGGTGCAGAACCACTCGGGCGGCACCTTCGGCTATAAGTTCTCCCCCACGAACGAGGGCATACTCGGCGTGGCGGCGCTGGTCTGCCAGAGGCCGGTCAGCCTCAACTTCAACATGTACCAGTCCATCACCTACACCGGCAAGCGCAGCCCGGGCTTCATGCACATCAAGCTGGCGGCAGACGACAATGGCAAGGTGCTGGCGCTCTGGGGCGACAACTACATCGACCACGGCCCGTACAGCGAGTTCGGCGACCTGCTGACCCACCGCCTGAGCCAGTTCGTCGGCGCAGGCGTGGACATCAAGACCATACGCAACAAATCCACCACCGTGTTCACCAACCACGCCTGGGGCAGCGCCTTCCGCGCCTACGGCTCGCCGCAGAGCTTCATGGGCAGCGACATCGCCATGGACATGATGGCGGCCAAGCTGGGCATTGATCCCTTCGAGTTCCGCGCCATGAACTGCTACAAGGAGAGCGAGGACTCCCGCACGCCGAACGGCTGCCGTCCCGACGTCTACTGCGAGGAGGATCTGTTCAACCTCGCCAGGCCGTATTATGAGGCCGCCAAGAAACGTGTCGCGGAGAAGAACGCCGCCAGCGACGGACGCATCAAGTACGGCATCGGCGTGTCGCTCGGCGTCTACGGCTGCGGCCTTGACAACTCCGACGCTTCCGAGTGCTGGGCAGATCTGAACCCTGACGGCACGGTCACGCTGCGCAACTCCTGGGAGGACCACGGCCAGGGCGCGGATATTGCCACGCTCACTGCCGGACATGAGACTCTGCGTCAGGCCGGCTTCACGCCCGAGATGATCCATCTCGAGATGAACGACACCAAGCTCACGCCCAACTCCGGCCCCGCCGGAGGCTCCCGCTCCACGGTTATGACCGGCTCGGCGACAAAGGTGGCCTGCGAAAACCTGCTGAAAGCCATGCGCAAAGACGACGGCACATATCGCACTTACGATGAAATGGTTGCCGAGGGGATAAGCACTCACGCTGTCGGCATTTACACCTATACTGCCAGCGTGACCCTCGACCAGGCTACCAGCCAGGGCGATCCGTTCCCGAGCTACATGTACACCATCTTCCTGCCTGAAGTCGCAGTCGACACCGAGACCGGCAAGGTCAAGGTCGAGAAGTTCACCGCCGTGGCTGACTGCGGCACTATCCTCAACAAACTCGCCGTGGACGGCAACTTCTACGGCGGTCTTGTCCAGGGCATTGGCCTTGCGCTGAGCGAGGACTTTGAGGACCTCAAGAAGCACACGACGCTTGCCAAGTGCGGCATCCCGTATCCGAACGATGCGCCCGACGACATTGAACTGGTGTACCAGACCAATCACCCGCGCCCGAACGGACCCTACGGCGCTTCCGGCTGCGGCGAGGCTCCGCTGGACGCACCGCACCCTGCAATACTGAACGCCATCTACAACGCCACCGGCGCACGCATCACCCGTGTACCGGCATTGCCGAGCGTAGTGCTGGAGGCACTCAAGCAAGTCAAGGCGTAAGACTTTAAATCGCAAGCAAGCTATGATAGAATGGGGAAGGCGAAAGCCTTCCCCATTTGCAAAAGTGAGGTGCGCAGCATGAAACGAATCATACCCCTCGCCCTGGCCCTGCTCCTCCTCGCCGCCTGCAGCACCCCGGCGGCGCAGCCGACGGCGACGGTGGAAGCATCCCACACGCCATCGCCCGTGCCGGTGCCTCCCGAAATTGGTGGCGAGAGTCCATACGCGGCGTATGTACGCGACGAACTCTAGGAGCTGCGCGGAAACGTGTATCGAGATGACGAGGACAAGATACGCGACACGGTTACGATGTACATGGATTTGTGGTACGACAGGATGTACAACCCGGAATACACGGACTACGGCGTGTTCGGCCTCTTCTTCGACAAGACAGCGGAGGGGTATCCGCATCTGCAATACCACTGCATGGAGGCGCGGTATCTGGTACTCTCAGACGTGGTGCACGTGTATGGCCCAGTTGTATGGCACGACTACGACATCGACATAGCGTCCGTCGCGCTCGACGGAGATACGGCCGTCGTCGAGATTCGCAGCCCGTTCCGTGCCCTTAGCTACAAGCGCCAATTCATGACAAGCGGGATGTTTTACTTCTGGATAACTCTCGGAAAGACTGACGGCGTCTGGTTCCTGACGGACATATCCCCAGACAGTATCTATGGCAGTGACCGGCACGGCAGCTATGACGAACTGCTCGAAAGCATAGAAGAGCTGGAAGCGGAATACGAGAGGACAACTCAAGCGAGGTAAAAACGATGAAGAGAACATTTGCAGCCGTCATGGCCCTCGCCCTGCTCCTCCTCGCCGCCTGCGGCACCCCGGCGGTGGAACCGGCGCCGTCTGCGACGTCGATTCCCGCCTCGCCGGTGGATTTGATAACGCCGGGGCCCACGCCTGTGCCGGTTGAGACAATTTCGCCGCAGGAGGCGTCGAGCCGCGCGGTGCCGGAGACGATGACGCTGCCCGACGCGGGCTTCGAGCCGGAGTCGTACTGGTTCGCCGAGCCCTTCGGAGACGGTGGCCAGGCGCTGCTGCTGATGTCCGGCGACGGTAGGTTCAAGTGTTGGTATGACTACTGGTTTGAATACCCCGACACAGGCTGGAAAGACCTTGTGGGCGGCAGCTTCACGGAAGCCGAGGCCGCGGCGGGCAAGGACGGCGGCGCTCTCACGCTCGAGTACGCCGAGACCGCCGATACTCCGCGACCAGAGCGCTTCACGGCCATAACGCGCGATGAGGCGCTGCGTGCCTACCGTGACATGCCGTATAACGACGAGCTCAGCCTGCCCGTACCCGTGCGCATCGAGCGCAGCGAGTGGGAGGCCACGCCGGGCGTGACGCCGGTTTCATACTCCGAGGTCGGCGCGAGCGGCGCAGTTTACGAGTACATGGGCGCGACGGTCACCTTCGACACCATGGGCGGCGCGCCGCTCTATTTCAGCGGCTTTACCACCGAGTCTGCCGGTTTCCCCTTCAAGGTGCGCGGCGTGGGCATCGGCAGCAGCGGCGAGGATGTGCTCGCGAGTTTCCCGTCGAACGTGCTCACGCTAGCAGACGCCGGTGAGCGCCACACATTTTACGGCGGCGACTTCGGCTGCATGGGCACCTGGGATACCGACGACGACTGGCGTGGCGGCGACGTGATTATGGTCAGCGACGGCTGGACGATAACGCGCTTTATCCTCGACGAAGCCGGCATTGTATACAAGATTGAATTCTGGAACTCCGTAGACTGACTTTCCCGCCGGAAGGAGGGCGATTATGGACTTCACCGAGCGCTCAACGCGCGTATATAAGACAAAACAGCTGTATTCAAAAGAGGAGCTTGCCGCACGCGAGAGTTTGTGCGTACATGAGCAGCCAGCCTTCTGCACGGCGGCATGCCCGCTGCGCATAGATGCCAGACAGCTCGCGGGACTCTGCGCGGCCGGGGACTTCACTGCGGCGCGAGCTGCGATGGAACGTGCAGTGCCATTTGCACAAATATTGGCAGCAGGCTGCGAAGCGCCCTGCACAGACGCCTGCCGTCTGGCAGAGGCCGGAGCAGAGAGCGTGAGTATACCTGCCCTGGAGCGGGCTGCCATGCGGCACGGACAGCCACGTACCGGCCGTGGGCTTTTGAAGTTCAAGAAGAAAAAAACTGCGGTTGTCTTTGGAGCCGAGCTTTTCACCCTTGTCGTTGCAGCAGAGCTGGCAGGAAAAAGCTATCCAACCACCTTCTGTGTCGCTGAAAATAGCGCATCGGAGCTCATCGCACGCTGTGCTCCCTTTCTGGACACAGAGAGCGCGGCAGAGCAGGCAGAAGTGCTTGAAAAACTTGACCTCAAGGTTGAGTACGGCCGTGAGCTCACCGCCGCGCTGGTAGAAGCAGAGAGGGCCAAATACGATCTAGCCTGTGTTTCGCTTGCGGTGTATTCCGCGTTGGGCGGCGGCAATACAGACCCTGTCACACTCTATGACGAAAAGCTGGACGTACTTGCGCGTCCGAACGGGGACGAGAGCGTGATAGGCGCGTTTTACAACGCGCGCCGCGCTGGCGTGAGCGCCGACCGTCTTGCCCAGGGTATGCCGCCTGACAGCGCCCGCGGCGACGAAGGGCCGGTGGCAAGCCGGCTCTATACGGATCTCTCCGTCGTCAGTCCGACAGTGCGGGTTCCGGAACGCGGAGTGTACACGCGGGAGGAAGCGCAAATCGAGGCCGGAAGATGTATACAGTGCGAGTGCACGGAGTGCATAAAAGGCTGTGCGTGGCTGCAGCACTACGGTAAGTTCCCGCGCATAATGACACGTGAGATATACAACAACGTCGGCATTATAATGGGCGACCACATGATGAATGGCGCAATAAACTCCTGCGCTTTGTGCGGACAGTGTTCAGTCACTTGCCCCAATGGGTACGATATGGCTGAGATTTGCCTTTCTGCCCGGCGCAATATGGTTGAAACCGGCAAGATGAGTCTTGCGGTCCATGAGTTTGCGCTCCGTGACCAGCTGTTTTCTAACGGAGAGGCATTCCTCTGCCGGGCCGGGCCGGGCTCTGAAAAGTGCAGATATGTATTTTTCCCAGGCTGCCAGGCTGCGGCCGTGTCACCGGACGCCGTATGGCAAGCATATATGGATCTCCGCGCCAGGCTAGAAGGGGGCGTAGGCATATTGCTCGGCTGCTGCGGAGTCATCTCAGACTGGGCCGGACGAGAGGAACTGTTTTCAGACACACAGGCGCAGCTCAGCGCGGCACTTTCAGCTCTTGGACATCCGAAAATCATCACGGCATGTCCCACCTGTACCCGCACGCTCGCTCAGTTGGGCGACTGTGTGGGGATATGGGACGTGCTGCTGGACATCGGTCTGCCGGACTGCGCCCCCGAGGCAGTGGGCCCGGTTGTGCTTCACGACGCCTGCGGCGCGCGAGGCGACGCACACACACAGGACGCGGTGCGCAAGCTGGCCGGGCAGCTGGGATGTGCGATCAGAGAGACCGAATATTCAGGAGATCGTGCGCCCTGCTGCGGCTACGGCGGCCTCGCCGGATATGCCGGGCCGGAGGTTGCCGCCGGAATGACAGCCGCGGCATTGGAAAACACGTCTGGATTGCAGCTCACATACTGTATGGGCTGCCGGGACAGGTATGCCCGTGCCGGGGCAGAGAGCCGGCACATATTGGAGCTGGTCTACGGTGTCCCGGCAGGAGCGCCGCCGGGCATATCTGAAAAACGCCGCAACAGACTTGAACTCAGAAGGCGGCTGCTGCGCGATATATGGGGTGAGGACGAGATGAACAAGCCTTTGAACTTCAAGCTGGATATTACCGGAGAGGCCAGGGCGCTCATGGAGGAGCGCATGATTCTGGAGAGCGATGTAATACAGGTTATGAGCTCATACAACGACAGCGGCGAAGCTGTGCTGGAGAACGACACGGGACTGCTGGTTGCACGGCTACGCATAGGAAATGTGACGTTCTGGGTCAAATTCACAGAAAATGGCGGCACATATACCGTACACCGCGTTTACAGCCACCGTATGACTATAGAGACGAGGTGAACCATGCCTGAGGTTAAAAGCTATTATGTCATCGACCCCGAAGGCAAGCTGACCTGCCGCAAGTGCGGCGTTGGTCTTGTCAAGGCAAACGCAGTGTTTGGCTACCTGGACAACGCCTTCCCGGTTGAGCTGCCTGTCTGCCCCAAATGCGGGTTCGTTTACGTGCCGGAAGAGCTGGCCGTCGGCAAAGTGTTAAGCGTGGAAAAGGTGCTCGAGGACAAATGACAGGATACGTCGTCTGAAAGGAGCTGCGGGACGTGAGGGGACTGGGGTCGTATAGAGGACAATACGAAAGACCTGCATCGGAGTTCTTGCTGTTCATGCTGCCAATAGCGGGTATCCTGATTTGGATTTTGGAACTTGGCAAGCTGGGCAGGTTCGGGGCAAAGCTGGCGGTAAAGCTAAATGCGATGGGAACGTGGGTAAAAGCGCTCATCTATGTGGGTATATGCCTGCTCTCTGCCGCGATTGTCGCGCTGCTGTATGCGCTGCTTGTGCGCTGAGCCGGAGGAGAAAATGTACAGACACCCGGGCGGCGAGACCGCTGTACTCAACTTGATAGGGCGCGCGAGCCTCGCACCGGGCGCAAAGGTAATTGACCTCGGCGCCGGCGACGGGGATGCGGTGAGATTGCTGAGAGCTCTGGGCTATGAAGCCAATGGTGTTGACATAACACCTGGAGAGGACGTTGACAGCGGTGATTTGTTCAACCTGGATTGTGAGTTGGGCTCCTTTGATGCGGTTCTCAGCCAGTGTACCTTCCTGCTTACAGGGGATGTGCCGGGAGCGATGGCCGCGGCAGGCCGCATACTGCGGCCGGGCGGGATTCTGCTCTACTCTGACGCTGTGCCGGGGGGAGAAGAGGCGCTGCGCCTGCTGGCCGGGGCTGCGGGTTTTGAGCCCGTATCCGTTGAGGACGAAACGGACGGGTGGAGAGAATATATAATTACCGCACTCTGGAAGGGGGACGCGGAACTGCCCGAAGCGTGTAAAAATGTGAGAAACGTCAGGTATTTGTCCGCAATATTGCGGAAGCTGTAAAGGAGGAGCGCAGTGGACGCATTTGACAGAATTATGGAGCTTTCACGGCAGGGGCTTTACTGTGCGCAGATTATGGTTCAGCTGGCGCTGGACGCGGAGGGGAAAGAGAACCCAGATCTGATTCAGGCGGTCAGGGGACTTTGCGGTGGCTTTGCATGGTCGGGAGGTCCATGTGGAGCGCTGAGCGGCGGCGTGTGTTTTCTGAGTATGCTGGGCCGCGAACTGAGCGCGGACGAGCGCATAGCCATGATAGGGGATTTTCACGCCTGGTTCCGTGAGCGCACGGAGCAGTATGGCGGGGAAAACTGTGAAAACATAGAGCGCGGCGATCCGCAGAACATGGTTACCACATGTCCGGGGGTTATAATAGACAGCTATGAGAAGTGTGTGGCGCTGCTCGAAGAGAAAGGGCTGGCGTAATGTACAGGGTATTTGCAAAAACGCAAAGCGTGTGCCCCGAGTGCCTGCGCACGATAGATGCGGAGAAGGCAGTCGGCGATGACGGATACATATACATGCTGAAAACCTGCCCGGAACACGGCAGCTTTGAAACCCTCATATGGGAAAGCGGTATTGTGGACTATCTGAAATGGGATACGGCGCCAGGGGGAGAAAATGCCCCCGGTGTTACAGTGCCGGTTAAGGACGGCTGCCCCAGGAATTGCGGACTCTGCGATGCGCACGAGAGCGCCGGCTGCTGTGTGCTGTTGGAACTCACAAAGCGCTGTAACCTCCGCTGTCCGGTCTGCTTCGCGTCGGCGGGCGGGGTTTCTGACGACCCCACGCTGGAAGACATAGCGGCGCTCTATGATATGCTCATGGACCGCGGCGGCCCGTTCAATATCCAGCTTTCTGGTGGAGAACCCACTGTCAGGGACGACCTGCCAGACATAGTTCGCCTGGGCAGGAACAAGGGATTTTCCTTCTTTCAACTGAACACCAACGGCCTTCGCCTGGCCGATGAGCCCGGATATGCATCCGAGCTTCGTTCTGCGGGCGTCAGCTGCGCGTTTTTACAGTTTGACGGTATGGACGGGCGCGTATACAGGGTCCTGCGCGGCCGGGGTTTGCTGGATACCAAGCTGCTGGCCATAGAAAACTGTGCCGCCGCAGGGCTACCTGTCGTGCTGGTGCCAACACTGGTGCCCGGCGTAAATGTGGGCCAAATTGGGGATATACTCCGCTTTGCGCTGTCTCGTGCGCCATATGTGCGCGGAGTACACTTCCAGCCGGTGAGCTATTTCGGCCGCTGTGAACTCCCGGAACCAGAGATGCGTCTGACTATACCGCGCATACTGCGCGAAATAGAGCGGCAAATGGAGGGCTTGATGAAGCCAGAAGATTTCGCGGGAGGCGGGGCAGAGAGCGCTTACTGTTCTTTTCATGCGAGCTACCAGCTGCAGGATGACGGCTCTGTTAAGGCGCTGCCCCGGCGCCGCAGCGCCTGCTGCTGCAAAAAAAGCGAAGAAGCACGGGATTTCGTGGCTGGTCGCTGGGGAGCGCAGAGCGCGGAGAGTGGCGATGAGGATGCATTTGACCGCTTCCTGCGCGAAGCCAATGAGCGGGTGTTCACAGTATCAGGCATGGCGTTCCAGGACGCCTACAATCTGGACCTGGAAAGGCTGAGACGCTGTTACATAAATGAGGCCGATCCGGTACATGGCATGGTGCCGTTTTGCGCATATAACCTCACGGCGCGCGATGGACGCGCCCTCTACAGAAGATGAGACCTACGGCGCTTGAAGGATGGATATGCTCCGTTGAAGGGCTGCCCGCCCTTACGCGCGGGGCACTGGAAGAGCTTCAGCTGAGCCGTCTGAACGAACTCCTGGCGAGGGAGAAGCGGCGCGGAGGGTTTTACAGGGGCCTTCCGGACAGAATTGGAGGTTTGGATGAACTCGCCGGCCTGCCCTTTACTACACCTGATGAACTGGCGAAGAGCGGAGCCTCCATGCTGCTGACATCCACGGCCGAGGTGCAGCGCATAATTTCCGGAACGACGAGCGGCACCACCGGACTCGCAAAGCGTGTTTTTTACACCCGGCGCGATTTGGAGCACACGGTTGGTTTCTTCGCTGCGGGAATAAGCGAGCTGGTTGCACGCGGAGACAGAGTGCTTGTGGCCATGCCGTTTTCAGGGCCAAACGGACTTGGCGAACTGATTTGCCGCGCAATCATCAGCCTGGGAGCCCATCCTGTCCCCGTGGGAGTGGGGGTGCCGCTGGGCAGACTGGACGAGATCCTTGACTGCGAAAAACCGTCGGCGTACATCGGGATGAGCGTGCCGCTGCTTTCGCTCCTGCGCTGGCGCGAAGCCAACGGTATGCGCATGTACATAGAGCGTGCGCTGGTATCCGGCGACGCCTGCCCGAAGGGAGTTTGTTCCGCAATAGAGGCACTCCTGGGCTCGCGTCTCTTTCCGCACTATGGATCGCGCGAGATGTGTCTCGGCGGTGCAGTGACCTGTCCTGCGCATGAAGGCATGCACATACGTGAAAATCACATTTTCGCGGAAATAATAGGCCGTGACGGCCGCCCGCTGCCTGACGGCATGACCGGGGAGCTGGTTATAACCACGCTGGACATGCAGGCGATGCCGCTTATCCGCTACCGTACCGGAGACATAACGAGGATACTGCCGGGACCCTGCCCGTGCGGCGGTACTACACGGAGAATTGACCACGTACAGCGTGCGGATAACCCAATGGAAGAACTGGACAGCGCCCTCTTTTGCCTGTCGGGCTTGATTGATTACATGGCGTCTGTTTCTGACTCCGGCCAGCTGCATATTGACGCCGTGGGAAACGTGCTGCCGGATGAGCTGGCAGACGTTTCCGGCGCCTGGTATGGGCCCGCCGAAGTCCGCGTAGTTGCGGCAACGCCGGAGTTTTGCGGATGCTACAGGGATAAGCGCAGAATAGTACGCAGGACAGAGGGAATTGACTGAGAATCAGGTGGTAAACATGAAAATTGAAGTAAGAGAGCTCAATAATGTAAAGGTTGCCGTTATAAACAGCACAGAGCTTCTGATTACGGACGTTCAATCCGCGCTGGACCTCATGGTGACCGTGAAATACGAAACCGGGTGCAGCAACATCGCCCTGAATAAAGAGGCCATTGCCGGTGACTTTTTTGTTCTGAGCACCTGTCTCGCCGGAGAGATACTGCAAAAATTCATCAACTACGGCGTGTGCTTTGCGGTGTACGGTGACTTCTCGAAATACACCAGCGAGCCTTTGAAGGATTTTATCTACGAGAGCAATCAGGGCCGGGACATATTCTTTCAGCCTGATTGCGAGCAGGCAGTTTTGAAGCTGTGCGAAGCGTGACACTTTGAAAAACGAAACAGGCCGCCAGGGTTTGCCTCTGGCGGCCTGTCCTTTGCAGGGCAATATAAAAGCAGAGAGCCGTCCATTGTAGTGGATAACTCTCTGCTTTTTGCAATCTGTGCGCCGCGGTCAAGTCAGCTATCCGCTGACGTACCAGCGCCCTGATTGTCAGTCGTCCTCAGACTCCCCTTCGTCCTCATCCTCGCCCTCGATGCCGTCGAACTCGAGAGTCTCGCCGCAGTTGGGGCACTGGATGGAACCGAGGTCGAGTACGTCCTCGTCGATGGTGATGGTGTTGCTGCAGGCCGGGCAGGTGACTTCGTAGAAGACGGGCTCGTAGTCCTCGTCATCCTCGTCCTCGCAGCAGCCGCAGCAGCCCTCGCACTCATCCTCGTCGTCCTCGTCCTCGTCGTCATCGTAGTCCTCGTCGTATACGATGTCTTCGAGGTCGGAGAGGTCGTCGCTGACCTGGTCAATGGCTTCGCCGAGATCCCAGGCGTTTTCCTCGAGGTCCTCTATGTCGTGGGCGACGTCCTCGAGAATGTCGAGAATAGCGGCGAGAATCTTACCCTCTTTGCTGGTGTCGTCATAGCCCAGGCCTTCGGCCAGGCCCTTGACGTAGGCGACCTTTTCGGAAGTGTTCATATAGCAGTTCCTCCTGGAATTTATCAGCCCTTGGCGCGCTCAAGATACTCGCCGGAGCGGGTGTCTATCTTGATCTTGTCGCCCTCGTTGATGAACAGCGGAACCTTGACGGTGGCGCCGGTCTCGACGGTGGCGGGCTTGGTGGCGTTGGTGGCGGTGTTGCCGGCGAAGCCGGGGTCGGTCTGGGTGACGGTGAGCTCGACGAAGTTGGGCGGCTCAACGGCAAAGACCTTACCCTTGTAGCTCATGACGACGCAGGGCATGTTCTCGGTAACGAACTTGAAGCTGTCGCCGAGCAGGCTCTCGTCGATGGGGATGAGCTCGTAGCTTTCGGGGTCCATGAAGTAGTACAGGTTGCCGTCGGCGTAGCTGTACTCCATGGTCTTGCGCTCGATGGTGGCTTCCTCGAACTTGGCGGTGGGGTTGAAGCTGGTCTCGACGACAGCGCCGGTGATGACGTTCTTCATCTTGGTGCGGACGAAGGCCGCGCCCTTGCCGGGCTTGACGTGCTGGAACTCGACGACCTGCATGACCTGGCCGTCCATCTCAAAGGTGACGCCGTTCCTGAAATCGCCTGCAGAAATCATGTATCTTCCTCCTGTGGTGTATCTTTAAGTTTACGCGAAATGAATTAACCTATGTATTTTACACTATAAGCCGTGATTTGGCAAGAGGGTATGCGGCTTTTTGAGTCATGGCAGCGAAACGCCACTGTGGCCATTGCCACCCACGGAGTTTTTAATTTTGCCGCTTACGGTACGATGTTAACCTGCGTTGCTTGCGGCAACGGGCGTATCACTATACAATGGCGGTGACGAAAGGAAGGTGTTTAACCCGTGCTGAGTGAAAACATCAAAGCGGTCAGGAAGTCAAAAGGGCTTTCCCAGCAGGAACTGGCCGTGAAATTAAACGTTGTACGGCAAACAATTTCAAAGTGGGAACAGGGTTTGTCTGTGCCGGACGCGGATATGCTCATCTCCATATCGAATGTGCTGGAAACGCCCGTGAGCACCCTGCTCGGAGAGACGGTCACCGCACCGGAGATAGATGACCTGAAGGCCATTTCAGAGAAGCTGGAAGTTATAAATTTGCAGCTTGCGCGCAGGAGAGATACCGGAAGAAAAAGGATTCGCTGGCTGCTCATCGCCCTGTGCGCGGCCATATTGATAGTGTTTGCCATCCTGGCGGTGCTGGGCAGTCCGTACCAGGAGTGGGACTACAGCAACATCGAAACCGCCGTCGTCGGGGTGGGTTTCCACGCCTTTGAGTGGCTGTTTGTCAGGGTGGCGCCGGTGGTGTTTATAGCTGCGGTAATCGGAATCTTCCTGACGCGGAAGAGATCATGAAATACGAATCTGGAGGTGTGACAAATGAAAAAGAGACTAATAGCGGCATTTTGCGCCGGAATCCTGTTGGCTATGTCCGGATGCACACAGCAGGGCGGTGAGCCAGCCGAGACCGTCGGGGCTGAAATAGCCCTGCGAATCCAGATGGATGTAGAGGAGGACATCGGCCTGCTCCTCATAGACTACGAGGCCGGCGCTTCCAGCGGCAGCGGTGGCACATCCCACGCGGACAAGTCGCCCATAGAGCGCGACGAGCTGCTCTTTTATACATTTGGCGAGCAGGACTTCGACAGCCCGGAGGACGTGGAAAACCTGTCGCTCACTTTCACGGTCGTAACGGAGTACGTCGACCCAAACTATGAGAACGTATACCCGGAGGAGTACACAAAGCCAGCTGGTGAAGTCGCGCTGCAAGCGAGGTTCGGCGAGACCTATTCGATTACCATAACCGGGGACAAAACAGGCGGGTATACGGCCGCCTTGGCAGAATAGTCACGCCGGAGGCGGCTTTGACGCTGAGGGCGTATAAAATTCCGCTACTGCCCGCCGCGATCCAACTGCTGCGGCCACAGACGCGGTCCGTACCGCCTGCGTATACATGGATGAGCAGCGGAGCCAAAACTATTGTCGTTTTTAATCATCCGGCACCTCCTACCAAAAAGGAGGTGCCGGATGTGCGCTCTGTACCGGTGGGTCAGAGGATTATGAGCTCCTTTGGCGCTTTCGTGATGTCCTCGTTGCCGTTGCCGGTCAGATATAGTACGTCCTCTATGCGGACGCCGAACTTACCGGGGATGTAGATACCGGGCTCTGCGGAGATGACCGCGCCATCACCGAGGGGCTGGTCGTTGCGCAGGTTGGCATTGGGGCTCTCGTGTATGTCGAGGCCCACGCCGTGGCCGAAGCCGTGGCCGAAGTATTCGCCGTAACCCGCGTCCGCTATTACCTTGGCCCCGGCAGAGTGTACCTCGATGCCCGTCGCAGACGGCTTGGCGGCGGCGATGCCAGCCAACTGGGCGCGCAGGACGGTGTCATAGACGTTCTTCATCTCGTCAGTGGCGAAACCCACGGCGACGGTGCGGGTCATGTCAGAGCAGTAGCCGTCCTTTATGCAGCCGAAGTCCATCGTGACGAAGTCGCCGGCCTTTATGACGGCGTCGCCGGGCACGCCGTGGGGCATGCTGGTGTGCGCGCCGGTGATGGCGATGGGGTCAAAGCTGTTCTTCTGAGCGCCGTGGCGCATCATGCGGTAGGTGAGTTCGGCTGCCAGCTCGCGCTCGGCCAGACCAGGTTTTATAAGCGGCAGGGTTTCCTCAAGCGCGGCTTCGGCAATGCGCTGGGCGGCTATGAGGCTCTCCAGCTCGTCGGCGCTCTTGTGCGCGCGCAGCGTGCGCATGAGGCCGCCCGCGGCGGCCAGGTCGCGGCCGAGAAGGTCCTCCATGCGCACATAGAGCTCGTGGGTGAGCTTGTCCTCTTCGGCGCCTATTACACCGGTCACGCCGGAGGCAAGCTCCTTTAAGCACGCGCCGAGCGGCTTTGCGGCAGTTGTGAGCAGCACATCCACGCCTTTGAAACATTTATTCTGGGCGTCCTCTATATAGCGCGAGTCGGTGACTAGCCAGGCCCCGTGCGGCGTTATGAGCGCCGCGCTGTCCGTGGGCATGAAGCCGGTGGCGTAGTATACGTTTTTGTCGTCCATCAGCAATATGGCGCCGAGCTTCGCGTTCTCGACGGCCTGCTGCAGTCTTTCAAGCCGTGTCATATGTTTATCCCTCCAAAAAATATGCTGATAAGGCGTTCACTCCACAGAGCCGCTCTCGTCAACGAGGAGTAGGTCGTCAACGCCGAGGCGGGCGGTGAGCAGAGTGTCGCCGGAGTATATGCTGACGCTCTCAATGCCGTCTATGGCGCAGAAGGTGAGCACTATGCACGCATCTGCTACCGTGCGGTTGTGCCCGGTCAGGGCAGCGTACTGCGGCGAGACGTATATCCGAAGCTCGCTGCCGTCAAGCTCCCAGCCGGTTATTTCAACCCCGTCAGGCAGGGCGCATTGCAGGTCTGGCTCGTCAGAGTCAGAGCTAAAGGCCACAACGGCGGCTTCTATTGCTCCCAGCGAGGTGTCAACGGCGACTTCTTCCGGCTCAATGGCAGGGCCGTCGGTGAGATAGTAGGGTGAGACGGCCCGGTAGGCCACCACGTCCTCCGTACCTGCCATGGCGCATCCCGCAAGAAGCGCCAGGCAGACAGCGGCGAGAAATACACGTATCTTCATGTGCCTACCTCCTCGTTCCAGGCAGGGAGGGTGACAGTGAAGCGCGTACCGCCGCCGTCGCGCGCGCACACGTTTATCTTGCCGCCCAATGCGGCCACGGCGTCGTGGACTATGGAGAGGCCGAGCCCCGAGCCGCCGCGCTCGCGCGAGCGGGCCTTGTCTACGCGATAGAAGCGCGAGAAGATGTTGGGCAGGTCGTCATCTGGTATGCCTATGCCAGTGTCCTCGACGGACAGGATTATGAAGCCCTCGTCACAGTGTACTTTTACGTTTACGCTGCCCTCGGGCACGTTGTATTTGATCGCGTTTTCGGCCAGGTTGAAGATAATCTGGTACATGTCGTCCTCGGGCGCGAGCACGATACATCCAGGCTCGGCGTCACAGTTGAGGGTGACGCTGTTGCCCTCGGCCAGAGGGGCGAGCAGGCGCAGAGTGCTCTCTGCGGTCTCGCCGACGTTGACTGCCACGGAATTGGCTCGCACGCCGTCGTCACGCCGCGAGAGGTCGAGGAGCTTTTCGGTTGTGCGCTGCAGGCGTTCGGCCTCGCTGGAGATGTCTGCGACGAACTCGCGCACGGTGCCCATGTCCATGCCCTCGGTCTCCGTTATGGAGTCGGCCAGCAGGCGTATGGCGGCAAGCGGGGTTTTGAGCTCATGCGAGGCGTCGGAGACGAAACGGCGGCGCTGCTCCTCGGTCTTTTGCAGGGTCTCGGTCATGGAGTTGAAGTCGGAGTAGAGCTCGGTGAGCTCGTCTCTGCCGTCGGGCACGACGCGCTGCGCATAGTCACCCTCGCGCACGGTGCGGATGGCCTGGGAGAGCCGGGTTATGCGTGTCGTGAAACGCTGCGTGAAGACATAAGTAAGCGCGCAGGCCAGGGCAAAGGCCACCAGGGACACAGTGGCGAGCCGGTCGCGGAAGGCCAGTATGATGTCGGCCTGCTCTGTGTCGCGCTCGCAGATATATACCGCGCCGACTACGGCCCCGTCGCGCGAAATGGGCATGGCTGCGCGCGAGACAAAGGCCCCGCCGGAGAAGTCGCAGTAGAACACCCTGCGGCTGTTCAGCGCCAGGATGATCTCCGAAATCAGCGCCAGCTTGCCTTCGGCCGGGGTTGAGGCGGTGTCGTAGAGCACACGGGCCGCAGCGTCGGTGACGATGATGCGCTCGAGCCCTGAGAGGCCCAGCAGGTCCATGACCTGGGCCACGCCGTCGCCGGAGAGGGTGTCAAGGCCGGCCAGCGAGGCAGATATGACCGAGGCCTGCTCGGAGAGAGAGCTCTCTTTCTCCGAAAAGACGATGTCGCGCGAGGCCGCGACGGGGTAGGTGTTGAGCAATATGAGCAGAGCGGCTATGAGCACGAAGAAGCCCAGCGCCAGCTTGAACTGGACTCCCGAGACAAACCGCAAACGCTTTTTTTGCACGGGGGCGCTCACTCGGCCAGATAGTAGCCCACGCCCCACTTGGTTATTATGAGCTTGGGCGAGGCGGGGTCGGCTTCGAGCTTCTCGCGCAGGCGGCGAATGTGTACGTCCACAGTGCGCGCGTCGCCCTGGTAGTCATAGCCCCAGACCAGGTCGAGCAGGCTGTCGCGGCTGAACACGCGCCCAGGCGAGCGCCAGAAGAGTTCGGCCAGGTCAAATTCTCGGGCGGTGAGGTCTATGGTCTCTCCGTCGCGGCGCGCGACGCGTTTCTCTGTGTCCAGCTCGACGCCGCCGTGCTCAAGCACGTGGGTGTTTTGCGTACCGGGCTGCTGCGCGGTTATGCCTGCGCGGCGCAGCAGCGCGCGTATCCGCGCCTTGAGCTCGAGGATGTTGAAGGGCTTGGTTATATAGTCGTCCGCGCCGGACTCAAAGCCGAGGAGCTTGTCCGCATCTTCGCTCTTGGCTGTGAGCATTATTATGGGCACGGTCGAACTCTGACGTATGCGCTGGCAGGCCTCAAGCCCGTCCAGACCCGGCATCATGAGGTCGAGTATAATGAGGTCGTACCCGCCCTGGGCCGCCATCTGCACGGCGGTAGCGCCGTCGTAGCAGCACTCGACGGTGTAGCCCTCGTTTTCCAGGTTGAACTTAATGCCCTTTACGAGCAGCTTTTCGTCGTCAACTACCAGTATCTTCATCAGTTTCCTCCACACAGATGTAGTCGATAAAACCCGAAAGGAGCTCCAGGTCTATGCCCGGCACGGCTATGAGCTCGTACTCGCTCTGAAAAGCCCCGTATTTCTCGCGGTAGTCGATTATTGCCCCGGCCTTCACGGGGCCTATTCCGGGCAGAAGTTCCAGATCCTCTGCCGTGGCGCGGTTCAAGTCCATGCGGCCGTTTGCGCCCTGCCAGGCGAAAGGAGAGGCGGCGCTGCCGCGCTCGGCATATACGCCTCCGGGTGTTTCCTGCGGCCAGAGCACGGCCGCCGCCAGCAGCACTGTTATAAGCGGCAGAGCGAACTTCAAAAGGCGGCGCTTTCCTGTCAAGGGTCTCACCTCCGGCGGGAATTGTTAGGGTATTGCTTTTCGAGCTCAAAAAATGTATAATCGTATACAACTTTGATACATCTTGTATTGCGGGTCTTACACCTTAATATACATGATACCACATCTGTGCGGAGATGGATATGAAAAAAATCAAGATATTTTCCCTAATACTCAGCTTGCTGCTGCTTGCGGGCGCGCTTACCCCGGCTGCGCTGGCTGACGAGCAGGAGCTCAGCGCGCCGGAGCTGCGTTCGGCAGCGGCCATAGTAATAGACGAATCAACAGGGCGCCCGCTGTACACATACAACGCCGACGAACGCCGGGAGCCCGCTTCGCTGACGAAAATTATGACCGTTCTGCTGGCCGCAGAGGCTGTGGAGAGGGGAGAGGTATCGACTTCGGACACAGTTACGGCGGGGAATGAAGCGGTACAGGGAATGATTGAAGAGGGCAGCACCGCCGGAATACAGATTGGAGAGACCATGAGCCTGGGGGACCTGCTGTACTGCGCTATGCTCAGTTCGGCCAACGAGGCCTGCAACATAATAGCAGTGTACATTTCCGGCTCGCTGGACTCCTTCGTCAGCAAAATGAATGAACGCGCATCCGAGCTCGGCTGCACGGGCACGCACTTTGCCAATACGCACGGCCTGCCGGATTCGGAGCACTATACTACGGCGCGGGATATGGCGATTATAACCCGCGAAGCTATGAGTCACGAGCTTTTTGTTGAAATATCAAGCACGGTCAGCTATACGGTCCCGGCGACAAATATGTCCGCGGAAAGGCAGCTGTCAAACTCTAACGGGCTTATAAACCCCGAGACGACCGTCTATCCGGGCAACTACTACGAGTATGCCCGTGCTGGAAAGACCGGCCACACTACGGCCGCCGGCTACTGCTTGGCGTCGCTGGCAGAGCGGGACGGGATAAGCCTTATAGCAGTTGTGCTCGGCGGTGAGTATACCCAGGGCGACGACGGCAGCTACATATACACAAACTTCACGGACAGCCGTACCCTCTACACCTGGGTGTATGAAAACTTCAGCATGCAGGAAGTGCTGAGCTCCACAGAAATAGTTACCAGCGCGACGGTCGCTCTGGCTGAAGACAATGGCCGGGCTTCGCTCAGACCGCAGCAATCCATAACTGCGCTGCTGCCGAACACCGGGTTTGACACTTCAACTCTGGAGCGCGATATAGAGCTTTACAGTGATTCCAACGGTGAGGAACTGATGGCCCCGATCGCTGCCGGAAGCGTGCTGGGCGTGGTGACGGTCAGCCTGGACGGCTACGTGCTCGGCTCAAGCAGCCTGGTGACAAGCGGTACGGTGGAGCTGGCGCGCAGTGAGTACATGAAGCAGGAGATAGCCGGGTTCTTCAGCAATATATGGGTTGAAATCATCCTCATCGTGCTTGTCGCGGCCGTGGCCCTGTACATAGCCAGCGTGGTGCGCTACCGCAAGCTGCACAAGCGGCATTTGCAGTCGCTGGAGCAGGCCGAGGAGAGGATCGCACGCCGCCGCGCGGAAGAAGAGGAGGAATATTACTCCCAGGTCGCTCAGAGTGTACAGCGCCCCGCGGCCGTTTCCAGACCGGCGCCTGTGTCTGATGAAAACGAGATTATAGACGAGAAGACTACCGTGCTCACAGGAGTGGGCCGGCAAAGTGCCCAGGCTGCATCTGCAACGAGAGACGAGCCCGTGCAGCGCACGGCTGTACCGCGCTCCGGTGTGACGCCGCTGCGTCCGACAGTTCAGAATACCGAATCGGCTCAACCCCCGCGCCGTCCGGTGAACAGGCCGGGCGACACGAGCCAGCCGCAGCGCCGCTCTGCGCCGGCTGCCTCGCAGCGTCCAACGCCGCCGCCTGCGCGCCAGACACCGTCGGTCCCGCGTCAGGCGCCGCCGCCGCGCACGGGCAGCGCCGGAGCGCCCACGAACGACAAGGCCAGGCGCGACTACTTTGAGGAGTTCTTCCGCAACAACGGCACCAACAACCGTGATTCGTCTGATAAACAGTAATAAAAGGCCCCAGGCAGATTGCCTGGGGCCTTTCAACATGTGTCAGTTTGTCAGTCTCCGAACTTTATGCCAATGTCACGGGCGGTCTGTATGAGCGGGTGATCAGTGGGCAGGAACTTTGTGCGGCTGGCCGCGTCTTCAAGCGGGACGGAAACTATGCTTCCATTGCGTATGCCGACCATAGTGCTGTACTGCTTTTGCATTATCAGATGTGCGGCTGCGGTGCCGAATTGCGTGGCCAGCACGCGGTCATAGGGGCAGGGGGGGCCTCCGCGCTGATAGTGACCGGGTATGGTGACGCGGGTCTCCTGGCCGGTGATGGCCTCCAGCTCGCTCGCTATGCGGTAGGAAATCGTGGAGTGACGGCTCTGCTCTTTCTCACGGCGGCGCTCCTCTTCGCTCATCACCGCGTCGGTGTCGCTCACCGCGCCCTCGGCCACGGCGATGATGGTGAAGTTGCGGCCCTGGCGGCGGCGCTCCTCAATGGCGAGGGCAATCTTGTCGATATTATACGGGATCTCCGGGATGAGAATTATATCTGCGCCGGAGGCAATGCCGGCGTGCAGGGTAAGCCAGCCAGCGTCGCGGCCCATCAGCTCAACGAGGAAAACACGCGAGTGGCTGCTCGCGGTGGAGTGTATATAGTCGATGACGTTTGTGCCGATGTCCACCGCGCTCTGGAATCCGAAGGTGGTGTCTGTGCCGTAGATATCGTTGTCTATGGTCTTGGGCAGCGTGACTATGTTCATTCCGGCGTCGGAAAGGAGCTTTGCGCTCTTCTGCGTGCCGTTGCCGCCCATGACAACCAGGCAGTCCAGATTGAGGCGGTTATACGTGTCCAGCATGGCCGGCATGAGGTCGTTGCCGTCGTCATCGACTATGGCCTTGCCGGGTATATATTTTTGACGCGAAGTGCCGAGAATGGTGCCGCCCTCAGTCAGTATGCCGGAAAAGTCCTTGCGCTCCATGTATTTGTAGTCGCCTTCTATGAGACCCTTGTATCCGTCATACATGCCGAAAATTTCAACGTTGTCTACATACTGAAAAAGCGCCTTACCTACGCCGCGTATAGCGGCGTTCAGACCCTGGCAGTCGCCGCCAGAGGTCACAAGGCCGACTCTGGTATTTCTCTTCATACGGTCAAACCTCCGCTAATTTTATCGAAATATACCTGATACAGCAGAGTTATCATACTTTATTAAGCGCCGCTTGTCAACAATATTGCAAGTGCTTTCCACTTGACTTTCAATTCGATTTTGTGGTAAAAAATAAGTGCCGTGTAGCGGAAAGCAAAGCGTATGGCGCATTGTGCGCCATGCGCTTATTTTTTTGCGAGGCGAGACAGTTGGCGCAAAAGTGCGGAGGTAAGTATGAAAAACGAAAAGTTACAGGGTTTTATACATGGGTTCATAATGTCATACGCTATGGCTGTAGGCATGGAGCTCTATAACAGGGCCTACAGCATGGACTTCCACATGCAGAGCGGAGGACTGAGCAGCATGACGAACGAGATTTTTCTGCCGGCGCTCGCAGAGACGGCGCTGATGGGGATTATAGTTATGATTGTTTCAAGCCTCTATGGCAACAGGCTCGGCGCGGCCTTTGCCGCCAGACACTGTCCGGAAGAACACGAAAACCCGTATTTCTACCGCCTGCTGCGCCAGGCGGGGACGGTGGCCGTCATGTGCCCCAGCATGAGCCTGGTAGCGTCGGTGGTATTCAGCGTGCTGCTTGACAGCCGCGCCTGGACCGACCTGCCTGCAATATGGCTGGGCACCGTGTTCAAGAATTTTCCCATGGCCTTTTTCTGGAACTTCTTTGCCGCCGCACCGTTCACGCACTGGCTGTGCGGAAGGCTTTTCCCATCTGAGAGCTGAGCGCAACGGCTGCACCGCGTGCTGTATGGGCCGGCAAAGGACAAAAATTTCATTGGGCTGTTGCTTGCCAGTTTGGGCCTTTGCGCCGCCTGCATTATAAAAAAGCAACAAAAAATTTATAACTTAACCGCCAAATTCTCTTGACCTTGTGAAAAAACAGAGTATAATTGCAAGTGAAAGAATTGTCTAATGCACAAACTTTGTCAAGTTGAGTTAATTGAAAATAAGGAGGATGTAAACATGAGCGTAGTCCTTAAGGAAAAACTGGCTGAGGACCCCAGGATAGTAAAGATAACTATTAACAGGCCGGAAGTGCTCAATGCGCTCAGCGGCGAAGTGATGGCAGAGCTGACGGCTGCTGTGGACGAGCTCTCGGCAGACGATTCTGTGAAGGCAATCATACTCACCGGCGCAGGTGAGAAGGCCTTCGTCGCCGGCGCAGACATCTCCGAATTCAAAGATATAAATACTTCAGCTATGTATATGAGCACCATGGAAACCCACGCAATGCTCAGCAAGCTTGAGACTATGGGTAAAATAGTCATCGCCGCTGTGGGCGGCTATGCTCTGGGCGGCGGCTGTGAGCTGTCCATGTGCTGCGATATGCGTATCGCCACTCCCAACGCCAAATTCGGCCTGCCTGAAGTCACCCTCGGCGCGCTGCCCGGCTACGGCGGCACCCAGAGGTTGCAGAGGCTCATCGGCGTGGCCCGTGCCAAAGAGATGATCTACACTGGCAAGCCCATAAATGCCGAGAAGGCCCTGGAGTACGGCCTTGTCAACCAGGTGGTGGAAAGCCATGCCGAACTTATTCCTACCTGCGTCGCCATCATTCAGGCGATGCTGAAGAACAGCTTCAACTCCATAATAGCCGCCAAGCAGTGCCTGTACTACGGCGCACAGGTGGATCTGCGCACTGCGCTGAGCTATGAGGCGGCTACCGCCGTGCGTGTGTTCGCGTCCGACGACCTCAAGGAAGGTTCGAGCGCATTTATGGAGAAGCGCAAGGCTAATTTCAAGAGCTCGAACATATAACTAAATATAGTCTATACCAGACCTCCGCAAAAGCTGAACGTTTAAAGTTTAAATATTACTTGATAGAGGAGGCCTCAAATGGAAATTCGGGAACTGTTTCTTGAAAACGTAAGGAAGTACATCCGTCCACAGACCGACCCCGTAGCGGTGAAAGTCGTCTACGGCGACGATGAGCCCCCCGAGGGCGCCATAATGCCCAAGGACAAGTATGGGTATCCGTTGACCATTTGCCAGGGCGTTTCGGCGGCACGCCGCATGGGACTCACAATGGTTTTCCGCATGGAGGACCACGCATGTCCCCCGGCGCTTTGCGCCATGGGCTACCTGCCCACAGAAAACCTGCTCGCCGGCAAGGTCACCATACCCGGCTACGCCGGAAATGAAGAGGCAGCGAAGAAGATTGAGGCTGCGAACGTCCTGCTGGACAAGGCGCCGAAGTCCATATGGCTCGCGCCCTACGAGACTGCAACATTCGAGCCAGATGTAGTCCTCGTCTACGGAAACAGCGCCCAGACCACGCGCATGGCTCAGGGCTATGCCTATTACACAGGCGAGGGCGTGAAGAGCAACACCCTCGGCAGGCTTGCCTGCGCCAACTACATAAACAAAGTGCTGGTCAATCAGGAGCCCACGATTGTCATACCCGGCGGCGGCGAGCGCGTGTTCGGCCAGACCCAGGATGACGAGCTGGTCTTTGCCCTGCCCGCCAAGTTCATCGAGACCACGGCCAAGGGCGTTGAGGCCGTACATCAGGCGGGTTACGCCCGCTATCCGACCGGATTCCACGGAATCACGGCCCAGCCCAAGATGCCCGGCAAGTATTACAAGTACCTTATGCCGAAGGAATAAGCGGTTGAGCGGCATAGAAACAAGTATCTAACCGGGAAAAGTCCCGGCTGGTATAGTAAGCACCCGAAAATCGAAAGGAGCGTACAAAAATGGAAAACAATTCTGTTCTCTACTCTGTAAAAGATGGCATTTGCGACATCGTCTGGAATCAGCCTGAAAAGCTCAATCCGATGAACACCGCGACTATCCAGGGCCTCACTGAAGCCTTCACCAAGGCCGGCGAGGACGAGAACGTCAGGGTTATCATCGTGTCCGGCGCCGGCCGCGCCTTCAGCGCCGGCGGCGATATTGGCCAGATGCTCGGCGGCACCGAGGCCGTTGACAATCCGGGCATCGACCTCACCGATGTGCAGAACCTCATCAGGCTCATGCGCAACACCCCAAAGCCGATCATCGCTGCTATCCACGGCCCCGCTGCCGGCGGCGGCTGCAACTTCGCCCTGGCTTGCGATATGGCCATCTGCGCCGAGAACACCAAGTTCATCGAGGCGTTTGTCAACATCGGCCTGACCCCCGACACCGCCGGTGTCTACACCCTGCCCAGGATCATCGGCACCTCCCGTGCCTTTGAGTTCATGGCCAGCGGCCGTGTAATGCGCGCTGACGAGGCCCTCCAGCTCGGCATCGTGAACGAAGTCGTCCCCACCGAGAAGGTTATGGAGCGCGCTCACGAAATCGCTGCCAAGTACGCTGCCGGCCCGACCAAGTCCTATGCGATGCTCAAGAAGATGATCAATGCCAGCATGTTTGCCGGCATGGACGAGTTCTTCAAGACCGAGTGGTCCGCTGTCAACGAGGCCAGCAAGACCGAGGACTTCCACGAGGGCATGAAGGCCTTCGTCGAGAAGCGCCCCGCCAAGTTCCAGGGCAAATAATCGCCTGCGGAAACAATAATAAAAGCCCCGGCTCAGGTGAACTGAACCAGTAAAAACGGACAATAGACAAAAGGCCCCCTGTGTAGGAAA
>CAKNRQ010000020.1 GCA_930990965.1 uncultured Clostridia bacterium
CCAGCTCCATGGCGTTGTTGACCACTTCGCCCAGGCTGTTCATGACCTGGCCGTTTCGATTAGTCAGCCCGGCGGCGGCGATGTTCTCCGGCAGCTCCACCAGATAGGTGTACTGGGCCTCTTTGGGGAGAAAAAGGGCGCTACGGGAGGCAAAGTCGCTTTTCTCCACCGGCAGCACCCGGCCGTTGCGCACGGGGCGGTTCTTTAGGATCTCAGCCTCCACCAGCTTGAAGCGGCTGTAGGCATAGCGCAGGAAAATCAGCCCCAAAACAGGCATACAATATTGGTTGGATGTCAGCTTGGACCCGGCCCGCAGCAGGTCGGCAGATTCCCACAGCTCTGTTTCAAGTTTGCGGATGTTAATCATTATTTTCCTCCAGTTGTGCTCGAACTGTCCACTGAATTTCGACCAACAAATCTTATCCATCGGTTTATCTATTAATTATACCAGTTATGAGTATTTCCCGCAAGATAAGCCGCGGTTCGATCAAAACATGTGTGCGATATCTGCCTTTTCCCAGTGCAGCTAAACAAGGCTATATAGACTCGTGGAAATAAAGCCGTCATAATATGAAAGCTTAGATTTTTTCTGCAACGGTGCGTTCCAAAACGGAACGCACCACGGTTTCTTAATACCACCACGGCAACTCCAGCCGCAAATCGTCCAGCGCCTGCTTGTCGAGCGACCGCGCCCTGTTATCGCTTAGGTGGAAGTGCCGCGCGGCGGCGGTTAGCGGGTGCTCGGTGCCGTCGGTGAAGCCGTGGCGGTAGAGAAGCCAGGTCTGCTCGCGGGCGGTCAGGTTGTCCAGCCCGGTGAACAGCTCCGCTAGCTGTTCGCGTCTAAGAACGACCTGCTCCGGCGTCTGCGCGTGCGGGTCGGCGACAGCCTCTATACGCAGCAGCCGTTCGTCGGCGTCGAGCACGTCGTCAAGGCGCACGCGCTGCAAACCGTCAAACTCCAGCCGCCGCTCAAACTGTGAGAGCGCCGCACGGGCGCAGTCCGTCATGGCGTTGCGTATCGCCAGTGCGGCGTAGGTTAGGAATTTCATGCCGTGTTCGGCGTCAAAGCGGTCAATCGCGCTCAGCAGCCCGATGCAGCCCTCCTGCACAAGGTCGTCAACGTCAGGGCCGCTTTCACCGGCTTTGCCGTACACCTCAAGCGCCAGCTTGCGGACGAAGCCCATGTTGCGCTCCAACAGTTGCTCCCGCGCGGCGGCGTCACCCTCCTGCGCAAGCGCGCAGAGCCGCTCATTGTTCGGCATCCTGTTTCTCCTTCGCGTAGTCCATGGTGGCCTGCGCAAACTCCGCGAGCGCCTTTCCGAGCTTTTCGAGCGCCTCAGGTTGCGCGCCCTCCATGCCAGCGACGCTCTGCGTGACGGCCGACGCGAACAGCTCCGGCGTCACCTGCGCCTTTTGTACGTCCCCGCCTTTGGTCAGCGAGACGTACATCTGCTGTGTGACCTCTTTGGTCAGCTTCTGCGCCGCCGTTAGGTCGTTGCCCAGCTCGCGCTTGACCTCTTTGAGCGCCGCCATGAAGCTGTTTTGTATCATAGTGAGGTCTGCCTGGTAAACCGGCACGCGCTGCCGGTTCGCGTCCCGCGCGGCCTGCACGGCGGCGTCGGTCTTGACGTCGCGGCGCAGCAGCGCACTGATGGAAGCGTACATCTGGTTCTGCGCAGCGAAGCCCTCCGCGAGCGTGTCGTTGAAATACTGCTCAATCATGTATGTGACCTCGGCAAAACGAGGGCTTTCCAGCAGCCGGTTTACAATCTCCGCGTTGACCCGGCCCGTATAGAGATTCCTCGCCGCCTGCACGGACAGGCCCAGCTCCTCCACGTCGTAGTTCTTGCGGTCTGGGACGTTCACCACGCCGAGCAAAAAGTCTGTGGAGACGTTGAACGCCCTGGCGATGCGGATAATGTGCTCGGCGCTTATCTTGTCCGTCTTTCCGGAGATGAATCGGCTGACGGCGCTCTCCGTACTGCCGATGCGTTCCGCGAGCTGCGCCTGTGTTATTTTGCGCTCGTGGAGCAGCTCCTGTATGCGCTCCCGGACGTTCCCGGGCAGGTATTCGCCCTCCATGCGTGCCACCTCTTTTATGCAAAGTTCTCCGGTTATTATACTTGAATCGAGCTGTTCTGGCAATATTTTCACCCCGCCCTGCGCTCTTGCACTTTTGCAAGAACGCGGGGCTGCTTTTTGTTTTTCTTGCAGTTTTGCGGGATTTCAAGGCTCAGGGGCAATTTCTCCGTATATTCAGGCAGGCGGGCAAAGACCGTCAATCTTTCTTTCAGGAGGTAATGCCTTTGAATCTGTACGAAACCGCAAAAGCGTCGGTGAGCGTGCCGGAGGCCGCGGAGCGCTACGGAATGGACGTGGGCCGGACTGGAATGACGCGCTGCATCTTTCACGACGACCGGCACCCAAGTATGAAGCTCAACGAGGACTACTTCTTCTGCTTCGGCTGCGGGGCGCACGGCGACGTGATTGACCTCACGGCGCGGCTGCTCGGCCTGAGCAGTTACGATGCCGCAAAGAAGCTCGCCTACGACTTCGGCCTCTCCCTGGACAAGCAGCCGAATGTGAGCAGGCCGCGTTCAAAAATTCAGGAGCTGAGAGACTACCGGAACCGGCTAAGGCACTGGAAAGCCGAGTTCGCGCCGCGCTCGCCTGACGACGAGCCGGACGAGCGCTATGTTGAAGCCTGTAAGAAGCTGGACTACGTCGAGTACCTGTTGGAGGAGGAGCGCTATGGCAAAAAAGCTAAGGTCGCCTGACGCGCCCTTTTGGTTTGACGGCAAGAGCATCAACGAGGCTCTGTTCTGCGACGACTTCCTGAGCCGGCATAAGCTCGTCTACACGGACGGCGCGTTCTTCACGCCCGACGGACGAGTCACGGACGAGCTGCCCTTGCGCGGCGAAATATTTGAGGAGCTGCGCTGCTGCGCCGTGAGCAATATCCCGCGAAAGATAAGCAACATCATGGAGCTGATGAAGCTCGCGGCGCGCGTGGAGGGCTTGCCGCCGGAGTCTGACCGCATCCACCTAGCAAACGGCACGCTCATGCTTGATGGCTCGTTCACCGAGGGTAGAAGCAAAATTGTGCGCAGCCGCTTGCCGGTTGCCTACGACCCCAACGCTCCGAAGCCTGAGCGGTGGCTAAAATTTCTCGGTGAGCTGCTCTATCCCGAGGACATACCCACCTTGCAGGAGTTCATCGGCTACTGCCTCATACCCAGCAACAAGGGGCAGCGCATGATGGTCATCAAGGGCAGCGGTGGCGAGGGTAAGAGCCAGATAGGCGCGGTGCTCTCTGCCCTGTTCGGCTGCAATATGAAAGACGGCAGCATAGGGAAAATTTCCGAAAACCGCTTCGCCCGCGCCGACCTCGAGCACGTTCTCCTGTGCATTGACGACGACATGCGCATGGAGGCGTTGAGGCAAACCAACTACGTCAAGTCCATCGTCACGGCGCAGGGCAAAATGGACTTGGAGCGCAAGGGCAAGCAGAGCTACCAGGGCTGGATGTACGCGCGGCTGCTGGCGTTCAGCAACGGCGACTTGCAGGCGCTCTTTGACCGCAGCGACGGGTTCTACCGGCGTCAGCTCGTGCTGACCACGAGGGAAAAGGCCGCTGACCGTGTGGACGACCCCGACCTCGCCGAGAAAATGAAGGCCGAGGTTGAGGGCATCTTCCTCTGGGCTTTTGAGGGTCTCAAACGGCTTGTGGAGAACAATTTCAAGTTCACCGAGAGCGCGCGGACTAGGGAAAACCGTGAGGCCGTCAAGCGCGACAACAACAATGTCTACGACTTCCTTGAATCCGAGGGCTACATCCGTCTGAAAGCGGACGCGTCCATCAGTTCAAAGGACTGCTACGAGATCTACCGGATGTGGTGCGAGGAGAATAACCTGACGGCGCTCAAGCCGCGCAGCTTCAGCGATGCGCTGGTTTCAGCTTCGGGAAAATATAATCTCGAATACTGCAACAACATAATAAATGCGGCAGGCCGGCGCGTGAGAGGCTTCTACGGAATCGAGGCGCTGGTAATGCCGCATATAAATGAGTTTTAAGGCGATTCGCTGCGTACGTACGTACGCAGCGTTTGGGCGTAAAACTCACTATACAGTTGCAGCGCCGTGGACGATGCAGCTGTATAACGCAAAGATGGAGCGAGTTGAGGCTCCGTCTTTGCGTAGCAGGCAGAGAGAAAATGCTCTGTATTTACTCTCTGTCTGCGCGCCCGCCGCAGTGGGCGCGGGCTCCCTCTCGGAGAGCCCACGGCACTTTGCAGCCCTCTGGCTGAAAGTGTCATAGTGGGTTATTACACTTTCCGCAGAAAGCGCCTCCCCGGCCCATGTGTCCCTAATCCGACAGGAAGGAGTGTATTCAATGGCGAGAAACGACGGCGTTGACCGCACAATCGTCAGAAACCACGACCTGAAAGCTCCCGGAGACGTGGCGAAGATGCAGGAGCACAACGAACGCGAGAAAGCGCACTACTCGAATCAGGATATAGTCCCCGAGCGCACAGCGATGAACGTACACTTCAAAGCGCCCACCGCGAGCTATACGGAGATGTTTGCACAGCTTGAGTGTGAAAAAGTCATTTCCACCCGTGGCCTCAAACCCGACGCCGTGAAATTCGGAGAGCTGGTCTTTGACGTGAACTCCGCTTACTTCTACAACCACGGCGGCTATGAGTTTGCCAAGAAGTTCTACGCTGACGCCTACAGAGCCGCCGTGGAGATTGTGGGCGGCGAGCAATTTATCCTCTCCGCTGTCATGCACGCCGACGAGCGAAACCGCGCGATGTCCGAGGCGCTGGGCGAGGATGTCTACCACTACCACCTCCACGTCGTTTACATCCCCGTCGTGGAGAAACAGGTACTCTGGTCGAAGCGGTGTAAGGACAAGAGCCTCGTCGGCACCGTAAAAGAGACGCTCATGCAGGTCAGCCGCAGTAAGAAATGGGCGTCAAGGCCCGCGCTCAATGCTGATGGGAATCCCATGCTGAACGCAAAAGGTAAGCAGATTTTGAAGTCATCCTACAGCGTGCTGCAGGATGACTTTTTTCATTTCATGCGTTCAGCCGGTTATCTGGACGTGGAGCGCGGCGAGCGCGGCAGCACGGAGGAACACCTGACCGTGACGCAGTTCAAGGTCAAAGCCGAGCAGCGGCGGCTGGAGGCTGTGAGCGAGCAGGTGGCACAGGCTGAACAGGCGCTGGAGGACACAAGTGCCGCAGCCGAGAGACAGGAGCAGCGGCTGCACGCGCTGCAAAAAGAAACCAAAGCCGCAAAAGCCGCTGCGCTCACCGCGCGCGAGATTAAGGAGATGGGAAAGCGCAACCCTCTGACCGGCAGCGTCACGCTGACAGCGCAGGAGTGCGTGGAGCTGAAAAAGCACGCCGTCAACGGACTCTCTGCCAGAGCGGAAATTGCCAAACTGCGCGAGCAGCTCACCGCCGCAGAAAGAACCGCTTCAATCTGGCAGCAGCGCTACGAATCGCTGCATGAAAAGTACGAAGCACTCAAGAAGAAATCTCAGCCCTACCTAGCCGCGCTCAAAGCCGCGCCGGAAAAGGTCAGGGCTTTTATTAACGCAATTCTCGCGCGGGCGCGCGGGGAGCAGGAACGCAAACAGCCCCGCCGCGAGCATGGGCGGGACGCAGAACTTTAATCTTTAAGGAGTGTTGCCTATGGTAAAAGAACCCGAGCAGTTTAACGACAGGTACGATATTCCCATATGGAGAAAATACACGCTGAGCGTGCAGGAGGCCTCGAAGTACTTCCACATCGGCGACAAGAAGCTGAGGAAGCTGATAGATGAAAACCCGGGCGCGGATTTCATTCTTTGGAACGGCACCCGACCTCAGATTAAGCGCAGAGTTTTTGAACGCTACGTCGACGAAAAACTGTCTGCCATATAAAGCAAGTAAATAATCGTATGGCAAAAGAGCCGGGCATGTGATACAATATCCGTATCATAGCTTGGCTCTTTTCTTAGTTGGAAAGGAGTTAATATGTCTGAAATAAGGCGAGACAAAAAAGGCCGAAAACTATGGACTGGAGAGAGCCAGCGAAAAGATGGAAAGTACGAATACAAGTATCAGGACGTGTTCGGCAAGCGGAGGACTGTCTACAGCTGGACGCTGACCAGCGCCGACGCCGCTCCAAAGGGCAAGCGCAGCGACCTGCCCTTGCGGGAAAAGGAAAAGCAGATTCAGCGAGATTTGAACAGCGGGCTTGCCGCAAATGGCGGCGACTTGACCGTGCTCGAGCTGGTGGAGATGTACATCGCTCAAAAGAGAGGTGTCCGGCACAACACGCGGGCCAATTACAAGTTTGTCATCAATATCCTTAAAAAAGAGGAGTTCGGGTGCAAACGCATTGACAGGGTCAAGATTTTCGACGCTAAGGCGTGGCTGATAAAACTACAGGACGACGGGCGCGGCTACAGCACAATTCACTCCATCCGCGGCGTCCTGAGACCGGCGTTTCAGATGGCGGTCGACAATGACCTCCTGAACAAGAACCCCTTTGAGTTTCAACTGAGCACCGTCGTGGTGAACGACAGCGTGACCAGAGAGGCGATAACCCGCAAGCAGGAACGCGATTTTTTGGAGTTTGTGAAGAACGACAAACATTTCAGCCGCTACTACGACGGCATCTTCATTCTCTTCAAGACGGGGCTGCGCATTTCGGAGTTCGTGGGTCTGACAGTCAGGGACATCGATTTTGAAAACAGCCGGATTATCGTAGACCACCAGCTCCAGAGGACCCGAAACATGGAGTACGTGATAGAAGACCCCAAAACCGGCTGCGGCACCAGAATGGTTCCCATGACGCCCGAGGTAAAGGAGAGCTTTGCCCGAATACTTGCCAACAGGAAACCGCCAAAGGTGGAGCCGGTGGTGCAGGGATACAGTGGGTTTCTCTTTCTCGACAAGAACGGGCGTCCGATGGTGGCTCTCCACTGGGAAAAATACTTCCAGCACATCTGCGCTAAGTACAACAGTATTTACAAGGTGCAGATGCCCAAGGTTACGCCGCACGTCTGCCGTCACACGTTCTGCTCCAACATGGCGAAATCAGGGATGAACCCCAAGACGCTGCAATACATAATGGGTCACAGCGATATTGGCGTGACGCTCAACACCTACACACATCTCGGCTTTGAGGACGCAAGGTCAGAAATGCTGGAGCTGAACGGAGCGCAGGCAAACTCACGAGGTCGGCGCGCCGAAAAACGCGTGTCGTAAAAATTTCGGATTTACGACACTTTTACGACACTCTCAGGCGAAGTTGTGCGAAGTTATGCTGCGTTGTGCCGGGAGATGCAATTTTTAAATTGCTGGTAAACGTTCACTGTTTGCGCGAATATCGGCATATTTGAGTATAATTTGGTACAGTCAGGGAAGTGAAGCAAATGATAAAAATCCTGTTTGTATGCCACGGCAGTATTTGCCGCAGTCCTATGGCAGAGTTTATGTTTAAAGACATGGTGGAGAAGGCGGGGCTTTCAGGTGAGTTTCACATCGCCTCGGCGGCTATGCACTCGGATGAGATCGGCAGCTCCGTATATCCACCTGCGCGCAGGAAACTTGCGGAGCACGGCATAGGCTGTGCCGGACACGCTGCGCACCGCATGACGAGGGCAGAGTACGACAAATACGACGTGATAATCTGCATGGACCAGGCCAACCTGCGCGACGTGCGCAGGCTGTCCGGCGGGGACCCGGAGGGCAAGGCCCACCTGGCTCTCGATTACGCCGGCAGGCCGGGCGAGGAAGTAGCCGACCCCTGGTACACCGGCGACTTTGAAGCGACCTGGCAAGACCTGAGCCAATCCCTTGCCGGCCTTCTAAAAGCACTGCAATAAAATAAGCGGCCTCCATGCTGGGAGGCCGCTTACTTGTTTTGTTTAGGTGTAGATAGTGCAGTTGGGTAGCGCCTGGCCGATTTCGTCTATCTCCTGCTGGGAGAAGCCGCAACCGGCGGCGTACAGGGTGCGCAGGTTCTTGAGACCCAGCAGCGGTGTGATATCGTCTATCTCACAGCCCTCTATGTCGAGCGTTTGCAGGTTAGTGAGGTCCGCAATCGCGGAGAGATCTGTCACCGCCGTGCCGTTGAGCGAGAGCACGTAGAGGTTGTCAAGCTGAGAAAGGGCCGATATATCCAACAGGTTCTCGTTCAGGCTCAGATGCAGTTCAATCAGTCCCCTCATGTGCCTCAGCGGCGTGATGTCGGTTATGTCGTTCTGCATCAGATCCAGGCCCTCAAGCGCGGTGAGGTTTGAAAGCGCGGAGATGTCCGTGAGCTCGCACCGTGCAAGTTCCAGATAGGTGAGCGTGGGCACGGAACTTATGTTGGAGATGTCGATGCCCGGGTTATCGGACAGCGTGAGCACGCTGAGATTTTGGAACTGCTCAATGCCGTCTAGGTTCTCAACTCCGCTGCCGCTGGCGTTGACCTGCGTGGAGTCCACGGGGAACATCTGGTCGCCGAGCGTGACGTCGGAAAAGTCCGGGGCGCTGATGTTCGTGTTCGGCAGCGCGGCTATCAGCTCATTCACCGCTTCTCGGGAGAGGTCCGGGTTGTTGCGAATATAGAGGTTATCCAGCCAGGTCATGCGCGAGAGTATCTCGAGGTCTGAATCCTGGAGCCCGGCGTCGTCGAGTATGAGCGAGCTCAGCCCGGTGAGGGTCTCCAGGACGCTGTAGTCCTCTATGTCGTTGCCGGATATCTCCAGCTCTGTCAGCGTCGTGTGTCCGGCCAGGGCCGAGATATTTGTGACGTTGGTGTCCCTGAACCACAGCACTTCGAGGTTGTTGAGGGCCAGGATGGGCGAGATGCTGCTGACGTTGGTGGAGGTGAAGTCCAGCGAACGCAGGTTCGGCATTCCGGCCACGACGGAGATGCTGTCGATGTCGGTATACGAGACATCGAGCGACTCGAGCTGAGTGCATGTCGCCAGGGCAGAGATATCCGTTATATCCGCGCCGGTAAAGGCCAGGCTGGTCACGTCGCTGTTGAAGGTCTGGCCGCCGAGGGTTATTTCAGTGACGGTCTCCGTCGGCGTGTCAGTGAGGATGGTGCAGTTGGGCAACTCCGTCTGCAGGGCCTCGAACTCTTCGTCGGTTATTTCGCGTCCGCGAATGTCCAGCGTAGCGAGGTTATCCAGGCCGTAGAGCGGCTCGAGCGAAGATATGTTCTCATTCCCGCTCAGATAAAGAGTCTTGAGCGAGGATAGACCAGAGAGCGGGGAGAGATCCGTGATGTCGTTGTCCTCAAGAGAGAGGTCTGTGAGCTTGCTCAGCGAAGAGAGCGCGGAGATGTCCGTGAGCGAGCAGTCGTTCAGGCTCAGACTGGTGAGCTCTGAAAGCGTGGCAATGGCGCTCATGTCCGCGGAGGTGAGCGCCGAGCCCGACACGACAAGCGTCTGAGAGTCTATAGGATACTCTGTGCCCGCGACGGTCACGGTCTCGGTATCCGGCTCGTCTGTGTTGTCCGTCAGGTGAGAGCGGTACTCTTCAAGCAGCGTGCCGGCCTCCTGGCCGGAACCGTGCGAGCCGGTCCAGGCTTCGAGCTCGGACACTGCGCTTTCGTAGTCGCCCTTGCCCGCGTAGCTGCGGGCGATAATGAGGACGGCCTCTTCCGTGGCGTCCTCGGCGTAGGCCAACTTGGCAGAGTTGATGGCCTCGTCGTAGTCTCCGGCGACATAGTACTCCATCGCAGCTTCATAGTTTTGACGGTAGTCATCACCGGCGCTGCGCTGCATAAGCACAACGGCGATGACGATGATTGCGATGACAAGCGCGGCGCCCACGACGGTGAGTATCAGCGCCTTGCGGTCCATGCGCGGAGTTTGCGTATTCTTCCTGCTTTCCATTAGTACGCCTCCCGGGTGCGTGCTGCCGACGTGCTCAGAAAGCCCAGCCGCCGTCGGCGAAGATGGCGATACGCTCGCCGCCGGCCGTGATACCGGTCACGGACAGGTCGGCGCAGCCTATCATAAAGTCCTCGTGTACCATGGAGTCGTTTACGCCCATGGCGCGCAGCTCGTCGAGGGAATAGCTGCCGTAATTGCGGATGTTGCTGGTGTAGCCGCGGCCCAGGGCCAGGTGGCAAGCCGCGTTTTCGTCGAAGAGGGTGTTGTAGAACATGACGCCGCTGTTGCGGATCGGGCTGTCATAGGGCACAAGCGCGCACTCTCCTAGCATGCGCGAGCCTTCGTCCATGTCGAGCAGCGCACGCAGGGCCTCTTCGTTCCGGTTTGCGCCGCAGTCAACCACGCGGCCGTGCTCAAAGCGAAGCCAGAAGCCGTCTATGAGCTGTCCGCGGTAGGCCAGCGGCCGGGTTGCGTAGACTATGCCCTCTGCCTCACCGGCGCGGGGGGTGATGTACACCTCTTCGCTGGGGATATTGGGGTTGTACACCGCATTGTTGACGGGATTTGTTTCGGAGCCGCCCAAAAACATGGCCTCGGGGATGAGCCCCACGGTCAGTTCGGTGCCGTTGGACGCGCGGTACTCGAGCGAGACAAGCCCCATGGCGTTGAGCTTCGCGCACCTGTCCTGCAGGAAGGCGTTGTGTCGCCGCCAGTTCTCGGCGGGGTCGCCCTCGAGCGCGCGGGAGCAGGAGAGTATGGCCTCCCAGAGCTTTTCAACGGCTTCGGCGTCGCCGAGGCCGGGGAAAACTTTCCTCGCCCATTCAACACCGGGGACGGCGGCGATGCACCACTGGTAACGGTTCTCCATCTCGTCACTGATGGGCTTCGTAACGGCGTAGCGGCGGCGCTGCGCTTCGGCGCGCTTGAGCTGGTCAATCCCGGCCAGCCCGTCGGGGTCCGCGCTCTCGAGGTAGAGCATGACGGGCAGGGTATCGGCGCGGTAACGCAGCTTCTGCTCCTGCCAGAGCTTGACCGTGCCGAGAGTTTCAACGCTCTCGCTCTCGTTTTTAAGCCGCTCCATGGGCTGGTATTCCCACTCCACTTCGACCTCGCCCGCACCGGCGGCGTAGCATTCCTCTGCGAGCATGAGGACGAATTCCGGCTGATCGAGCCCGGCGCGCAGCACTACGCTCTGTCCGGGTACGATGCCGCCGCCGGTGACGGCAATGAGCTTTGCATACTGCCTGAGCAGTTCCGATTTCATTATACTCCTCCAAGAAAAATTTAATGTTTAACATTTATTGATATAATGTGTCTTTTGTGTTAACATTATAGCTTGTCAGGCGGGCCGACGCGTTTTAGGCGCGACGAGCGTCTTACCGCGCATTATAGCACCAAGGCCACGATCTGTAAAGCTAACAAAAATCTCCGCAGAAGCCATCTGCGGGAAAAGGAGACAATCATGAAGAACACCGAAAAGACGATGGACAAGCTGGTCGCCCTCTGCAAAAACAGAGGATTCATATACGCCGGTAGCGAGATCTACGGCGGCCTTGCCAACAGTTGGGACTACGGCCCGCTTGGCGTGGAGCTCAAGAACAACGTCAAAAAAATGTGGTGGAAAAAGTTCGTGCAGGAGAACCCGTATAATGTCGGGCTCGATGCGGCCATACTGATGAACCCGAGCGTTTGGGTCGCCTCCGGCCACGTGACCACCTTCAACGACCCGCTCATCGACTGCAAGGCCTGCAAGAGCCGTCACCGCGCTGACAAGCTCATAGAGGACTGGCTCGCCGAGAACCCCATCGAGGGCGTCTCCGCTGAGGCCATGACCAACGAGGAAATGGTCGCCTTCATACGCGAGCACAACATACCCTGCCCCGTGTGCGGCAAGAGCGACTTCACCGATATCCGCAAGTTCAACCTGATGTTCAAGACACACCAGGGCGTCACCGAGGACAGCGCCAACGAGGTCTATCTGCGTCCCGAGACTGCCCAGGGCATCTTCGTCAACTTTAAGAATATACAGCGTACCACCCGCCGCAAGATACCCTTCGGCGTCTGCCAGATAGGCAAGAGCTTCCGCAACGAGATAACTCCGGGCAACTTCACCTTCCGTACCCGTGAGTTTGAGCAGATGGAGCTCGAGTTCTTCTGTGAGCCGGGCACCGACCTCGAGTGGTTCAGCTATTGGCGCAATTACTGCCGCAACTGGCTGGTGAACCTCGGCATGAACGAGGAAAACCTCCGTCTGCGCGACCACGATCCGGCCGAACTGGCCTTCTACTCCAAGGCCACCACGGACTTTGAATATCTGTTCCCCTTCGGCTGGGGCGAGCTCTGGGGCGTCGCCGACCGCACGGACTACGACCTCACCCAGCACCAGAACCAGTCCGGCCAGGATCTCACCTATTTCGACCAGGAGAAGAACGAGCACTACGTGCCCTACGTCGTCGAGCCCAGCCTGGGCGCCGACCGCGTGACGCTCGCCTTCCTCGTCGATGCATACGACGAGGAGGTCGTGGACGAGGCGAAGAAGGACACCCGCGTGGTGCTGCACCTGCACCCCGCCCTCGCGCCCATCAAGGTCGCCGTGCTGCCGCTCTCCAAGAAGGAAGTCCTCTCCGGCCCGGCCCGCGAGCTCTATGCCGAGCTCTCCAAACACTTCATGTGCGAGTACGACGACACCGGCTCCATCGGCAAGCGCTACCGCCGCCAGGACGAGATTGGCACCCCCTACTGCGTCACCCTCGACTTCACCACCGTGGGCGATGACAAGACCGAGGCCGACCACTGCGTCACCGTCCGCGAGCGCGACAGCATGCAGCAGGTGCGCATTCCCATGAGCGAACTGGTGAGCTACCTGAGCGAGAGGCTAACATTTTAAGCGAATATCACCTCTTTCCTCCCCTTAAAAGGGGAGGCGGGGGGAAAATGAGAGAAATTATTTTGTTTCAGGGTGATGTATTAAAATGAAGGATGGATTTTTGAAAGTAGCCGCGGCGGCGCCCGAAATAAGGGTGGCCGACCCCGCGTACAACACGGACAAAATCATTGACTGCATCGGAGAGGCGAAGGAGGCCGGGGTCAAGCTGCTGACCTTCCCCGAACTGGTGCTCACGGGCGCGACCTGCGGCCACCTCTACTTTCAGCGGCATCTCACCGACGCCGCGATGGAAGGACTCAAGCGTATAGCCGCGTCCACCGAGGGCAGCGACATGCTTGTCGTCGTCGGCCTGCCCCTCGCCGTGCGCGGGTCCTTGTACAGCGCCGCCGCCATCGTGTGCGACGGTGAAATCCTCGGCTTCACGGCGCGCAAGAATGTGCGCGGCACCGTGTTCTCCGCGCTGAACCCGGGCGAGGTCATGGAAATCGATATCGACGACACGGATTACTGCCACCTGCAGAGCGAGGTTATCTACTGCGCTTACGACGTTCTCGACGGCCTCGCCGTGGGCGTGCAGTTCGCCGCCGACAGGAAGCTTGCCGTGCCGCCCACCGCCGCTCTCTGCGCTTCCGGGGCCACCATTATCGCCGAGCTGAGCGACGAGCCCATGAGCTCCACCTCCCGCCACGACACCATGACCGCCATCGAGGTGGACACGAAGCGCCTGCACTACGCCTGCGTCAGCGCCGCTCCGTCCAGCGGCGAGAGCACGACGGACAAGAGCTACTACGGCCTCTGCCTCGTCTGCGACGACGGCGAAACCCTCGCCGTGAGCGAGAACGGCTCCGGCATGGCCGTGAGCGAGCCCGACATCTTCAACCTCAACGACGCGCGTATGCGTGAGCAGACCTACGCCGGTATGGCGCGCATGCCCATATCCCGCTACGGCTGGGACCTCAAACTCGCCGAAACGCGCCTCACCCGCCGCATCAAGCGCGAGCCCTTCGTGCCCGACGGCCACATCGCTGAGTTTGCCGAGCGCTGCCTGACCATCCAGGCCACCGGCCTCATCAAGCGCATGGAGTACACCAACTGCTGGCGTCCCGTCATCGGCGTCTCCGGCGGCGTAGACTCCACGCTGGTCATGCTCGCCTGCGCCAAGGCCATGGATATGTGCTCGCTGCCGCGCAAGAACATCGTCGCCGTGACGATGCCCTGCTTCGGCACTACCGACCGCACCAAGAATAACGCCATCACCATCGCTGAGCGCCTCGGCGCGGAGCTGCGCGTTATCCCCATAGGCGAGAGCGTCAAGAAGCACTTTGAGACCATCGGCCACGACTTCAACGACCACTCCGTCGTCTTTGAGAACGCCCAGGCGCGTGAGCGCACGATGGTGCTGCTCGACATTGCCAACAAGGTCGACGGCCTCGACGTCGGCACCAAGGACCTCAGTGAGCAGGCCGACGGCTGGTGCACGTATAACGGCGACCAGATCTCCAACTACGACATCAACGCCGGCATGACCAAGACCATGGTCCGCGCCGTCGTCAAGTATATCTCCGAAACCACCGAGGATGCCGAGCTTGCCGCCGCCCTGCGCGACATCTGGGACACCCCGGTAACTCCTGAGCTGCTGCCCATCGGAGACGAGGGCGAGCTGCTGCAGAAGAGCGAGGACAGCGTGGGACCCTATATCCTCCAGGACTTCTTCCTTTACCACATGGTCATGCGCGGCGGCTCCCCGGCCAAGGTGCTGCGCCTGGCTGAAATCGCCTTCAAGGGCGAGTTTGACCGCGACACGCTCATATACTGGCTGCGCAGCTACTGCCGCCGTTTCTTTGTGCAGCAGTTCAAGCGCTCTGCAAGCGCGGACGGCCCCGCCGTCATGGGCTTTACCCTCTCGCCCCGTGATGGACACAAGATGCCTTCCGACGCCTGCAACGCCCTGTGGCTGTCTGAGGTTGACAAGCTCTGAAATACGAAGCCGCCCCGTATGGGGCGGCTTTTGTAAGCAAGCAATCCTCCGTGCGGCGGCTGCCGTCCGGAGGATTATTCTTGCGCTCCGGGAGTATCAATTTCGGGCAGCTCCCGGCAAAACTCGGGCTTGGTTCAGCGCATACAGGCCTTCACAAATTTTATCGGCACTTCCATACGCGCCGCGACCTGCTCCGGAGTCATGCCGCTGTCCAGGAAGCGCTTGCAGACGGCTTTCATGTTTTCTCCGACTTCAATGACGTGCCGGTCCGGGTCGTAGAAGCGCACAACGCGCTGGCCCCATGCGTGTTCCTTTATAGGGTGGACATAGCCGAGGTCAAACTTCTCCAGCTTCTCTGAAAATTTGTCGAAGTCGTCCTCTTCAAAATAGAGCTCGACGTCCCTGCCGCCGAAGGTTATCTCGCCAGCGCCGGTGAGCTCCCGCCAGGTTTCAAGCGTCTGCAGGCACAGGCCGCCAGTCAGGGTTTTGTTTGCGCCGAAGTCCATAATCACGTGGAGGCCCAGCACTTTCTTATAGAACTCAACAGACTTGTCCATATCCGCGACAACTAGCAGTGGGTTTTTGAATTTCATGGTTATTACCTCGTCAATCCATACTCATTGTTTTGCGTCGGCTGCGCCGGGTATAGCAAAGCCGCGCCGGGTGGGAATAGCGTCCCTCCCGGCGCGGCTTAGGCTGCGAGGCGCGGCTCACACCGCGCGGGTGACCTTTCCGCTGCGCAGGCAGCGGGTGCAGGCGTAGACGTGCTTGGGGCTGCCGTCCACGATGGCCTTTACGCGCTTAACGTTGGGCTTCCAGGTGCGGTTGGAGCGCCTGTGGGAATGGCTGACCTTGATGCCGAAGGCCATATCCTTGCCGCAGAATTCGCACTTTGCCATTTAGTTGCACCTCCGTTCCAGCTTAATTTGTTTTTAACAGCCTTAATATAATAGCACTACGCGCATGTAAATGCAAGCAAAATCTCACAGGACGGTAAATTCCGTGCAGAACAAAAAACATTGCCAAAACCGCGCCGGGTGGGTACAATATACATAGGCAAGATTTAGTGCCGCCCAGGCGGCACAGGTGCCACGGCACCGGAAAGGAGGCGCCACTGTGAACGACGAATATTCCGTGAGCCTGACTCAGGTGGCTAAGGAACAGAATCTCACCATATTGCACGCAGCCAAGGACTTCGAATCCGTGCGCGTGCGCACCGCAGATGTGAACCGCCCGGCGCTGCAGCTCGCGGGCTTCTATGACTACTTCGACCCCAAGCGGCTGCAGCTTATCGGCAGAGTCGAGTGCACATATCTGGAGAGCCTCGACCCCGAACAGCGCCGCGAAGCGCTCGAACGCTTCATGCGCTTCGACCTCTGCGCCATCATACTCTGCCACGGCATAGACACCCTTCCCGAGCTAACCGAAACCGCCCGCAAATACGACCGCACGCTCATGTGTACGAACGAGGACACTTCGACCTTCATGGCCGACCTCATAACCATGCTGCGCAACGCCATGGCCCCGAGGGTGACCATGCACGGCGTGCTCGTGGAGGTGTACGGCGAGGGCCTGCTCATAACGGGCGATTCCGGCGTGGGCAAGAGCGAGACAGCCCTGGAACTCATAAAGCGCGGCCACAGGCTTATAGCCGACGACGCGGTGGAGATACGCCGCATTTCACGCGAAACGCTCATAGGCACGGCCCCGGAGCTCATACGTTACTACATGGAGCTGCGCGGCATAGGCGTTATAAACGCGAGGCACATCTTCGGCGTCGGCGCGGTGAAGCCAGAGACCAACGTCGACCTCGTGGTCAACTTTGAACTCTGGGATGACAACAAGGCCTATGACCGCCTCGGCCTGGAAACGGAGTACTCAACCATACTCGGCGTGGAGATACCCGCCTACACCATACCAGTGCGGCCCGGGCGCAACCTCGCCGTAATACTAGAGTTGGCGGCCATGAACAACCGCCAGAAGAAGATGGGTTATAACGCCGCCGCCGCGCTCGCGCGTGAGCACGACGCGCTTGTTGACAAGGGAAAGGACTTCTGATGCCGGACTACAACGCTATCACCCGTGAACTGCGCCAGGCGTTCCCGGAGCTGGAAATACGCGAAAACGAGCCCATGAGCGCCCACTGCTCCTTCAAAATCGGCGGCCCGGCGCGCCTGATGCTGTTTCCGGCCTCGGCAGGAGAGGCGGCTGCTGCGCTCGGCCTGCTGCGCCGTGAAGGCGTGCGCACACTCATAATGGGCAACGGCACTAACCTGCTGGTGCCCGACGAGGGCTACGACGGCGCGGTTGTGTGCATGTCGCGTCCCTGCTCTGATATAGAGCTCATTGACGAGACAAAGATACGCGCCGGATCCGGGGCGACGCTCGCGGCCACGGCCGTATTTGCGGCCGAGCACTCGCTTACGGGTCTGGAGTTTGCTCACGGCATACCGGGCAGCGTGGGCGGCGGTACGGCCATGAACGCCGGCGCCTACGGCGGCGAGATGCGCGACATCATAGAGAGTGTGGAGTTTGTAGACCTCGACGGCCAAATAAAGACGCTCGAAGCGTCTGAGCTCGGTATGAGCTACCGGCACAGCGTCTTTTCCGACACGGATAAGCTCATAACCTCGGTAACGTTCGCGCTCACCCCGGGGGACGCGGGAGCTATACGGGAGCGCATGCGCGAGCTGATAGAAAAGCGCCGCGCTTCCCAGCCCCTGGATATGCCCAGCGCGGGCAGCACCTTCAAGCGCCCCGCAAACGGCTATGCCGCAGCCATGATAGACGCCGCGGGCCTCAAGGGAGAGCGTGTGGGCGGCGCGATGGTGTCCACAAAGCACGCGGGATTTGTGATAAACGCGGGCGGCGCGAGCTATGAGGACGTGGTCGCGCTCATGCGCGAGATACGCCGCAGGGTGTACGAGCGCGAGGGCGTGCTGCTTGAACCGGAAGTGAAGCTCATGGGCCCGGGCCTGTGAGCACGCAAGGAGATAGAGATGGAGTTTCTGATAATTTCGGGCATGTCCGGGGCGGGAAAGAGCCAGGCCGCGGACATCCTCGAGGACATGGACTACTACTGCGTGGACAATCTGCCACTGGCGCTGCTGCCGCGCTTTGCGGAGCTGTGCCTAGCCAGCCAAGGGCGCTATGAGCGCGTGGCGCTGGTAACAGACGTGCGCGAGCGCGAGAGTCTTGGCGCGCTGCTGCCCGCGCTCGACGGGCTGTGGGAAATGGGACTTGAGTACCGCATACTGTTTATGGAGGCAGACGTGCCGACAATAGTGCGCCGCTACAAGAGTTCGCGCAGGCCGCACCCCATGCAGGAGCCTGGCGACACGGTGGAGGACGCCGTGCGCCGCGAGGCTCGCTCGCTCGCACCCGTGCGGGAGAGGGCCGACTACATTATAAATACCAGCGGGCTGACCACCAGCATGCTGCAAAGCCGCATCCGCGAGCTGCTTGACCGCAAGGAGCGCAGCTTTGCGGTCATGGTTTCGGCCTTCGGCTACAAATACGGGCTGCCCATTGACGCCGACCTGGTCTTCGATGTGCGCTTTTTGCCGAACCCGTACTACGTGGCCCAGCTGCGCCCGCACTCTGGGCTCGACGCGGATGTGTCAAAGTTTGTACTTGACCGTCCGGAGTCGCAAGCTTTTATGGAGCGGCTACTGGCCCTGCTCGACTACATAATTCCGCTCTACGCCGAAGAGGGGCGCTACACGCTGCATATAGCCATCGGCTGCACCGGCGGCAGGCACCGCAGCGTGGCCGTGGCCAATGCCGTGGCCGCGCACCTGTCGGAGCGGCGCGAGAATGTGACCGCCACCTTCCGTGACATAGACAAGGGGTGAATATGAAACCTGAACGCCTTCACGACCCGCGTATTGCCGTAATCGGCGGCGGTACGGGCCTTTCGACCATGCTGCGCGGGCTTAAAAAACTCTCGCAGAACATAACAGCCATTGTCACCGTCGCAGACGACGGCGGCGGCAGCGGCATGCTCAGGGAGGACCTCGGCATGCCGCCCCCGGGAGATGTGCGTAACTGCATACAGGCCCTGGCCAACACCGAGCCCATCATGGAAAAGCTCCTGGCCTACCGCTTCACTGACGGTAGGCTCAAGGGTCAGAGCTTCGGCAACCTGTTCCTGGCCGCGCTCAACGGCATGTCGGATACCTTCGACGAGGCCGTGCGGCGCATGTCGGACGTCCTGGCCATCACCGGCCGCGTGCTGCCGGTGACGAATGAAAACGTCTATCTCGCGGCAGAGTTTGACGACGGCACCGAGGCCGTGGGCGAGAGCCACATCGCCGAGTTCAAAAAGGGCTCGGACAAGCGCATTCGCCGCGTCCGTCTCATCCCGGAGCGGCCGCCCGCCCTGCCCGAAGCGCTGGAGGCCATAAACGGCGCCGACATGATAGTGCTCGGCCCCGGCAGCCTCTATACATCCATCATGCCGAACCTGGTCACCGAGGGCGTGGCCGAAGCCATAACCCACTCCGACGCTTTCAAGATATATGTGCTCAACGTCATGACCCAGGACGGCGAGACAGAGAGCTACACCGCCAGCGACCACATAGAGGCGCTCTTCTCAAACTCCGGCGCGCACCTCTTCGACTGGTGCCTGGCTAACAGCATGGACATACCGTCGGAAATAGCCGGACGTTACCGCGCCGAAGGGGCGCAGCCGGTTGAGATAGACGACGAAGAAGTGTACAAACTGGGAGTGGGAATATTGCGCGCTCCGGTAGCGAGCTGGGCCAGCGGCTATGTGCGCCACGACCCGGATAGGCTTTCGGCCGAGCTGCTGCGCCTCTACCACGAGAAGTCGCACACCCGTGTTTACATGTAGGAGGATTAAATGTCTTTTGCATCCGAGGTCAAGGCAGAGCTCTGCCATGTGAAGCGCAGCCGCAAGTGCTGCGCCGTGGCAGAGTGCTACGGCGTCATGCTCTACTGCAACAGTTTTACGCCGAGGGAGATAAGGATAATAACAGGCAGCCCGGAGTTTATAGAGCTGCTGCCGAAACTCTTCCGCAAGGCGTTCAACGTGAGCTTTGACATCCTGCCGGAGAACGTAAAACCGGGCGGCCGGGCGACTCTGCTCATGACAGACCCCGAAAAGATCGCCACGGTTTTCCGCGCCTTCGGCATGGAGCCCTCCGACACGCTCACGCTGCACATAAACCTGGGCGTGCTGGAAAACGACTGCTGCAAGACTTCGTTCGTGCGCGGCGCCTTCCTGGCGGGCGGGAGCATAACCGACCCCGCCAAGCGCTACCACCTGGAGCTCACCACCACGCACGCCGCGGTGGGGCGCGAGATGTGCGCGCTGCTCCTGGAACTGGGCTTTGAACCGGGGCTTGCCATGCGCGGAGCAAACCACGTGGCGTACTTCAAGCAGTCCGAGGCCATAGCCGACTTCCTGACCATGGCCGGAGCCGGTGTGCCGGCCATGGAAGTGATGAGCGCCAGAGTTGAAAAAGACATGCGCAACGAGATAAACCGCAAGGTGAACTGCGACAGCGCAAACGCCGACAAGATAGTCGCCGCCGCGGCCGAGCAGCTCGAGGCCATACGCCGCATAGAGCGTGAGCAGGGCCTGGACACGCTGCCGGAGGGCTTGCAGCAGGCGGCGCTGCTGCGCATAGCGAACCCGGAGGCGAGCCTTGCCGAGCTCGCGGCGTTGTCCGTGCCCAGCGTGACCAAAAGCTGCCTGAGCCACAGGCTCAAGCGCCTGGCCGCCATAGCCAAAGACGGCAGAACTGGAGATTAGCATGAGTTTTGTACATCTGCATCTACACACGGAATACAGTCTGCTCGACGGTGCGTGCCGCATAGACGCCTTGGCCGAACGGGCGAAGGAGCTGGGCTTTGAGGCTCTGGCCATAACCGACCACGGAGTAATGTACGGCGCCGTGAACTTTTACCGCGCCTGCGTAAAGGCCGGGATTAAGCCCATCATCGGCTGCGAGGTGTATGTGGCGCCCAGGAGCCGCACGGACCGCGAGTACGGCATCGACAGCCAGTACACGCACCTGATACTGCTCTGCAAGGATGAGACCGGCTACCGCAACCTGAGTTATCTTGTGTCCATGGGCTTTGTCGAGGGCTTCTACGTGAAGCCGCGCATAGACTGGGGCCTGCTGCACGAGCACTCCGAGGGTCTGGTGTGCCTCTCCGGCTGCCTCGCGGGAGACATACCGCAGAAGATAGTGAACGGCCGCTATGAGGACGCCAAAGCCCGGGCGCTGGAGCTGCGCGAAGTCTTTGGCGAGGACTTCTACCTGGAAATCCAGAGACACGGCATACGCGAGGAGGAGACCGCCGCGCGCGGCATACTGCGCATCCACGACGAGACGGGCATACCCATAGCCGTGACCAACGACGCACACTATATAAACAAAGAGGACGCCTACTATCAGGACGTGCTCATGTGCATACAGACCGGCAAAACGGTCAATGAGGCAGAGCGCATGCGCTTCGAGACGCAGGAATTCTACCTCAAGAGCGAAGAGGAGATGCGCGCTCTCTTCCCCGAGAGACAGGACGCGGCCGACAACACGGTGGAGATCGCCGCCAAGTGTAACTTCGACTTTGAGTTCGGTCACTACCACTTGCCGCGATTCCAGCTCCCCGCGGGCGAGACGGACAGCTTCGAGTATTTGAAGAAGCTCTGCGAAGCCGGATTTGAGCGCCGCTACGGGCCCGAGCGCGAAGACGCCAAAAAGCAGATGGACTATGAGCTCGACATGATAAAGCGCATGGGCTTTGTCGACTACTTCCTCATAGTCTCGGACTTCATAGGCTACGCCAAGGGCCGCGGCATACCCGTAGGCCCCGGCCGCGGCAGCGCGGCGGGCAGCGTCGTCAGCTACTGCCTGAACATAACCGACGTCGATCCAATCAAGTACAGCCTCTATTTTGAGCGCTTTTTGAACCCCGAGCGCGTGAGTATGCCCGATATAGACATCGACTTCTGCGTACGCCGCCGCGGCGAGGTCATAGACTACGTCAACCGCAAGTACGGCAACGACCACGTGGCTCAGATTGTGACCTTCGGCACCATGGCCGCGCGCCAGGCCGTGCGAGACACGGGCAGGGCGCTCGACATAAGCTACGCCGAGTGCGACGCCGTGGCCAAGCAGGTGCCATTCGCCCTGGGTATGACTCTGGACGAGGCCATGCGCCTCTCAAAGCCCATGCGTGAGATGTACGCCGCCGATGAGCGCATAAAGAAACTTATTGACACGGCCCGGGCCCTTGAGGGCATGCCGCGCCACGCGAGCACTCACGCCGCAGGTGTGGTCATAACGGAAAAACCCGTCTACGAGTACGTACCGCTGGCCAAGAACGACGAGAGCGTCGTCACGCAGTACACCATGACCACGCTCGAAGAGCTCGGACTGCTGAAAATGGACTTCCTGGGTCTCAGGAACCTCACCATTCTCGACGACGCCGTGCAGCTTCTGCGCCGCAGCAACCCGGATTTCGACATCAACACCATCCCCGAAGACGACGAAGACACCTTCGCCATGCTCTCGGCCGGTAAGACCGAGGGCGTTTTCCAGCTTGAAAGCGCTGGCATGACCAGCGTGTGTACACGCCTGGGCCCGAAGAGCATCGAGGACATCACCGCCGTCATAGCCCTCTACCGCCCGGGACCGATGGACTCCATCCCCCGCTTCATAGAGAACAGCCAGCACCCGGAGCGGATAAAGTACAAGCACCCCTCCCTGGAACCCATACTCGCCGTAACCTACGGCTGCATAGTCTACCAGGAGCAGGTTATAGAGATTTTCCGGCGCCTTGCCGGGTTCTCGCTCGGACAGGCCGACAACATACGCCGCGCCATGAGCAAGAAGAAACACGCCGTCATCGACGCCGAGCGCGTGGCCTTTATCCACGGCGACGAGGGCAGAAATATCCCCGGCTGCGTAAAAAACGGCATACCCGAGGCCACAGCCAGCGCCATATACGACGAGATACTCGACTTCGCCAGCTACGCCTTCAATAAGGCGCACGCCGTGGCCTACGCCATCGTGGCCTACCGCACGGCGTACATGAAGCGGCACTATCCGCGTGAATACATGGCCGCGCTGCTCACGAGCGTGCTCGATTCCTCCAGCAAGGTCGCGGAATACATCGCCGAGTGCCGCGAGATGCGCATTAACCTGTTGCCGCCGGACGTCAACGAGTCCGACGCCTACTTTACCATTTCGGGGAAGAACATCCGCTTCGGCCTTGTGGCGATAAAGAACATCGGCGAGAAATTTATATTGCAGCTCATGGACGAAAGACGCGAAAACGGCCCGTTCAAATCCCTTGAGGACTTCTGCCGCCGCATGTCCGGCAAAGAACTCAACCGCCGCGCCATTGAGAGCCTCATACGTTCGGGAGCCTTCGACAGCCTGGGCGCGACGCGCAAGTCCATGATGGCCGTGCTCGACAATGTACTCGAGGGCATAGCCTCGGACGGACGCCGCAATATAGAGGGGCAGATGGATCTCTTCGGCGGCGAGGAGCCCGCGCTGACGGCCATCGCCATGCCGCAGATGGAGGAGTATTCGCGCGCCGAGCTGATGGCGATGGAACGCGAGACTACGGGCCTCTACCTCACCGGCCACCCCATGGACGAGTACCGCGAGGCCGCGCGCAGCGCCGGCGCCGTGAGCATAGGCGCCATACTCTCGGACTTTGCAAATGAGGCCGGGCCCGAGCGCTTTGCCGACGAGCAGTACGTCACCATAGCGGGCATCGTGGCTTCCAAGCGGACGCGCACCACGAAAAACGGCACGCTCATGGCCTACATTCAACTCGAGGACGACACTGGTACCATAGAGCTGCTGGCCTTCCAGCGCGCCCTGGATAACGGCGGCGGCTATGTCGCCGACAATGCAGCCATTATCGTGCGCGGACGTATATCCGTGCGCGACGAGAAAGAGCCGCAGATAGTGGTGGACAGCATCCGTCCCATGTCTGACGCCGCGCTGCCTGACGGCAGCTATGCCAAGCCTCGCAAGCTCTGGATACGCCTGGCCCAAAATGACGCGCGTATCATGCGCCGTATAGAGCTTCTGCAGGAGATGTTCCCCGGCAACGACCGCATGATAGTCTATTTCGCGGATACGGGCCGCCGTCTCGGCGCGGATTGCGTTATTATGGACAGTCTGGTGCGCGAGCTGGTGGAGATGGTCGGCGCAGAAAATGTCAAGGTGGTCTAGAAGCTGCCGCAACGGCCCAACAGTTAAGGGCAAAAGTGGGATTTTTGCAGCTTTCAGGCGCAAAGTGCTTGACAATATTCTGATAGGATGATAGTATCTTGGATACGTGAGGGAGTAGTCTTCCTTAATGGAGGCAAGTCAACAACTTGGGGCCCCGGGCTCCTGGCTTGCATTAAATGGCGAGACTCATGGATGGGCAAGACCTTCCATGGGTCTTTTTGCTACATTAGGAAAGGGTGGTATCAACAAGTGAAGTACTATTGTGAGGACGCGGCCGCGGTTCTCAAAGACGTTGACAGCTCGGAGAGCGGCTTATCGAGCGAAGAGGCTAAAAAACGCCTTGAGCGCGACGGACGCAACGAACTCGCCGCAGAGAAGAAAGATTCGCTGATAAAGCGTTTCTTCGCTCAGATGGCCGACCCGATGATCATCATCCTGCTCGTCGCCGCCGCAATCAGCGCCGTGCTGGCCGTGGTCGAGGGCGAGAGCTTCGCGGATGTCATCATCATACTCGCCGTCGTTATCATCAACGCCGTCCTGGGCGTGTACCAGGAGAACAAGGCCGAAAAAGCCATCGAAGCCCTGCAAGCCATGTCTGCCGCCACGAGCAAAGTGCTCCGCGACGGCAAGATAACCGTAGTTCCCTCAGCGGAACTTGTTGTCGGCGACATAGTCCTGCTCGAGGCAGGCGACGCCGTCCCCGCCGACGGACGTATCATTGACAGCGCCAGCCTTCAGATAGAAGAGGCCGCGCTGACCGGCGAAAGCGTTCCCGTCTACAAGTTCATCGATATCATTGACCTCAAAGAAGGCTCTGACGTGCCTCTGGGTGACCGCAAAAACATGTGCTACATGGGTTCCACCGTCACTTATGGCCGCGGCACCGCCGTTATCACTGCCACCGGTATGGATACCGAGATGGGCAAGATAGCCGATGCCCTCGCACGTGCAGAACAGGGTCAGACCCCTCTCCAGATCAAACTCAGCCAGCTTTCCAAGATACTTACCTGGCTTGTGCTCGGCATCTGCGTGGTCATCTTCGCCGTGCAGATCATCCGCGCGGGCGGCTTCGGTTTTGAAGTCGTTCTCGACAGCTTCATGGTTGCCGTGTCCCTGGCCGTTGCGGCCATACCGGAGGGCCTCGCGGCCGTCGTTACGGTCGTGCTCTCCATCGGCGTCACCAACATGTCCAAGCGCAACGCCATCATTCGCCGCCTGACCGCCGTCGAAACCCTCGGCTGCGCCCAGGTTATCTGCTCGGATAAGACCGGTACCCTCACTCAGAACAAGATGACCGTCGTTGACCACTACGGCGACGACGAGGCCCTTCTGGCCACGGCCATGAGCCTCTGCTCCGACGCAGAGGAGGACGACACCGGCGTCGCCGTCGGTGAGCCGACCGAATGCGCCCTGGTCAACTACGCCCACGGCCTCGGCCTGGGTAAACCCGCCCTCAAGACCGCGCAGCCGCGCGTGGGCGAGGCTCCCTTTGACTCCATGCGTAAGATGATGAGCACGGTCCACAAGACCGACAAGGGCGTTGTCCAGTACACCAAGGGCGCGCCTGACGAAGTGCTCAAGCTCTGCACCCATTACCTCGAGAACGGCGCCGTCAAGCCCATGACCGACGCCAAGCGCGACGAGATCCTTGCCGCCAACAAGGCTATGGCCGACAAGGCCCTGCGTGTCCTCGCCGCCAGCGAGCGTCTCTGGGACGATGTCCCCGCCGATTGCAGCCCCGCCAACCTCGAACATGACCTCACCTTCATCGGCCTCACCGGCATGATCGACCCGGTACGTCCCGAGGTCAAGGCCGCTATAGAGGAATGCCGCGGCGCCGGTATCCGTCCCATCATGATCACCGGCGACCATGTTGACACCGCCATGGCCATCGCCCGCGAGCTCGGTATCCTCACTCCTGAGACCCGCGCCATCACTGGCAGCCAGCTCAACGAGATGAGCGATGAGGAGTTCGACAAGGAGTTCCAGAACATCTCCGTTTACGCCCGTGTACAGCCCGAGCACAAGACCCGTATAGTCAACGCCTGGCGCAGCCACGGCAACGTCACCGCCATGACCGGCGACGGCGTCAACGACGCGCCCAGCATCAAGAGCGCCGACATCGGCGTCGGCATGGGTATCACCGGTACCGACGTCACCAAGAACGTCGCTGACATGGTTCTCGCGGACGACAACTTCGCCACCATCGTCGGCGCCGTCGAGGAAGGCCGCCGTATCTACGACAACATCCGTAAGGCTATCCAGTTCCTGCTCGGCTCCAACATGAGCGAGGTCATCAGCATCTTCGTGGCTACGCTGCTCGGCTTCACCATACTGCAGCCTGTCCACCTGCTCTGGATAAACCTCGTCACCGACTGCTTCCCGGCCCTCGCTCTCGGCATGGAGCGCGCCGAGGCAGACATCATGAGGCGCAAGCCGCGCAACGCCAAAGCCGGCGTCTTTGCCGGCGGCATGGGCTTCGACATAGCCTATCAGGGCCTGGTTGTCAGCCTGCTGACCCTGGCCAGCTATTTCGTCGGCCACTACATTGAATCCGGCGTCTGGGAGATAGCCAACAGCCCCGACGGCACAACCATGGCATTCGTAACTATGAGCATGGCTGAGATCTTCCACAGCTTCAACATGCGCTCGCAGCGCGGCAGCCTGCTCACGCTTAAGGGCTTCAACAAGACCCTCAACTGGGCGGCTCTCGGCAGCCTGCTCGCCACCACCCTCGTCTGCGAGGTGCCTTTCCTGGCCAACGCCTTTGGCTTCACCAGTGTCGAGCTCAACGAGTATCTCATCGCTCTGGCTCTTGCCTTCTGCGTGATACCCATTGTCGAGATTGTCAAGCTCATCCAGCGCAAAGTTTCCAAAAACTGACCTGTCTGCAAGCGCCCCGGCCTTACCGGGGCGCTTTTTTACTTGATTATCAGCGCAGTTTGTGATATGGTAATTGCATCACGTAGAAAAGGGTGAAAGAATGTACAATACCTCCCGCAAATAATGCCGAGGCGCAGTAAATGCGCCGACTGCGGGAGAAGTATATCTGTGCGCGCTCTGGTCTCACTATAAGTGAGGCTTTCGGCCGCGGGAAGACTTGCCCGCAGGCCGTTTTTTGTTTTTAAAAAAGGAGTGTGCGCATGTCTACAATAACCGTAGAGAATCTCACTTTTTCCTATCCGGGAAGCGCAGAAAGCGTCTTTGACGGGCTCAACCTCCGGCTTGACACCGGCTGGAAACTCGGTCTCGTCGGCCGCAACGGACGCGGCAAAACCACGCTTCTGCGCCTGTTGATGGGCGAATACGAGTACTCGGGACGCATAACCGCGCCTGTACCGTTCAGCTATTTCCCCGCCGAAGTCGAGGACGCCTCGCTCTCTACACGCGAGGTGCTGCGCGGTCTCAGCCCCGATGCGGAGGACTGGGAGCTCGAGCGTGAGCTGAGCCTGCTGGGCATCGGCGAAGACGAACTTGAGCGCAGCTTTGAGACGCTCTCGCCGGGCGAGCGTACCCGCGCCCTGCTCGCCGTGCTCTTCCTGGACGGTGCGGGCTTCCCGCTTATAGACGAACCGACGAACCACCTGGACGAAGCCGCGAGGGCGGCGGTGTCCGCATATCTGGCCTCAAAGCGGGGCTTTATCCTGATCTCGCATGACCGCCGCTTCCTCGACGGCTGCGTGGACCACATTTTGGCCCTGAACCGCTCCGGAACCGAACTGAGAGGCGGCAGCTTCTCTGCCTGGTTTTACGACTTTGAGCAGCGTCAGGAGGGCGAAAAGCTGCAAAACGAGCGCCTGAGGCGCGACGCAAACCGCCTGCGTGAGGCCGCGAGGACCACAGCCGTCTGGTCAGACAAAGTGGAAAAGAGCAAGCGCGGCGCCGCCGACAAGGGCTATGTCGGGCACAAGGCGGCGAAAATGATGAAACGCTCCAAGAGCCTCGAGGCCCGGCAGCTCAAGGCCGCCGCCGAGCGGGAATCGCTGCTGAAGGACGTGGAGAGCGCCGAGGCGCTCAAGCTCTCGCCGCTCGCCTACCGATCGGAGACGTTGGTCCGCTTCAAGGACGTGGCCGCGCTGTATGCAGGCCGGCCGTCGGGCCGGGCGGTGAGCTTTGAGCTGCACCGTGGCGGGCGTGTCGCCCTCTGCGGCGGCAACGGCAGTGGCAAGAGCAGCCTCCTGAAGCTGCTCACCGGAGCAAACACGGAGCACACGGGGCTGCTAGAGATTGGCTCCGGCCTTATTGTGTCCTATGTGCCGCAGGACACGTCCCACCTCTCAGGTACGCCGGAGCAGTTCGCCGCAGAGCGTGGGATAGAGCGCAGCCTGTTCATGACCATACTGCGCAAGCTCGATTTCGCCCGCAGCCTGCTCACGAGGGACATGTCCGGCTTCTCGGCGGGGCAGAAGAAAAAGGTGCTCCTGGCCGGGAGCCTGTGCGAGAGCGCCCACCTGTACGTCTGGGACGAGCCGCTAAATTATATCGACATTTACTCACGCATGCAGCTCGAGCGGCTGATTGCCGAGTTTAGTCCGACTATGCTGTTTGTAGAGCACGACGCGGCCTTTCGTGAAAATGTGGCCACAGAGTGCATAGAACTGTAAAAAGTGGAGGCTCTTGCCTCCACTTTTTACTTCAAAATCGGCTGTATCTGCTGCCCCTGAAGGGCGGCCTCCACGGCGTCGGCTATTTTGCTGAAATCGGCCTGCAGGCTGGTCGGCTTGCCGGCCGGATCGTCCTGACCGAAGGGGACGAAGTAGTAGTTTTTGCGGTTGAGCAATTCGGCTATGTTCATCGCAGAGCCGGAGAGAGCATCGTTGGTAGAGAGCGCGATGACTACGGGCTTCCCGTTGCGCAGGTGGCTCTTGGCGGCCATGGTCACGGCGGTGTCCGTCACGCCGTTGGCGAGCTTGGCGAGGGTGTTGCCCGTACACGGAGCTATCACGAGCACGTCAAAAAGCCGCTCGGGCCCCACGCGCTCGGCGCCGGTGATGGTGCGTATAATCGCCTTGCCCGTCATGCCCTCGAGCCTTTCGATAAAGCCCTGGGCCGTGCCGAAGCGGCTGTCCGTGGAACAGGCGGTCTCGCTCATGAGAGCGGTGACCTCATATTCCTCGGAGAGTTTTTCGGCCTCGGCCAAGACCTTGTCATAGGTGCAGTAGGAGCCGCAAAGGGCGAGCCCCAGTTTTACCTGTTTCAAAGTTTTTCATCCTCCAAAATGGCATAAATTGCGTCGCGCACGGCCATTGCCGCCGTGTCCGGAGACCATTTTCCGGGCAGGCCGGGCGCGGTGAGCGCTCGTATGCCGAAGGCCCGCGCGGCGTCGAAGTCTGTGCCGCCCGGCTTGCTGGCGAGGTCAAGCACCAGCGCGCCGGGCTTGAGTTCGACCAGCCGCGAAGCCGTCAGCACAAGCGAGGGCGCGGTGTTGACAACTATGTCGGCGTCAGAGAGCGTCCCGGCGAGGTTGGATGTGTCCAGCGCGTCAAAGCCCAGCAGCGCGGCCTTGGACCGGGAGTCCGGGCTCCGTGATGCCACGGCTACATCCATGCCCAGCGCGGCCAGCTTCGGCGCGAGCTGAGAGGTTATGTGGCCCATACCTATGATAACAGCCCGCTTGCCGCAGAGCACCTCCGTCGTCTCACTGAGCAACACGCCTATCGTGCCCTCGGCTGTAGCCAGCGAATTCACGTCACGATAACTTTCCAGCGCCCCGTAGTCGCGCAGGTGTACGCCGCGTGCCTCAGCCAGTTCAGCCAGTTCGCCCGTAACTGCGCCCGCGCAAACAAGCGAATCTGGCTCCAGCGATGAGAACAACTCACTAAGGCAGTGCATCCTGCGCGAAAACGGCGCGTTCAGAAATCCGCGCTTCAACGTGGCCGGCATGGGCAGCACCACACACCCGGCTCCGTCGCGGCACTGTGCCGCACTCAGGCAGGGGAGCACGCCGTCCGGCAGCGGAGCGTCCTCCAGCGCCCAGACTTTGACTCCGTGTCCGTCAGCAAGTAACAGTCCGGCCAGACGCGCAGTGCGCTCGTCCCCTCCACATAAGGCAAATACCATAAACTCCACGCCCCTTTCTCGCATCATTCTATTCGCTATGCCGCTTGCGGGTTCCAATGTAAAAATGATATAATTGTACAAGTTATGACAATAAAGGAGGCGCATGCATGAGCCGCGCGGACGAGCTGTTCATACAAAACTGCCGGGACATCCTGGACAACGGCTTCTGGGACACGGAACTTCAAGTGCGGCCACGCTGGGAGGACACCGGCGAGAGCGCGCACACGGTGAAACGATTTGGAATCGTCAACCGCTATGATCTGTCGAAGGAGTTCCCGATTCTCACTATTCGCCGCACTTTTTGGAAGAGCGCTGTGGATGAGCTGTTGTGGATATGGCATAAGAAATCCAACAACGTCCACGAGCTCCGCTCGCGTGTCTGGGACGCCTGGGCCGACGAGAACGGCTCTATCGGCAAGGCCTACGGTTACCAGCTGGGAGTGAAGTACCGCTTCCCCGAGGGTGAGAACGACCAGGTGGACCACGTGCTCTACGAACTGCGCCACAACCCGGCTTCGCGCCGCATACTGACGAGCCTCTACAACTTCTCCGACCTGAGCGAAATGGCGCTCTATCCCTGCGCTTACTCCATGACTTTCAACGTCACGGGCGACACGCTCAACGCCGTGCTCAACCAGCGCAGCCAGGACATGCTCACGGCCAACAACTGGAACGTATGCCAGTACGCCGTGCTGGTGCACATGTTTGCGCAGGCCTCCGGGCTGAAGGCGGGCGAGCTAATTCACGTCATAGCCGACGCGCACATATACGACAGGCACGTACCCATAGTCGAGAAGATACTTGCAAATCCCCAGTATGACGCCCCGCAGCTCGTGATAGACCCGGATGTACACGACTTCTACGCCTTCACGCGCGAGAGCTTCTCGCTGCCCGGATACAAATACACCGAACTGGAAGAAAAAATACCCGTCGCCGTCTGAGCGCCGGAGAAGATAAGGAAGGTATCAAATGGAAGCAATAGTCGCGGTATACACCGACTGGGGCATAGGCAGCGATGGCACACAGCCCATCGTCATACCCGAGGACAGGCGTCGCTTTGCCGAGATAACCCGGGGTTCCACGCTCATAGTGGGCAGTAAGACCCTGCTCGACTTCCCCGGCAGCAAACCGCTGGCGGGGCGCCGGAACATAGTGCTCACGAGACAGGAGAGCGAGGTCGAGGGCGCGGAGATCGTCCACACGCCCGAGGAGGCGATAGCGCTATGCGGTGAGGACCGCACCTTTGTTGTGGGCGGTGCGACTGTGTATATGGCCATGTTTCCGTACCTGGACAAGATATACGTCACGAAGATAGACGCGACCCCGGCGTCGGACGCATACTTCCCTAACTTGGACTCCCTGCCCGACTGGGTACAGACGGAGACTGAGCGTTTCAGCTCCGGCGGCGTGGAGTGCGAGTTCTGCGTCTACGAGAAAAAATAAGCCGCCCATGCGGCGAGAAGGTCCCCCGGCTGTAGGGCCGGGGGACCTTGACAATATCATGCGCGGCAGGGCGCGTCCACTTTGCAAAGGCCGCCTTGCGGGCGGCGGGAGGTTTTTATGGCTGTAGAGATAAGCAGATACACTGAAGCAGACTTGCCGGCTCTGACCGAAATCTGGAACGAGGTCGTGCGCGACGGCGTGGCCTTCCCCCAGCTCAACGAGATGAGTGTGGACGAGGCGGCAGAATTTTTCGCCGCACAGGACTACACGGCGGTGGCACGCGTGGACGGCCAGGTGCTGGGCCTCTACATACTGCACCCCAATAACGTCGGCCGCTGCGGGCACCAGGCCAACGCCAGCTATGCCGTGGCCTCTGCCGCGCGCGGCAAGGGCGTCGGCGAGGCGCTGGTGCGCCACTCGTTGGAGACGGGCGCGCAGTTGGGGTACAAGCTGCTCATATTCAACGCGGTTGTGGCCAGCAACACGCACGCAATACGCCTCTACGAGCGTTTGGGTTTCGTGCGTATAGGTCAGGTGCCGAACGGCTTCCTGATGAAAGACGGCAGCTGGAACGACACGATACTGTTTTATCACACGCTTTGAGCCAAAAGGCCAGCCGGTGTTTCCGGCTGGCCTTTTGGCATCAATGTTGGCTATTCTTCTATAGGGCTCAACGCCTCCAATAGCGCTTCGCCCGTGACGCCGAGCTGCGCGTCGTCGCTTGCAAAGGGGATATGCAGCAGATATTCCCCATCGACTTCGTAGACGTACACGTAGATACCGGAGCCGATGTCCTGCGTGCCGCCCAGAAGGGTGAGAACCTCTGCCCTTGTCATGTCTGGCCTCAGCTCGCGTATCTGCGCGGAGGTCACCTGCGTTGGAGTTTCAGCCGGGCCCTCATTGTCCGGCACCAGACTGAGGATTTCGTCTGTCAGGGCGCTGCTCTCACCGGCGTCAAGCGTCTTTACGGCCTCCTTTATTTCCTGATGTGAGTAACTGCTCAAATCCTGGGCGGGAACGCCTAGCGAGCTGAGGTAATCCACCGCCGCGTTATACTGGATTGCGTCAACGGCAAACGCCGTCAGCGGCAGCGCCAGCAGCAGGCAGGCCGCCACTATGGCCCACTTAAACCGTCCGGGCTTTTTGACAGCGCGCCCGGCTCGGGCTTCTTGCACGTACTTTTCGTCGATATCGCCGAGTATCTCACAAAACTCTGCTCTTTTCACAGTTCAAAGCCCCTTTCTGAGAGGTGTTTGCGCAGCTTCAATCTCAGGCGGCTGAGGGTAACAGACACGTGGTTTCCCGTCATGCCAAACCTGGCGGCAATTTCGGGGATAGTGTCAAAATACCAGTAGCGGCAAACGAAGATGCGCCTTTTATCAGCCGGGAGCGCGCCCAAAAATGCGTCTATAGCCGCCACGAGTTCCCTGCGGCCGATTTCACTCTCCACGCTGTCCGTATCAGACACCAGTTCCGCGATTTCGTCCAGGACGAATGCCGCCTGGCCGCTGCCGCGCTTGAGCGCGGTGTTATATTTGTACCGGTTGAGGGACAGGTTCCTCGTGAGTTTGCCGAGGAACACGGACAGTACGCGCGGCCTGTGCGGGGGCATGGAATTCCACGCGCTCAGGTACGTGTCGTTGACGCACTCCTCCGCGTCCTCATCACTGCCCAGTATGTTCCTGGCGATTGAGGCGCAGTAGTTTCCGTATTTGTCCGACGTGGCGGGAATGGCCCGCTCGTCCCGGTCCCAGTACAGTTGCACTATTTTCGCGTCGTCCATCAGGTGCCGCCTCGCTTTCCGCTTGCCCTTTCACTTATATACACAAATTTGGCACTCAAATCTTACAGCTTATTTCGGCCCGGATGACATTGAACTGAAATAAAAAATGGAGAGCATAGCTCTCCATTTTTTTATTCGTACAGGGCCAGGAACTCTTCCAGGCAAAGGCCGTTTTCCATGATGTAGGTAGCGGCCTCAACGCCGACGTAGCGGAAGTGCCAGGGCTCGTAGATGATGCCGGTGACGTCCTCCTTGTCCTTGGGGTAGCGGACGATGAAGCCGTACTCATGGCAGTGCTGGCTCATCCACTGGTAGAGCTCGGTGTTCTCCAGCTCGGAGTTTTTGACCTCGTAGTAGCGGTCTGTTATGTCTGCGGCCAGGCCGGTCTGGTGCTCGCTGGTGCCCGGAGGCGCGACGATGCTCTTGGCCTGAGCCTCGCCGACCTGGGCGACCTTGCGCTGGTAGAGGTAGTTCTGCTCGGCGTAGCCGCGATAGGCGCTGGAGAGGTATACGCTCAAACCCTCGGCGCGGGCGGCCTCCATGAACTCACGCAGGGCCCCGGCGGCGCGGGTGTCAAACTGCTGGTTGTTCTCGATTACCTCGAGCTCGGGGGCGTACTCGCCTATACTGTGGTCGGCGTTGGCCAGCATCAATTCCCAGCTCGTGACGTCCACATCTGGATAAGACGGCGTGGGTTCCGGCGTCGGCTCGGGTGTGGGCGTCGGAGTAGGCTCCGGCGTAGGGGTCGGGGTGAGCTCAGGAGTGGTTATGGGCGGCTCGGAGGCCGGAGCGCCGTTTTCATCAAACACGGCAGCCTCGGCCATATAGCGCACGCCGCCTATCGCTGCGGCGCATATGAGCACGCTGAGCGCGATGGCGACGAGATTTTTCGTCTTCATATATATCACCGCTGAGATAATAACATTTTTCCCGCGCCCGGTCAAGGTGAGCTTGCCCGTCCGGCCCGGTAGTGATATACTAAAGCAAAAACCGAGGAGGTAAGACCTATGAAGATAACCTGGTACGGCCACTCCTGTTTCATGCTTGAATCAGACGGCGGCACGCTTGTTTTCGACCCCTACTCCGACGGCTCCGTGCCCGGCCTGACGCTGCCGCAGCTCAACGCCGACATGGTACTGTGCAGCCACGGCCATTCCGACCACGGCGGTGTGGAGAAGGTGACGCTCAGCGGCAGGAAGTGCAGCTGCGCCATAGAGGCCATAGACTGCTTCCACGACGAGGCCGGCGGTACCAAGCGCGGCGCAAATATAATTCACGCCGTGACCGCAGAGGGCAAGCGTATAGTACACCTTGGCGACCTGGGCCATGAGCTGGACGACGCCCAGTTGGAGCGCATAGGCACGCCTGACGTGCTTCTCATCCCCGTGGGAGGTTTCTTCACTATCGACGCTCCCACGGCCAAGAGCATAGCCGAAAAGATAGGGGCGCGCATAACGGTGCCCATGCACTACCGCGGCGAGGGTTTCGGCTACGACGTCATAGGTACGCTGGACGAGTACACCTCTCTGTGCTCCGACGTGGTGTATGCGCCGGCAAACTTCTTCGACCCGGACGACTACAGTGAGCGCGTGACGCTGGTACTCAAGGCCGCTCGATGAAACTCAAGAGTGTGGAGAAAGTGGCGGGCTGGGAATACCTCAGCCGCTACGACGTGAAATATGAGACTCCCTCCGGCGGCGAGAAGGTCTATGAGATGTTCTCGCGCGACCCGGGCATAGATTCGCCCGAGAAGCTCCTGCACCCGCGCACTGACGCCGTCATGATAATCATGACGGATAAGACCTGCGAGCACCTGCTGCTCATACGCGAGTTCCGGCTGGAGCTGGGCCGCGAGATCTACGGCCTGCCCGCCGGGCTCATAGACCCCGGCGAGACGCCCGAGCAGACGGCAAAGCGCGAGCTCAAGGAGGAGACGGGGCTCGACCTCGTGGAGATACGCCACGTGCTGCCGCCTGCGTACAGCGCGGTGGGACTTTCAAACGAGCAGTGCATCTGCGTGTTCGGCGTGGCAGAGGGAGAGATCGCACCCAACAAGGAGACGGGCGAGGAAATAACCGCCCGCTGGTACAGCCGCGACGAGCTCAGGGAAATGCTGAAACGCGAGACCTTCGGCTCCTGGGCTCAGGCCTACAGCTACATGTGGACCATCGGCTTTGAGGGCTGAATCGGAGGCCGTGCGAAAATCGAAGTCCGGGAACAAAATACACCCGCCAGGCCGGAGAGATAAGATACAAGCACAAAAACTTAGCGGCCGGTATGGCGCCAGGCGTGGCCGCAGCAAGACAGGGGATGAGTTATGCCGGTTGACATGAAAGAGGCCATCGCAGAAGCGGCTATGACGCTCCTGATGGAGAAGAACAAGAAAAAGCTCACCGTAAAAGACATCGTGGACGAGTGCCAGATAACGAGGCAGGCTTTCTACTACCACTTTGAGGACATACCCGAGCTTTTACGGTGGATTATGGAGCGGGATACAGAGAGGTTGCTGAAGGATTCGCAGTCGCTGGATGACCCGGAACAGAGGATCCGATACTTCTTTCTGGAAGCTATTAACGCCCTGCCCTATTTGAAGCGGAGTATGCAGAGCAACTACCGCGACGAGTTAGAGAGCCTTCTGACCCAAAATGTGTACAACCTGTTTGAACACGTAATTGAAGAGGGCAACCTCTACCGAAACAAAACCCGTATGGAAGTGAAGCTGATTATGCGCTACCACTGCCAGGCCGTCCTTGGGGTCCTGCGCGAGTGGACGGACGAGGACACAAAGAACCTGGACATGATCGTCCATCAGGTGTACTTGCTGATGACGGGCAAGGTCTCGCCGCTGGATTAAAAAATATTTGTCAGATTAACCGGAGTGTAAAGTTTTTTTACACTCCGGTTTTTGTGTCTATACAGGGAGAGCAACGTGACAATTGAGGAGCCGCGCGCTTGAGTTAGAATATGAGCCGGACAAGGAGGTGTGCATATGGCCCACGAAATTCTATCCATCAAGCTGTGCGAGCTGGATGACAGGATTGTCAAGCTGCGCAGCCGCATCCGGCTGAGTGAGTGCAGCGGGCACACACAGCTCAAACAGGAAATTTCCAAGCTCAAGAAAGAGTGCATTGAGACACAGATGGCGCTTCAAGAGGAACTGAGGTGGTCCAGGGGCGTAGTCGTCTCTGCCCTTTCAAAAGCATACGAGAAAGTGGAGGCCGCCATTTCCGCTTCCCAGGACGAGTTGCGCAGCAGCGAAGAGGCCGGCGAAGGTTCAGACCTGTCAGCCGATGAGAAAACGTTACTGGCCGAGTACGCGCTGGATTTTGCCATGCAGGCAGCCGACAGAGCTATGCTGCTCTCGCTGGAGGCTATTGACTCGCAAATGACACAGATAGAACAGGAAGAAGGGAGCTCAAGATGAAAGAAGTAAAGTCACCTAAAAAACCTCTGATTTACTACTACGGGATTGTATTGCTTATACTCCTGCTGTTTAACCTCTTAGTTACGCCCTTGCTCGCCAGGGCGCAGGTGGTTGAAGTGGACTATGGCACCTTTATGGACATGATAGAGGAGCAGAATATCGGCTCCGTCCAAGTCGAGGACGACGAGATAGTGTTCACCGACAAGAATAACACCACGGTCTACACCACCGGCGCTATGGAGGACCCAACGCTGACCGAGCGCCTGCACGACGCCGGAGCGACCTTTGCCCGCGTCACTCAGGAGACCATGTCTCCCCTGATGAGCTTCCTGCTCACCTTTATACTGCCGATGCTGATCTTCGTAGGAATCGGCCAGTACATGAGCAAAAAGCTCATGGAACAGGTCGGCGGCAAGAACTCCATGGCCTTCGGCATGGGCAAGAGCAACGCCAAGGTCTATGTACAGTCCTCCGACGGCATCCACTTCAGCGACGTAGCCGGTGAAGAAGAGGCCAAGGAGAGCCTGGCCGAGATAGTGGACTACCTGCACAACCCGCAGAAATACACCGAAGCCGGCGCCTCCATGCCCAAAGGCGTGCTGCTTGTAGGCCCTCCGGGCACCGGTAAAACCATGCTGGCCAAGGCAGTGGCCGGCGAAGCCAACGTGCCCTTCTTCTCCATCTCCGGCTCGGAGTTCGTCGAGATGTTCGTGGGCATGGGCGCCTCCAAAGTTCGAGACCTCTTCAAACAGGCCAAGGAAAAGGCGCCCTGCATCGTGTTCATCGACGAGATAGACGCCATCGGCCAGAAGCGAAATTCCACCGGCGCCGGCGGCAACGACGAGCGCGAGCAGACGCTAAACCAGCTACTCACTGAAATGGACGGCTTTGAAGGCAACACCGGCGTCATCATCCTGGCCGCCACCAACCGCCCCGAGTCGCTTGACCCGGCGCTCACCCGCCCGGGACGCTTTGACAGGCGCGTGCCTGTGGAGCTGCCGGACCTGGCCGGACGCGAGGCCATACTGAGAGTGCATGCCAAGAAGATCAAGCTGGCCCAGGATGTGGACCTGCACACCATCGCCCGCATGGCTTCCGGCGCTTCCGGCGCCGAGCTCGCCAACATCATCAACGAGGCCGCCCTGCGCGCCGTGCGCAACGGACGCACCATCGTCAACCAGGCCGACCTGGAAGAGAGTATCGAGGTGGTCATAGCCGGATACCAGAAGAAGAACGCCGTCCTCTCCGACAAGGAAAAGCTGGTCGTCTCCTACCACGAGATAGGCCATGCCCTGGTCGCCGCCAAGCAGACCAACTCAGCCCCCGTACAGAAGATAACCATTATCCCCCGCACTTCCGGCGCGCTGGGCTACACCATGCAGGTTGACACCGGCGACAAGTATCTGCTGACCAAGGAAGAGATCGAAAACAAGATAGCCACTTACACCGGCGGCCGCGCCGCCGAAGAGGTCGTGTTCGGTGAAATCACCACCGGAGCGAGCAACGACATAGAACAGGCCACCAAGCTGGCCCGCGCCATGATAACTCGCTACGGCATGAGCGAGGAGTTCGACATGGTGGCCATGGAGACCGTCAACAACCAGTATCTTGGCGGCGACACCTCCCTGGCCTGCTCGGCCGACACTCAGAAAGAGATAGACAAGAAGGTCGTTGAACTCGTGAAACAACAGCATGAAAAAGCGCGGCAGATCCTGCTCGACAACCGCGCCAAGCTGGATGAGCTGGCCAGGTTCCTCTACGAGAGGGAAACCATAACGGGCGATGAGTTCATGGAAATTCTCACGTCGGGAGGGGACAAAAAATGAAAAACCGCTCCGGATTCGGATGGCTTCAGTTTATAATCGGTATTATCCTGATTGTACTTGGCATCTTCACCTTTGCTAACCCCAGCACCGCACTGACAGGTTTTGTGGTGGTCTACGGCATAATCGCCGTCGTCATGGGCGTAGCGGACATTGTATTGTACGTCAGAGCCGAGCGCTACACCGGCTTTGGTCCCATTGTATCTCTTGTCTCCGGCATACTGAGCGTCATGTCAGGCGTAATGCTACTCATATACCCGGGCGCGGGCAAGCTGGTCCTGTCGCTGCTGTTCCCCATCTGGTTCATCGCGCACTGCATCTCCCGCCTCTCCCAACTGCACATAATCCGCATAATGGCCGGCAACGCCATGTACTATTTCACGCTTGTGGTCAACATTATCGGCCTAACCCTGGGCTTCATGATGCTCTTCCAGCCGATAGTAACCTTGCTCTCTGCTATCTATATAGTGGGCTTCTACCTGATCCTGCTCGGTATTGACGGCATAGTCATGGCCTTCAGCGGCATAGGTTCCAGAAGGTAACTCCCTCTGTGCAAATAAAAAACGTCCCTGTCCGTCTGAACGGGGACGTTTTCACTTTTTAGGTCAGAGGCGTGCCGCTACTGGGTTTACTTTATCGACGCTCCGAGCCTTCTGGCATCAGCGCAGTTGGCGTCGCCGTCTTCTACCACCTTGGAATGCGTATCACCCGCCAGGACGCGGCCGAGGTTTTGCCAGTTGAGGTGCTCACAGAGGTGGTTGTAATAGGTCAGCACGTCGTCAAAACCGTGCCCCTCAGCGCTCATCAGGAGGGCCGAGGCCCGGCCGTGCCCGCGCAGCAGGTTGCCGTCGCCCTCTTCCAGCGCGAAGAGGCGGTCTATGGCTGTTCGGAGCTGCCCGCTCAGGTTCCAGTAGTATAGCGGGCTGGCCAGGACTATTACGTCGCAGTTCCTGACCGCGGCGTAGATCTCGTCCATACCGTCGCACTGCACGCAGGGGTGCTCGCTCGAGCTGTGGCCGCCGAAGCAGCCTTTGCATCCGTGTATGTCCATGCCATCGAGGTAGAACTCTTTCACCGAGTTTCCCGCGCTCTCCGCGCCCTCAGTAAAGGCGCGCACCAGTTTCATAGTGTTGCCTGTCCTGCGCGGGCTGCCGTTGAGTATGACTATGCTCTTGCCCATGCCGTTCGCCCCCGTTTCAGATCTTCGCAGCCAGCGCTGCGGCCTGGGCCACGCCATCAGTCTTGTCTATGTCACCCACGTTCAGCACACCCGGGACGAGGACTTCGCCTACCATATGCCAGCCCATAAGCGCCGCCGAACGCTCGATGGGCACACGCACACCGTCGAGCACGGTCATGTCGTCCTCCTCACAGCAGGCAAGCACTGCGCAGCCCTTGCCGGCTATGTCCTTGCCCGCAACACAGAAGGAGTACATCTTGTCAAGCACGCTCTTGAGCTGGGCGGGGATGGAATACCAGTACACAGGCGTCGAGAACACAATCACGTCCGCATCCAGCACCGCCGGGGCGATGGCGTTGAAGTCGTCCGCAAAGGAGCAGGCTTCGCCGGTCTTGTAGCAGGTCTCGCAGGCGTGACATGGCCCCACAGTCAGCTTATCTGTGTCGAAACGTGTCACACTGTGCCCCTTCTCCTCGGCGGCCTTGATAAACGCCTCGGTCATGGCGAAGCTGTTGCCCTTTTCGCGCGGGGACCCGGTGAGAACTACTATCTTACTCATTGAAAATTCCTCCAAGTAATAAACTAAGCGGCTTGACTCCACCAGCCGTTGACACTATAATCATAGCAGCTATATGAACTATTTCAAGTACGCACATTTAAGTTATATACTTACCTAAAGGAGAGTGTAAAATGTCCGAGCGCTGCATATCCGACGAGTGTCTGAGCACCACCGGGTTCAGCTACACGCTGTCGCTGATAAACGGAAAGTACAAGATGACCATTCTCTACACCCTGATGGAGTTCGGCGTGGTGCGCTTCAATGAGATGAAAAAGTACATCGGCGGCATCAGCTTCAAAACGCTCAGCTCGACGCTCAAAGAGCTGGAGAGCGATCAGCTCGTACATCGCGAGGAGTACCCACAAATCCCGCCGAAAGTGGAGTACAGCCTGACAGAGCGCGGCCGCTCGCTGATCCCCATATTGGACGCCATGTGCGAGTGGGGTGACCAGCACCGGCTGTAAATAGTATAAGGAGAGGCGAAACCCTTAACGGATTGCGCCTCTCCTTGCTTTTTTGCATGTGTGCCAGATGATAAGCCGCCACGCGCTTTGGTACGCAGCAGCGTAGAATACACCGAGCTGGACGTCAAGGACGCCGTCCCCTACGGTTGAGTGCGTGTGTTTGGCCGTAAGCGATGGTCAGAGCATGTGCGGGAGGGTATGTTGGTGTAGGGCAGAAATCTTCGCGTTGGGTGCAAACCCCAGGGGGTTGGCTGCGTTGACCGGACGTGATGGCCGGTTATTGTTTATAAGGCGAAAAGAGTAGGTGCGAAACCTACCACAAGCAACCCCCAGCGCACCAGCGAAGCGTCGTGCGCGACAAAAGCCGCACCCACCCCGGGCAACGTCCCATGTTAACCCGTCAGCGGCGGGCGCGTAAGCGCCCCAACTGCGGTCGGCGATGAGGAAACTAAATCAAAGTTTAGGGATGACCACCTGTAAATCCCCGCCGAGCCGAGCTACGAGGCACCCTTGCGTACAAGTCCGCACCAAAGCTCTTTTCCTTTCGGGGTCTGGGACGCTTTCTTTTGGCAAGTACAAAAGAAAGCGCCCCAGGAGGGCCGCAACCCCCAAGGGTTGCACCCACCTCTCGCCTGGCGGCGAGTCGGGACGTCGAGGACGCCGTCCCCTACAAAGCGCTTGGGTACGTAGTGGCCCCCGAACCGGCCCTATTTCACCGCCGGCATGGCGATAATCTTCTTCACATCCCCGGGCGCGAGTTTTATCACCCTCCGGTCATAAGTTATGAGCCCGTTGAGCTCGCCTTCCACGTCGGTGAGCTGAGTGTAAACCGCGGCGGCCAAACCCTGCATGCAGCCGGGCCGTATCTGTCCGTCGTAGAGCAGCGTGAGCGCGCGGCGATACTTGTCCTGGGACGTGAACTTCTTGTAGCCGAACGGCTTCACATCCGCGGTGTGGCCCTCTATGGGCAGGGCATAGCCGCCGAACTCGCTGAGCACAACGCAGCGCCCGTGCTTGTCCGGCTTGTACTTGTACTCGTCGAAGTAGACGTGCAGGCTGCGCAGCTCGCCCGAGCCCTGGTCGTGCCAGCCGCTGGTGCGGTCTATTATGCGCGTGGAGTCTATGTCCAGCACCGCCTCGGCACAGCGATCCGAGTCAAATTGCCCCCAGCCTTCGTTGAAGATAACCCAGGCCACCACGCTGGGGCTGTTGTAGAGGTGTGACACCATGTCAAGCAGCTCCTCCCTGAACTCCTCGCGTCCGGCCTCTTCGCGGCGGGCGAATTTTGCGTACTTGTTGTCGGCGCTGTTTGCACCAGTGAGCAGCGGCGCGCTCACCACGGTTGCTGAGTATTTGCCGCCGCCGTTCGGCATGTCCTGCCAGACCAGCATACCAAGCCTGTCGCAGTGGTAATACCAGCGCGCCGGTTCCACCTTGACGTGCTTGCGCAGCATATTGAAACCCATGGCCTTGGCCGCCACTATGTCGAAGGCAAGTGCCTCGTCGCTGGGCGCTGTGTAGAGCCCGTCGGGCCACCAGCCCTGGTCGAGCACTCCATTCTGGAAATACGGCTTGCCGTTGAGCATCAGTCGCTTTATACCGTTCCGGTCCTCGCCCACGCTCACACTGCGCAGGGCGAAATAGCTCTCCACTCTGTCATCGCCAAGCGAGAGCTCAATGTTGTACAAATACGGCTTCTCTGGCGTCCAGGGCTTGACTTCCCTCAGCTTCAGCAGCGCGGGCGTCCCCGCCTCAAAGTCGTAGGTATCACCGTCTATCACGGCGTGTACTATGCCTTCACCGCCGCAGCTTATCTCCACAGCGCCGTCCTCGAGGTGCGGCGTTATGAAGAGGGAGTCTATGTAGTTATCCGGCACACTCTCGCACCAGACCGTCTGCCAGATGCCGCTCACCGGGCTGTACCAGATGCCGCCCGGCTTGAGCTTCTGCTTTCCGCGCGTGTGGTAGCCGCGGTCCGTCTCGTCCGTCACACGTACCACGAGGCAGTTCTCACCCTCGCAGAGCAAGTCCGTTATGTCCGCGGCAAAAGGCAGATACCCGCCGGTGTGTACGCAGGCGTCCTGACCGTTCACCCAGACCCGGGCCACCTGGTCAGCCGCTCCGAAGTGCAGCAGGACCCGTCCCACGTTGAAGCCCTCCGGCAGCTCGAACTCGCGCCTGTACCAGAGATATTCCCCCGGCTGCAGCACCCGGCCCACGCCTGACAGCTCGCTCTCCGGCGCAAAGGGTACGACGATCTCCCCGTCGTAGTCCTCCGGCTCAGCGTTTACCGTGGTAATTGCATAGCTCCACACGCCGTTGAGATTCAAGTAGCTGTCGCGCTTGAGCTGCGGCCTCGGGTACTCCTGCAGAGGCCGCTCCCTGTCGAGCGCCTCTCCCCACTTCGTCATCAGCATCGGCTAACCTCCATTCATGCGGCCATGGCCGCCGCCTATTCTTATGTTTATTTTACACCAGACCCGGGCCGCTTGCCAAGCCGTTAAACGTCCAAAAGTTCATGCGTGCCACAAATAATGTAAAGTTGAGTACGTATGATGTAGTATGTACCAATATATGCTATTAATCCTGCATTCGTTAATCATTTCGCAAGCTTGTTAAGAAAAAGTCTTGGAAAAATGGTGTATTTGAATCATATTTGCTGGACACAAAATGACAAACGTGATACTATTATTTAGCTGTAAGTTCTACGAGAGGTGATGCTCATGCCCTATAAGTATTACGGCGGTGTTCACCCGGACTATGCTAAGACCGCCAGCAAGACCCCAGTGCGGCCTATAGCTCCGCCAAAACAGGTCGTTTTGCCGATGGTACAGCACATCGGCGCGCCTGACCAACCCACGGTAAAGGTGGGGGATACCGTAACTGTGGGTCAGGTCATAGGTACTAACGACGCCCCCGTCTCCGCACCCATTCACGCCACCGTCTCCGGAACCGTAGTAGCGGTAGAGCCCAGACGTCACATGCTGGGCGATATGGTCATGTCTGTCGTTATAGAAAACGACTTCCAGGATACCCCCTGCGAAGACATGAAGCCGCTTACGGCCGAGCAGATGAAGGACCCCGACGCCATCATCCAGCGTATCCGTGACGCCGGTGTAGTCGGTATGGGCGGCGCAATGTTCCCGACCGCTTTCAAAATCCAGGGCGCACGCGGTAAGGTTGACACCCTCATCATTAATGGCGCCGAGTGCGAGCCCTATCTCTGCGGCGACCACCGCACCATGCTCGAGCACCCCGAGGAGCTCCTCAAGGGTATTGAACTAGTGCGTATCGCCCACGG
>CAKNRQ010000021.1 GCA_930990965.1 uncultured Clostridia bacterium
CGAACACCCCCTGTATAGGTTTATTTTCCTACACAGGGGGCCTTTTGTCTATTGTACGTTTTTACTGGTTCAGTTCAGAACACGGCGACTTTGTTTTTTAGCCCCAGAGGGCGGTCAGCATGGGTATTATCTGCTTCTTGCGGCTCATGACGCCTTTTAGGAAGAGGTAGTTGTCATGTGGCTCCTTATTGAAGGCCTGGCGAATGGTCTCGTCGTTGCCGACGTAGAAGATATGCGAGCCCTCCTGCAGCACGTCGGTAATCATGAGTATGACCATGTCGAACTCCTGCTTCTCCTTAAGCTCGGCCATGAGCTTGAGGAATTCGTCGCGGCGCGCGAGCAGGTGGTCGGCGTCTACGCATGTTATCTGGCTGACGCCTATGTTCTGCTCGGCTATGTGGAACTGCTTGTAGTCCGCGCGGAAGAGCTCCTCGGCGCTCTTGCCATCGGTGCTACCCGCGGCGTAGAGTTCCTTGCCTATCTCGTCGAGGCTCACGCCCGCTATGCGCGCCAGGCGCTCGGCCATGGCGATGTCCCGCTTCGTGCAGGTGGGCGACTTGAACATGACCGTGTCCGACAGTATGGCCCCGGCCATGAGCCCCGCTATCTTGGGCGAGGGCACTATGCCGCGCTCCTGGTACATGCTTGTGATAATCGTGTTCGTGCTGCCAACGGGCTCGTTGCGCACGCGGATGGGCTGAGAGGTCTGGATGTCTGCCAGGCGGTGGTGGTCAATGATCTCAAGTATCTCCACCTGGTCGAGGCCCGGCACGCTCTGTGCGGCCTCGTTGTGGTCAACCAGCACCACCTGCTTGCGCCTCGGACGCAGCAAGTGGAAGCGGGATATCGTACCCATGACGCGGTCGGCCTCATCCAGCACGGGGTAGCTGCGGTAGCGGCTCTTGAGCATGATCTCGCGCACATCGTCGAGGTAGTCGCCAAGGTGGAAGGCCACGATGTCCTTGCGCTCGATTATGCGCTCCACGGGCAGGGCCTGGTATATTATGCGCGAGACGCGGCGTGCCGAGAGCGGCGTGGATATAACGCAGATGCCAGCCCCGGCCTCGGCCCACTCGGGTTTGAGGTTCGCGCGGCATATTATGAGGCAGCCGACGCCGCTCGCTATGGCTTTGTCTATGATCTCAGGCTGGTCGCCGCAGATGAGGATGGTGTCCGGGTTCGTCAGCGCGGGATCGGCGAAGTTCTGCGGCAGGGATATGTACAGCTCGCCGGAGACGTTGCTGACCGTGCAGTTTAGCTCGTTGACCAGCGTGCCCTCGAGCACGCTGAGCAGGTTGAAGAGCGGCACGTCATCGACGCGGTTTTCGGCGATGGTCTGCATGTCGTAAGACGCTATGTCGCCCGCTGAGAGCATGCCAAAGAGCGAGCCGTCCTCGTTGACTATGGGCACCACGCTGACCTCACCGTCGCGCATTGTGCGCCAGGCCAGGTCCAGCGGCACCGAGCGGTCAAGCGCCGGCGTGCGGTCGTAGTCCACGTCAACTACCTGGGTGCGCATGTTCTTGACCAGCGGCGGCTCCTCAACGCCGAAGCGAGCCAGGAGCCTGGCTGTCTCGTCGTTTATCGTGCCGATGCGCACGGGTTTATACGAGCGGTCACCCACCGCGTTTTGCAGGTTGGCGTAAGCGATGGACGCCACGATGGAATCTGTGTCAGGGTTACGGTGCCCCGTAACAAATATATCTCCCATGGGCTATTGCCCCCTTTCAATACGGTAAATAGCACCGGCAGCCTTAAACCGCCGGAGCCTTTCTAATTATAGCAGCGACTTTCCGTTTTGTATAGTGCCTTTCCCTCCGATTTAGTCATCGTTATAATATAAACGCACGGAAACATCGGATGTTTTCGTGCGTTTTGTGTCGAATTACGCGGCGCGCACTATTTCCGCACCGTTGGAGTGGAGCGTAATATCCCCGTCTCGGTCCGTGCGGAGCAGCAGCACGCCCTCGCTCTCGCACAGCTCCACCACCTCGTCGTGCGGGTGCCCGTAGCTGTTGTCCTCCCCGCAGCAGGCCACGGCCACTTCTGGGCTTGTGAGGCGCATGACTTCCTCATCGGTGGAGGTGCGGCTGCCGTGGTGGCCGAGCTTGAGCACGTCGCAGTTGAGCGAATAGCCGCCCACATAAGCGCAGTCCAGCAGCACATCCGCGCCCATGTCGCCCGTGAACAGAAAGCTGTCGTCGCCGTAGTCGAGGCGAATGATAAGGCTTGAGTCGTTCACATCGCCGTCCCAATCGCTCACAGGCCCGATAAACTCGAACACTGCGCTCCCCAGCGTGAACTCCATACCCAGCTCCGGCACGGTGATATCCAGGCCGCGCCCTGCGGCCGTATCTTCAAAATGTGTAAACGTCCCCGAGGCGTCGAACTCCGTATACGGCGCGAAGAGCGTGCCGACCTCGTAGTTTTCGAGTATGTAGTCCAGGCCGCCGCAGTGGTCCTCGTGCGCGTGCGTACACACGACGTAGTCGAGCTCCGTGACGCCTATACTGTCCAGATACTCGCCCACCACCTCGCCCTGACCGGGCACACCGGCGTCTATGAGCAGCGTCTCGCCCTCGCAGTAGGCGAGGGTACTGTCGCCCTGGCCGACGTCTATAAACGTGACGTAGACCCCGTCACCGGGCAGCGGCGTGGCCCTCGGCGCAAGCTGTACGTTGTCGAACCAGCCCAACTGCGTCCCGGCAAAGGCGAGCGCCGCCACGAGCATGGCAATAAGCGTGCCCAGCGCCCCGCGAGGCGCGCCTGCACGCCGCCGCTTGCGTGTCGCCATAGTTACCTCCTAAAAACGTAAAGTAATAAATAATTGGGGGAAACCCCTTGATAGGGTTTCCCCCAAACCCCCTTCCTGATCCGCATTAATCATTAGGGGATTTCGCTCGCTGCGGCGAGCGCCCAGAGACTCTGTCTCTGGACTCTGCCACCTTTTGAAAAAGGTGGACGAAAACTTCAATTTTCTGTCCTTCAAGTCGTCGGGACGGGCATGGGTTCGGCGCTATTATACTCGCTCAAGTCCACGGTGACACCGATTTTATCAACGGTCATTGTTGCGCCGTCCAGCCCGGAGCTGTCCAGCAGGTTGCCGGCATACTGGCTCATGGCATCGGTCATGTCGAGGCTGATACGCGCCGGCAGGCCGCTGGATTTGTCAATCCAGATGGAGATGGGCGCGTCGGGCAGGGTTTCGACGTCTACGCCTTCCAGCATGCTGCTGCCGCCGGACATGGACATGGCCTCCATAAGTTGGCTGCCGGGGAACGTGCCGTCATAGCGGCTGCAATCCAGGCCGTTTATGCTCTCGTCCACGGCATCGGAGAAGTTGGTTGCAAACTCCAAGTAGAAGTTCACAAGCGCCCCGGCGTCGTAGCTCAGGTTCAGGTCACCTTCAGTGAGCTGTTCAGACGTGACGCTGAGCTGACTCGTCCAGGTTGAACCGCCGTCCATAGACAAGTATACATCCAAAACCTCGCCGCGTTTCTCAACGATGTAGAGCGCGGTGACGTCGATGCCAAGCATGTTCACGCTCAGCTCACCGCTGGTCAGGTCCCCGGCAGTGTCCATGGACATATCCATGCCGATATCCATGTCAAGCGACTCGCCCATGGCGGCAACAGTGAAGCCCATGTCGAGCACAGTGTCGGCGTGGACGCTTTCAACGTTTTCCATCTCACGCACAGCGCGGACCATGGCGCTCTCAAAGCTCTCGGAGCAGGCGGTGAGTGTGAAGACCATCAATATGGCCAGCGCGATGGAGATAAACTTATTCGTCCGGCGCATCCTGCCGCTCTCCTTTCACAGACGTGTTCCTGGCTTTGACGACTTTGAGGCGTACAAACTCCTCGCGCTCCTTCTCTTCGAGCGCGTCGGAGATGCGGAAGATCTCGCTGTCCAGGCCAGGTATTACGATGTTCTTGAGGGCGTTTGCCCGCTTCTGTGCTTTCTTTATGGCGTAAGCCAAGCGGTATATGCTGTTTTCGGTCTGTGCCAGCTCGCAAATGAGCTCGCGGACCTCCTGGAACTTGAAGTAGGCGTCGTCGAGCTCGGAGCTCGTGAATGCCAGACCGTAGGGCGGGCCGTCCGGTATGGTGTATTTGTCCGTAACATACGGCAGCTCCACGCCCATAACGCTCTTGCTGCGCAGTGAAAAGCCGTTGTCTATAGGGACGCTATCTGCGGCCAGTCGCGCACCGCCGCCCATGGATATCTCGGCCATACGCATGGAGGCGTAGGCCTCGGCAAAGGTGGCGTCAATACGCTCTTGCAGCGCCTTGGCGTCGTCTATCAGCGACATCAGCTCGCGTATGAGTATGTTGCGCTTGCGGTCCATCAGCTCATAGCCGGTCGAGGCCAGAGTGCGGGAGCGCTTTGCTGCGTTCAGGTTACTTTTTGTGGGCGCTGTCTGTGGCATGGTATCGCCTCCCTCCGGCGCAGTTTGCAGAAATTAGCCCGCTGTACCCGTGTAATGTGCATCCAACACCTTGTCGGAGACTCGGGAGAGCTCGCTGCGCGGCAGGATGCTCAGCAGCCGCCAGCCGAGATCCAGAGTCTCGTCGAGGCTACGCGGCTCGTACATGCCCTGGTTTATGAACCTGTGCTCGAGCTCGTTGCCGAACTTGAGGTAGAGCTTGTCGCGCTGCGAAAGCTCGTCTTCGCCTATAACGGTGGCCAGGCTGCGTGCGCCGGACACCTCGCTGTACGAGGCGAAGAGCTGGTTGGAGAGGTCCGGGTGGTCGTCGCGGGTAAAGCCCTTGCCCGTACCGTCCTTCATCAGACGGCTGAGGCTCGGCAGTATGCCCACAGGGGGATACACGCCCTTCTGGGCCAGGTCACGCGAAAGAACTATCTGCCCCTCGGTGATGTAGCCCGTCAGGTCGGGGATCGGGTGGGAAATGTCGTCGCCGGGCATGGTCAGTATGGGCATGAGCGTGACGGAGCCGGGTTTGCCGTGGATGAGGCCCGCGCGCTCGTAGAGGCTGGCCAGGTCGGAGTACATGTAGCTCGGATAGCCCTTGCGGGAGGGTATCTCACCCTTGGAGCTGGAGAACTCTCGCAGTGCCTCGCAGTAGAAGGTCATGTCCGTCATGACGACCAGGACGTGGTAGCCCCGGTCGAAGGCCAGATACTCGGCCGCGGTCAGCGCGCACCTCGGCGCGAGGATACGCTCTATGATGGGGTCGGAGGCCATGTTCAGGAACATGACCGTGCGGCCCAGGGCGCCGGACTCGGCAAAGTCACGACGGAAGAAGTCCGCTGTATCGTTCTTTATGCCCATGGCGCAGAAAACAATGACGAACTTCGCCTCGTCGCCCGTGCCAATGACGTGCGCCTGGCGCACTATCTGGGCGGCGAGCTCGTTGTGGGCAAGGCCCGCGCCCGAGAAGATGGGCAGCTTCTGCCCGCGTATAAGCGAGCAGGTTGCGTCTATTGAGCTGATACCTGTGAGTATGCAGCTCTGCGGGTACTCGCGGGAAACGGGGTTGATGGCGGGACCGTTTATGTCCCGCCTCTCCTCGGCGTAGATCTCGCCCAGGCCGTCTATCGGGCGGCCGGTGCCGTCAAACACGCGGCCAAGCAGCTCCTCGGAGAGCGCCACGGTCATGGGCTTGCCGAGGAAGCGCGTGCCGGTCTCCTTCAAATCTATGCCGGAGGTGCCCTCGAAGACTTCGAGCACCACGCGCTTGCCGTCTATGAGTATGACACGCCCGTGACGGCGGCTGCCATCGCGCAGCGTTATTTCGGCCAGTTCGTCGTAGGCCACGCCCTCGACGTCGTCGAGCGCGATAAGCGAGCCGTTAATTTCGGCCAGGCCGGTGTATTCTATGCGCATGCGCTCACCTCCTATGCGTTGGCGCGGCGCACCTGTTCAAGCGCGTCGTCAACCTGCTTTTCAAACTCAGCCGGATCCGTGCCTTCGCCCAGGCCGAACTTCATGCGTTCGAGGTCGGCGAATATGCCCGTCTCCACAAGCTGGCGCAGCGGTATGCCGGTGCCGACAAGCTGCCTTGCACCGTCGTAGAGGTGCAGTATGAGACGCAGCATGGCCATCTGGTTGGCAGGCACCATATAGGTGTCGTGCTCGTGGAACGCGTTCTGCTGCAGGAAGCCCTCGCGTATGACGCGGGCTGTCTCTATTATCAGCTTCTGGTCGTCGGGCAAGACGTCGGAGCCTATGAGCTTGACTATCTCGTTGAGGGAGGTCTCCTCGTTCAGAAGCCCTATTATGCGCTCGCGCAGTTCCGGAAAGTCCTCGCCGAAGTTCTTGCGGTACCAGGGCAGCAGGTCGTTATAGTACTCACTGTAGCTGGTGTTCCAGTTGATGCTTGGGAAGTGCCTGGCGTAAGCCAGGGAGCGGTCCAGCGCCCAGAAGCATCTTACGAAGCGCTGGGTGTTCTGTGTGACCGGCTCTGAGAAGTCGCCGCCCTGAGGCGAGACGGCTCCGATGACCGTGACCGAGCCCTCCATGTCCGAGAGCGTATCGACATAGCCGGCGCGCTCGTAGAAGCCTGCAAGACGGCTGGGCAGGTAGGCCGGGAAGCTCTCTTCAGCGGGCATCTCTTCAAGGCGGCCGCTTATCTCGCGCAGGGCTTCGGCCCAGCGGGAGGTGGAGTCGGCCATGAGCGCGACGTGATAGCCCATGTCGCGGTAGTACTCGGCTATGGTCATGCCGGTATATATACTGGCTTCACGGGCCGCCACAGGCATATTAGAGGTGTTGGCGATGAGTATGGTGCGTTCCATCAGCGGGCGGCCCGAACGCGGGTCGCGCAGCTCGCGGAATTCGTCGAGCACCTGGGTCATCTCGTTGCCGCGCTCGCCGCAGCCGAGGTAGACTATCATGTCTGCATCGGACCACTTGGCCAGCTGGTGCTGTACGACGGTCTTGCCAGCGCCGAAGGGGCCGGGTATGGCCGCGCTGCCGCCCTTGCCCACGGGGAAGAGCGTATCTATGACGCGCTGTCCGGTGACCAGGGGGCGGTCTATGGGCAGGCGCCGGGAGAAGGGGCGGGGTGTACGCACGGGCCAGAGCTGGCTGAGCGTGAGGGGCGTGCGCTCGCCGCGCTCGCTCTCCACATAAGCCAGAGGCTCAACGACCGTGTAGTTGCCGTCGCCAACCGCGTCACGAATTGTGCCGGAGAGCGTGGGCGGCACCATGGAGCGGTGTTCTACCATGCCGCTCTCCTCGGTCACGGCAAAGGGCTGACCGCCATGCACCGTGTCGCCGTCGTGGACCAGCATTCTGACGCTCCACTTCTTCTCTTCGTCCAGGGCGCCGATGTTGATGCCCTTGGAGATAAAGTCACCGGCCAGACGCTCAATCTGCGAGAGCGGGCGGCCGATGCCGTCGAAAATACCACCCACGAGTCCGGGCCCGAGGCGTATGCTCATAGGCTCCATCGTGGGGAAAACAGGCTCTCCGGAGCTCAGGCCGCCGGAGTCCTCATATATCTGCACGACGCTCTCGTCGCCGGCTGAGGAGACAACCTCACCGAAGAGGCGCTGCTCGCCGACGTATACAAGGCTCATGCGAGGCAGGCTCCTGCCTCCGCGAACGCGGATGACAGGGCCGTTTATGCCATAAATGTAGTAGGGAGTGTTGTTAGTTTCCATCCGAACCCTCCATCCCAAAACCGGTTATATCGGCAAAGCGTCCAGACAAATCCTCCATCGCCGTGTCAAATGTGAGGTCGGCGCGGCGGTGCTGCAGCGGGAATTCTATCATAAGCCCGCCGAGTGTAAATTTGCCCTCGGCAAAGCTCATCTCCACTCCGCTCGCAGCTTTGCGCAGATGCTCTGCATGGGCCATATCTTCGCCGCGCAAAAGGACGCGCACCGACGCGGCCCCCGGTACGGCGGCCAGGCCGCGGAGCAGCAGTGCGTCCAGAGTGCCGGCATAGCCGGCTTCGGCGGGATACGCCTCAAGCTTTACGCGCACGTCGTCCAAAACGCTCTTGGCGCAGTCCTCACGCAGAGTGAGCAGAGAACGTCTCGCCGCCAGCGTCTCAGTCATGATGCGCTTATCCTCGCGGGCGCGGGTTTCTGCCATTGCCATCGAGCGGCGCTGTTCACTGCGCAGGTGGGCCTCTGCACGATAACGTTCTATAGTGGACTGCTCCTGCTCATCGGCCTCAGCGTGTACGGCGTCAGCGCGCTTGTTGGCAGCATCGAGTATGGCGCGGGTAAAGCCCTGGAGCTTGCCCTTGCTTTTCACTTCTTCCATGTGCCAGCCTCCTAAAACTTTATGCCTATGGCCTCATTTATGAGGCGCATGATGGAATCCGACGTGCTCGATGTCCCACGGCTGTCGGATACTACGTTCACCAAGGGCCTGGCCGCGGAGAGCTTGAGCTCGTCAAGCCTTTCGCGCGAGAGCGCGTAGCAGCCTTCGGTGACAATAAGTACAGCGATACCCGTGTCGGCGCAGACCCGGGATACAGCCATGTCAACTTCACGCTTTGTCGAAGCCGCCACTCCGTCTATACCCGCCAGGCGCATGCCGGTGAGGACGTCGGGGTCATCGGATATGCAAAAGCAGCGCATCAGAACAGGAGGATGATGATGGCCACGAGCAGGCCGTAGATGGCGATGCCTTCGGCCAGGCCGACGAACACGATGCTCTTACCGAAGGTGCTCTCGTTCTCGGTGAGGGCTCCGATGGCGGCGCAGGCGCTGTTGGAAACGGCTATGCCGGAGGCGATACCGGAGATGCCGACGGCAAGGGCGGCGCCCAGATAGGCAAAAGCCTGGGTCCAGTCAGTACCGGTGCCGGCAGCGACGGCAGCCTCAGCGGCATCGTTGGCAGCGGCAACACCCTGACCGAGCAGCACGCAGCCGCAGGCGGCAAACATCACAAAGAACATGGCCAGGTTGGCGTACAGCGGCTTTTTGACGCTCTTGCCGGCCTTGGCGCGGCGGTTGATGAAGTACAGCGGGACGACTATTACCGCAAGAGCGGCGATGGCTGCAAGGATGATAAGCATTGTAATACCTCCACAGTTTTTATATCGAATTTTTCTGAAAGCAATTTACGCGGCCTTGCCCGTTCCGTAATCAACAGTTGCAGGCTCAAAGGGTATGCCGCGGCCGGTGTAGAATCGGCTGAACAGCTCATAGAACTCCAGCCTGAGAGATTGAATGCACACGAGTGCCGCCTCTATAAACATAACGATGGCGTTGCCGACAACGAGGCCGATAATACTGTAGCCGCCGTCTGCCTGTTCGGACAGTGAATAGACAATCATCATCATTATGGCGTGTATTATCGAATAGGCGCCCACACGCATAAAGCTCAGGCAGTTGGACATCCATGAAAGGACGCTCTCAAAGAGTTCAAAGAAGCCCTCGAGTATCATCATGCCGATGCTCTTGTGCTCGTGATGCCCGTGCTCAAGATGCAGCAGGTGCACCAGCACCTCGCCGAGCCAGATGCTCAGCAGCAGAAGCGCAAGAACTATCCAGTAGACCACACTGCCCATCACCGGGACGCCGAGTCCCAGAGTGAGAGCCGCGCCGCCTACAAGCAGAGTGAGGAAAAGCACGCCCGTCACACCGTTGGATGAAAACAAGGCCTTGCGGTAATCCTTCTGACGGAATCCGGTCATGATGTTGAGTATGCCCGTTATGATGATGAGCACGACGCCGACGCCTGCCGTAAGGAGCAGTATAGTAACAACGCCGTTGCCCTCCAGGACTTTGAAGCCAGGAAGTAGATGCTCGTTGCCGAACACGCTGCCATAGACTACGCCGAAGAGCGTAGCCGGCACACCGACACATGCGAGAATACCTCCCAGCCACATGCCGCGCTTTTTATACATGTACAGCCCCACGAGAATTAGTACTATGCCCTGGCCGATGTCTCCGAACATCAGTCCGAAAAGTACACAGTACGTAAGCGCGAGAAATAACCTCGGGTCGGCCTCACCGTAGGCCGGAACGCCGTACATCTGAACGAAAGGGGCGAAGACCTGAGCAAGCCTCCCCTTCTTGAACTTCACAGGAACTTTGCCGGCGTCCAAAACGCCGGGCTTCTCAAATCTGCTGGTGCAGCCCAGGCGGTCGCAAGCGGCCTTGAAGCCGTCCTGTTCCTTCTCCGGCAGCCACCCGCAAATGTAAAACACATCGCCGTCGGCGCCAGCCATGCGGCGCAGAGCCACGCTCTCGCTCATATACTTGAGCCAGGAATAGCGTGCAAGCAGCTCTCCGGACAGTTTCTCGCCCAGCGCGTGGAGCTGTCGGTTGAGTTCCTCGCCCTGGCGGCGGGCTTCGGCCGCTTCAGCGCGCAATTCGGCTATGCGCTTGCTGGGTACGCCCTTAAGTCCCGCTGCGTTTGGCATATCTTCCAGCACCAGGCCGGCTGAGCAGAGATGCTCTTCAGCGAGTACGCTCGTGCCCGGAAGGGTCAACAGTATACAGTAGATTTTTTCGCTTGTAAAGCCGCTTCTGAAGATAAAGGCGCCAGGCTCTGTCTCGGCGGTGGCGCGCAGGCCGTCCCAATACTCGAGCTCGGTGCTGCCGAAGTGCAGGCGCATGCTCTTCATATCGAGCAGCTCCTCAAGGTCTACTTCGAGCAAAGAAAACGGCTCCAGCCGGCTTATAAGCTCTTCATCGTCCTCTGCAAGGCTGAGCGCACTGCTGCATTTTGTGGCAAGACGAGAGCACTCGCCGGCATATTCGGATATAGCTTTCTGGCAATCTTCAAGCGTGTAGCCGGCGTTCTTGAATTCGCGGAACTCCGGCTGTATTCCCAGTTTGCCCAACAGTGCCGTGGCGCTGTCGAGGACCGGGCGGTAGACGTCGTCGCACTCAGGCACTTGCAGCTCACCGCGGCCGCCCAGCGTTGTGCTGGCTTGCAGCGGCTGGAACTCGCGGTCAAGCATCAGGGCGCGTATGGCGTCGTCCATGACTGTTATCGGGCCCGATACAACGGCCCTTGTCAATTTTTCCGTTGCCAAGTATCTATCCCCCTTGCTTTAAAGGTTCTGGTCATGTGCTATAGGCTACGCTCGCGGCGCTCATGCGCCGTGGCGTTAGTCCATGAATTCTGCCGGTGAAAGCCCGTAGTTGAGCGCTACGAACATCCGGCGAAGCATTTCTCCCTCGTACTCCTTGAGAGTGAGAAAGGCGTAAACGGAAGCCAGGTTCAGCTTCGTGTGTAAGAGTTTGCGGAAATATGCTATCTGGGCAGCGCGTATGGCGCCCTCCGGTGAGTCGGCTCCATCTTCGGGCAGCCACTTACCGGATTTTGTAGCGCGCAGCACCTCGAAGGCCTCCGCGTCGCTGCCGGCCTGCAGCACCTGGCGCTCCACATCGTCTGTCACAGAGCCGTGCAGCGGAAGCAACAGCGTCCCTATCTTGTCAGGCGGTGTATTGAACCGTCTCAGGCGCATGACGTAAGAGATGTTGAGCATGTCTGCCCTGAAGGATACAGCCGCCTCCAGCTCCTTACGCTCCGGTCCGTCATATCCGGCCTTGACATACCCGCTCAATGCATCGAAGAAGCCGGCCTCCAGCCCCAGCAATGCGTCTGAAAGCGAAGGCAGTCCCGTTTTCTCATCGAGCTTGAGTGCGGCAAGCGGTTTTTCATAAATGCCGCCGGAGACAGCCGCTACTACTTCATCATAAGTTTTCGCCCTTCTCAGCCGCTCGAGGCTGTGTCCGGGAAGGTCTCTGAACACCGGCGACAGCTCGGCGTTCTCCGTCTCCTGAACCGGAGGCGATATCAGGCGCCGCAGCGCGCGCATTATCGCGCGCAGTTCCACGTCCATGGAGATGAAGTCCAAAAACTGTCGGGACATATCGTTTGCGAAGCGGTAGAGTTTCTCAAAATCCGCAAAAATGCAGCGGCTTATGGCATCTGAAAAGCGCGCGTCGGTCAACTCGCCGGATTGCATCATAAGCGCCGCGTCGTGCCAGGCATCGCTGCGCGTGAGCGTACTCAGCATCTCCTGGGCCGAACGCGACTGGCCTATCCGCTGCTTTTCTTCATTTGAAAGCAGTCCGGCATACATTCCCCTCGCCTGCGTGGCGAGGGCTATGTCAAGCGCGCGGCGTGTGCTGTTATTCATCTTCTGCACCAATCACAAGGTTAAACACCTTGTCGACATATTCGCTCCGATGCGCCTCGAAGCGCTCTGCAAGCTCGGCGCGCTTTTTTTCTACGTCTTCGCGCACGGCGGCTATACGCTCGTCGGCCTTCTTTGCTTCAGCGGCGGCATCCTGCTGGGACAGCCGCTTCACTTCAGCGCTTTCCGATGCGTCTATCTCACGTACAGTTTCCATGACGCGCCACTCGACGCCCACACTGTAATCCTCCGCGGCCTGCTCCACGCCTTTTGCCTGCCTTTCGGCATCCATAAGGGCCCGCAGCACCGCCATATCCGAGGTCGTTTCCGCTCTCATTCGCTGGCGTAGCGCTTCCAGCTCCTGCTGTTCTCGTTCGGCCGCGGCCGATGCCTGCTGTGCTTTTTTGGCACTTTTGGGCAAATTACACACCTCCCGAGGTAGGTTTCTACGCTGCATCATATCACAACGCGCTTGCAAGTTCAACATATTTTTAACAATATATTTCACAAACCTAATTTCTTTGAATCAGATATATTATAGCATTTTCTCTTTAATTGTGTCAAAGAATGAGTTATAATATTAAAGTCTTGGCAATATGTCACTATGCTCGACAAAAAACGGAGGAATTGTCATGAAATATATACTTATCATTGGGGACGGCATGGCCGACGATCCGTTGCCTGAACTCGGTGGGAGAACTCCGCTGGAGGTTTGCGACAAGCCTTTTTTTGATTCACTCTCGGAGCGCGGGGTGCTTGGTCTGGTTCAGACCATACCCGAGGGTTTCCCTCCGGGAAGCGATACCGCAATAATGTCCATATTCGGCTGTGACCCCGTCAAATACTTCTCCGGCCGCGCCCCGCTGGAGCTGGCAGCCAGCGGTGAAGCCCTGCCCGAAGGCGCCGCCTGCTACCGCTGCAACATGGTCACTCTCGGCGGCGATGAAGTAGAGCCCTTTGCCGAACGCACCATGATCTCCCACAGCGCCGGGTCCATCGAGGGCGATGAGAGCGACGAGCTTGTCACCTGGCTCTTTGCCCAGCCTGAGTTCAAAGCCCTGGCCGACGCCGCAGGCATGAGCGTGCGTCCGGGCTCCAGCTTCCGTCACCTGGCTGTACAGGCCGGCGGCGACATAGCGGGCATAGTCCTCGCACCGCCGCACGACCACTTGAATGAGAAAATCGGCCCCATCCTGCCGCGTGGCAACAAAAACGCCGAAGTGCTCCTCGAGCTCATGGAGAAAGCCAACGAGCTGCTTGAGCACCATCCGATAAACGAAAAACGCCGCGCCGAGGGCCGTCTGCCCGCCAACGGCGTTTGGTTCTGGGCCGAAGGCAAGGGTGCCAGGCTGCCCAACTTCACCGAGCACTACGGCGCAACGGGCGGCGTGGTCTCTGCCGTACCGCTCTGCCACGGCATAGCGGTGCTTGTCGGGCTTGAGCCGGTGAGCATACCCACGGCCACGGGCGAATGGGATACCGATTACGAGGCCAAAACCGCCGCTGCGCTCGAACTGCTGCGCAATCACGATTTCGCCGCCGTTCACCTTGAGGGTCCCGACGAGGCCACTCACAATCACGATCTCGAGCACAAGATATACTCCGTCGAGTGCCTCTCCGAGCGTGTGGCGAAGCCGCTTTGCGCCGAGCTCAAAGCGCGCGGCGAGGATTTCCGTCTGCTGATACTCTCCGACCACCGCACCTTCATGCGCAACGGCGCCCACGGCGCCACGCCTGTGCCGTTCATGATATACGACAGCCGTGAACGCGAGTCCGGTTCCGGGCTTGGCTACACGGAGAAAAACGGCGAGCACGGTCCCTTCCTCAATTCCGGCACCGAGCTCATGCCCATGCTGTTTTCCAAATGAGCGCCGTACAGACTACCGCCCGAGCTAAGCTGAACCTTTCGCTCGACGTGCTGGGCGTGCGCGGCGACGGCTTTCACGATCTGCGCATGGTCATGCAGACCTGTACGCTCGCAGACGATGTCACCGTTGAGATGGCCAGTGCGGGCGACTACTCTGCCCAGACCAACCGCGCCTATCTGCCAACAGGCGACAAAAACGTCGCCATCAAGGCCGCCCGTGCTTATTATGCCGCATTGGGCCGCGATGGCGGGGTACATGTAAAAATAACCAAGCGCATCCCTGTCTGTGCCGGGCTTGGCGGCGGTTCATCCGATGCCGCGGCCGTGCTGAGGGCGCTCAACGAGCTCAACGGCCACGCGCTCTCGGAGGAACAGCTTCAGGCTGTCGCGCTGGCTTCCGGCAGCGACGTGCCCTTCTGCCTCATGGGAGGCACGGCTCTGGCCGAGGGCCGGGGCGAAATACTCAGCCCCCTGCCTCCGCTGCCCGAAACAGACGTGGTAATTTGCATGCCTCACTTCAATTGCTCCACTCCCGAGCTCTTTTCGCGTATTGACGCCAGGCGCAGCCGCTGCCATCCCGATACCGCAGGGCTCATATCCGCGCTCAAAGCCGGTGACATAAAGGGCGTCGCCAGACGCATGTATAACGTCTTTGAGGATGTGCTGGATAAACGCGCGGCGCACACCGTAAACGAGATAAAGCTCCGGCTGCTTGAATACGGCGCTCTCGGCGCAGCCATGAGCGGCTCTGGCAGCGCCGTGTTTGGGCTCTTTCCGGACCGAGGCCGCGCTGAGGCCGCATACGACGCGGCTAAAACCGTGTGCCGCGAGGTATTTTTGGCCAAAACCGTTTGAAGTTCAGACAAAAAATCCACCGGCGTGTGCCGGTGGATTTTTGTATGTCAGCGCTTGCCCTTGTCGTAAGGTATGCCCTCTGCCTTGGGCGCGCGGGAGTTCTTGCTGGTGAAGGCCAGCACGATGAGCGTGATGAGATAGGGCAGCATGCGGTAGAGATGGACGCTTATGCCCAGGTTGGCGAGCATATAGACGCCGTCTCCGTTGATGTCTATGCTGGAATAGCTCGCGGATATGCACTTAAAAAGTCCAAACAGCAGGGCCGCTCCGGCTATATTCAGCGGTTTCCAGTTGCCGAATATCATGACCGCCAGAGCCAGGAAGCCGAAGCCCGCGACATCGCCGGTGGCCATGCAGTTTGAGGTGGTCAGCGCATAGACAAAACCGCCCATACCGGCCAGAGCGCCGGATATCGTGGTGCCTGCGTACCGCATCTTGTAGACGTTGATGCCCAGGGAGTCGGCCGCCTGCGGATTTTCGCCGCAGGAACGCAGCCTCAGTCCGAAGCGCGTCTTATAGAGGATGATGCTCAGTATAATGAACAGCAGTATACAGATATACGTGGCAATGTACGTTTTATCTATGAACGTAGAACCGAAGAAGCCCATATCTTCCGTGCGCCCGTATCCGAACATGGCCTTTTTAATCATGAACCAGCTTGCGGCATCTCCAGAAGCCATCTGCAGGGTGTTCTGATTGGCGATGATACGGATAAGGAAGAGGACCAGGGCGGGAGCCATGAGGTTCAGCGCCGTGCCGCCTATGGTCTGGTCAGCGCGCAGGTTGATGGATGCGAAGCTCAAGAGCAGCGAGAACACAGCGCCCATAAACGCCGCGGCCAGCATGGCCAGCATCTCCAGCCCCTGCAGGGCCAGATAGTTGTCCGCGTCCTTGGCGGCCATGAAGAAATCGGTCTGCTGCACAATATTGACGAAGAGCACGCCTATGAACGCGCCGAAGATCATAATACCTTCAAGCGCCAGGTTTATGATACCACTGCGCTCGGCGAAGACGCCTGCCAGCGCAACTATCATAAGCGGTATGGCGTAAATAAGAGTCTGCTGAATGAGGAACGTCACTTCGCCTCACCTCCTTTTTCGGGAGCGCCGTCCTCTGGTGGCTTGCCCTCCGCGGCCGGCTGGGCGTCAGTGCCGTCTGGCGCTTCATCCGGGATCTTCCCGGCCTCCTCGGCGGCAACTTCACCGGAAGTCGTCTCCGCGCCGGATTCCTCGGTGGCTGCGGCCTTGGCCGCCTTGTGCTTTTTGCGGCCGTTGAGGAGCATCTTGATGACCAGCGAGAAAGCGCTCAGGTACACTATGGTGGCGATGATGACGTCGGTTATGTACTCGTTGAAAGGCGTAAGAGCGGTTAGCTGCACGCCGGCTATGTCCAGCATGGACATGAAGATGCCGGTGAAGATAACGCCTATCGGGTTGTTTGCCGCGAGCAGGGCCACGGGGATGCCGTTGAAGCCCGTATCGGGCAAAGACTGGTAGGTGCTCCAATAGAACTCCGTGTTGCCGGAAAGGTAGTAGAGCGCCGCGCCGCCGCCGGCCAGGGCGCCCGCGATGGCCATGGACATGACTATGCTCTGCTTGTCCTTGATGCCGGCGTAGCGGGCCGCATGGCGGTTGCTGCCGCAGGCCTTGAGCTGATAGCCCAGCGTGGTCTTGGTCATGATAACGTACATCAGTATCGCTATCACGATGGCGATTATTATGCCGCCGTTGACCTGAGACCCGGGGAAGAGCTGGTCAAGGCCGAATTTCGGGGTCTCGACGCCGTTGAAGGTGGTCTTGTAGACGTAGGCGCTCTTGGTGCTCTCGACGACGTTTTTAAAGTTGCTCACGTCGAAAGCCCAGGTTACAAGGTTCGCGGCTATCCAGTTTGTCATGATGCTCGCAAGCACCTCGTTGATGTTAAGGTAGGCCTTGACGAGACCGGGGATGGCGCCCCAGATTGCGCCCGCGGCCATACCGCCGAGGAAGGCGATAAGCCACACGATGCCGGCGGGCACTGTCTCGGTGGGGATACCCAGCGCGAGCATCAGGCTGGCCATGGTGCCGATGAGGTACTGGCCGGGCGCGCCGATGTTGAAGAGGCCCGTCTTGTACGCCACGGCGACGGAGAGGCCCGTCATGATGAGCGGCGTGGCACGGAAGAGCATGTTGCCGACGCTTGTCGGGTTGAAGCCGAAAGTCAGGCTGCCGGCCGCGTCACGTCCGGTGGAGAGTATGCCGAACAGGACCAGGCGTATGCCCTCCCACGTACTCTTGGCAGAGAGGTTGGAGCTGCTCATGCCTACTATTAGGACTATGACGCTGCCGACTGCGAGGCCTATGAGTATGGATATGAGAGAGGCGAGCACAGTGCGTGTCGCGTCCATGTTGTAGAGAGTTACAAGACGGTTGCGCTTCATGCCTTCTCCCCCTTCCCCTGGCGCTTGGCGCCCGCCATATAGAGGCCGAGCTCCTGAGCGGTGGTCTTTTTCGGGTCGAGCTCGCCGACTATCTCACCCTCGTACATGACGAGGATGCGGTCGGAGAGGCTCATGACCTCATCGAGCTCGAGCGAGACAAGCAGAACCGCCTGGCCCGCGTCGCGTTCAGCGACAAGCTGCTTGTGTATGTACTCAATGGCGCCGACATCGAGGCCGCGCGTGGGCTGCACCGCGACGACCAGCGGCTTATCGCGGTCGAGCTCGCGGGCTATTATGGCCTTCTGCTGGTTGCCGCCGGACATACTGCGCACGACAGTGACCGCGCCCTGGCCGGAGCGCACGTCGTACTTGTCTATAAGCCGCTCGGCGTATTTACGCACCTCGGCGTTATTTATAAAGCCGCCGTGCTGGAAGGGGTGCTCGCGGAAGCGCTGTAGCACCATGTTCTGCTCGAGCGTAAAGTCGAGGATGAGGCCGTGCTTGTGCCTGTCCTCGGGTATGTGGCTGAGGTTCTCGTTCCTCTTGCGGATAGTCGAGTGCGTTATATCCTGCCCGCAGAGCTTGATGCTGCCGCCGGAGACCTTGTCCAGGCCCGTAATGCCCTGCACCAGTTCGGTCTGGCCGTTGCCGTCTATGCCGGCAATACACACTATCTCGCCGCGGCGCACGTCGAAGCTGACACCGTTTACCGCGTCGCGCTTGTGCAGGTGCGACGGCACTTTCAGGTCCCTCACTTCCAGCACCACATCGGTAGGCTTGGCAGGGCCCTTTTCTACAACGAGCTGTACCGGACGTCCGACCATCATGTTGGAGAGTTCCTGCTGGTTGGTGTCCTTCGTGTTGACCGTACCGATGCACTTACCCTTACGCAGCACTGTTACGCGGTCGGAGACTTCCATTATCTCGTTGAGCTTGTGGGAGATAAAGAGTATGCTCTTGCCCTCTTTGGCGAACTCGCGCATGGTGGCCATGAGCTCTTCTATCTCCTGCGGAGTCAGGACGGCAGTCGGCTCGTCAAAAATGAGTATCTCGTTGTCGCGGTAGAGCATCTTGAGTATCTCAACACGCTGCTGCATACCGACTGTGATGTCTTCGACCTTGGCGTCGAGGTCAACCTTGAGGCCATAGCGCTCGCTGAGTTCCTCGACGCGCCGGCGTGCTTCCTTGCGCTGGATAAAGCCGAGTTTGGTCGTTTCGGCGCCGAGGATGATGTTGTCGAGCACAGTAAACACGTCAACCAGCTTGAAATGCTGGTGCACCATGCCTATGTGCAGCTCCGTGGCGTCATTGGGGTCTTTTATCTTGACCTCTTTGCCGTTCTTCTTGATTATGCCCTGTTCCGGCTGATACAGGCCGAACAGCACGCTCATGAGCGTACTTTTGCCCGCGCCATTTTCCCCCAGCAGAGCGTGTATCTCTCCCCGCTTGAGTTGCAGGGTGATGTCGTCGTTGGCGATGATTCCCGGAAACTCCTTTGTGATGTGGAGCATCTCTATGATGTAATCCGGCTGTGCAGCCACCGAACCGCCCCCTTTACTTTGATTACTCTTCATTATAATTTAAATAGCTCAAAAACACAAGCAAATTCGGAATTTGTCAGAACACGTATCTTTAAGTTTTTTCAGACAAAAAATCCCCGGTCCGAAGACCGGGGATTTTGCAGTTGCTGGTATGTAACTCAGATAACGTTGATGGTCAGGTTCGGGAGCTCCAGGCTGCCGGCGTTATCCATGCCGGACTCGTCGACGGGGTAGTTGGCGTCAACAGAGAGGGAGCCGTCCTTGATGGACTCGAGGAGAGTGTTGTACTCGTCGACCGTGAAGGCCTCAAAGCGCCAGCTGTCGGTAGCGGTGGGCAGGCCGACGGCGTCGTCGTTGGCGCCGAGAGTGGTGGTCTTGCCGCCGATCTCGTCCCAGGTGCCGTCGTAGCTGTGGCCGATGGCCAGGATAGCGGCCTGGTCAATGCCCTTCATAGCGGAGGTGATGACCTGATCGCTCTCGCCGGACTGGTCGACGTCGACGCCGATGACGTAGCCGTCATTGGCAGAAGCCGCAGCGGAGATGGAGGCAAACATGTTGCCGCCGCAAGCGAACACGATCTCAGTGCCGGTGGTGTACCAGCCGGCGATCATGCTCTGCAGCTCGGGGCTGGCCTGGAAGGTGTTGCCGTACTGCCAGGAGTAGTTGACGGTGACGTCAACGCCCATCTCAGCAGCAGCCGCGCTGGCGCCCTGCAGGAAGCCGTAGCCGTAACGGCAGCAGGCCGGGTTTGTACCGCCGCCGCCGCCGGAGAAGCCGAGGCTGGTGAAGCCGTCCTTAACGACAGCGTAGCCGGCCAGGTAGCCGCACTGCTCTTCGTTGAAGTTAATGCCGGCGACATTGGTCAGAACGGCGCTCTCAGCGTCCTCGGGATCCTCAGTGATGGCGTAGCCGTCGATGAAGACGAAGTGGACGTCGGGGTAAGCGATAGCGGCGCGGCGCAGGGCAGCCTCCTGGAGGTAGCCGGCGCAAACAACGACCTTGGCGCCGCCTTCGACAGCGGCGGTCATGGCGTCGAAGCGGTCATCGTCGGTGGCCTCATCGCCGTTGGCGGGCTGATAGTACTTGTAGCTCAGGTTGTTCTCGGCAGCGTAGGTCTTAACGCCGTTCCAAGTGCCCTCGTTGAAGGACTTGTCCTTGAGCTGGCCGACGTCGGTGACGAAGGCGACCTCATAGGAGTCAGCCTCCATGGTGTCGGGGATGCTGTCGGGGTCAGTGGTGTCGCTGGGCTCAGTGGTGTCGCTGGGCTCAGTGGTGGGCTCAGTGCTCGGGGCTGTGCTGGTGGTGGGAGCAGGCTCGCTGCCGCAGGCGGCGAGGGCGAACACCATCACAAGCGCGAGAAGCATTGCAAGAAACTTCTTCATTTGTGTAAGTATCCTCCGTTTCATAATATGATTCGAGTCTTACCAGCTGCTTTTGCAGCAGCATGATTATATCACCTATTACAGTATCATTCAAGTGAAATTCAAGTTTTTATACTGTAAAGTTTCTGTGGCGCATTTGTGAACATCCTCTAGGGGGGATGTTCTTCCATTTATGGTTCTGGTTGTGCAGAACCGAATCTCCAAATTATCGAGACGGGGCTTTGCCTCGGCTCGATACCTTAGCTCACGCCGCGACGGCGCGACCGCCTTGCCGTGCAAGGCGAGGGGGGTATCCGGTCACAGCGTGACCGGTATCTAGGGGGGATGCAATCCCCCCTAGAATTATTATTCCATCGCTGCCGCTGTATCGAGCGCGATTTCTATCATGTCGTTCATCGTGCGCTCGCGCTCTTCCGGCGTGAGCTCCTCGGTGCGGTACATGTGGTCGGAGATCGTGCACAGGCACAAGGCGCGCTTCCCGGCGCGGGCAGCAGTCATGTAGAGGCCGGCGGCCTCCATCTCCACAGCGAGGACGCCCATCTTCTTCCACTGGTCGGGGCCGTCGGAGCCGTCGTTGTAGAAGTTGTCGCTGCTGAGCACGTTTCCGGCCTTGATCTCAATGCCGCGCGCGGAGGCGCACTTGGCGGCGGTGGTGAGAAGCTTCCAGTCGGCTATGGGCGCAAAGGTGCCGTTGAGTTTGAACTGGTGGGCGAAGTCGGAGTCGGTGCAGGCGCCGACTGCGGCCACTACGTCGCGAAGCTGCATCTCGTCGGACAGGCCTCCGGCCGAGCCGACGCGGATGATGTTCTCAACGCCGTACTGGTTATAGAGCTCCCAGCTGTAGATACCGATGCTGGGGATGCCCATGCCGCTGGCCTGGACGGAGACGCGCGCGCCCTTCCAGTACCCCGTGTAGCCCTGCACGCCGCGCACGTTGTTCACGAGCTTGGCGTCGGTCAGGAAGTTTTCGGCTATGTATTTGGCTCGCAGCGGATCGCCCGGCATGAGCACGGTCTTGGCGAAATCGCCCACGGCTGCACTGTTGTGTGGAGTTGGCATATAAATTCCTCCCTATGCTTTATTACAATATAAAATATCATACCCCAGGACAAAAGTAAATTCGCTTTTTTGCGCCGCTGTCGCCATCCTTGACACCGCCGGCCCGATTGAGTATAATATGTGTAGAAAGAGACCCCAAAGCCTTAGCGCCTTGGCCTCTTACAGGAGCTTTATACTAAAGTTAGTTAGCAAAAGCCGTCACTGTGCAGAGTGGCGGCTTTTGCGCTTCTTTACGATGATCGTCACGGTGAACGCGCCGATATGTAACGTAATACGCACAGCAAATCACCCCCTTTCAGGGATGTGCCAAGCCGCTTTCAGTTGCATAGCCTCAGGGTCTCTCCCCCCCCACACACAACGGGGGATATTATTATACCAATTTCGACCTATACTGTCAATGTGAGGCCGACACTGTCCCACTGCACGGAATACTCTGCCTGGACGTTACACAGTTTTCAGTCACCGATACCAGCCAAACCATACTTGTTTTTAATTGCAACATCACATACTTATTTTATCGGATAAGCAGTAACCGCCTTACCGTACTCGTCAATGACAACCTTCATTCTATGCAGGCTTTTATTTGGCGAGAGCGGTGGCCTCTTTATTTTAAATTGAATATTACTGCAGTCTGTGTTAAGATTGTCGAAAGAGGGGGTATGTAACTGTGGGGAATGTAATGACCATAGGCATAGCCGGCGGCACCGGCAGCGGTAAGACTACCATCACGCGGCGTTTGCAGCAGCGTTTTTCCGACAACGTCAGCGTCATATACCACGACAACTACTACAAGGCTCACAACGACATGACCTACGAAGAGCGCGCCAAGCTCAACTACGACTGTCCCGACGCCTTTGACACCGAGCTCATGGTGCGCGACCTGACCGAGCTGCGCAACGGTCACAGCGTGCGCTGCCCGGTTTACGACTACACCGTTCACAACCGCTCGGACAAGACCGTGCTTGTGAACCCCTCGCCCGTAATAATAGTAGAGGGAATACTGATCTTTCAGGATAAGCGCCTGTGCGATCTGCTGGACATCAAAATCTTCGTAGACACTGACGCCGACGTGCGCATACTGCGCCGCATAGTGCGCGACGTGCGCGACCGCGGCCGCAGCCTTTCGAGTGTGGTGGACCAGTACCTCACCACGGTCAAGCCCATGCATGAGATGTACGTCGAGCCCAGCAAACGCAACGCCGACATAATAATCCCCGAGGGCGGCCACAATCTCGTGGCCATGGACATGCTCATAGAGCGCATAAACGCCCACGTTTCGGAGGTCAACAATGGCTAAACTCTATTTCAAATACGGCGCTATGGGCTCCTCGAAGAGTGCCCAGGCGCTGATAACTCAGTTCAACTATGAGGAAATGGGCATGAGTGTCTGGCTCATCAAACCCAGTGTGGATGACCGCGACGGCGCGGACATTGTCAAGAGCCGCGTGGGCTTGCAGCGCCGCGCCGACGTCATTTTTCCCAACGACGACATCCGCGCCCGCTACGAGGCTGCCGGTCACCGCGACGTCGTCATAGCCGACGAGGCCCAGTTCTTCACTCCGGCGCAGATAGACGGCCTGCGCGAGATGGTCGATGACCTCGACCTGCCTGTACTCTGTTTCGGGCTGCGCACGGACTTTCTCACCCACATGTTCCCCGGCTCCCAGCGGCTGATGGAACTGGCTGACTCAATTACCGAAATCAAGACCATATGCGAATGCGGCTCCAAGGCCACCGTCACCGCGCGCCTTGCTCCCGACGGCAAAATCATCACCGCCGGCGAACAGGTCTTCCTCGGCGGCAATGACAGCTACATCGCCATGTGCCACAAGTGCTGGCGGCGCAAAATACGCGAGCAGCAGGGCAAGTGACTGCTCGCGGCCCCGCAGTCAGCGCCGCAAGCTCTATATCACTCACCGGCCTCTTCTGCCCTTCGAGCAGCGAGAGCGCCGGTGTACTTGCATTATGACGCCGGGCCGGAACCCGCCTGCCGGCAATGTTTTGTCTCCAGCGGAAGGGATCTGGTTCTCATATGCCCGTCTCTTTTGGGGCAGTATACGAAAAAGGAGGGCGCTGGCCCTCCTTTTTCGTATCTGCGTTTCAATGGGCCTCGCTCCCGTCAGGAGAGAGGACTACGACGTTCACCGGGATGCCCAGCGGCGCGGCGGCGGCCCTGACCGCCCGCTCCATGCCGCCGCAGCAGGGCACGGTCATGCGCGTGAGTGTGACGGAACGGATACCCTTACCGGCGAAGAGCACCGAGAGCTTTTCCGCATAGTCCACGGCGTCCAGCTTCGGGCACCCCACCAGTATCACGCGGCCGGAGGCATACCTGGCGTGGAAATCCGGGCAGGCGTATCCCGTACAGTCCGCGGCCACCAGCACGTCGGCCCCCTCGAGCCATGCGCTGTTTTCGTTCACGAGCCTTATCTGTACCGGCCACTGCACGCCGCCGGACTGCGTTGACGCGCAGGAAGAGCCGTCAGCAGAGCCGGACGCCGAACCCTTCAAGTCCTCGATACCGCGCAGCGCGGCCATGCGCGCCTGGACGGCGGCCTCGTCATAGGCCGCGGCCTCGCGCTCTATTATCTCTATCGCCCCGGCCGGGCACTCCGGCAGGCAGTCGCCCATGCCGTCGCAGTAGTCGTCGCGTATAAGCTTCGCCTTGCCGTCAACCATAGCGATTGCGCCCTCGTGGCAGGCCGCGGCGCACAGCCCGCAGCCGGTGCATTTGTCTTCGTGTATCTCAACTATCTTTCTAAGCATTAAAGCTCGCCCTTCGCGTACATGATAGCCGTCACGGCCACAACCGGCGCGGTCTCGCAGCGGAAGATACGCTCGCCCATCGAGCAGAGCGTGGCGCCCGCGCCCTTGGCCAGCCGTGCCTCGGCCAGCGTGAAGCCGCCCTCGGGTCCGGTGACGATGCTCGCGCTCTTAAAGTCCCCGGCGCCCTCTATGGCCTCTTTCATGGGCACGCGGTCGTCGCCCGTCTCGTACATGAAGAGCCAGGTATCGGCCTTCGCGGCCTGGTCCAGCATCTCGACATAGTCGTGGACATAGTCCACCTGCGGGATAATACCGCGTCCGCTCTGCTCGGCGGCGGCCTGCGAGATGCGGTTGAAGCGCTCGAGCTTTTTGTCCACGCTGCGTCCGTCGAGCTTGGCGACACAGCGTTCGCAGTCGAAGAAAACTATGCGCTTCGCTCCCGCCTCGACGCACTTCTGAATGAGGAAATCGGCCCTTTCGCCCTTCGGCAGACCCGCATAGACCGTGACGTCCACGGCCGGTTCGCCCTTGCAGGGCACGACCTCGACGACTTCGGCCTCAACCTCTTCGCCCAGCGGGCTGACTATGCGGCAGCGGTAGTCCGTGCCGTGCCCGTCGCATATCACCACGTCCTCGCCCGGGCGCAGCCTGAGCACGCGCACGTGTTCGGCATCGCGGCCGCGTATATAGGCCCGGCCCCCGTCAAGGTTGGTACCGGCCATGAAAAATCTTGCCATTTGTATACCCCCAAAGCTTATTCTTTAACGGTAAAGTATCCGTAAATCTCCAGCTCCTGCTCCGCTGTGGGCCCGAGGAGCCAGTCAACGACCGCCCTCGCGGGGTCGTCCTGCGGCAAACCGGCCCGCGTGACGGCGTAATAGCCGTCGGAGAGCGGGTACTCCCCGCTGGCAATCGTCTCCTCCGTCGCAGGCACGCCCTCATAGTCGAGCATCTTGAGTTCCTCGGCCGGCCAGCTCTCATAGCCGCGGAGATAGGTGAAGAGCGTGTACCCCAGCGCGTAGGAGTTGCTGGGCTCGCCGTCCAGGCCGCCGTTGTGGTAAAACGCCGCCTGAGTCAGCATTCCGTCCATTGTCATCTCCAGATAGTTGTCCTCTATCTCCGGGGCCATCGGCTCGTCATGCAGGATGAGGTTGTCCATCTGTGACTGGCTGCCGCTGTCGGCGTTGCGGCATATGGGCACGAGCTGCCTGTCCGGCCCGCCCAGGGCCGTCCAATTAGATATGCCGTTGTGCAGGTAGATCTCCCGCACCTGATCGTATGTGATGTTCTGCGCCGTGTTGTCCTTAGGCGTGATGAACACAAGCGCTTCGGCGGCAATTTTTGTGAACTCCAGCTCCACGCCCGCGGTCTCGGCCTCGGCGAGCACATCGGCGCTGGCGTACGGCACGATTATGAGGTCGAGGTCGCCCGCTATAAGCGCGCGGTAACTGGGCACGGTTCGCATGGCCTCGCTGGGCAGGTCCTCCCCCTGCCAGTCAGAGTGCGCGTTTATGTATATTGTCCGCACTATATCCAGCGTGGACGTCGAGCCGTCGATGCGCGGGTAGTTCTCCGCGGTCACTCCGGGGATGTTTCCCTCCGGAACGGGCGTATTTATTGGCTCCGGCGACGGCAGTTCCAGCCCGGAAATTGCCGTCTTGCCCTCAGAGCTCGTGAGCCATTTGGCCACCGCACGCGCCGGGTGGCCGTCCGGCAAATCTGCGCGCGTCACGGCGTAAAATCCAGTGCCGCCGAGCTCCATAAATTCCAGCTCCACTCCAACCTCCGAACTCTCAGCGAGGATATCCGCGCTGGCATACGGCGCGATTACAAGGTCGAGCCCGTCCGCGATGAGCTCCAGGTAAGCCGCCTGCGCGCCCATGGCCTCGACGGGGTAAGCGTCGCCGCTGTAGCTCGGGTGTACGCGCTCAAACACAAGCCGTATGATACCCAGCGCGTTTGCGCTGCCGTCGATGCGCGGGTAGTTCTCCGCGGTCACGCCGGGGATGGACGATTCACCGCCAGTGCCGCATGCGGTGAGCAGCAGGGATAAAATCAGAATTGCGGACGCGAGCCTTTTCATGTGATTACCTCCAAAATGGCATTTGGCAGTACAACACCGCGTCTGGAACAGATGTTCTTTTTTGAATTATCTCACATAGCGCACGGTATTGCAAGCGGTGCATACAATGTAACGGGAGGTCTTTACACATGTACGCTGACACCATTGACGCCCTCAACGGCTTTGACGGCGTGTGGAGGCGCGTGACCGGAGCGGAGAGCCCCGAACCGTCAGACCTGTGCGCGCTGATCGACAAGGCCTCGAGGCTCAAAGAGCTCTACTGTGCGCTGGCGCGGCGCTGCCCCTCGGCTTCGGCCCGCTTCTCCCGCATGGCCGCGCAGGAGTGCGCCTTAATACGCCGCCTCACTGCCGAGAACTTTTTGCAGACCGGCTGCTGCTGCGCGCCTTCCGAGGCCTGTGCGCTTGTGCAGGGCACGCTCTGCGCGCTCAGATGCGCCTATCTGTCCTCGTGTGAGCTGGCCGAGGACCTAAACCGGGCGGCGGCCAACTCCTGCGGCGAACTCTGCACGACGCTGAAAGAGCTGTCCAACGCCGAGCGCCGGCGCTCCTGTGAGCTGCGTGAACTTATTTTGCGCGCGATGGGCGCAAATTGCACTTGACTTTATCGCGGAAATAATATATTATATACGGGCGCTAAGCGCTAACTGAATAGCTTTTCAGTTCGAGCAGCCCGTGGAGATGTCGCGTAGTTGGTCGAGCGCGCACGATTGGAAATCGTGTAGGGGTCAAAAGCTCCTCGAGAGTTCGAATCTCTCCATCTCCGCCACTTCGCCGCATACGTTAACCGTATGCGGCGATTTTTATTTGCGTGTACAGCAGCGAAAAGCCGCCCCGTCCTTTGCCGGACGGGGCGGCCTACTTTTTTACGCGGGGTTATTGACTATGCCGATGAACATCGGGACGTTATTCGGGTTTGTCACGACGAAGATGAACGGCCGGTCAAGCGTAAAGTCGACCTCTTCCTCCGGCGGCGAGCCGGTGCCTGCACTCGCCATGACCGTATAGGCCGCGGCGGTGACGCCCTCCTCATCTATGGCCACGCGCACGGCGTGCTCGGCCTGGGAGAGATAGATGCCATCCATGTCCGTCATGGGCGAGAAGTCACTTACGGCGTCGTCAAAGACGTCGGTGACACCGAGGGCCTTCAGCCCATCGGAGAGCTCAAACTTTGAGCTCGTGTCGAACTTTGGCACGGCGTAATTCACGATGATATAGGTCTGGTCCGTCCAGCCATCCGGGTCGAGCACCAGGTCCATGTACTCGCCGGAAGCGAGCAGCTCGTCGGCGCTCACTCCCTCGTCGGGCAGTATGAACCACATCCTGCCGCCGCTCTCAAGGCCCATGTACGAGGCCGAGAAGCGCTCCTGCCAGTAATAGCTGGCGCTGCGGCTGGCGTGCATGAACTCGGCGTCCACATCGCCCGAGGCAGTGTGGAACACATCGGTCTTGGTATTGTCCTCGTTGAACTCGCTCGTCCACTTCGAGCGGAAATATACGGTTGTGGCCAGGGCCAATACGGTCTCGGGGTCAAGCTCCACTTCGCCGGCCTCATCGCTGAGCAGGCCGCCGGTCTGCTTGTCGAGCCAGTCCTGCAACGCGGCGTTGAAATCATCAGAACCCATCTCACCACTGTAGCTGGAGGCGTAGTAGTTCTCCGCGAGGGTGTCGAGCGTCTCCTGGTTGAACTCCACGTCCTGATTGAGCCAGAGCGAACTGGCCAGTATGCTTGCCACGGCGCCGTCGTCGCGGTAGCTCGCGTTCCAGACGTCATTGGCCTGCTGACGCAGCTCTTCTATGCTCTCCGCGCCGAGCAGGGAGAGTATCTGCGCCCGGCTCTCGCCGTCGGTGAGCTCTGCGAACATGGCGAGGGCCATGTAGACGTTCAGCGGCGAATACGTGACATTTTCGCCCTCCGCGCCGCTGAGGAACTGCTCCGTGCTGCGCTTGAAGTAGGCCTCAAGCCCGTCGGCGTAGCCGTCCGGCCTGCGCTGGGCCTGTACGTCCTCGAACCAGGGGTCAAAGGCCGCGGAGAAACCCTCCGAGTCAAAGCTCCCGTCTGCGTGCATGTACAAGTACTCGTCCGGGTACTGGGCCATCTCCGGGTATGTAGCTTCGCTTATGGCGTAAGCGTTCACGCCCGTGCCGCCGGGCATCAGCATTTCGCCGGCGAAGATCGCCGCCACGAGTGCGGCGGCTATCACCGCCGTCCACCAGGGCCGCTTCATTTTGGGCGGCTTTATGTTCTGGGTTTTCGCGTTTTCCACCAGGTCGTCGCGGATGTCCGTGACGCCGTCATACATCTTTTCCGAGTTGTCCTTCATCTGCTCGCTCCTTCCGATTCCAGATAGGTCTTCAGCCTTCGCCTGAGTCTGAGCATGCGCTGCGTGAGCGCCCGCGGCGCGCATTTGCACTCCTGCGCGAGCTCGCTCACGCCCTCGCCATACCAGTAGCGGCGCACGAAGAGCGCGCTGTCAGCCGGCGGTAGAGTGTCAAGCCAGGCGCTTATCAGCTCCGAGAGCCGTTTGCGCTCCATGATCTCCTCGACGTCATTCCGCGAGGGCACGCATTCGGCGAGCTCGGAGAGGAGGACTTCCGTGCCGTCAAAGCGCTTTTTCGCGCGCAGGGCCCGGTAGCGGCTGATGGCAGTGTTACGGACTATGCGCCCCAGGTACGCGCGAAGGCACGCCGGTCGCTCCGGCGGTATACTCTGCCACGCGGCGTGCAGCGCGTCGTTGACGCACTCCTCGGCGTCTTCGGGCACACCCAGCACGCCGAACGCTATGCCCATGCAGTAGAGGCCGTACTTGCCGCTCGTCTCCTGTACCGCCTGCTCGTCGCGCTCGAAGTATAGCTCAATTATCCGCTCGTCATCCATTCGCTCACCCCCCTCACTTTTATAGACGCAAACGGAGGACAGATGTTGTCCCGGTTAAATCAAATTTCCAAAATTCCCTCTATTTCTCCCGTGTCATAGTTGTACCAGAAGTAGCCCGTGCTCTCTGCCTCGTAGCGTATGAGCATGTGTACGCTGTCCTCAGCCCAGCGGATGAAGTCGAACTCTGCCGTTTCCGCGTCTGCAATAATCCCCGCCGCTACAGCGGATGTGGAGATGTATACGTCCAGTTCCCTCTCGGAACTTATCACCATGTTGCTGAGTTTGAGCGTGATTCCCTCGTTGCCGCCCCAGTCCTCGAGCTCGAGGACATACATGGTCGAATCCGGCGCCCAGGCCAGATCGCGGAAGGTACACTCGCCGTAGTTTATGTGTATCTGGCCCCCGGGCTTATATACAGAGAGGGCCACGCCCTCAGTATCCGTAAAACCACCCCTGCCCTGCCCGAATTCCCTGTTATACACCACGACAGTGCACTCACCGTCGGGCGAGACCTGTCTTGCGGCCTCGAATTCGCTTGCCTGCCAGATTGCAAAGCGCACGAAGACCGCAATCACAAGCAGCGTGGCAGCGGTCGCTATGAGACTCTTATTGCGCTCGCGACGGCGGCGCTTGATTTCAATCAGGGAGTAATCTATGACCTCCAGCGCGGCGCTCTCCACTTCCGTCCGGCTCTCACTCTGAACACGCTCACCGCGTATCAGTTCGAGCACGGTCACGCCCAGAATCTCCGCAAGCGGCTCGAGCAATGCTATGTCAGGCGCGTTTTTGCCGCGCTCCCACTTGCTCACAGCACGGTCGGTGACGTTTAACTTTTCCGCGAGCTGCTTTTGCGTCAAGCCCCTCTCAAGCCGGAGCGCTTTTATGAGCGCCCCCGTTTTCACGTTGTCCATGGCTCCACCTCCGGCGTATATTATAGTCCGTCCAACGTGAAAAGGCACCAAACCTCCGGTTGATACGGCGCTTTCAGCGCGTTATTACGGCACACCAGCTCTGCCGCGTATTGAGAGTGGCCCGGCCGGGCTCCATGAACACCTCTCCAGCGGCGGGCTGAAGAGAGGCAGGGTATTCCGCTCGCAATACCTCTAAATACGGCAAAAGCCGCCTTACGGCGGCCTTTGTCTTTTCATCTCACATCTCGATGAGCTCGTACTCGCGGCTGCCGTAGCCGAGGTCTGCGGCGGCTTCGATGGTGTGTATGCCGTTGCGGCTCTCGACGCGCTTCACAAAGTGGTCGCGGCCCGGGTCATCGGAACTGTAGATGAGGTCCATACAGGCCTGGTCAATGGCGACCGGGTCGAGGGAAGCCAGGATGCCAATATCCTTCATGCAGGGATCCTCGGCGACCTGGCAGCAGTCGCAGTCTACCGAGAGGTTCTTCATGACGTTGATAAAGGCGAGTTTGCCCTTGAAGTGCTCGACCACGCTCATGGCCGCGTCGGCCATGGCCTCGGGGAAAACGACGTTGCTCGCGTGCTGTTTCCAGCAGTCGTAGCGGTCGTCGGTGACACCGGCCGAATGTATGAGTGCCTTACCCGCGCGGGAGGCGCAGCCTATGGACAACTGCTTGAGCGCGCCGCCATAGCCGCCCATGGGGTGGCCCTTGAAATGGGCGAGCACCAGCATGGAGTCGTAGTTCATAATATCCTTGCCCACGAGGTTCTGCTTGAGTATCTTGCCGTTGGGGATTTCCCAGACCACGTCGGGCCCCTCGGCGTCCATGAGGTCCACGTCGAAATACTTGTTCCAGCCGTGGTACTCTATGAGCTGCAAATGCTGCGGGGTGTTGTCGCGCACGCCGCCGGCGGCGTCGCCGTATGCGGTGTTGCACTCGACTATAGTGCCCTTGACCTCTTCGACCATTGGCTTCCAGAACTCAGGACGGAGGAAATTCTGGTTGCCCTTCTCACCGGAGTGTACCTTCACAGCCACCTTGCCGGGCAGTTCAACACCCAGGGTGTGGTACATCTCTACGACCTTTTCCGGGCTGATCTCCCGGGTAAAGTAGACTTTAGACTTCATAGTTTCTCCTCTCGCGTTGGATTTCTCCCGGCCGAACGCCGGGTAGTCACAGTTAAATTATGCACCGGTTTTCACGATTTGTAAATACAATTTTGAAAAGAGACGGCCCTGCGGGCCGTCTCTTTTATTGCTCAACTTACGACTTCGGCCGCGAGCCAAATGCCGCCGTTCATGACGAAGACCACGGTATAGGCGGTCTCGCTGTTTTCGCCGCCCTCTTCAGCCGGGCCGTATTCGACGTCGACCGTGCAGATAAAGCAGGTGGCTCCAATGCTGACAAAGCTGTCGCTGCGCACATAGACGCGCTCCACGCTCACTCCGGTGCCGGCGTAGTCGGCATTGAGTTCGGCGAGCGCGGTGTCAAGCGCGCTGCCGTCGAGGACGAGCGCCTGCAGGGCGGTGTAATCCTCATCGCTGCCAGCCTCGCCGCTTATGTATCCGGCGTAGGCGCTCATGAAATCCCGGGCCTCGCCGGAGTGGCTGTCGGCCAGGGTCTGATCGGCGCCGGTCATGAAGGCCAGCTCGGTGCCGTTTATCACCGGCTCATCGAGTGAGCTGCCTTCGGCGTTGGTGACGGTAATCTCCGGCTGGGTGTGCAGGCCCTCGACAAGCCAGAGCTCGAGCTCGGGCAGGGTGCCGTAGTCGGAGAAGCCCTCCAGGAAGGCGGGCACGACAGTGTCACCGGTTTTGTAGCTCTCGTCGAGCTCCACACCGTTGACGCTGATTGTGCTGCCCTCGGGGACGAGTATGCGGTAATCAAGCTGGCCCTCGCCCAGAGCAAACGTCACGCTCTCATCCGTCGCCTCGCCCTCCACGGCTATGCTCTCGCCGTCCGCGTCCACGGCCGAGACCTCGACGGGGGCATAGAGGCCGGTCACGGTGTAGACTGTGTAGAGCCTGTCGGCTATGTTCGCCTCCAAGTCAGGCAGGGCGGCGTTATCTATCGCCATCTCGGCGTCGATGTAGTCGTCTGTGAGCTCCACGCCGTTCACGCTCACGGTTGCTCCGGCGGGGACGGTTATCGTTATCTCGTGCGCCTCGGGAGCGGTGAAGCTTGCAAGCAGCTCTACGCGGGTGACCTGCAAATAGGTGAAGCCAAATCCGGCGTCGCCGTTTTCGGTCATTTCGTCGAGAGTCACGCGGCAGATGTCTTTGCCTCCGGCCGAAACCATATAGACCATATTGTCCGCGCTGTAGCCCTCGTCTTCGCGCCACTCGAGCGGGTTTTCACGTATGACGGACATGCAGAGCTCTTCCATGAGCTCTTCGCGGTCCTCAAACGGCGTCTCACCCACGGTGAAGGCCCCCTCCACCGCGCTGGACCAGTACTCCTCGTCCGCGAGCTGGGCGAACTCCTGCATGGCCTGCTCCGGCCTCGTGGACTCGTAGGCGTCCAGGTAGAACCAGAGCACGGTGCAGGCGGCTATTATGAGCACGGCCAGTACGGCGGTGAATATGCCGAACGCCAGGCCGAAGCGGCTCTTCTTCACGGGCTGCTCGTCCTCGGGGTGCACCACCCTTATGCGCTCGCGCTCGGGCGGCAGGTCTCTCTGCACTTCCGGACGGCGGCGCGGCGCTTCGCGCTCTTCTACGGCCGTGCGCGACTGGGCCGCACGGTGCGAGCTCGGCCTGGGCTGGTTGAGCTGGGACTGCCTGGACGCAGGCGTCGCCGCGCGCTCAGGCGTACGCTCGGGCCGCTCTCCCGGCGGTTCCGGGCGGGCGCTGCGCTCGCCGCTTATTTCGCCGCGCTCAGGCGTGCGCTCACGGCGCGACGGCTCGGGAGAGGCTTCGCCGATATCGCGGCGCACGCTCTCGAGCAGGCGCTCGAGCTCTTCGTCGTCAGAGAGGCCGTGGAAGTCAAACACGTTCTTCTCGTCGCTCATGCCGCAGCCTCCTCTCCGTTGTCACTGGGCGCCGGGCTCTCGGTAGTCTCGGGCTCTTCGCTTGTTGCGGGTTCCTCGCTCGGATCGGGCGAGGCTTCAGCCTGCCCTTCGGTCACTACGATGAACGGCGTCTCATCCTGGGTACCGGCGTCGGGAGTCTCGGCCGGGTTCAGGATTGCGTCCACCTCTTCGTCGGAGAGAAAGAGCTCTGCGGCGAAGCTCAGGCTGTGCTCCGAAGCCCAATTCACCACGTCCGCGCGCGCCGCCTCGCTCGGCCCCTTTGTCGCCATATAGATCGCCGCGAGGCATCCGAGAGCGAGCAACAGGAGCGCCATGACTATAAAGGCCAGCACATGCAGCACGGTCTTGCCCGCGCTGCGGCCCTTGTCTTCCATATCTATGTACCCCTTCCTGCGCTGAGGCTTTATTTGTTGAAGTACTTGAGCCTGGCCCTGCCGCGCTCGATCTCCACGCACGACCAGGTGCCCTGTTCAAACCAGAGCTTGTTCACGCTCGTGTCCGGCATGTCCAGCAGCAGTATCATCGCCGTGGTCAGCGGACCGTTATGCGCGACTATAAGCGTGTCCTCGTCGCGCTCGATAATGCCGCGCAGCACGCCGCGCACGCGCTCACGCAGCGTTTCATAGCTCTCGCCTCCCGGCGGGACGACGCTCGTCCAGTCCTGAAACATTTCGTCCAAGAGCTTCGGCTGCTCGCGCACCAGATCTTCAAACGGCACGTTCTCCCACTCGCCCATGTCCTGCTCCATCAGCCCGTCGTTGAGCTCGATGGGTATGTCGCGGTCCCAGAGCGCGAGGCGCGCCGTTTCAGCCGCGCGTATAAGCGGGCTGGCTATGCAGCGGTCAATCTTCTCGCTTTTTAGTTTTGCGCCCACTTCACGGGCCTGGGCGCAGCCCTTGTCAGTGAGAGCGCAGTCCGTGCGTCCGTAAAGCAGCCGGCGCACGTTGCAGATGCTCTCTCCGTGTCTGACCATGTAAAGTTTCATGGATCCACCCTTATCTCCCCGACATCATAGCCGTCGAGGTAGCGTCTTATCATATCGAAGGCGTTCTGGCAGGCATAGAGCCTCACCTGGGCCCTCTCCCTGTGTGATATATGTTTTTCGCGTACCCAGACGCGGTCCTTGTCCGCGAGCGAGATGAACACCGTCCCGACTTCGTGTACTCCGTCGCCGTCGGGACCGGCGAGGCCCGTTATGCCCACGCCGAAGTCGCTGCCGAGCTTTTCGCGCACGCGGCGCGCCAGCTCCACGGCCACCTCATAGCTCACGGCTCCCTTCTCACGCAGCAGGTCCTCCGGCACACCGAGCAGCTTGTGCTTGGCCTCGTCCGTGTACACCACGACGCCGCCCTTGAGCGTGGCGCTGGCGCCGGGGATATCCGTTATGGCGGTGGTGAATTCGCCGCCGGTGCAGCTCTCTGCCGCGGCGACGGTGACTCCGCGCTCTATCATCAGCTTCGTCGTATACTCGGCGAGGTTGGCGCTGTCCATGCCGTAGGCCAGCTCGCCGAACATGCCCTTGACGCGCTCTATCACGGGGGCCATCATCTCCTCGGCCTTTTCACGGGTCGGGGCGCTGGCCGTGACGCGCACCAGGCACTCGCCGTTTTTGGCATAGGGCGCGAGGGTCGGGTTCGTGAGTTCCTCCATGTAGTCGCGCAGCTTGTACTCCATTTCGCTCTCGCCTATGCCGAAGAAGTGGATGTTGTGCGAAGCTATGACGCTGTCGGAGAGCCCGGCAAGAATCGGCCTCACGCGGTACTCGAGCATGGGCCTGCACTCGCGCGGCGGTCCGGGCAGCATGATGACCAGCACGCCGTCGGCCTTGAAGGTACAGCCGGGCGCGGTGCCCCAGTCGTTGCGCAGAGCCGTGGAACCCTCGGGCAGCATGACCTGCTGGAAATTGTTGGGCGTGAGCTCTATGCTAGTGTAGCCGCGCTCCACCCAGAGCTCACGCAGCCAGCGCTCCTCGCCCTTGTCGAGTTCGAGCTGCAAGCCGAAGGCTTCGGCGAGCGCGCTCTTGGTGAGGTCGTCGCAGGTTGGGCCGAGCCCGCCGGTGGTGATTATGATATCCGCGCGGCCTTTGGCGCGCGTGACCGCTTCCTTTACGCGGCCCGGGTTGTCGCCGACAACGGTCTGCCAATAGACGTTTATGCCGTATTCGCTCAGGAGCAGCGCGACGTCGGAGGCGTCGGTATTTATGGTCGTGCCGAGAAGCAGCTCGGTGCCGACGGAAATTATCTCAGCTTTCAATGTCTATCCATATCCTTTCAACGCCGTCCACGGCCTCGCGGACGAGCTCATCTATGTCAAGCGCCGACTCAGCGGCCTCCACGTCCTGAAGGCGCGGCTTGGTGCGCGGGTGGCGCGGCGTAAACACTGTGCAGCAGTCCTCATAGGGGAGTATCGAGGTCTCAAACGTGCCTATATTGCGCGCGTGCCGGACTATCTCCTCCTTGTCCATACCCACCAGAGGCTGCAAAATAGGCTTTGCGGTCACGGCGCGTGTGACGGCCATGGCCTCCATGGTCTGGCTGGCCACCTGACCCAAGTTCTCGCCGGTGACTATGGCCTTGCAGGAGTTCTGGTCGGCGAGGATGTCCGCAATGCGCATCATGAAGCGGCGCATGACGAGCGTGAAATACTCCTCGGGGCACTTGGCGCGCATCTCCTCCTGTATGTGCGTGAAGGGCACGACCAGAAGGCACATGGGCCCGCAGGCGGGCACCAGCAGCCGCGCCAACTCGATAACCTTCTCCTTGGCCGCCTCACTCGTATACGGGAAACTGAAGAAGTGTACCGGCACGAGTTTGACGCCGCGGCGGGCTATCATATAGCTGGAGACCGGGGAGTCTATGCCGCCAGAGAGCAGGGTTATCGCGCGGCCGTTGGAGCCGACGGGCATGCCGCCCGCGCCGGGCGTGGGCGCGGCGTGGACATAGGCCGCGTAGTCGCGCACCTCGAGGTGGACGACGAGCTCAGGGTGGCGCACATCGACCTTCGTGTCCGGGAAGGCGTCGGCCAGCAGGCCGCCCACGTACTGGCTGAGCTGGATGCTGGTCATGTGGAAACTCTTGTCCGAGCGGCGGGTCTCAACCTTGAAGCTCTTCGCGTTCTCCATGTCCTCCTTGAGATACTCGCGCGCCTTCTCGAAAATGGCGTCCTCGTTCTTCTCACAGGCCGCGGCGCGCGTGAGCGCAATAATGCCGAAGATGTGGCGCATGGCCTCGAAAGCGGCGTCCATGTCCGCGCTCTCGTCCTCGGGCTCGACATACACTGTAGACTGTACGCAGTAGACATGGAAATTGCCTATCTGCTTTAATCTTTTCCTTATATTGGCGAGCAGTTTCTGCTCGAAGTAGCGTTTGTTGAGCCCCTTGAGCACAACCTCGCCCTGTTTCAGAAGTATGATATCCTTCAAGAAAACCACCTTTACATCACTTTACGCATAATTACAGTGTATTCTATCACAATGCACATATAAACGCAAGCGGCGCGGGGCTGTGCCGGGGGCTTTGGAAAAAAGAACTGCCCGGGGTTTACCCGGGCAGTTTTGTTCATTTTGACTCAGCCTTCGAGATACCGCATCAGTATCGCTGCGCACTGGGCCCGGCTCGCGCCGCCCTGAGCGTCCAGGACGTCCTCACCGGCGCCGGTGATTATCCCGTTCTCAATAGCCCAGGCCATGGCATCGGCCGCCCAGTCGGACACATCCGCAGCGTCGCTCCAGCCATCCAGGCTGTAGCTGCTCGCAGGTGAGCCGGCGTAGCGCCAGAGCATGGTGACCAGCATCTCGCGCGTCACGGCCACGTCGGGGTTCTCGCCGTCGGTAACGTCCTCGCTCACGGCCCACTCACGCGCACTCTCAGCCCAATCATCGCCGGTCACGCTCTCTCCATCCAGGCGCGCCAGTATCGCCCAGACCATCGCGCGCGTCATCTCTCCGTCGGGGTTGAACAGCGTGTCGCTCACACCGTCCATCAGGCCGTTTTCGTAGACGTAGGCCACTGCGTCATAGTACCAGGCGCCAGAGGCCACATCGGTGAAGGGCAGGGTTGCCGCGCCGTCCGTGAAGTACACGCGCACGGTGACGTCGTGGTCCGGCATGGTGAAGCTCGTGCCGGAAATCCGCTCCCCGTCCACGGTGATATAGTCGAGCACATACCCCTCGTCGGGCGTAACGGTGACCGTTACAGTCGCGCCCTCCGAGGCGTTTGTGAGGCTCAACTTGGCCTCGCCGCCGTCGGAGACGATGAGCTCTATCTCATGAGAGGTGGGGAGGTTGACGGCGTTCCAGATAGCCGTGAAGGTCATTTCAGAGTAGATAGTGACAACCTCTCCCGCCAAGTAAACATGTCCGTCACTGCCGCGCCACCCGCCAAAGCGATAGCCTGAGCGAGACAGTTCAGGAAGAGCGTACTCTGTACCAACTGGCACGCTAAGCTTTACGATAGTCGTACCATTATTGACTACTGATACATCATAAAGAGTCGTTGACTCTTCGGCACCGACCAAGGTAATCGTATCACCCTCATCAGCCGCCTCAAGAGCATCCTCAAGAGAGTCATAGTATGTGTAACCGGTTCTTCCGGACAACTCATAATCTGGCGTATCTGCAACATCTGCAACGCTAGTTCCAAAAGTACCACCGGTAACTGTTATTGTTTGGCCCTTACTAGTGGACGCAGATATATCTATATCTCCAATATATCCGTAACCATTTACCGTAAGTTTGGCTTTTTGTGGGTCTTTGCTGTCATAGAGTATGATACCATTAATTGTACCCGTGTAATCATCATCAAAAGTAACGTCCAGGCCGTCACTGTAGGCAGCATTATCCCAGAAGTATACATCAAACGCAATGGTGTCATTGCTGGTGGTGATTACGTCCGTATCTCCTTTGAAATGTATGCTGCCGAAATTTAGACTAATTGTGTAATCCTCGCCACCGTACTGATTCTCGGCGTATATATGCATATCATCAAGTGTCAAATTGGCATAGTTCTGAATGATTCGCATTATCGGTTTTCTATCTTCGGTTGGTACAAACGAGGCATTACCCTCGGCAATTCTGATCGTACCGTTCCTCAGCGTTACATTAGAATTTTTTAGGAATTGGAATCCACTCGTCTCCGTTCCCTTCGAGCCTGCGCCAGGTGCACTCAAAGTATAAGTATGGTCACCAAAATCGATAGTGAAGTAACTGCCCTCAGGAACGCTAATACCAATGGCATTCGGAATGTCTTTAGTGACCGTTATAATGTCGCCATTTTCAACATCCGCTATGGCAGCACCAAGGGAGGTGTACGGCACCCCGTTGATCTCCGCGACGGCGACAGCTTCGTCTGTCACGATCTCTCCGCTGTCATTTTGGCCCAGCGCTGCGCCTTCTGGTAAATATTTACTTATGTCGCTGCTGGAGCCCGTGGAATCCTTAAACGTGCCTCCAGTAATAAATCCTGTTTGTGTTGCGCTCTCGACAGCGTCTTTGCCTTCTTCAGTAGAGGTAAATTCGCCTCCGGTTATACTGATGGAGATTTGTTCGGTTTTGTCTTCTCCATTATTTTGTGGATTAGCTTCATTGAAAGCCACTGCACCGGTTATTTCGCCAGAAATAATATTTACATTAATTGGCTGTTGTGTGGTATGCTGCGATACTGCAATACCGGCCCCGCTTGTGGTACTTCCGCTTCCATTCGCCTGAATAGCGAAGGTTTCACCACCAGTAATGGTGGCACCGTCAACAACCAGATCGCCGCTCCTGATCTCTATACCAGTATTACCACTAATCTTAGCCGTACTTGAAACATTTGTTACGCCATAGCCCGCAAGATAAAGTCCTACACCGCTGACATCGATCGTTCCGTTGATATCGACCGAAATATTATCAGAGTGTTCCTGTGTGATATTACCATTGATGGTAAGTCCGTTAGCTCCAGACAGCTTGCCATCAACAACAATTTTCACGTTGTCTGAATAATAAGAACTTGTCCCATACACACCAATACCAAAGCTGTTATCGGCCGCTATTACCTCAGCATTATTAGCTATTGTCAGCGCTGCGCCATTGTTGCACCAGATGGCCGCAGTTCCCTCATAAGATGTTTGAACTGTACCGTTCATAATTGTCAAATCGACATTGTACAGATCTAAAACCATGCCGGTGCTGCTCAGCGTGTAACCGTTTAGGTCAAGATTAAATGACTTAATCTCACCTGACACGCTCCCAACAACTAAATCGGAGCTTGTCTGTGAATAGTTGCCTTGCAAAACAATAGTTTCTCCATTTTCTACGGCTGCTGTTGCCGCTCCTAAAGAGGTATACGTTTCGTCACCTATTTTTGCGACAACCATCCTTTCCTCAGCCCACGCTGTAACAGTCCCCAGTGCTGCTACTAGTATCACTGCTAACAGCACGGTTAACAACCGTTTTTTCATACCGTTTTCCTCCCCAATATGTGTGTGTTATTGCGCTTGGATTTATATTTGAAGTATTCCCTATATTTCGGGCATACTCAAGTACCTTTTGCAGAAATATAATAGAAGCCACGAAGCGAGGTGGTTTTTATTATCTCATATGAGCCCCTTTGGGAGACGATGAGGCGCAAGGGCGTTACAACTTATGCGCTCATCAAAAACCACTCGTTCAGCCGCGGCACGCTGGATTCGCTCAAGCAGGGCCGCAACATCTCCACGTCCACGCTCAACGACCTGTGCCGCACACTGGGCTGCCGGGTCGAGGACATACTGCAATACCGCCCAGATGAAAAATAACCGGTGCATGGGGTATGCGCCGGTTATTGATTTCAGGCTCTTTTGTCCTTCCCTGCGGGAAGGACAGCAGGAGGGCGCCCTCCTGTACTCGGATAACTAATCAAAGTATATGCATGTTTACAGAGAATGTCAAGTTACAAAAGCTTTACTCTTCCTCCGTTTCCAGGTCGAAACTCCTGTACTGTATCGCTTCGGCCAGGTGGGCGGGCGCTATGCTCTCGCTGCCGTCGAGGTCGGCTATTGTGCGGGCGACGCGGAGAATGCGGTCATAGCTGCGCGCGGTAAGGCCCATGGCCTTGTAGGCCTGCTCCATCAGCGCGGAGCACTCAGCCGTGAGGGCGCAGGCGGTCTCCATCTCGCGCGGGCCCATGTGCGCGTTGCAGTCGGCGCTGCTACCGGCGAGGCGGCGGCGCTGGCGCTCGCGCGCGGCGTCCACGCGCTCTTTTATCTTCGCGCTGGGCTCGCTCTCGGCCTTGCCGGAGAGTTCGGCGTACTCCAGCGCGGGCACCTCGACGGCTATGTCTATGCGATCCAGCAGCGGGCCCGAGACGCGGGCGCGGTAGCGTTTGAGCTCGGACTTGGTGCAGGTACACTTGCGCGTCGGGTGCCCGTACCAGCCGCAGCGGCAGGGGTTCATCGCGCAGACCAGCATGAAGCGGCTCGGGTAAGTGGCGCTGCCCGCCACGCGCGAAACGGTGACGGTGCCGTCTTCAAGCGGCTGACGGAGCGCTTCGCGCACGTCGCGGTGGAACTCCGGCAGCTCGTCAAGGAAGAGTATGCCGTTGTGCGCAAGGCTCATCTCGCCCGGCTGCAACTGCGCGCCGCCTGCGAGCGCGGCGGCTGAAATTGTGTAGTGCGGCGCCCTGAACGGACGCTCGGCGACGACGGGGTGGTTACTGCTGGTGAGCCCGGCGACGGAGTGAATTTCGGTGCTTTGCAGCATCTCCTCGCGGCTCATGTCCGGCAGTATCGACACTATGCGCTTGGCGAGCATGCTCTTGCCCGCGCCCGGCGGCCCGACCATGAGTATGTTGTGCCCGCCCGCCGCGGCGACTTCCAGCGCGCGCTTGACGTTGGCCTGGCCCTTGACCTCGGAAAAGTCCGGGCCGTGGACACGAATGGCCTCCACGTCCGGCGGCGCGGCAACGTCGAGCTCGATGCGGCCGCGGAAGTAGTCCAAAAGCTGCGTCACGCTCTTCGCGCCGTAGACCTCTATACCCTCGGCGAAGGCGGCCTCGCTGGCGTTGCCCTCGGGCACAAAGAGCCGCTTTACGCCCGCCCTCTGCGCCGCTATCGCCATCGGCAGCGCGCCGCGCACCGGCCGCAGGTCCCCGGCCAGCGAGAGCTCACCGATGAACGCGCAGTCCGCGGGCGGCTCCTTTATCTCGCCCGCCGCGGCGAGGATGCCAAGCAGGACGGGCAGGTCGTATGTCGTCCCGGCCTTGCGCGTGTCAGCCGGGGCGAGGTTCACGGTGATGCGCGAGACAGGGAACTTGAGCTCCGAGTTCTTTATCGCGGCACGCACGCGGTCCCGTGCCTCCTTGACCGCCGTGTCCGGCAGGCCGACGATGCTAAAATCCGGCAGCCCCTGAGCGGTCGAGCACTCGACCGAGACCTCATAGCCGCCTATGCCCTTTATGCCGAGCGAGCGTATCCTTGAGACCATTTTACCCCTCCCCTTTAAATACAAAGCGGCCCCGCCAAGCGCATGGCGGGGCCGTAAAAATTCAGTTCAGCGATTTCTTCACCATCTCGGCAGTCGCATCGGCGAGCATGGCAATGTCCAGGGACACGGTCACGGAGTCGAAGCCCTGTTTGAAGTATCCGTTCGCGGCCTCAGCGTTGCCGCAGAACATGACGGCGAGCTTGCCGTGCCTGTGGCACACGTCGAGCACGTGCGCCACGGCGTTTATGTGCCGCTCGTTCGTGAATTCGCCGGGAATACCCAGCGCGATGGACAGGTCGAAGGGGCCGATGAAGATGCCGTCCACGCCGTCGATGCCGAGTATCTCGTCGATGTTCTCAAGGCAGCCCATGGTCTCGCACTGGGGCAGGAGCAGCGTCTCGGCGTTGGCGCGCTGCATATATCCGGTGAGGCCGGAGGCGTAGCAGTCAGCCATACCCCAGCCGCCGTCGCGGCTCGGGCAGTAGCCGCGGTTGCCCAGCGGGGCGAATTTGGCGTACTCGACGAGCTTTTTGACCTCGTCCACGGTCTCCACGCCGGGCACAATCAGGCCCGCCGCGCCCACGTCGAGCATCTTGAGCACGGGACTGCGCTCTATGGCGTCCACGCGCACGAAGGGCGCAATGCCCGCCCCGGCGGCGACGCCCACCAGCTCTGCCGCGTGCTCGGCGACAATGGGGCTGTGCTCCATGTCGATTATGACGTAGTCCAGGCCCGTGTAGGCCATGGCCTCAATGGCCGGAGCGCTGAGCAGGTGCGTGAACGTGCCGATGCTCTTCTCCCCGGCGCGGAACTTCTCAAGTACGCGGTTTTGCATATTTTTGCCTCCCATCGCAAGTGCGTTCTCTCTCAATAAGATACTACCACAGCTTGCCTGCGCCGTCAAATAAATCTCCCCCGGCAAACAGCGCCGGGGGGCAGATTTCAATGTAGCGGTTTGTACGCAAGCTCAATACTCGTGCGCGTTATAACTTTTGAGGCAGAAGTCATAGTGCTGATATTCAACGGAGTCCTTGCCGGCGTTTTCGTCTACTCCCTGTTCTATTGTCATCTCCAGAGCCAGCTTCGCCGACCATGAATTGAAGTAGCCGGTTTTCAGCTCAAATATGACGAAGGCGAAGGGCATGTGGCACTCCTCGACGTCCTTGTTATACTCTCTGTTTCTCTCAGTGTCCAGGAGCTTGAAGGCGATGAATTGATACTCCTCAGGTGGTATCCTGAGTTTCATGTTGGCGATTGAATTGCTGACGTTCATTGGCTCAAAGTGCCTGAATGTCTTGGAAAACGAGGTTTCATAGTCGATCTCCTCTACGTCGGCATGCGCCTTCAGCCAGTCTATCATGTGATAAACGTCTTTTCTCATCTCGCACCGCCTTTCACGCTTTTCTTATAATTATACACAGAACAAAGCGGCCCGGCAACAAGCCAGGCCGCTTTGCTTATAGTTATTGTTCTTCGTCCTTTACAATGGCAATGTGCAGCTCGTCGAGCTGTTTCTGGGTGACTTCGCCGGGGGCGCCCATCATGAGGTCCTGGGCGTTCTTGTTCATCGGGAAGGGGATGATCTCGCGGATCGAGTCCTCGCCGGCGAGCAGCATGACCATGCGGTCGACGCCCGGGGCGATGCCGGCGTGCGGGGGCGCGCCGTAGCAGAAGGCGTTGTACATGGCGGGGAACTTGGCCT
>CAKNRQ010000022.1 GCA_930990965.1 uncultured Clostridia bacterium
TTTGCAGCGTATGTGGTTATGTTTTTGAGGGCGAGAATCCCCCCGAGGCTTGCCCGCAGTGCAAGGCTCCCGCTTCCAAGTTCGTGAAGCAGGCTGAGGGCGAGATGGCCTGGGCCGCCGAGCACGTTGTCGGCGTTGCTCAGGGCTCTCCCGAGGAGATCCTCGAGGGTCTGCGCATGAACTTCAACGGCGAGTGCACCGAGGTCGGCATGTACCTGGCCATGGCCCGCGTCGCCCACCGCGAGGGCTATCCCGAGATAGGCCTCTACTGGGAGAAGGCCGCCTGGGAGGAGGCCGAGCACGCCGCCAAGTTCGCCGAGCTCCTCGGCGAGGTCGTCACCGACTCCACCAAGAAGAACCTCGAGATGCGCGTTGAGGCCGAGAACGGCGCCACCGCCGGCAAGACCGACCTGGCCAAGCTCGCCAAGCAGCTCAACCTGGACGCCATCCATGACACCGTCCACGAGATGGCCCGCGACGAGGCCCGTCACGGCCGTGCCTTCGCCGGCCTGCTGAAGCGCTACTTCGGCGAGTAATTAGGGCTGTGTCCGGTGACAATGCGCCGCGCAGTCTGCGCGGGCATTGGAACGGCAATATAATATGAACCCATGTGGGGGCGGGCGTCCTGCCCGCCCCTGTGTACAAATTACGTATTCAACGCCGGAGGGCGCCCTGCCCTCCCCTACAGATAACGAAAGGAGACTGTACCATGAAGTATGTCTGCCCCTGCGGCTATGTCTATGACCCCGCCATTGGTGATCCCGACAGCGGCATCGCCCCGGGCACTGCCTGGGAAGACGTCCCCGAGGATTGGGTCTGCCCCGTCTGCGGCCTGAGCAAGGACATGTTCACCGCCGAGTAAGTGCTGCAAAAAGCCGGCTGGAAGCGTTTGCTTCCGGCCGGCTTTTTATTGCATATTTGCCTCTATAAGCTCAAGCCACTCGCTCTCTGTCATCGGCGTTGTCAGCGACAGAGAGTAAGAATATCCGTCCGCGCTCCACAGCGCCAGTGTGTAGCTGTCCTGCGCATCTCCCTTGAGCGTTATTTGAGCGTCGCCGGCGTTCAGGGATGTCACGGCGGCGTACTCGTTGTAGTCGCCGCTGATGTCGCCCTTGCCTTCTGCTTTGCGGACGCTCACACTGTCGCCGCCGGTGCCGGTGTAGATTAGCTCCAGCATCCCGTCGTCAAAGACGCGGGCGAAGTCAAATTCGTAGTTACCAATGCGCTCAGGGGCGGTTATATCGAACCCGGCCTGGGCCTCGGCCTCTTCCACGCTGTCGTAGTCCGTCCAGGGCGCGGGTATCTGTACGTTTTCACCGTTTTCTTTGTCCGCAGTTCCACCGTTGCCGGCCCCGCAGGCCGCCAGCGTCAAAGTGAGGATAAGCGCGCAAATAATTGATGTAACAGTCTTTTTCATGTATAGGTAGGTTCCTTTCCTGTGTTCTGGAGCGCTCATCGAGCCGCTCTGACCTATACACAATCCGGGATGGCAAATTGTTGCACACCCGCTTCACTTTTTTCAAATTTATCATTTTCTCCGGCTGTCAGCAAAACAAGCGGCCGGAAGCGCTTGCTTCCGGCCGGGTTTTTATTGAAGGGCATATTCGCTGCCGTTTATCACTACCGAGCTCACGTTTTCAAGCTCCGGCGTGACGGCAAGCAGATAGGTTGCAACGTTGTCCGGGCTGCCCTCGGCCGCGACGGACGAGCCGCCGAGCGCGTAGAGTGTGCGGTCGATGTCGTTGGCTTCGTCGATTATCACAATCTCGCTGCCGTCTGTCATGCGCAGCGCGGCGTAGTCAATCACGTCTACCGCGGTCTCGTCAGTGTCCAGTTCCACGCGCAGTCCAATCTGCGAGAGCGTGACGGACCCGTCGCCGCTCTGCACGCTGGGCATGGCCCGCGGTTCGGGGAGGGCGACGGACAACACCGCCTCGTCCTCGCCGTGCTGACGCATGCTGAGAGTCAGCGCGTCATCGGACTCGTAGTCCGGGTAGGCTATCAGCGCGGCCTCGAGGTAGTATATGTTCTCGGTCGAGCGCTCTGTGTCGAGGTAGAACGGGCCAGTGAAGCCGGAGTTTGCGTCCCCGTCCAAAACGTCAAACCAGCACTCCCCCTCATCGTTTGAATACGTCTCTGCCAGCGATGTCCACCTAATACCGGGCTGGTTCTGGTATTCCGGCAGCAGCTCGGCTATTTTGAACGGCATCGCACCGTCGCCTTTGAGCTTCTCCAAGCGCAGGCTCACAAGGCCGGTGAGCGAGCTCTCGTCGAAGAGCACGCTGTCCACTGTCAGGCGCCAATCTTCGCTCTCTGCGACCGGCTCGACGGGCGTCTGCACGTAACCGCTCACGGCCTCGCCGCCGTCTCCGGGGAAGAGCAGCGGGAAGGCCCCGCTCACGGCGAGCGCCCCGCCGCCCAGGCAAAGCGCCGCAGCAAGCGCAATGGCAGCCACTTTTCCGGCTGTCATGCGGCGGGCGCACCTCTTTTCGGGCAGAGCGTCAAGGGCAGAGCGCACACGCGCATCAAACTCATTGCTCACCTCGGGGAAAAATTCTCTATTCATCATGCGTAGCACGCTCCTTCCAGTTCTTTGCGTAGAATTTCTCTCGCCCTGCGCAGGCGGGTCTTGACCGTACCCTCAGGCAGCCGCATCATGCCGGCTATTTCGCTTGTGCGAAAACCCTCTATATAGTGCAGCGTGACGGGCAGACGGTATTTTTCGTCCAGTGCCGCCAGCGCGGCGTAGAGTTCTCCATCTGTCTCAGGCGCAGCCTCATCCGCGTCCTGTTCCAGAGGCACGCAGCGTCCCCGCGTGCGGAGCACGCCCTTGCACTCGTTTATCAGTATGCGCACCAGCCAGGTCTTGAAGTACTCCGGCTTTTTCAGCGTGTCCAACCTCTCCCATGCGTGCAGTATGGCGTTCTGCGCGGCGTCGGCGCAATCGGCCTCAGAGCCCAGCATGGACTTCGCCACGCGATACAGCGTCGGCTCTGCCGCCAGCACCGCGTCGGTAAATTCGGTTTTTGTCATAGGCAAACGTCCTTTCCTGAAAACCGGCTTTCACTAATTAGATGCTCCGGAGGTGCGTTTGGTTTCCGGCAAGGCAAAAAATTTCCCGGTGTAGGTACAAAGCCGCAAAACAAAGCTCCGGCCGGAAGCCAATGCTTCCGGCCGGAGCGGCTGTTTATTGTGATAGGAACCGGTACAGGAAGGTGACCACCTGGGCCCGAGTGCAGGTCTCCTCCGGACTGAATGTGGCGTTGCCCGTGCCCGTTGTAATGCCGAGCGACACCGCCCAGCGCACGGCGGCGGCATAGTAGGCGTCCTCCGGCACGTCGCCGAACGCTTCGCCCTCCACCTGCGGGCTGCCCGCGGCACGCCAGAGGAAGGTCACCACCTGCGCGCGGATCACGGTCTCGCCGGGACCGAAGAGCGAATCGCTCACGCCGCCCGTTATGCCGTTTGCCTGCGCCCACTGCACGGCCTTGCTGTAGTAGCTGCCGGAGGCCACGTCGTCAAAGCTGTATGTGCCCTCTGCCTCGGGGATGCCCATCGCGCGCCAGAGGAAGGTCACAACCTCCGCGCGGGTGCAGGGCGCGTCGGGCGCGAAAGAGCTCTCGCTCACACCCGCGGTTATTTCGTTTTCCACGGCCCAGTCTACCGCTGCGGCGAAGTAATCGTCCTCGGACACGTCGTCGAAGACAGGCGTTGCGGGCGTCTCTGTCTCAGGCTCGTCCTCCGTGTCATCAGGCTTTGAGGGGACGCTTATCACCGGCGGGCGTTCCAGCTCAGCTTCGGCCCTGGTTATCGTATACGTGCCGCCCTGAGCGGCGGTGAAGCTCACGGCTTCGCCGGCAAATTCGCTCTCCAGCGTCGCGCCGTCAAAGCTGACGCGCGCGTTCTCCCAGCCCTCGCAGGGCACCGTGACCGTGGGCGCAAGGCTACCTGGAATCTTGTTGAGCGTTATCTTGATCTGCGTATCTGTGCGCTCTATTTTGACAGTGGGGTCAAAGCTCTCCTCGCCCTCCTCTGCCAAAACCGCCGTCCCGCCATTAGAACTGGCGGTGCGGTTGGGGAAGCTTATCCTCGCGCCATAGATATCCGCGGCTCCCTCGTCAAGGATGAGATCAAAAATCATGCCCGCGAGTATCTTTGCAGGTATTAAAAACTCTGCGCCCCTCGAATTGGAGAGGACCACTGTCTCGAGCCCGAAATCATAGTCAAACTGTTCAAAAGTCCGGTCGGATGCAATCGGGTAAACGGAGACAAAATTGGCGTTCCAGCTCCAAACATCAAGGTCGCCGCCGGTATCGGCCTCCAGTCGTCTCTCGCCGTCGTGTACGAAATAGTTGCCGGGCAGGAAAATGTTGCGGCCGCTGCGGTTATATACGTCCGTCTCGTTGTCGATGAAGGATATGTCCCTGAAAACATAGTGCCTGGGCGGGAAGTCCGCAGCGAAGCCCTCGAAGCTCATGGCAATGTCGTTTTCCCTGAACACATTGCCCGTCATGTGGTTGTTCGCGCCGCCGTCGCCGGTGGAGGCGTCCAGCCTGAAGGCTATGTGGTTCTGCTCGAAAACGCTGCCGAGCCCGTCGCCGATGCAGCCGAACCTGCCGACAGCGTTGATGGCGATATAGTAGCCACTGAAGTTGCAGCGCTGGTAGTTGGCCGCTGTCGCCAGCCCCTGCGTATCGCTGTATACGGCGTAGTTATATTCTCCGTCCGGCCTGTATCTGTTGTCCTTGCCAGCGCCCACAAAGTCCAGCTTTTCAAAATAGCTGTGCGAACCAGCACCGAAGCAGATGCCGCCGTGGAGCTGCGTCAGGTTCTGTCCATCGGAGCCCGCAGTGCCGCGGATGGTGGCGTTCACTCCCGCCGACAGCTCTATCACGCCGTTAAATTCACCCGCGCCAAGCGTGATATCCACGTCCTGTCCCTCTTCGACAGTCGCCAGCCAACTGTTTATAGCCTCAACGCCATCCGCGGCGCTGAAGGTTTTCACTATTACGTCGCGTACTTCCCTGCCAAACAGCGTGTACACGGTGAGCGTCCGGCCGCTTATCGTGCCGCTGGCGCTTATCTCCCACTTGCCGTCGCAGTCGTCGTCGAACACCCAGGTGGCGGCAGGCAGCCATCCGCTGGTGGATACGAAATTCTGCCGCGCCGGGATGACGGCCGCTTCATTGTCAATGGCGCAGATACTCAGCCGCAGCGAGTCCCCGAACGCCGCTAGCAGCTCATCCCGTGTCTGAGCGTCCACCAGCGCATAGCCGCTTGCGTCGCGGTGCCAGAACCCCACGCAGACGTTCCAGTAGTCCACCTGTCCGGGCGCTGCATATATGCCGCCCATGTCATACGGCTGCGTGACCTGCCGCGCGTCGGTTATACCGAGGTAATAGGTATCGCCTTCATACCTGAACGAAACGGGCTGGTAATAGTCATTGCCATGGGCCTGCACAACCTCGCCGTCTGCCGCCGCATGCTCCGCTTCCAGCGTCCCGCGGGCGAAAACTACGCCCATATCCATGCCGGAGCCGTTCTCATCTTTTACGTGAAAGTCTCCGTATTCCCCATACGCCGCGCCGGGCGTGAGCCTGTAAACGGCATTGTCTTCTCTCGTACCGGCGGGGGTTAGATTCACGGCCGCGCTTCCGTCCGGCTGTATTTTCTCCGAGACCGTCCAGTTTTGCGGGCAGACATAATAGGCCTCGGCGTCATAGCTGGGCGGGACTATGTATCCATACACCGGATACTCAGTGTCCAAGTCTGCCTCCGTGGTCAAATTCCGGAACTCAAGCCTGACGTACTCGCCATTGTAATAGGCGTACATCGCGCCCATCTCTTGCGGCGGCTCCGGCTCTGAGGTCGTATAACCCTCGAAAACCACCGGGAAGCCGCCTCCGCTGCTCAGCTCGACATCGCCGACGCCGCTATAATTTTCCCCCGGAGAGAGCTTGTAGACGTTATAGCTGTAAAACTCCTGATTGATAAGCTCAACGTTAAGGCTTTCGCTTTGTATCGTTACGCCAGTGTCTGCGATATAGTAAGCGCTCTCGCCCCCAACGACGTAGCCGTTCACCTCTGGCTGATTAATAACGCCCATTGTCTGGCCGCGGATAAGATTGCTCACGCCGCTTATATCGTCCCAATTTGCGTACATGCCCGGGCCGGCATCTGCCAGCGCCTGTGCCGGTATGAAACTCAGCATTATTGCCATTGATAAAAGGCACGCCAGAACCTTTTTCAAGACTGATTCACCCTTTCTGCACCTCTCTTGCTGTGTGATTGTATAATATACTTTTTCCAGGTGGAAGTCAACCGGCACACCCGGCAGTGGCGCGGCGGCGAGACCTGTGCTATAATGTCCTCAACACATGATTGGAGGGCTTTGCCATGTGGTACGACGAGAGCGTATTTTACCAAATCTATCCGCTGGGGCTGTGTGGTGCGCCGAGGGAAAACGACGGCGTACCCGAACACCGGCTGCGCAGGATCTTCGGCTGGATACCCCACATTGAAAAACTAGGCTGCGGAGCGGTGCTGTTTAACCCCCTCTTTGAGAGCGACGCGCACGGTTACGACACGCGCGACTACCGCCGCGTTGACACTCGCCTCGGCACAAACGACGACCTGCGCGAGCTGTGCAGCGCGCTGCACTCGCACGGCATGCGCGTGGTGTTCGACGCGGTGTTCAACCACGTGGGCCGCGGCTTCTGGGCTTTCAAAGACGTGCAGGAGAAGCGCTGGGACTCGCCCTACAGGGACTGGTTCCACATCAGCTTTGACGGCAACTCCTGCTACAACGACGGCTTCTGGTACGAAGGCTGGGAGGGCCACTACGAGCTGGTGAAGCTCAACCTGCGCAACCCGGCGGTCGTGGACTACCTGCTCGACACGGTGCGCTTCTGGCGCGACGAGTTCGGCGTTGACGGGCTGCGGCTCGACGTGGCCTACTGCCTCGATGAGAGCTTTCTGCGCCGCCTGCGCGAATACTGCGACGGCCTTGCGCCGGACTTCTTCCTCATGGGCGAGACGCTGCACGGCGATTACAACCGCTGGGTCGGCGACGGCAAGTGCCATAGCTGCACCAACTACGAGTGCTACAAGGGCCTCTATTCTAGCCTCAACGACATGAACCTCTTCGAGATCGGCCACAGCCTGCGGCGGCAATTCGGCAGCGAGCCCTGGTGCCTCTACCGCGGCAAGCGGCTCTTCAGCTTCGCGGACAACCACGACGTCACACGCGCGGCGAGCGTGCTCAGGAACCCGGAACACCTGCCCGTGCTCTACGCGCTGATGCTCGGCATGCCGGGCATACCCTGCGTCTACTACGGCAGCGAGTGGGGTGTGAGCGGGCACAAGTCCGAGGGCGACTGGGCGCTGCGCCCGGCGATTGAAAAACCGGAGTGGAACGCGCTCACGGACAGGCTCTCGGCCATGATACGCGCGCACAACGCCTCGCGCGCCCTGCAATACGGAGCGTACGCCGAAGTGCTGCTGACCAACCGGCAATACATCTTCGAGCGCAGCGTGGACGGAGAGCGCGTACTCGTGGCCGTCAACGCGGACGCTTCGCCCTACACCGCGCACTTCGACGCCAAATGCGGCCGCGCCGTCGACCTGCTCACCGGCGAAGATCACGACTTCGGCGGCGGCAGCGAGCTCGCCCCCTACAGCGCGCACTATTGGCTCTGCGAGCGGTGAATGTAAGAAAAAAAGCTCCCCGTGAGGGGAGCTTTTTTGCTGTTTACGGCGTTTACGCCGCGGCGCGGTAGAGGAATGTGACAATCTGCGCGCGGCTGCACTCGGCGTTCGGGCTGAAGCTGTCCGCGCTCGTGCCGTCGGTGACGCCGTTCGCGACCGCCCAGGCGACGGCTCCGGCGTAGTAGCTGTCAGCGGGGACGTCGGCGAAGCCGGCGGAGCCGCCGCGGCCGTTGAGGGCGCGCTGCAGGAAGGTCACGACCTCGGCGCGGGTGCAGACGGCGTTCGGGCTGAAGCCGCCGTTGCCGGTGCCGTCGGTGACGCCGCTCGCGACCGCCCAGGCGACGGCTTCGGCGTAGTAGCTTCCGGCGTCGACGTCGTTGAAGCCGCCCGAGCCGGAGGCGTCGGGGCAGCCGAGCGCGCGCCAGAGGAAGGTGACAACCTGGGCGCGGGTGCACGGCGCGTCAGGGCTGAAGGTGCCGTAGCCCGTCCCGGTAGTGACCCCGTTCGCAACCGCCCAATTCACCGCGTCGGCATAGTAGGCGTCCGCCGGGACGTCGTCGAAGGCGTGAGCCTCGGATATAGGCTCATTGTCCTCTGGATCGGCAGGCTTGACTGATGGCGGATTGTACGTCGGCACATAGTCCGGGTTGGGAGTGCCGCAGCCATTCGTGCAATATTCTTCATTTGCTTTAAAGCTATGTCCAAGAGCGTCCCCAACAGCAACGGTTTTGTCTTCACTTATAGCATAGCAGTTGTCACACTGGACGTAGTATGTTGCGGGACTGGTGCATGTGGCTGCCGCTGCCATTTTATATGAGGCTTTATTTGTAAAGCTATGTCCAGTCGGAGGAATAGTTTCTTGTGCTACTAAAACACTGCCGCATATTTTGCAGCTGGAGCCTTCTGTGAGCCCGGATTTCGTGCATGTAGGTGCTATTTCCTCGTCAGTTTCATACACATGGTCATTTTCACCTTTGACCAAGATGTAGATGTCCCTTGAATAGTAGTTATGAAGAGAAAGGTTTCCCTGCGCATCATGAGCATGAATCGAGCATAATCTCCAATGGCCTGACGGGATGCTTTCATCAGCTTTAAAAATGAGCTCATAAAGGCCCGTTCCTTCATTATACGTCAACTCTGGATAAGCCAACAATTTTCCTGTTTCATAGTTATCAATTGAGCATACCACTCTACCCATCTGTCGATCATCCGTAATCTTTACAGATAAAACAGCCTGCTCTCCAAACTGTATTTCTTCCTTATCAAATTTCAAAGTTGAATCATCGATTACAGGAGGTTGCGCATCCGCATTTGTTCCTATGACATTGAACCCAATGTCTGTACTCCCTGCCCACGCTGCTATACCAAATCCGTTCTCATCGCTTGCATTAATAAATCCAATGCTCCAGTATCCGGATGGAGTATCTTCATCTATCGTAAATTCATATACATATTTTCCTAGCGACTCATCATATGACATATCAAGAAAATTTTTATTCATTCCAGAGTCCTCGTTAGTCAAAGACAAAGATGCATGACTTATTCTGTCGCTCTGAATGTCCACTGCGATGATTACGGTATCGCCTACTGTAGCTTCGGTCTTATTAACCGAAATATCGTCAAGACCTATTATTATCGGACCTGAGGTTCCAGTTACATTAAAACCGTAGGAGTCATCGTAAGAGTAAAAAGATACATAGTTCCCCGTAGTGTCATAAACAGAAATACTTCTTACAGTCCACATTCCCTGGGGTGTATACTCGTTTACTTGGAATTTGAATTCGAAGGTATCTTTATCTTCAATTCTGGTCATGAGTCCTTGATATTGCTCGCTTGAATCTATATTCCAAAGCGAGATATGAATTCTATCAATCTCAACATTGTCTGTAGCCTCAACAGTAACTGTAACCGTTTCGCCAACAGTGGCTTCTGTTTTATCAACCTTCAGACTACCTTCAACGATGGTCGGCGGCTGCGAATCGACGTCAGCGAGTGCTGATGTCGAAATCAATACAAACAATAACACAATTAGCAGTAGTGATATAATGGATTTCTTCATTTTAATACCCCTTAGGCCAAATTATCCATCAAATTGTTGTTAATAATGGAGTTAGTAAATTCGCAATAGTGCCAAACACTTGTACAATGTTTCCAAATGTCTGTAGTATTTTTACGGCTTGTAATTTGCTTAGCTTTTCTGATAATTTTTCAAATTTTTTCGTGATGTATGTTTTCCCTTGCGTAGTAAGCTGGCAGTCTTTAAGTCTATCGCCAGTACTATATTCTATATATCCAAAATCGCTCATGTAGTTGATCGCTTGAGTTAACTCTTGCGGGTCAATATCCAACTTACAGTCTTCATATAAGCAACTGGAATTAACTAATAAAATGTAGATTAGTATTTTGTAAACAACGTCATCTTCAACAGGCGGCATGGCATTTCTTGGTATATGCCATCTACCTTTTTCCATAAATGCTCCTCTCACCTTTTCCTCTCTACAGTATTTCCGGATTTTTTCTTGAGGCATTACCCACAACTTAGAGGCATTGCCTGTTGTCAAATAAGCAATTTCTATATTTTCCATAATGCCGACTACCGCTCCCTATTTTTACATATTCCCCCTTAGTATAGCACAAAGCTAGCAAAATCAACAACTTTATTTTTGTCAGGGAATATTATATTACAACAAGAAGTTGTTATCAAGCTTTTTTTCTAATTTACGGAGTTTTAATTAACACCCCCCAGTTGTTAGGATGTACATAAAGGGGGCGTTTGCGGATGCTTGAAAATTTGAAAGAGCTGAGGAAGGCCACCAAAACTACTCAGACCCAGTTGGCTGAAGCCATCGGAGTAAGCCAGCAATCAATAAACAAATACGAAAATCACAATATTGAACCAGACATAGAGACATTGAAACGAATTGCAACGTATTTCAATACAACTATAGATTATATCGTTGGATACACGGAGCTGCGGTTCAAGCCGGATGAAATTGAAAACTATGCCCTCAACGCCGACGAGGTCGAGATGATAGAGGTTTACCGCCGGCTTAGCGGGGGGCAGCGTGAGGCGGTGAGGGCGGTTATGAGGGCGTTTTTGGAGACTTAGCGGCGAAAAATTCACCGGCGCGTTACAACTTAAATATATCATTCACGTCTCGTTAACAGGGCGTAAACATTTGGCGGCTATACTTTTCGCATACCGGGAGACCGGAAAACGCGAATAAGGAGAGCAAAATCATGAAGAAATTTATAACTTTCGCAGGCGCCGCCGCCGTTGTTGCACTGGGCGTCATGGGCGTCAGGAAGCTGGCCGGCCGCAAGGCTTGAAAACCGCCCCGGGCGGTGCTACAATGTCAAAAACGTGAAGGGACGTGTTTGACATGATACGCAAAGCCACCGCCTCGGACGTCGATGCAATCGTTGAAAGCTATTCCGCGCTCTTCGAGCACGAGCGCATCCACGGCTCCACAACCCAGTGGCGTGAGGGGCTCTACCCCACCCGCGCAACCGCCGAGGGCGGTGTCGAGCGCGGAGATATGTACGTCTACTACCTCGGCGGCAAGCTCGCCGCGAGCATGATAGTGAACTCGCACCAGGCCGCCGAGTACTACGAGATACCCTGGCTCTATCCGGCCGCGGACAGCGAGGTGCTGGTGATACACACCCTGTGTGTCCCGCCCGACATGGCCGGGCGCGGGCTCGGCACTCTGATGGTCGGCTTCGCAACCGGGCTCGCCATCGGACAGGGCAAGCGCGTCATGCGTCTCGACACCAACGCGAAAAACATACCCGCCCAAAAACTTTACCAGAAGCTCGGCTACCGCCTGGCCGGCAGCCACCACGCGCTGCACGAGGGCGCGCTGGACACCGAGCTCGTATACATGGAGTATCTGCTTTGAGTACGCAAGGGAGCCGCCCGGCTGTGCCGGACGGCTCCCTTACCCGCAGGCCAAAATGACGGTTAAAAAACAAAAAGCGCAATCGGAGACGGTTATCTCCGGCTGCGTCAAGCCCACCCAATTAATGATTATATCGCAGTCCGATTCGTGAATCAAGACCCTGTGTGCATTTTCGTTAATAGTGCCGATTTTGTGAAATAAGTACATTTGCAGTTGACTATTTATCTCGTTTATGGTATATTGTGACCAGAAGATAAGAGCACAGGAGATAGGGTGCAATACGTGAAGACAGGGAGCCAAGCAGGACGCGAAGCCGAAACCACTTCTAGGTCTGAGGCCATTCATTAGGCCGCATATATTATATGCTATATTTTATTATCTGTTTCGGTTTTATAAGCGTCCACGCCGGATATGGGTCCAAGGCCACTTGATTGGCCAAAGCCAGGCAGAATACAAAAGCCGTCTGACACTGAAACAGTTTGTCAGTGAAAACAGCGGCAGCTTGTATTACAAATCACCTGACCAAAGCCTGAAGCCGTGTTTGTGCAGAGCTAGATTAATTTAACGCAACACCAAACGGGCGCCGTCTGAATATAAAGGCTGAAGGCAAAATAGGATCAGGTACCGGCTCCAAAAGAAATAGCCTATCCAGTGCAGCTTATCTTATCGGGTTACTGCCCAAATCCAGACGGAACAGTGAGTGAACGACCCGAGGATGTCAGTCGGGCCCGGCTCAGGGCCAAAAGAATTACCAGAGCATACCGGAAGGAGGGTCAAGTAGGAAGTTCCATTGGCGCCCAGGCAGATAAGCACCGAAATCTGTAGAAAGAGAGGTTAAAATGATGTTAGATACCAAGAATCAATGCATCTGACCCTCACCTGAGTAAGTGGTGAGGGTCAGATGCTTTTTTGCGCTGTTTTGCCGCCCGCTGGGGCGGTTATTTTTTTGTTCTCAGCCGCAGATGAACAGCCGCGCGTCGCCGCCCGTGCCATGTCCGTCGCTCATGGGCTGCACTATCCACGATATGGCGGCAGCCTCCCAGCCGTCCGGCACATAGCTCACAGCCCGGCCGTCAACAGCCATGCGCGCCGCCGTCTCGTGGCCGTACAGCGCGCCGGGCGCGTTGACGAGGTATGTGTCGCCCTCCGGCACGCCCAGAGTCTCAAAGCTCTCGAACGGCAGGACCGCGAGTGAATCTATCACCGGCCCGGCGGGCGTGACGGTTTCCGCTCTATAATCTCCGCAATCCACAGCGCTGAGCTCCCCGTTGAAAATGCGCAGTTGGTAACGGGTATATTTGCCCCCGCGCGACGGGGCGAGCAAATCGAGCTCCACGCTCTTGAGGCCCAGCGCGCTGTCCAGCGCCAGTTCCGGCATGTGCCCCGGCGTGAGCGAGAGTTCGGACAGCTCCCGGCCCAGCACATCTTCGACGATTGCGGGCAGATCCCCGGCCTCGAGCTTGGCAGAGACCGGCATTGTCTCGTTCAGGCCGCGCTCCGTGTGCAAAAGAACGAGCGATAAAACCAGCAGTACTCCGGCTGCCTGTGCCGCGGCAGCCTTCAGGGGTGCCTTCATCAGCGGGGATACCTCCTCACTTCTTTCTGCGCTGGAAGTGGTTTATGATGGGCAGGGTGTTTCGTGCGCTGGATATGTACGCGCGGGCCAGGAGCTCCATACTCTCGGTGAACACGGCGCGCTCGTGCTCGTCGCCCAGCAGGTCGCGCGCGGCAGAGGCGGCCTTCCTCACGCGCTGCTCGGTGAGGTCGGTAAGCGTCCTGGCGCCGGTACTCTCCAGGGCGTCAAACACAGCGTTTATGAGTTTTTGCCGCTCCTCAGGTTCGAGGCTATCAGCCCAGGCGCGCATGGCGTCACGGTAGACGCGGGTGCGCAGCGAGAACTTGTCGCAGCGCACAAAACGCGGGCCGAGCACCTGCCAGGTGTAGGCGTTGTGCGCCGCCATGCCTGTTTCGTTTGTCTCGATTATCTCATACGGCGAGTCGTTCACCAACAGCACGCCGACGAGGGAGTGCTGAGGCACGAACATGCGTATCTTGCCGCGGATGCGCATATAGCCGGGGTCGTTCTTCACGCTCTCGCGGAAGCCGGGACCGTCGAAGTTGTAGACGTTCAGGATTCGCTCCTGGAACTGCTCCGGGGCTTTCATGGCGGCAAAAACCGAGAGGTTGCCGCCCTTTGAGTGGCCGCCCACTCTGAATTTCCCACCGAAGCGCTCCATCGCGCGGCACAGGTAGTCCGCGGCGTCCCGCTGGGCCGGCACGGCGTCTGAGTAGCTCATGTTGAAGTCCTCACGCCAGGCGGCGATGGTGTCATCCGTGCCGCGGAAGGCCACATAGTGCGTCCCGTCCGGCAGCTCGAGCGTCATGGCGCAGAACTGCTCGGTGTTGCCGGAGTCAACCCGGTTTATGTAGTCGTGTATGCTCAGGCCGTCGAAGCGGGGCGAGGCGAGCATTTTCTTCACCATCGTCACCGCGCCCGGAGCCAGCAGCACGCCCAGGCGCACATCCCTGTCGCCGTAACGCTCGAAATATGCGTCAACGGCGTCGCGCAGCGCTGCGCCGCCCTCGGCGGGGACTATGCCAGTGAAGTCCAGGCTGGTGAGCTTGGAGCAGATCACCGCATCAATCTCATTGAAAGGCGCGGCATCGAATTTCACGTCGCCGCGCCAGTCGAGGTAGTCTATCGCGTTGGACATTACAGGTGTTCTATGGCGTGGCGCATGTAGGGGTTGTGCGAGCGCTCCACGCTCAGGCGGCTGCCCTCGGCGTGACCGGGGTAGACGTCGTAGTCCCCGGGGAGGTCCGCAATGCGTTTGAGGCTTCTGAGCTCTTCGTTCATGTCGCCGCCGGGGAAGTCCGTGCGGCCGCAGCTCAGACGAAACAGCGTGTCTCCGGTGAAGAGCGAGTCACCGCAAACGAGCGTCACGCCGCCGGGCGTGTGTCCCGGGGTCTCCATCACGTGGAACTCGACGGAACCGACCTTGACAGTGTCGCCTTCGCCGTAGAACACCGTACCCTCGGGCGGCTTGAAGCCGCGGCCAATGCCGGTCACCGCGGAGCCAACTTCCTTCTTGTTTACGTAGAGCGTGGCGCCCGTCTCGCTCAACACGGCGTCGAGGGCGCCTATGTGGTCGAAGTGAGCGTGCGTGAGCATGACTGCCACGCACTTGAGGTGGTTGTCCTCGAGGTAGCCGAGGATGGTGTTGCTCTCAGCGCCCGGGTCTATGACCGCGCACTCGAGGGTTTGTTCATCGGTCACCACGTAGCAGTTTGTCTCGAGGTGGCCGACAGGCAGAGTTTTAATGAGCATAGTTTTCCTCCGTCGATTTGGTTGGTTGTGAGCGGCGTTTTACAGCTCGTCAGTGTCTATCAGTATGGTTACCGGGCCGTCGTTGACGCTCTCAACGAGCATATCTGCGCCGAACTCGCCGGTCTCCACCTTGAAACCGCGTTCGCGGCACTGGGCGATGACGCGCTCATAGAGCGGCACCGCCGTCTCTGGCCTGGCGGCGCGGGTGAAGCCCGGCCGGCGGCTCTTGACGTCGGCATATAGCGTGAACTGGCTCACGATGAGCAGCTCGGCCCCGGCGTCGGCGGGGCTCACATTCATCTTACCGGCATCGTCCTCAAAGACGCGCAGGCCGCAGATCTTGTCTGCAGCTTTGTCTGCCTGGGCCTCAGCGTCGTTCACGTTTACGCCGAGGAGCACCAGGAAGCCTTTGCCTATGCTTCCGGCGACTTCGCCCGCTATCGTCACGGATGCGGACTTGACTCTTGTAACTACTGCTCTCATGAGCTTGCCCTCCTAACTTCGTTTACTCCGCGCACACTCTGCAGGCGGTTCATGATACCTCTGAGCTCGGCCAGGTCACGTACCTCCACCGAGACCACGGCGATGCTCTGGTCACCGTTGTCCTTGGCCGATAGGCTGCGGACTTTGGCGTTCATCGCGTTGAGCACGGTGGCTATGTCCATGATAAAGCCGCCGCGCGCTGCGGCAGTTATGTGCAGCGTTGTGGTGTAGAGGTCGGTGGTGTGTTCAGCCCAGCCGACACGTATCCAGCGCCCCTCGTTGTCCGAGCTGGCGCGCTGGCGCAGGTAGTTCTGGCAGTCGGTGCGGTGTATACTGACGCCGTTGCCGCGGGTGATGAAGCCCACTATGTCGTCGCCCGGCACAGGCGTGCAGCACTTGGAGAACTTGATGAGGCAATTGTCCAGGCCTTCTACGAGGATGCCGTGGACGGCCTTTTGCGGGCGGGCCGTGCGTTTTTCGGCCTGCTCTGTTATCTTGTCGAGCACGGTCTTCTTCTCCGGCTTGCGGATACGGGCCAGCTCGTCCTTGACGCGGTTGACGCTCCGCACAGCGGTCTGGCCGCCATAGCCAATAGCGGCGAAGAGCTCGTCCAGGCTGGGCACGGAGAGTTTTTTGAGTATCTGCGGCAGCACGTCCTCGTCGTTGACGTCGGCCATCGTGAGGCCGTTGCGGCGCAGCTCGGCGTCGAACATGTCCCGGCCTCGCTGTATATTCTCCTCACGCCGCTCTTTCTTGAACCACTGCTTGATCTTGGTGCGCGCGCTGGAACTCTTGGCGAGCTGGAGCCAGTCACGGCTGGGTCCGGGGGCGCTCTTGCTCGTGCGCACCTCGACGATATCGCCGTTTTGCAATACGTGGTCAAAAGTGACTATGCGCCCGTTGACGCTCGCCCCGACCATGGCGTTGCCGACGCCGGAGTGTATGGCGTAGGCAAAGTCTATCGGCGTCGCGCCGGCAGGCAGGTTTATGACGTCGCCGGAGGGCGTGAAGACAAAGACCTCGTCGGCAAACATGTCGATCTTCAAGTCGTGGACGAACTCGGTGGCGTCCGTCTCCTGCTGCGCTTCTAGCAGACGGCGCACCCAGGCGAACTTCTCCTCGTCGCCCTCTTTGACGCCCTGCTCGCCGCTCTTGTACTTCCAGTGCGCTGCGACGCCGTACTCTGCCGTGAGGTGCATATCCCAGGTGCGTATCTGCACCTCGAAGGGTATGCCCTCGCTGCCTATGACTGTCGTGTGTACGCTCTGGTAGCCGTTCGGCTTGGGAGTGGAGACGTAGTCCTTAAAGCGGCCAGGCACGGGCTTGTACATGTCGTGGATGAGGCCCAGCGCGTTGTAGCAGTCGGGTATTGAGTCAACTATGACGCGAAAAGCGCACAGGTCGAAGATGCCGTTGATGTCGAGCTGTTGGGCGAACATCTTGCGGTAGATGCTGTAGATGTGCTTTATGCGCCCGTAGACCGTGGCCTTCACACCGTCTGCCTCCATGCGGTCCTCTATCTGCTTTTCGACCTTCGCCATAAATTTACGCAGTGTCGGCATGCGGGAGGACAGCTCTTCGGTTATCTCGCGGTAACCCTCACGGTCGAGGTAATAGAGTGAGCGGTCTTCGAGTTCCCACTTTATCTTCTGCATACCGAGCCGGTGCGCGATGGGCGCATAGATCTCCATCGTCTCCGCGCTCTTGATGAGCTGCTTTTCGCTGCTCTGGTAATCCATCGTGCGCATATTGTGCAGGCGGTCTGCAATTTTGATGAGGATGACGCGGATGTCCTTGGCCATTGCCATGAGCATCTTGCGCAGGTTCTCGGCCTGCTCCTCCTCGTGGCTGGTCCACTGCACACGGGTCAGCTTGGTAACGCCCTCGACTATGTCCGCGACTGAAGCGCCGAAGAGCCGCTTTACGTCGTCATGCGTGGACGGGGTGTCTTCTATGACATCGTGCAGCAGCGCCGCCACGACGCTGTCCTCATCGAGTCCCTGCTCGGCGATTATCTCGGCCGTGGCGATACAGTGGGTGACATAGGGCGAGCCGTCGCGGCGTTTCTGGCTGGCGTGCTGCTTTGACGCGTACTCGTAGGCCGCGCGTATGCGCTCCATATTCATGGGTATGTTGCCCGAGCGCAGCCTCTCCTCGAGCCGGCGCCAACCCACCTCGGGGTCGAGCGGTGTGTGGTCGGTCTTGGGACCGCCCACGGGTATGGGCGCCCACTCGGTATCATCGCCTATATCGCGGACTTCCTCCATTTCACGCCGCACATCGTCCTTGAGCGCACTGGCAGCGGCATGTTCCGGCGCAGCGGGCACGGCAGGCTCTGGTTCCTGGGTTTCGTTTGCAGTCAGTTCTCTCTCGTCAGTCATGTCTTGCGCCTCCTCTCTCTGTACTCGGCCAGTCTGCTGCGCAGCGCCTCCATGACGGGGCTCTCGTCCAGGTTGGCCTTGCCCTCGCGCTTGAGGGCGGTTATATTGAGCTCCCCGGCCAGGCACTTCAGCCCGGCCAGGCTCTCTTCACTCATCGCTCGCAGGCAGAGCGCCGTCTTAGCTGGGTTCATACCCTCCGGCCCCCAACTGCCCAGTTCGGCCAGTTTTCCGGATACCTCGCCGCCCGAGCGCTCCAGCCAGCGCCAGACGCGCACGAAGTCGCGCCGTTCCGGGCACAGTGCTTCGCACTCCCAGGCCCCTGGCAAGTCGCCGGAAACCAGTATATCCTCGCACTCGCGGCAGGTATCTGCACGGCGCACATCTACCATCAGGAGCTGCACGCTCCTGCGCCCGCGGAACTCGTTTATCTGCGGGTAAAACGCCGCGTCTATCCTGTCCCCTTCTCGCGCGCCGAGCTCAGATTCGCGGCGCGAGAACATCACGCAGTCGAACTCCACGCCACCCTTGCCCAGGCGCAGCTTGAGGTGATTGCCGCCACCGATAGGCGTCACGCGCTCCAGCACGACGTCAGTGAGGCACAGCGTCGGGCGCGGGTTGCCGGCGCCGTAGGGCTCGAGCAGTTCGAGTGATTCCACGCACTCCATTGTGAGCATGGCCGGGTCCTCTATGCACAGCTCGCACTCGAGCGCCGGGTGCTCCGGCGCCGGGCAGTGCCGGTAGTACTCTGCCAATGCGGCGCGGAATTGCGACACCTGGTCCCGGCGAATTGTGAGTCCGGCCGCCAGGGCGTGGCCGCCGTAGCCCTCGAGGTAATCCGAACAGGCGCGCAGTGCGTCAAACAGGTTAAAATTTCCATAACTGCGGCAAGAGCCCTTGCCCATCTCTCCATCGACGCAGATCATGACGCAGGGCAGGCCGAACTCTTCAGCCAGGCGCGAGGCGGCTATACCGATGACGCCCTGGTGCCAACCCTCGCTGGCAAGCACTATGGGGCCGTCGGGAGGATTGCGGCGCAGCAGTTCGTGCGCCTCGGCCCATATTCCGTGCTCAAGTTCCTGGCGCTCGCGGTTCATGTGGCACAGCTCCTGCGCAAGCGGCTCTGCCTCCAAAAGCCCGTGGCTCAACAGCAGCTTTGCAGCCAGCCCGGCATTTCCCAGCCGTCCGGCGGCGTTTATGCGCGGCGCGAGCGTGAAGCCGACGGTCGTGGCCGTGATACGCTTGGCGCTGCCGCCGCACTCGTTCATAAGCGCTTCCACGCCCGGGCGCGGGCGGTGTTCCATCTGTTCAAGGCCGCGTCTGACTATATACCTGTTCTCTCCGGTCAGCGGCATGACGTCGGCCACCGTGCCGACGCCGATGAGGTCGGCATAGCGCTCTAGCAGCGCTTCGGCGTCACCGTCCACGGCGCAGAGCAGCTTGAAGGCCACACCCACGCCCGCAAGGCCCTTATTGGGATACTGGCAGTCGGGGCGTTTGGGATCGACGACCGCGAGCGCCTCGGGCAGAGCGCCCGCACCACACTCGTGGTGGTCCGTTATGATAAGGTCCAAACCGAGCTCTTTTGCGTGCAGCGCCTCCTGCACGGCGGTGATGCCACAGTCCACAGTTATAACAAGGCTCGCGCCGCGCGCGCTGACCGCGTCAAGCGCCGCGCTGTTGAGGCCGTATCCCTCTTCGAGCCGGTCAGGTATGTATGGTATGCACTTCAGTCCCTGCTCACGCAGGTAACTCGTAACGAGGCAGGCGGCGGTTATGCCGTCCACGTCATAGTCGCCGTACACGGCTACGGTCTCGTGCCCTTCTATAGCTTGGCGCACACGCGCGGCGGCCTTGGGCATATCTGCCATAGTCTCGGCGGGCAGCAAGCTGTCCGCGCCTCCGTATATAAACTCCCTCGCAGCCTCGGGATCCGACATCCCGCGGCGTGCAAGCATCGCCGCCAGCAGCGGCGTAAATCCCGCTTCCAGCAGTCCGTCAGGTATCTCCTGCTCCGCGCGGGGTATTATCCATTTCCTATACTTCATCTCAGGCACCCGTCTAGAATTCAAGAATATTATTTATCAGTATATTATACCCACTGGGCACCTTGATATCAAGTGGTTTTCTCACCCGGCCCGCCTTGACATGGCAAGCCGGGGATGTTAACATTAGAGGCAGCCACGCCGGTGTGGTGGAACTGGCAGACACAAGGGACTTAAAATCCCTCGCTAGTGCGTGCGGGTTCGAGCCCCGCCACCGGCACCACGTCGGGGCAAAGTCCGTTCGGCTCCGTTTCCGGCCAGTAGCCCTTGGCTGCTGCCGAAAACTACGCTCACTCCCTTGCCCCTCCTTTCAAAATCGCAACCAATGCTCTGGGTTGCGATTTTGTCTTTTTTCTTCACATACATTACAGTACTTCCCCACATCACGACAAAGTCCGTTCGGCTTCGTTTCCGGCCAGTAGCCCTTGGCTGCTGCCGAAAACCGCGCTCACTCCCTTGCCCCTCCTTTCAAAATCGCAACCAATGCTCTGGGTTGCGATTTTGTCTTTTTAAAAAAGCAGCGGTGACTCGATTAGTCATCGCTGCTTTGCTTATATTGTTTACGAATTGCTTCTCTCTGGCATAGCAGTCAGCTCCTTTGTAAGGACAAAGGTGGTCATCAACCGTCATTTCTAAACTCCTGCTTCAACCTGTCAACTACATCCCTGATAGTCTGTTGCTGGCTTTCACTAAGCCCGTCGAGGCACAAAAATCGACGGTTATCTAAGCCCATAATATAGTCCAAAGATGCGCTGTACAACACCGCCAAGCTGACTAACTGATCCAAGCTTGGAGTGATTGTATTGCGCTCGTATCCGCTGATTGTAGAGCGGGCAACATCAAGCCTCCGTGCAACCTGAGCTTGGGAAAGCCCTTTGGCTTCACGAAGTTGTTTTAGTCTCAACCCGAAATCATAAACCTCCACAGAGTTACCCCCTCATGGGGATAATTTTATACGACGTATGGACATTTTTAATAAACACATATATAATATATAGACAGTAATAATGTCATCACGGTTTGCACCATACGAATATAGTCTGTTTCTTGTCGTCGAATAAATACAAGCCAAATTATAGTTTATAGTGTAGACGTGAGTTATACGAGCGAAAAAGCGTCACCTGTTGGTGACGCTTACTATACCCAGATGACTGGAGTTTTTTTGAGCGTTACTAATATAGGAGCGGTGATATGGGACGTATTATTTATGAAAAGAGGTACCCACGGGAAAACTGGGAGGACTTGATTGCTGCCGAAACCGGCGGCGAACAGGCTGCGGCTAAATCATTTGACGAAATAGTCAGAGAGGTTTACGGCAACCGGGTCTGCGTGCCCATCCCCGAGCGGGCTAAAGCGGCAAGCGCGTTCGTTTTGACTGCCCGGCGCGTGTCCGAGCTGTATAAACTGGACGTCACTATAACCGAGCACACTGACCACATATCTGCAGAATACTACTTCAATTCTTCTGGCGGGCTGCGCTGTCTCCGTGAAGTCGTGAAGTACGCTGACGATATTTCTTTTTTCAGCAATGTTCGCGGCTACGACATTGTCATGTGCCTGGATTTCTACACTCACACCGTATTTCGCAACAAGAGGCAGGTGCATCCGTAGTTTGAGCGTGTAGGCCGCGCGGCACTCTGTTTATGAATAAACAAATGGTGAAAAGCGTGTATTGCTCTTGCAAATACTAGCTTGTTCGTTATATAATGAGTCATCGGGTAAAACGCACAATGCCACGTTATTGAAAAGTGAGGTTTTTGAAAATGCTTACTAACGAGTATCTCAAACGTGTTTACGAAACCGTCCTTACACGCAACCCCGGCGAGAGTGAGTTCCATCAGGCTGTGCTGGAGGTCCTCGAAAGCTTAGAATGTGTTGTCGAACAGCATCCCGAATACGAGCAGAATGGCATCATAGAGCGTTTTGTCGAACCTGAGCGTTTCATCCAGTTCTCCGTACCCTGGGTTGACGACAACGGCAAGGTCCGCGTCAACCGCGGTTTCCGCGTCCAGTTCAACAGCGCGATAGGCCCCTACAAGGGCGGCCTGCGTTTCCATCCATCCGTCACCGCTTCGGTTATAAAGTTCCTCGGCTTTGAGCAGGTGCTCAAGAACAGCCTCACCACGCTGCCCATGGGCGGCGGCAAGGGCGGCAGCGACTTCGACCCCAAGGGCAAGAGCGACGGCGAGGTCATGCGCTTCTGCCAGAGCTTCATGAACGAGCTGTACCGCCACATCGGCCAGTTTACGGACGTACCCGCCGGCGACATCGGCGTGGGCGCGCGCGAGGTCGGCTACCTGTTCGGCCAGTACAAGCGCATCACCGGCACCTTCCAGGGCGGCACGATAACCGGCAAGGGCATCCCCTTCGGCGGCTCGCTGGCCAGAACCCAGGCCACCGGCTACGGCCTGTGCTACTTCGCGGAAGAGGCGCTCAAGTGCATGAAGAACGACAGCTTCGCCGGCAAGACGGTCGTTGTCTCCGGCAGCGGCAACGTCGCCACTTACGCGGCCGAGAAGGCCACGCAGCTGGGCGGCAAGGTTGTGGCCATGTGCGACTCCAACGGCTACGTCTACGACGCCAACGGCATCGACCTACAGAAGCTGATCGACATCAAGCAGCGCCGCCGCGCCCGTATCAAGGTGTATGCGGACGAAGTCCCCGGCAGCGAGTACCACGAGGGCTGCCACGGCATCTGGGGCGTGAAGTGCGACATCGCGCTGCCCTGCGCCACGCAGAACGAGATGGACCTTGAAGGCGCCAAGACTCTCATCGCCAACGGCTGCATGGGCGTGTTCGAGGGCGCGAACATGCCGCTGACCCCGGACGCCATCGCGGCCGTGCAGGAGGCCGGACTGCTTTACAGCCCCGGCAAGGCCTCGAACGCCGGCGGCGTGGCCACCAGCGGTCTTGAGATGACGCAGAACTCCATGCGCCTCTCCTGGAGCTTCGAAGAGGTCGATGAGAAGCTGCAGGGCATCATGAACAACATCTTCCACGCCGCCTACGACGCCTCCGTCGAGGTCGGCAAACCCGGCGACCTGATGGTCGGCGCAAACGTGGCGGGCTTCCTCAAGGTCGCCAACGCCATGCTCGCCCAGGGCGTGGTGTGAGTTAAATTGCAGGTCATGCTGGTTGTACCGCTCCTCATATACGGCTCGTTCATACTTCTGGGACTGGCCTCCATAGTTCTTGCCATTGCACACCGCTCCGGTAGACTCAGGAGGGTAAGGCATGTGCATCTGTTCGGCGGCATCGCACTTATGGCTCTTATGCCACTGTGTTTCATTTTGTTGTCCAGTGCCCAATAGCCTTTTCTACTCCGATAATCGGCAAGCGGCAAACAGCGACCTGCTGTGGATTATGCGCAAAACAGTAAATGCCAAAATAAATATGGCACAGGCTTGAGCCTGTGCCATATTTTTATAGGAACAGCGACACCGCGCAGTACACGAGCAGCAGGGCCATCACCGTGTTCGTCGCGCGTGCGTATTTGGAGAACAGCAGCTTGAAAGCAGAGCCGAAGAGCGACCAGCAGAGCGTGAAGACGAAACCTATAAAGGCCAGCAGCATCGCAAAGAGCACCAGCGCGAGCCAGTCTCCCTGATAATACGGCAGGATATAGGCCTCCATCGAGACGATGCAGTAGATGTATATCTTGGGATTCACGAACTGCAGCGCCAATCCCGAGAGAAAGCCGCTCCTGGTGTGCTCTTCCCCCTCCGTGACAGGCGGGCTTTTGAAAGTCTTCCAGGCCAGATAGAGCATATACGCCGCGCCCACCACCAGCATCGGCGTTCTGATTTTGGGTATAAGGTCCGACAGCGCGCCGCAGAAGAAGGTACAGAGCAGCATGACCACGGTAAATCCGGCCCAGATGCCCAGGTTAAACGGAAACGCACGCTTAAAGCCCAGCCGCCCGGCGTTGGACATACTCATCAGGTTGTTGGGCCCCGGCGTCACGGCCGTGACCACCGCGTATGACAGGAAGTTTAGCCAGTTGAACATGTTGACCTCCCAGAGTTTAAATGGTATACTAAACGCATAGTCCAATATATTGGATTTCTTTTATATTATACTTTTAGTCCTGTATAATGTCAAGGGGGCGACATCTTGGAATTGCAAAAGATTGTAGGTGCCAACGTCAAGGCCATACGCGAGCGGCGCAAGCTTACGCTCGATGCGGCGGCACATGAGACGGGAGTTTCACGCAGCATGCTCGCCCAAATAGAGAAGGGCGATGTGAACCCTACCATATCCGTGCTCTGGAAGATAGCGAACGGCTACAAGGTCTCCTTCACCAGCCTGATGGACTCGCATAGCAGCGCTCCGCTGTTCATCGGCGCGGAGGAGGTGGAGCCGCTTGTCGAAGACAGCGGGCGGTACTTTAACTATCCCGCCTTTCCATTTCAGGACGAGCGGCACTTTGAGACCTACCGCATACGTATAGAGCCGGGCGGCTCGCTCACTGCGCAGCCGCACATGGCAGGCACGGAGGAGTACGTCACCGTGTTCAGCGGCAGCGTGGATATAAGTTCCGGCAGCGAACGATTCAGCCTCTCTGAAGGCGACAGCCTGCGCTTTCGCTCTGATGTGGAGCACTCCTATGCCAACGCAGGAACTGCAACAGTTTGGCTGAGTATGTTGATTTATTACCCCGAAAGCGAGTGATGGTTTTTAGCCGGCCTCGACAATACTTGCTGTTTTTGATATAATAGTTACAGAATAAAAGCGAAGGTGTGTAATCTGCGTGAAACGGCTTTTTAAATTGCTTTTCTCCAGGCTCTTTTTTGGCGCCATATTCATAGTGCTGCAATTTGCCGTGCTGGTCCTGACGCTCTATTATTTCCGCGACACCTATGCCCAGGTACAGGCGGTGTTCACGGTGCTGTCCGTCGTTACAGTGCTTTATATTATCAATCAAGAGGGTTCATCAGCGTTTAAGATAGCATGGATTCTACCCATCGCCTTCCTGCCGCTCTTTGGCATTCCGCTCTACATGCTCTTTGGAAAGAAGCGCATACCTGAGCGAAAGCGCGAACGCATCAGCGGCATGTACCTGCGCTACAAAAGCGCGATGGCTCCGTACATAGAGCGCCACGCCGCCTCAAAGCTGGACAGTGAAGATGCGGTCTTGCAGTCTGCCTACCTTGAAAAATGCGCCGCTTCCCCGGTGTTCACACAGACGGAAACCACATACTATCCGATAGGCGAGGATTTTTTCCCTGCGCTGCTGGAGGCGCTGGAGAGCGCCGAGCGCTATATATTCATGGAGTACTTCATAATAGAGCCCGGTATCATGTGGGACTCCGTGCTGGACGTCCTCACGCGTAAGGCCGCCATGGGAGTGGACGTGCGCCTTATCTACGACGACCTCTCCTGCATCATGCGCCTGCCGCGCGATTACCCCAAGCGTATGGAGGAGCGCGGCATACGCTGCTGCACCTTCCACCGCTTCCAGCCCGTGCCCACCGGCACGCTCAACAACCGCGACCACCGCAAAATTTGCGTCGTGGACGGCATCACCGCTTTCACCGGCGGCATCAACCTCGCAGACGAGTATATAAACAAGCGCGAGCGCTTCGGACATTGGCTGGATTGTGCCGTCCGGGTTCACGGCCGGGCAGCGTACTCCTTCACTCTGATGTTCCTTGCAATGTGGGACTACATACGCCACGAGGACGACGACCTCATACTCTTCCGTCCCGAGAGCGAGGCCCTGCGCGGCATAGCTGACGACGGCTTTGTACAGCCCTATTGCGATTCACCCTCGGACGACGAGCCCGTAGGTGAAACCACGTATATAAACATGATTTCCCGCGCCAAACACTACGTCTACATCTGCACTCCCTATCTGGTCGTGGACAACGAGATAATGAACGCCCTCGCCAGTGCGGCGAAATCCGGCGTGGACGTGCGTATAGTCTGTCCGCACATCCCGGACAAGTGGTACGTTCATCTGGTAACCCGCTCTTATTATTCTCCGCTGCTCCGTGCCGGGGTGCGCGTTTACGAATATACGCCCGGGTTCATACACTCCAAGACCTTTGTGTGCGACGATGTCTACGGTATATGCGGAACCATAAACCTGGACTACCGCAGCCTCTTCCTGCACCACGAGTGCGCCGTCTGGATGTATAAATCCAGCGCCATCGGTCATATGAAGGCCGCTTTCCTCGACACGCTTGAAAAGAGCGGCGAGATAAACCTGGATGACTACCGGCGCCGTCCCTGGATTGTGCGGCTGGGTCAAAGCCTACTGCGCGTCTTCGCGCCGCTTATGTGAGGTGGATTATGCAAAAGCACAAGATAGACATGGAGACATATGAGCGCCGGGCCCACTTCGAGTACTTCAACTCTATGGCCAACCCCTACATGGGCCTCACGGTCGAGCTCGATATCACGGACTTCCTCTCCAAAATCGAAGACCGTGGCTATCCCTTTTTCCTGAGCTTTCTCTGGTGCGTCACCCGCGCGGCCAACTCTGTCCCCGAACTGCGCCGCCGCATAGAGGACGGTGGCATAGTGGAGTTTGACTTCTGCCGCACGTCGCACACGCTCTCGCTCTCCGACGGCACCTACTGCTACTGCCAGCTGAGCGCAGACAGGCCGCTCGCGGAGTACCTCGAATACGCGCAGGCCAAACAGGAGCTGGCCAAAACCGACCGCAGCCTTGACGACGGCGACGGGCTGGACCTCTATTTCATCTCCACCCTGCCCTGGCTGAGCTATACGGCGCTGGTGCAGCCCACGCCCACGCCGGCAGACTCGAATCCGCGCCTGACCTGGGGCAAGTGGTTCGAGCGCGACGGGCGCGTTCTGCTGCCCTTTACCGCGCTGTGCAACCACTCGCTTGTAGACGGATCGCACCTCGCCAGCTTTTTCAATGCTCTGAAAGCCGAAATGGCCGGAATATAAAAGAACGGGATTGGCAGCGGCCAATCCCGTTTTCTTTGCCTCCAAACCGAAAAAGGGAACCGGCAGGGGCAAGCGCCCTGCCGGTTCTAATTTCAAGGAAGTACTTACTTGTTCATGAGCTCGCGGAGCGCGTCGCCGAGAATCTTGATGCCCTTCTCGATGGCTTCGTCGGAGCTGTTGGAGTAGTTGATACGCATGGTGCGCACGTTGCGGTCTTCCTCATAGAAGGGGTCGCCCGGGCAGACAGCCACGCCGCGCTTGGCAGCGTAGTCCATGACGTCTACGGCCGCGAGGCCCTCGGGCATGGTGGCCCAGATAAACATGCCGCCTTCGGGCTTGGTGTAGGTGACGCCCTCAGGGAAGTACTTGGCCATGCATTCCATCATCTTGTCGGCCTTTTCCTTGTACATGACCTTGATCTTTTCAATCTGCTCGTCGAGGTCGTTGTCGAGGAGGTATTCGGCCATGACCATCTGGCCGAAGATGTTGGTGTGGAGGTCCATGGTGGACTTGAAGGCGAGGAGCTTTTCGTAGAGGGCGGGCTCTTTGCAGGCGATCCAGCCTATACGCATGCCGGGCGCGACAATCTTGGAGAAGGTGCCCATCTCGCAGACCTGATCACCGAGCATCTCGGCAAAGGTCTTACCGCCTTCGCCGCGGAAGCGCAGCTCACCGTAGGGGTTGTCCTCGATAACGGGGATGCCGCTCTCCTTGAGGATGCTGGCAGCGCGCTCACGGACAGCCTGGGTGTAGGTGAGGCCGGTGGGGTTCTGGAAGTTGGGTATGATATAGATGAACTTCGGGTCGTGCTCCTTGAGGGTTTTCTCAAGTTCATCGCAGTCGATGCCGTCCTCGTTCAGAGGCACAGACAGTACCTTCGGGTAATAAAGGTGGAAGGTCTGCAGAGCGGCGAGATAGCTGGGCTTCTCTACAACGATCTCATCGCCCGGATCTATAAGGCAGGCAGACACCATATCAAGGGCCTGCTGAGAGCCGTTGGTTATAATAATGTTCTCGGGAGCGTAGTCCAGGCCCTGCTTGGCATAGCGGTCAGAAATAAACTTGCGCAGAGGCATATAGCCCTCGCTGTTACTGTATTGCAGGGCACGCACGCCGTCGCGCTCGAGTACCTTTGTAACAGCAGCTTCCATCTCCTTGACGGGGAAGGAATCCGGGTTGGGCAGGCCGCCGGCAAAGGATATTATGGACGGATCACCAGCAGCGGCAAGTATGCGAGCGGTGAAATCCCCCTGAAAGTCGGGCTTGGACATGCGTTCGGAAATCCTGAGTTTCATATTGCTCCTCCTCTTCTTTGCAGCCGTATAAAAATTCGTCCGGCCGCCGTGTTAGTGTGCGCTTTCGTGTATGCACGCAAAATATGATATCACCTTTTCCAACAGATTACAAGCTTTTCACCATGTTAAGAAAAAAATAAACTTTCATAGATAGAAAGTTGAAGGTCGTGGGGTATTTCTAGTTGCAGGAGATGAGCACAATGAGTTATATTTATATAATACTTACTCGTTCCAACACGGTCTACTCGCGTCTGATACACGCAGTGACCGGAGATAAATACACTCACGTTTCGCTCGGCCTGGGCGACGGCGCTTCGGAGCTCTACAGCTTCTCGCGCAAAAGGGCGCATCTGCCTCTGCCCTCGCCCATAGTGCGAGAGGACGTCCCGGGCAGCTACCTTGCCCGCCACCCGGACACCCCCTGCGCGCTCTACCGGCTGCGCGTGGACGCATCGATCAAAGAGAGTGTGCGCCGGCGTGTGGAGACAATGTACGAGCGGCGTGAACACTACCACTACAGCCTTATAGGCGCAGCTCTCTGCAAGCTGGACATAGCTCACGAAAGGGCAGAGCACTATTTCTGCTCCCAGTTTGTGGCTGAGGTGCTGTCCAAATGCGGCGCGCTTGAACTGCCTAAAAGCGCCTCCCTGATGCGTCCGGCAGATTTTGCCGCCCTGCCTGAGCTGGAAAAGATCTATGCCGGGCCTGTAATACACGCTCCCGGCGCTGAAGATATGTACATGAAAGGAGCCTCACATGGCCAACCGGAAGGGGTCCGAGCTTTCTGATCGGGCCAAGAAAATCATCGCCGGCGCATCCATCGCTGTATTTATACTGCTCACGCTCGCCATAGCCTGGTTTGTGGGCCGGCCGCTGCTGCAGTACATTCAGGAACCTGAGCGCTTCCGCGCCTGGGTTGACAGTGCAGGATTCATGGGCCGGATTTACTTCTTGGGCATACAGATCCTCCAGGTAGTCATCGCAATAATACCCGGCGAGCCGATAGAGATGGGCGCAGGTTACGCCTTTGGCGCTGTGGAGGGCACTCTGCTGTGCATGCTAGGCACCGTTATCGGCAGCATGATGGTGTACTTCTTTGTCAGGCGTTTCGGCCGCAAAGCCGTGGAAATTTTCTTCCCGGTTGAGAAGATAGAGCAGCTGCGTTTTCTGAACACGGCGAAGAAGCGCGACGCGCTCATGTTCCTGCTGATGTTCATACCCGGCACGCCCAAAGATTTGCTGGGTTACTTTGCCCCTCTCACCGGCATGGGCCCGGGGACCTGGCTCTTTATCACGGCCGTGGCGCGCATACCCTCTGTCGTCACCAGCACCATAGGCGGCGGCGCTCTGGGCGTTAAAAACTATCTCTTTGCAGCGATTGCCATAGGCGTAACTCTGCTGATAAGCGCCACTGGGCTTTTTATATACCGTCGCATCTGCGCGCGTCACGAGGCGCACGAGGCCCAAAAAACAGGACAGGAGGAAGATAGCAATGGCTGACCGTCTGCTCATAGCCGACGACGAGCGCGACATCACCGACATGCTCGCCCACTTTTTCCGCGAGCGCGGCTACGACGTCCTCTGCGCCTACTCCGGAGTGGAGTGCGTGCGCATGGCCTCACAGAAGCCGGACCTCATTCTTCTGGACGTCGGCATGCCCGACATAGACGGACTCGAGGTCTGCCGCATGATACGCTCCCACGTTTCCTGCCCGATAATCTTCCTCACCGCCCGTGTCGAGGAAGGCGACAAGCTGCGCGGCTTTGCCGCCGGCGCCGACGACTATGTGGTAAAGCCTTTCTCGCCCAGCGAGCTTGCAGCGCGGGTGGACGCGCATCTGCGGCGTGAAAAGCGCCACATGAGCGCGAGCGAAGTGCGCTTTGACGGCGCTCTGGCTATAAACTACTCCGACCGCAGCGTGACATACAACGGAGAACCCATACAGTTTGCGCGGCGCGAGTTTGACATCATAGAATTTCTCTCACAGAATCCCGGGCTTGTGTTCGACCGTGAACGCATGTATGAGTCAATCTGGGGTCTGGACGGAGAAGGCGACAGCAACGTCATCGCTGAACACGTGCGGCGCATCCGCGCCAAGCTCGCCGCCGCCGGAGCGCAGAAGCAGTATATAGAAACTGTCTGGGGAGTTGGCTATAAGTGGGCGAAGTGAGGAGACGTCTTCGTCTTGCCCGTGAACGGGCAAGACACCGGCGCGTCAGGGCGCGCCGGCGCTGGCGTGATATGTCGCTGCGCACGGCCTTCGTCTGGTACGTGCTGATAGCCGCCGTACTCGCCACCATAGTCTGCGCTCTCACCATAAATCTGCTCGACGAGTACCGCCTCGGCATTTACTTCAAGTACCGGGAGATGTCCGAGCAGGTACTCATACCGGATGGTGGGAGCTACGATGTCTATGTCAACACGAACGCCGAGCGGGTCTATATCGTCTACAACAGCGATCATCAGATTGTCGAGCGCGGCGCCGTCAATTACGGAGAGCGCAGCGTGGAGGTGGGTCTCGGCGACGACGGGCGGTACTCGCTCTTCATCACGCCGGAATACAGCTCCACAGACCGCTTCTGGGACCGCGTCTGCTCGGTCCTGCAGGCGGCGTCTTTGCCCATTTGCTATCTGGGCGCACTCATAATCTGCGCCGTACTTTTCTGGCGCTGGAGACTGCGCGACCCAATTGTGGCGCTTGACCGCGCCAGCGCGCGCATAGCCGAAAGCGACCTTGACTTCAAGCTCGTGAGCCGGCGCCATGACGAACTGGGCAGGCTCACCGACTCCTTTGAGACCATGCGTGCCTCGCTGGACGCGAACTCGCGTGAGATGTGGGCGCAGATGGAGGAGCGGCGCAGGCTCAACGCCGCCTTTGCCCACGATCTGCGCACGCCGCTGACAGTGCTCAAAGGCCACGCGGACATGCTCGCCGAGAGTATACCAAGCGGCGGCGTCACGCCGGAGGAGGCCGCGTTCGAAATAGGCGTCATGCGCAGCCACATTTCGCGCCTTGAAAACTACGTCGACGCGATGGGCCGGCTCCAGCGCCTCGAGGACACGGAGATACACCGCGAATGGCTCGATGCCAAGAAGTTTGCATCCTCTCTCGGCGACAGCGCCGCCATAATCTGCTCCGGCAAGCAGGTGGACACGGTGACGAACGGGCTCGGCGCGGAAATACACATAGACCCCGAAACCGTCATGCAGGTCTGCGACAACATACTCTCAAATGCAACGCGCTACGCCAAGACCCGCGTCACGCTCTCGCTCTGGTGCGAGGAGACCGTGCTGGCTGTATCTGTAGCGGACGACGGTCCCGGCTTTTCGCCCGAGGCTCTCTCCAAGGCCGCGAATCCCTTCTACAAGGGTCGCGAGAGCGGCGCAAACCATCTCGGGCTCGGCCTGAACATCTGCGACATACTCTGCCGCCGCCACGACGGCAGCCTTGAGATCACAAACTCCGGCATGGGTGCGCGTGTGACGGCCCGGTTCGGGATGTGAGTATTGGAGGGATTTCGCGCGCTGCGGCGCGCGGCTGGGGGACGCTGTCCCCAAGAACCCTGCCGTCTTTTGAAAAAGGCGGGCGAAAACTTCAGCTTATTTGAGGTGGGTTGATGGGCGTTTTGCTCTACTGTGCGCCGATGGAGGGCGTGACCGGCGCGGCTTTCAGGCGTGCGCATGCTGCCGTATTCGGCGGCATAACTAAATACTACGCGCCCTTCTTCTCGCCCACGCGCGAGCACGTCATGCCGCCGCGGGTCAAGCGGGAACTGCTGCCGGCCAACAACCCCGGCTTCACGCTGGTACCGCAACTGCTCTGCCGGGATGCGGACGACTTCATCTGGGCGGCGCAGACCATATTTGACATGGGCTACACAGAGGTCAACTTCAACCTCGGCTGTCCCAGCGGCACCGTCGCCGCCAAGGGCAAGGGCTCGGGGTTCCTGGCCTGCCCGGATGAGCTGGACCGCTTTTTCGAGCGCGTATTCTCCGCGCTGCCGGGCAGACATATCTCTGTCAAAACCAGGCTCGGCGTGGAGAGTGAGGACGAGTTCCCGCGCCTGCTGGAAATCTATTCACGCTATCCCATATATGAGCTCACCGTGCACGCGCGGGTTCGCCGCGATATGTACAAGCTCCCAGTGCGTCTAGACAGCTACGCTCTGGCACACGAGCGTATCAGCGCGCCATTGTGCTACAACGGTGACGTATTTACATGCGAGCGGGCTGAAGAGATTTGCAGGCGCTTTCCCAAGACCGGGGCGCTGATGCTGGGACGCGGGCTCATAGCCGATCCAGCCCTCGCGCGGGAGCTGTCCGGCGGCGGGCGCGCCTCTCGTGAGGAGCTGCGGCGCTTTCACGACCTCGTATACTCCGGCTGCGCGCGCGACTTTGGCAACGCCAACGTCACCGTGCCGCGTATGAAGGAACTGTGGAGCTATCTGCGCTTTTCCTTTGCGGACTGCCCGAAGGAATATAAGCGCCTCGCAAAATCCAGGCGGCCGGAAGAGTATCTGGACGCCGCTCAGGATATCCTGTCCAACATCGAGTTGGCCCCGGGCGGCTGTTACAAGGAGGGTTGACGGTTGCGTCTCTTTATCGCGGTTAATTTCAGCCCAGAGGCTTTGGCGGCGCTGCTGTGCGCACGCGAGCGGCTGCGCGAGCTCACCAACGGGCGCGGAGGCTTTACTCAGGATACGAACCTGCACCTCACTCTGGCCTTTCTCGGTGAAATCGAGCCGGAACGTGTGGACTTGGCCGTCGAGGCCATGCGAGAGGCCCACGGCAGGGCTTTCACGCTGAGGATAGACAGCGCCGGGCGCTTCAGGCGCGACGGCGGCGACATCTGGTGGGCCGGCTCGGACGACAATCTGGCGCTTGCCGCCTATCAGCGGCGGCTCGTCCGCGAACTGCGCGCACGCGGCTTTGTGATCGAGAGCCGCCGCTTCGCTCCCCACGTCACGCTAGCGCGCCGCATTGTGGACGAATTGCCGCCGGGCACAAAGCTGTTAGAGACGCCTGTGCTGGAACACGTGACCGCCGCAAGCCTCATGCGTTCCGAGCTTGGCCGCGGCGCCCCGAAGTACACCGAACTCGCCCGTGTGGACTTCGCGCCATGATTTTGCAGAACTTAAAAGTGGTTGAGAGCCGTCACCTAGCCGGGTGGCGGCTTCCTTAATATGACGACGGCAAACTGCGTCAATCTGCGCCGTGAAGATTGACGCTGTGTAACTGTTGTGATAAGCTGGACTTATCACAGACGAAAAGGAGATAACGCCATGCTCTTTGTATGCTATCCCAAATGCTCCACTTGCGGCAAGGCTCGCGCCTGGCTTGAGGCCAACGGCTTCGGCTTCACGGAGCGCGACATAAAGCTTGATAACCCCACGGCTGAGGAACTGCGTGCCTGGCACGAGAAAAGCGGCCTGCCCTGGAAGCGCTTTTTCAACACCAGCGGCCAGCTCTACCGCTCGATGGGCCTCTCCGGCAAGGTGGATTCCATGGACGAGGACGAGATTGTCTCCCTGCTCGCGAGCGACGGCATGCTGGTCAAGCGGCCCATCCTCGTCACGGACAGCGCCGTGCTCGTCGGCTTCCGCGAGAAGGAATGGACGGAAAAACTGCTCTGAACCGGCCCTGGCTGCACGAGTATTTGTGCTCTTTCCCCGGCGCGACAACGGATTACAAGGCCGAGTGGGGTTTTCTCCACTACCGCGTGGGCGGGAAGATCTTCGCCATAATCTGCACGCCAGACGAGCGCTACAAGGCACACGCCGGGCGTGAGCTCGTGACGCTGCGCTGCGACGAGCGCGCCATGGGCTCCATACTGGCCGCCTATCATGACGCCGTGCCGGGATTTTACTCCGACCACCGCTTCTGGTTCAGCGTCTACCTCGATGGCGACGTGCCGGATGCGGACCTGCGTGCGCTGTGCGCCCAGTCCTACGACGAGGCCGCTAGGCGCCTGAGCGCCCGGCAGCGGCGGCAACTGCAAGGAGAACCAAGTTGAAAGTACATGACCTAACACACCTAATAGCTGAAGACATCCTCGTATGGCCCGGGACGCCGCAGCCCGTACTCGGCGAGGGCAGCACGATGGAGCGCGACGGTTTCCGCGAGACGCGCCTGGAGATTTTCTCCCACGTCGGCACGCACATGGACGCCCCCGCCCACATGCTGTCCGGAGCCAGCGAGCTGGACGAACTGCCCGCGAGCGCCTTCGTGGGCTCGGCCTGGGTGCTCGACGCCTCGGCCTGCGGCGGCAAAATACCGCCCGAAGCGCTCGACGGCTTTCCGGGCGCGGACTTCCTGCTCGTCAGCACGGGCTGGGAGCGCTATTGGAACACAGATAAGTATTTCGGGGCCTATCCCACGCTCTCGACCGCGGCTGTGGAGCGCGCGATCTCGCTCGGTGTGCGCGGCATAGGGCTCGACACTATGGGCATAGACCCGATGGACGACACGCAGTATACAAACCACTTCATCATGTTCCGCGCGGGGCTCGTCATAGTTGAGAACCTGTGCGCTCTGGAACCGCTGCGCGGCCGGCTTGTGCGCTTCGCCGCGCTGCCGCTCAAGTACCGCCATGCGGACGGCGCTCCCGTCCGCGCCATTGCAATCACGGAGGAATAACTGCTATGCAACTCAGAAAGCTCACCGACAAAGTCTATTATCTTCCCACCGTACCAGGGCGCGATTGGCCCGTGCTGGCTTACGTGCGCGGCGAGCGCTTTGCGCTTGCTGTGGACGCCGGATACTCGAAGCAGCAAGTGGATAGCTTCTACTCCGAGCTCGACGCCGCCGGCCTGAAACGCCCCGATTTCACCGCGCTCACCCACTGGCACTACGACCACTGCTTCGGCCTGCACGCCATCGACGGCCTCGCCATCGCCTGTGAGGACACCAACGCCATACTGCGCGCCCTCTCGCTCAAGTCCGGCACCCAGGAGCTGCTCGACGAGATGCTCGCCCTCGACCCCGGCATTGCCAATGAATATCCGGACGCCCCCTCCCTCACGGTGGTCCCGGCCGGGCTGGAGCTGCGCGGCGAGCTGCGAATCGACCTCGGCGGCGTGACGGCCCAGCTCTTCGAGACTGAGTCCCCGCACACCAAGGACACCATGTGCGTCTACATCCCAGAAGAGCGCGTGCTCGTGCTCGGTGACGCCACAGGAGGCGACTACTTCAACAACGGCTACATGGACAAGGCCAAACTCCTGAGCCTCACGGAGACCATAGAGTCCCTCGACTGCGCAGTCTGCGTGCTGGGCCATGAGGAGCCGATGGAGCGCGACGCCCTTCTCTCCGCACTTCGTGACATGTTAAAAGCTTAAAAGCGCAAGTAAAAGCAGCGGGAGCAACATTGCTCCCGCTGCTTTTCATATCTTCTCACAGCCGCTTGAGGTAATCCCTGGCGATGTCGTGCGGCATACCGGTTGCGCTCCTCAGCACCGTCTCGGCTTTGGACTCCACGCCCGCGTCCCAATACTCTTTCACACGGCGGCGCACTTCGTCCGGAACCACATAGCCTTCATAGGAGTCCCCAACTTCGGAGGTTTCAACGTCCGCGCCCGCAATACTGCGCAGCAGCGCTTCAATTCTCTCCTGACGGCGGCACAGCTCGTTCACGTTGAGGTACATGTGTATGAACATGATTATGAGCACTATATCCAATACAATCACCAGTACAACAAGCACAACACAACCCTCCCGGTAAATTAAAAATCACAGCGGCGTCCCATCATGCATTCAACTGCCTTCACAGCAGCCTCAGATAGTCGCCGGCATAGCGCTCAGGCAGGCAAGTCTCTCTGGCGAACACGCGCACGGCTTCGTCGTACTTGCCCTCGCTCTTTAGGGCTCTCAGCCTTTCCCGGAGCGGTTCGGAGATATAACAGCCCTCGTACCAATCCAGGCTGTAGCCCTCCGGCACGTCTATCATGCCTTCGTTCCCCGTGCGGCGGCACAGTTCATCTATTATGCGTCCTTGCTCTTTTACCTTGTCGTTGAGCTTGGACACCTGCACCCACAAATAGATGCAAATCACAAATAAAATTACGACAAGCACGATAAACAGCACGATTTCTCCCCCTATTTATTTTAGTATATAGTGCTAGTATATAGTGCCACCGCGGACCTGTCAAGTTTGCAGCTCTTACACGCATAAAAAGAGGCCGGCACGCATATTGCGTGCCGGCCTTTGCCGCGCTCCGAGAGAGGGGTGGAGCGCAACACAAGCATTAATTAGAAGATGGGGACGACGGCGCCGTTATAGGTGCTCTCAATGTACTCGCGGCAGGTGTCGCTGGTGAGGGCAGTGATGAGAGCCTGAATCTTGTCGCTGTTCTCATCGCCGTTGCGGCAGGCCACGATGTTGGCATAGGTCTGGGCGGCGTCGGACTCCGCATCCTCGCTGGCGAGAGCGTCGTTGCCGGTCAGGCCTGCCTGAAGGGCGTAGTTGCCGTTGATGATGCCGAAGGCCACGTCGGGCAGGACATGCGGGATGTTCTCGGCGTTCATCTCGGTTATCTCAAGGTTCAGCGGATTGTCCACGATGGCCTCAATGGTGGCGTTGGAGCTGGCGTCAATTCCGTCTTCGAGGGTTATGTAGCCAAGGTCTTGCAGCAAGAGCAGGGCGCGGGTCTCATTGGAGCCGTCATTAGGGATGGCGATGGCGTCTCCTTCAGAGAGCTCGTCGAGGCTGGTCTTGCTGCCCGGGTAAATGCCCATGGGCTCGTAGTGGATCGCGCCCGCGGAGACAAGGTCGGTGCCGCGCTCTGCGTTGAAGGTTGTCAGGTAGGGCTCGTGCTGGAAGTAGTTGGCGTCGAGGTCACCGTCAGCAAGGGCGGTGTTGGGCTGTACGTAGTCGTTAAAGGTTACAATCTCAAGGTCGTATCCAAGCGCTTCGAGTTCGCCGCGCACAGCCTCGAGAATCTCACCATGAGGAGTGGAAGTGGCGCCGACAGTGATGGTTTCGAGTTCTGTGGTGCTGCTGGGTTCAGTACTGGTCGCGGCCGAGGGCTCGGTGGCGGGATCGGTAGTAGTGGTGCTGGACTCCGTGCCGCAGCCTGCCAGCAGGCCGAGGCAAAGGATGGCGCTGAGCGTCAATGCAAGAATCTTTTTCATGTTTGTTTCTCCTTTTCCTTGAATAATTGTATGTATATTTGATTTTTGATGTGGATTATCCCGGCTCATCTGATTCTCTTGTCAGCTAGCCGTGCGCCGCGTGTACCGGACTCCTGGAGCGCCTGCACAAGCACAACGTTTACTATTATCATGACGAACATGACCAGGAAGTCGTAGCGCTGGTAGCCGTAGTTTATTGCTACGGAGCCGAGTCCACCGCCTCCGAAGCAGCCGGCCATTGCACTATATCCGAGTATTGTGGTCGCGGAGACCGCCGCACCGTTCAGGAGGCTGGGTTTGGCCTCGGGCAAAAGCACCTTTGTGATAATCTGCCAGTTGCTTGCACCCATGGCCTGGCTTGCCTCGACAACGCCCCGGTCAACCTCCTTCGCGCTCTGCTCGACCATGCGCGCCACGAAGGGGAACGCGGAGATAACCAGCGGGACTATCGCCGCTTCGGAGCCGATGGCCCTACCCATGATGAAGCGGGTAAGCGGCGTCACGAAGAAGAGCAAAATTACGAACGGTATACTCCTCAGGAAGTTGACCACCGCACCAAGCACCATGTTGAGCGCTCGCATGGGATGGATGCCGTCCTTGGCCGTAACCACGAGCACAAAGCCGAGCGGCAGGCCTATCACGTATGCCAGCGCAGTTGAGCCTATCGTCATGTAAATGCTCTCCCACAGTGCTTCGGGGACGAGCGACAGTATCTGGCCGAAACTCATGTCACTGCACCTCCTTCGTATAGCTGATGCCCTGGTCGCGCAGCCAGCGTTTGAGCTTGTCGGCTGTGGCTTCGTCGCCGGGCAGCTGCAATACCGTGTGTCCATAGAGCTTACCCTCTATGCTGCGGGTGTCGGCGTAGACTATGCTCACCGGCGCGCCGCAGGAGAGGATCATGTCCGCGATGACCGGCCTGTCGGTGGTCATGCCGTCGAAGGCCAGACGGATGAGTTCGCCGCGGCAGGGGTCGGCGGCGTCGCGCGCCTCGGCCTCTGCGAAGCCCTCCAGCTTGCCGGCGCGGCTGGGCAGCACCAGTTTCTTGGCCGCCTCGGTCTGCGGGTGGAGGAACACCTCCTGCACCTCGCCCTGCTCGGCTATATGGCTGTCCGCAATAATCGCCACGCGTGAGCAGATACGTTCGACCACGCGCATCTCGTGAGTTATCACCACGACTGTGACGCCAAGGGTGCGGTTGAGCTCCTTCAAAAGCTCGAGTATGCTCTCTGTCGTGGTCGGGTCGAGTGCGCTGGTGGCCTCGTCGCAGAGCAGCACCTTCGGGTTCGACGCGAGCGCACGGGCGATGGCCACGCGCTGCTTCATGCCGCCGGAGAGCTGGGCCGGATACGCGCCTTCGCGGCCCTCAAGGCCCACGGTCTTCAGGAGCTCCTTGGCCCTCTCGTTCGCTTCGGCCTTCGGCACATGCGCGAGCTCCAGCGGGAAGCGTACATTCTCAAGGGCCGTACGCTGCATGAGCAGGTCAAAGCCCTGGAATATCATGCCGATGTTGCGCCTCGCCTCACGCAGGGCCTTGCCATTGAGCGAGGTCATGGTCTTTCCGTCCACCGTGACCGTGCCGCTCGTCGGCGTCTCCAGCAGGTTGATGCAGCGCACAAGCGTGCTCTTGCCCGCGCCGGACAGGCCGATGATACCAAAGATTTCGCCCTGCTCTATCTCGAGCGATACGTCGTCGAGCGCGTGTACCGCGTTCTCACCCGAGCCGTATGTTTTGCTCAGGTGACTTAATTCAATCATTGCCATTATCTAAAACCCCTCTCTCGGCAACGAAAAAGTCCCTGGCGTACAAAGTACGCCAGGGACGATATAATACCGTGTTACCACCCTGATTCGCCCGCCGCTCACACGTACGGGCCTCGCGGAGTTCCATCAAACCCCTGCCGCTTTAACGGGCGGACCCGTCGCAGCCTTACGCCAAGCGCTCGGTGCGCAACTCCGGAACCATGTTCACCCGAACACCCCGCGCCCCGTTCCCACTATCCAGAGCTCACTGTGCCGATCCTTTCGGGTTACTCTTTCCTTCACTGTCTTTGTGGTGTGAAGTTTTCGTGTGCTGTTAGCATACTCCCACGCCGTTAGAAAGTCAACCCGGCAAGTTGACTAAATAGTCCGGCGTATTTGTATTGCCTCTTTGTGCGCTTCTCTGGCCGCTCAAAGTGAGCGTCGAGCCAAATCAAGGCTGATATTTGTACAATATATACAGTTTATATTCCAAACATATGTCATAATATCCATCTTTCATAAATGCGCATCTATGGTATAATGTAGGATGATACTAAAGCTGGCGGGCCGGCTCAAAGCCCGGGTGGTTTATTGAAACTCAGACAGCTTACATATGTCCAGACTATAGCCCTCGGCTTTTTCCTGGTTATCATAGCCGGCACGCTGCTCCTATTGCTGCCGGCTTCTACGTCGTCGGGGCGCTCGCCGGATTTCATGACGGCGTTTTTCACATCTACAAGCGCCACCTGCGTCACGGGGCTGCTCCTGGTTGACACTGGCACTTACTGGTCGTTTTTCGGTCAGGTGGTTATACTCGTGCTGATACAGATAGGCGGCCTCGGGTTCATGACCATTGCCACCATCTTTTCAAGGCTGGTAAAGCGGCACATGAGCATGCACGCGCGCAGCGTTATGGCCACGTCAATCAGCTCGAACGGCATCGGACGCATGCCGGAGATAGCGCGCACCATCGGCTGGGGCACGCTCTTCTTCGAGGGACTGGGCGCGCTTTTGTTGTGCATCCGTTTCATACCGGAACGCGGGTTCTGGGAAGGGCTCTGGTTTTCTATCTTTCACTCGGTCACGGCCTTCTGTAACGCCGGTTTTGACATCATCGGCAACTACGCCTCGTTGACCGCGTACCGCAACGATGCGCTGGTGTGCATAACCATCATGGTCCTTGTCGCCATCGGCGGCATCGGCTTCCTGGTCTGGGAGGACCTGCGCCGCAACAAGTTCCATTTCCGTCGCTATGAGCTGCAAACCAAGCTCGTCATGGTGACGAGCCTCGTGCTGACAGTCGGAGGCGCGGCGCTGTTTTTCTTTCTCGAGCACAACAGGATGAACGCCGACATGCCGCTGGGTGAAGAGGTGCTCGTGAGCTTCTTCTCGGCCGTTACGCCGCGCATGGCGGGCTTTAACAGCGTGGACACCCCGGCGCTCTCCTCTGGCAGCAAGCTTCTGACGATGGTGCTCATGTTCGTCGGCGGCAGCCCCGGTTCCGCAGCCGGCGGCGTAAAGACCACGACCATCGCTGTGCTGGCCGTATGCCTCATCTCCGGCATTCGCGGCAAGCGCGACCCCGAGGTTTTCGGACGTCGCATAACTAACGAGGACACGCGCCGGGCCGGTATAGTTGTGTTCATGAACCTCTCTCTCGCCCTTTTCGGCGCGATGCTCCTGTGCGTGACGCAGGACTTCCCGCTCTCTGACGTGCTCTTCGAATCGCTCAGCGCCATGAGTACGGCAGGTATGTCCACAGGCATAACCCGCGAGCTCAACACTTTTTCGCAGTCTGTGATTATAGTCCTGATGTTTGTCGGCCGTGTCGGCAGCATGTCGTTCGCAATGTCCCTGCTAGAACAGCGTGCCCAGGCTCTGGTGCGCTGCCCCGAGGAATCGGTAATGATAGGCTAGGAGGTCAATTATGAAGTCGTTTCTGATCATTGGAATGGGCACCTTCGGCCACCACATGTGCCAGGCCCTGTGCCGCTACAAATGCGAAGTCATGATAGTGGACGTGAACCCCGACGCGCTCGAGGACATGCTTCCATACGTCACCGAAGCCAAGGTCTGCGACTGCACCAACATCGACGCCCTCCGCAGGCTGGACGTGGCCAGCTTTGACGCCTGCTTCGTCTGCGTCAACCAGGCTTTCCAGGCCTGCCTGGAGATAACGGACCAGCTCAAGGAGCTGGGCGCCAGGCGCGTCTACAGCAAGGCCGACCGCGACCTGGAGGCCAAGTTCCTGCGCCGCTGCGGCGCCGACGCCATCATCTACCCCGAGCGCGACGTGGCCGAGCGCATAGCTGTGCGTGAGTCGAGCGAACACATATTCGATTTCATAAACCTCTCCTCCGGCTGCGTCATCTGCGAAATAGAGCCACCCAGGGAGTGGATGGGGCGCACCATCTCCGAAGTCGGGCTGCGCTCACGCTACAACCTGAACCTCATCGCCGCGCGCAGCGGGGATGACAGGCACTTCCCCGTCCTCGACCCCAACTACAAGTTCAAGCCGGAAGAACACGTCCTCGTGCTCGGCAACATGGACGACATACACCGGGTTACGACCTGATATACTTGACCCGGCACACTCCGTGTGTTATCATGGTTGAACATTTCCTCAGATGAGAAAGGATCTGTCATGTTCAACGCAATCTTCGACTTCGCCCTGCTCGCAGCGCTCTACGCCATCATCTACCGGACAAGGCTGCGACGGCGCGAAGGGCGCTACCGGATATGGTTCACGCTCTTTTACATCTACCTCTGCATGGTAATTTGCGTGACACTGATGCCGTTTCAGCTTGCAATACCGGGCGCTAACCCGCTGTTCCTCAACGAAGTAAATCTTGAACCCTTCCGGGACATAAAGCGCGGCTATCTGGGCGCACGCACCGGCGTCGCACTCAACTTCCTGATGTTTGTCCCTCTGGGCTTCCTGCTCCCCACGCTCAAGAAGCGCGGGATAGTCAAAGTGACTGCGCTCAGCTTCCTGACCAGCCTGGCCATAGAGAGCGTGCAGCTCCTCTACTGCTGGGGCGCCGTCTCAAACCGCCGCACTTTTGACGTGACTGACCTCATCATGAACACCGCAGGAGGCCTGGCCGGATATGTGTTCTTCCGGCTCGCACGGCCGCTGCTCGTCAGGCTAGACGAGGGAATACCGAGATAATAAAAAAGCCGCCACATGGCGGCTTTTTTCAATGTGTGTACAGCGGCGTAGAATACATCGTAAGGGCAAAAACCTTCACGTTGGACGCAAGCCCCAGGGGGTTGGCTGCGTTGGCCGAACGTGGTGGTCGGGTGTTGTTTATAGGGCGAAAAAAGCGGGTGCAATACCTACCCATCAGCACCCCACAGCACGCCAGCGCAGCGAGGCGTGCGACAAAAGCCGCACCCACCCCGGGCAACGCCGGTTTCACCACCCACCAGCGCACCAGCGCAGCGTCGTGCGCGGAAAGAGCCGCACCCGGTTGGGCAACCTAGCCCTCACCGGCCGCCCAAACCCAACGAGCAAACCCCGGGCCACGTCCCGTGTTAACCCGTCAGCGGCCGCGAAGCGAAACCGCGGTCGGCGATGGGGAAACTAAATAGAAGTTTAGGGATGACCACCCGAAAGTCAGCAGGGTCCCGAGATACGAAGCACCCTTACGTACCCAACAGCACCAAAGCGGTTTTCTCTTTGGAGTCTGAGGGGTTTCTTTTTGACAAGACAAA
>CAKNRQ010000023.1 GCA_930990965.1 uncultured Clostridia bacterium
CGGGCAGGGTCTTGGCGTTGACGCCGCCGATGTAGTTGTACAGGGGCAGGTTCAGAGCGGTAGCGGCGGCGCGGGCGCAGGCCAGGGAGACGCCGAGCATGGCGTTGGCGCCGAGGCGGGTCTTGTTGGGGGTACCGTCGAGCTCGATGAGCAGCTTGTCGATGCTGGGCTGGTCGAGGACGTTCATGCCCAGGAGGGCTTCGGCTATCTCGGTGTTGACGTTCTGCACGGCACGGGTCACGCCCTTGCCCATGTAACGGCTCTTGTCGCCGTCACGCAGCTCGCAGGCCTCATAGACGCCGGTGGAGGCGCCGGAGGGAACGGCAGCGCGGCCGACGGTGCCGTCGTCGAGGGTCACTTCGACCTCAACGGTCGGATTGCCGCGGCTGTCGAGGATCTCGCGAGCCTGTACGTCAACGATCTCAAAGTACTCTTTCATAGTGCTTTTTCTCCTAACTATATAGATTTAGGGGTTAATATATTGGGCTGTATCCGGCAGAGCGAGTCCTGCCGGGATTTATAAACACTCAGCCGATGAGGCTCTCGCCCGTCATCTGCTCGGGCTTGTCGAGGCCCATGAGCTGCAGGAGGGTCGGGGCTATATCCGCAAGCTTGCCCTCGTGGAGCTTCAGCTCGCCCGCGCCGACAATCACAAAGGGTACGAGGTTGGTGGTGTGGGCGGTATTGGGGCTGCCGTCGGGTTCGACCATGCGGTCGGCGTTGCCGTGGTCGGCAGTGACAGCCAGGATGATACCGTTGCGCTTCGCGGCCTCCACGACTTCGCCCAGGCACTTGTCAACGGTCTCGACGGCCTTGACAGCCGCAGGGATGACGCCGGTATGTCCGACCATGTCGCAGTTGGCAAAGTTGCACACGTAGAGCTCGCAGCCACCCTTGTCCATGCGGGCCACGAGGGCGTCCTTGACCTTCTCGGCGCTCATCTCGGGGATGAGGTCGTAAGTCGGGTACTCCTTCGGGCTGGGGATGAGCTCGCGCTCCTCGCCGGGATACTGCTTCTCCACGCCGCCGTTGAGGAAGAAGGTGACGTGGGCGTACTTCTCGGTCTCGGCCACGCGGTACTGGGTGAGGCCCTTGTCGCTGACATACTCGCCTATGGTGCCTTCGAGCTCCTCGGGAGGGTACGCAATGGGCAGAGGCAGTGCCGCGTCGTACTGAGCGGTGCAGACATAGCTGAGCTTGAGCTCCTCGGTGTCCATGGTATGGCCTTCGGGGAGATAGCCGTTGAGCGCCCAGGTCATCTCACGCGCGCGGTCGGGACGGAAGTTCATGAATATGACGCTGTCGCCGCTCTTTATCGTGCCCTCGGGGCAGATAACGGTGGGCTCCATGAACTCGTCTGTCTTCTCGTTGGCGTAGCTGTCCTTCACGGCCTGCACGGGGTCGGAAGCCTGGACTCCCTTGCCGCGGACGATGGCGTCGTAGCCCTTCTGCACGCGCTCCCAGCGCTTGTCACGGTCCATGCCCCAGAAGCGGCCCTGGATAGTGGCGATCTTCGCGTTGCCGAGTTCAGCGCACTTCTCGGCGAGGGACTCCACAAAGCCCGCGCCGGAAGTCGGGTTGACGTCGCGTCCGTCGAGGAAGCAGTGGACATAGACGCTGTCCAGGCCCTGCTGCTTGGCCATGTCGAGGATGGCAAAGATGTGCTTGATGTGGCTGTGCACGCCGCCGTCGGAGAGCAGCCCGAGGACGTGCAGCGCGCCGCCGTTGGCCTTGGCGTCGGCCATGGCCTTGAGGTAGGCGGGATTTTTGAAGAAGCTGCCGTCGGCTATGGCGTTGGTGATCCTGGGCAGGTCCTGGAACACGACGCGGCCCGCGCCGATGTTGGTGTGGCCGACCTCGCTGTTGCCCATCTGGCCCTCGGGCAGTCCGACGTCGAGGCCGGAGGCGGAAAGCCTGGTGTTGGGGCAGGTCTTCAGCAGCTCGTCCATGACGGGCGTCCTGGCAAGATAGATGGCGTTGCCGTCGTTGGGCTCGCCGATGCCGTAGCCGTCGAGGATTATGAGCGCGGTGGGTTTGACTTCAGACATACGCTCACTCCTGGGCCGTGCCCGCGACTATGCGCGCAAAGTCGGCCGTCTTGAGGCTGGCGCCGCCGATGAGGCCGCCGTCGATGTCCGGCTGGGCCAGCAGCTCGTCGCAGTTGGAGGCGTTCATGCTGCCGCCGTAGAGGATGCTGACGGCGCGGGCCACGCGGGCGTCGAACATGCTGCGGATCACGGCGCGGATGGCGCCGCAGACCTCCTCGGCCTGCTCGGCAGTGGCGGTCTTGCCGGTGCCGATGGCCCAGATGGGCTCGTAGGCGATGACGCAGCGCTTGACGTCCTTGGGCTCAATGCCGGCCAGGGCGGCCTTGACCTGGTAGTCGATGTACTCCAGGGTGAGCTCCTTCTCGCGCTGCTCCAGGCTCTCGCCCACGCAGATGATGGGAACTATGCCCACGGCGAGGAGATTCTTCACCTTGGTATTGACGTCGGAGTCGGTCTCGCCGTGATACTGGCGGCGCTCGCTGTGGCCGACGATGCAGTAGCGGCAGCCCAGGTCGGCCAGCATGGCGGCGTTGACCTCGCCGGTGTAGGCGCCCTTGTCATGGACGGAGACGTCCTGAGCGCCGAAGGTGATGCGGCTGTCCTTGATGGCGCGGGCGACGTTGGGGATGATGGGATACGGCACGCACAGCGTGGTATCGCAGGTCTTGGTCTTGGGCAGCTGGGCCCTGAGCTCGTCCACGAAGGGACGGGCCTCGCTGGGCAGCTTGTTCATCTTCCAGTTGCCGGCGATGATTGTCTTGCGGTACTTTCTGTTCATGGGGAAAACTCCTTTACTTATCCAGCAGGCAGGCTACGCCGGGCAGCTCCAGGCCCTCCAGGAACTCGAGGGAGGCGCCGCCGCCGGTGCTGATGTGGGTAATCTTGTCGGCATAGCCGCTCTTCTCAACGGCAGAGGCGCTGTCGCCGCCGCCGATGATGGTCACGCCGCCGCAGTTGGCAACGGCCTCGGCCATGGCGAAGGTGCCCTTGTTGAAGCTGGCGAACTCGAACACGCCCATGGGCCCGTTCCAGACCACGGTGCCGGTGCCCTTGACGGCGTCCTTGTAGAGCTCGACGGTCTTGGGGCCGATGTCCATGCCCATGAGGTCGTCGGGGATATCCTCGCCGGTTACGACGGGCTCGGCGTCAGCGGAGAACTCATTGGCGCAGACGTGGTCTACGGGCAGCAGGAGCTTGACGCCGCGGGCCGCGGCCTTGTCCATCATCTCCTTGGCGTAGTCAACGCGGTCGGCCTCGAGCAGGCTCTTGCCGATGGTGTGGCCCTGGGCCAGCTTGAAGGTGTAGGCCATGCCGCCGCCGACGATGATGGTGTCGGCTTTCTCCAGGAGGTTGTTGATGACGCCGATCTTGTCGGAGACCTTGGCGCCGCCGAGGATGGCCACGAAGGGACGGGCGGGATCGCTCAGGGCCTTGCCCATGACGGAAATCTCCTTCTCAACGAGCATGCCGGCATAGGCGGGCAGGAAGGCGGCGACACCGGCGGTGGAGGCGTGAGCGCGGTGCACGGTACCAAAGGCGTCAGAGACGTACACTTCGGCCATGGAAGCGAGTTCCTTGGCGAACTCGGGATCGTTCTTCTCCTCACGCTTGTCGAAGCGCAGGTTCTCGAGGAGCATGAGCTGGCCCGGCTGCAAAGCGGCGGCCTTAGCCTTGGCGTCCTCACCGACTATATCAGCGGCCATGATGACGTCCATGCCCAGCAGCTCGCTCAGACGCTTGGCGACGGGCTTGAGGCTCAGGTTCTCTTTCCACTCGCCCTTGGGCTTTCCCAGGTGGGAGCAGGCTATGACGGCAGCGCCGTTTTCAAGCAGGTACTTGATGGTGGGCAGCGCAGCGACGATGCGCTTATCGCTGGTTATCTCTCCGGTCTCTTTGTTCTGAGGGACGTTAAAGTCGCAGCGGAGCAATACCTTCTTGCCGTGGGGGTCGAAGTCTGTTACGGTCTTCTTGTTGTAGTTCATGCTTCATTCCTCCTGTTTCATTTGGCCATAATTTAATAAACCCGGGAATCCCTGCTGCCGCAGCGCCTCATAGGTCAGGATTGCGGCAGCGTTGGAGAGGTTGAGGCTTCTCGCCTCTGAGATCATGGGGATGCGCACGCAGCGCTCGCGGTATTTCTCCCGGAGCCACTCTGGCAGCCCGGCCGTCTCTTTGCCGAACATGAGCGTCACATCGCCCGACCAGTCACACTCTGCGTAACTGCGCGGGGCCTTCGTGGTGGTGAGATAGAGGTTCGCGTCGCCATTGCGCTCGAAGTACTCGTCTATGTTCTCGTAGACCGTTATATCCACCAGATACCAGTAGTCGAGCCCCGCCCGCTTGACCGCCTTGTCTGAGATGTCGAAGCCCAACGGCTTCACCAGATGCAGCCTCGCGCCGGTGCAGGCGCAGGTGCGGGCTATCGCGCCGGTGTTGTTCGGAATCTCCGGCTCGACGAGCACTATGTCTATCACTTGACGGCCTCCTAACTCATCACATACGTTTGTGATATTTCTGCTAATTTTGGCGCATGCACATTTTACTACCTTAATGGCAATATTACAATACCAATTATGCCGTAAAATACGATTATTTCATTAAATTTTTGTGAAAGCTGGCCACGAAAGTGCCTGTTGGCCGTCCATGCAGGGCACCCGGGCGATATTCTGCCCGTACGGGGCTGTTTTACGGCTCATTTTCACCCGCGCCTGAGATGCAGTTTCTTCGCCATACTTTCACTCGATTCTTGAATTACTCGCCTTATTAGATTATAATGTGGCTCAGGAAGCGGCAAAGCATGTGCCGCCAGGAGGTCAAAATGGAAAAGTATTTCATCGTTGTGCCCTGCTACAACGAGGAAGAGGTGCTGCCCGAGACGATAAAGCGCCTGGGCGATTGCCTGAACACCCTCGAGCAGCGGGGCTTTGCCTCCCCGGACAGCCGTGTGTTATTTGTAAACGACGGCTCCGTGGACAGGACCTGGGAGACCATAAAAGACGCAAACGAGCACGACGAGCGCATGGCCGGACTGTGCCTGGACCAAAACCGAGGCCACCAGACCGCCCTCACCGAGGGGTTAATGTGCGCCCGTGACAAGCGCGCGGTCAGCGTCTCTATAGACGCCGATCTGCAGGACGATGTAAACGCAATAATAGACATGGCCGAAAAGCACGCCGCCGGAGCCCACATAGTCTGCGGCGTCAGGGCTTCGCGCCAGACCGACACCTTCCTCAAGCGCAACACCGCGCGGGCCTACTATAAAATAATGCAGCTCTTCGGCTCGAGCCTCATCTACGACCACGCGGACTTCCGTCTCATGGACCCCGAGGCCTTGGACCGGCTCGCGCTCTACCACGGCGACGATCTCTTTCTGCGCGGGCTGATAACCCGGCTTGGCTACAGGTGTGAAACCGTGAGCTATGACCGCGCCGAGCGCTTTGCCGGCGAGAGCAAGTACACGCTCAAAAAGATGCTCAAGCTCGCCGCCAAGGGCTTCACCAGCGGAAAAATGCGCCCCCTGAGCGTGGCAAGGGAGCCGTACACGCACACGAAGGAGCTGATAGGCCTTTGAGCGCGTGTTTTGACTGCCCGAGGCGCTGCGGAGCCGACAGGCTTGCGGGAGAGTTCGGCGTGTGCGCCTCCGGCGCTCTGCCTCGCGCGGTGAGGGCGGCGGCCCACTTCGGCGAAGAGCCCTGTATCTCCGGCGAGAGAGGTTCGGGCGCCATCTTCTTCACCGGCTGCAACCTCGGCTGCGTCTACTGCCAAAACCGCGACATCTCCGGTGCCGCGGCTCCGGGCGTCGAGCTCAGCGTACAGGGCCTGCGCGACGTCATGCTCAGGCTGCGTGACAGCGGTGTACACAACATAAACCTCGTCACCGGCACTCACTATGTGCGCGCCATAGCCGAGGCCCTCTCCGGGCTCGAACTCGGCATGCCTGTAGTCTGGAACTCCTCCGGCTACGAGAGCGTAGAAAGCCTCCGGCTGCTCGAGGGCCTGGTGCAGATATACATGCCCGACTACAAGTACTCCCTCCCCGGCCCGGCGCAAAAGTACTCCCGTGCCGCCGACTACCCCGAAGTCGCCGCCGCGGCCATAGAGGAGATGTACCGGCAGGTGGGAGCGTACCGCATGGACGGTGACGGCATGCTCGAGAGCGGCGTCATAATACGCCACCTCATCCTGCCCGGCAACATAGACAACTCCATCGGCTGTATAGATTTCGTCTCGCAGAGCTTCCCGCAGGGCGGCGTACTTTTCTCGCTCATGAGCCAGTATACGCCCATGCCCGGCGTGGGAAAGCGTTTCCCCGAACTGGCCGGCCCCGTCGAAGACGAGGTCGCCGCGATGCTCTACGCCTATCTGCTCGAGCGCGGCATAACCGATGGCTATTACCAGGAACCCGACGCGTCCGGGGACGCCATGATACCTGACTGGGACCTGAGCGGTCTCATATAAGACAGTTTATAACACTCCCAAGGAGGTTACACAAAATGAACTACAACGAAGTACTCGAGAAAGCCAGGGGCAACATCGGCCCCTACTGCAAGGCCTGCCCGGTATGTAACGGCAAAGCCTGCGGCAACACCATGCCCGGCCCCGGCTCCAAGAACCCTGGCAACGGCGCGGCGCGCAACTTTGACGCCTGGCAGAAGGTGTACGTCAACATGGACACTATCAACTCCCACGACGTGCCCACCACGGACTTCACCATGTTCGGCCACACCTTCGGACTGCCCATCTTTACGGCCCCTATCGGCGCGCTGCCCATGCACTACTCCGACGCCTACGATGACTTCGCTTACAACGACATACTTATCCCCACGGCGGTCGAGTGCGGCGGCATGTCCTTCACCGGCGACGGTGTCGATCCCGAGATAATGAAGCGTGCCGTTGCCGCGATGAACAAGGTCGGCGGCGTGGGCGTGCCCACCATCAAGCCCTGGAACGTCGAAGCAGTCATGGCGAAGCTCGACATCCTCAACGAGAACAACATCTTCGCCGCGGCAATGGACATAGACGGCGCGGGCCTGCCCTTCCTCAAGGCCATGAACCCCAACGCCGGCAGCAAGACCGTTGAAGAGCTGCGCGAAATAATCTCCTACGCCAAAATGCCCTTCATCATCAAGGGCATCATGACCCCGCGTGCGGCTGAGAAGGCCGTCGAGGCCGGGGCCGCCGGCATTGTCGTATCCAACCACGGAGGCCGCGTGCTGGGCCAGACCCGCGCCACCGCCGGCGTCCTGCCGGACATCGCCCGCGCGGTCAAGGGCAAGTGCGTCATACTCGTTGACGGCGGCATCCGCTCCGGCGTGGACGTCTTCAAGGCCATAGCTCTGGGCGCTGACGCCGTACTCATCGGCCGTCCCTTCGTCCCAGCCGTCTACGGCGGCGAGGCCGAGGGCGCCAAGCTGCTCTTCGACAAGTACAAGGCCGAGCTCATTGACACCATGACCATGTGCGGCGCGCACTCCCTCGCGGAGATCTCCCCCGACATGGTGTACGTTGAAAAATGAAGCGCGCCCTCGCATTTACCCTCGCGCTCATAACTTTAGCCACCCTCCCCGTCTATGCAGGCGGGGAGGGCTCTGTTCTCTCCCCCGACGAATTCGTCCCTGAAATCATGTCCGAGGCCTACATCAGCGAAGGCAACTACGCCGTGGCCTTTATGAGCACCTACGACGGCGAGGTCTGGTACAGTAACGAGGAAGAGTACTTTGAAGTTGCGAGCGTCTACAAGCTCCCGCTCAACATGTACTACTACGAGCTCGAAAACTCGGGAGAACTCGACCCCGACTCCACCGTGGCCGGGATACCGCTCAGCCAGTGCCATCTCTACAGCATCGAAAACTCAAGCAATCCCGTCTCCGAGGCCATGTACGAGCAGCTCGGCGGCTACACCGCCTTCAAGCGCCTCATTCTCCCCTACACCGGCTACACCGAAGACGAGCTGCAGCCGGACTACTACAACGAGAACGCCTTCACCGCGCGCATGGTACTCAACATCCTGCGCTACGCCTGGGACAACCAGCAGGACTTCTACGGGCTGATAGACCACATGCTCGCCGCGCAGCCGGGTGAATATCTCGAGAGCGGCAGCTTTGAGGGCGAAATCGCCCAAAAATACGGCTACGACAGCTATGACGGCGTCCTGCATGTCGCCGTGGCCGGCATCGTCTACGCCGGCTCCCCCTTCCTCATTGCCGTCCTGACCCGAGGCAGCTACGCCGCCGTGGACGCAATGGGCAAGCTCGCAGACGCCTTCGCCGCCTGGGACGAGCAGCGCATCGCCAGCCTGCCCGAAGAGCTGCCGGAAGAGACCCCCGAGCCGGAGCCTGAACCCGAGCTGGACATGGACGCCGTCCGCAGCTTTGCCACTCAAATGCTGGTAAACTCATGCTACGCCGCGCCCGAACCGGCCCTGCTGCCCTGGGATGAAATAACAAACCTGGTCCTGGCCTCAAGCTGAAACTTTCTTTGTCGATTTAACGGTTCACATTCTCAAATTTCGTGCTTCCAATCAGCTTCCAGATGTGGTATACTCAACATAAACTGGACATGATGTCCGCTTAATGGGAGGCATGAATTATGGCAAAGCTGGAAAAGCACATACACGGCGATTTTGATGCTACGCTTGCTATGCTTGACGAGGGCATAATGGGAGGCAGTATGAGCGCGAGTCTGGAGGACAGCAGCGACTTTAGCTGCGGCGGCGTGCGCTGCGCCGTGAGGGTCTATGAGCGCTACAGTTGGACAGGCGGCAACCGTCTGAGCATGACGCTGACGCTCTTCGGCTTGGGGAACGAGCTGGACATCTCAGCTATCACCTCCGGCGGCAGCAACGCCATGTTCTTCAAGATGAACACCATCGGTGAAGACGCCTTCCTGGGCACGGTTCAGGAACTCATATAATTAAAAGAGGGGCTTCGTGTGAAGCCCCTCTTATTCTATCCTCTGCGCGCCGGTGCTGCGAAGGCTCAGGCGCGTCTTTTCATATCCCTTGAGGGCGCGCAGGAAGTGCTCCTCCATGTCCAGCGGTACGAAGGCCTCTACGGCCCCGGCGAAGCCGCCGCCGTGTACCCGCACCGCACCGCGTGGGAGCAGCGCGTGCTCACAGAGGGCCTGGGTCAACAGCATGGGCTGGAGCAGCGCGCTGCCCTGCGGCACCAGGTTTTGCAGGTACATGGCCGAAGAGCGGCCGGATTCGCGCACAAGCGCCAGGAAGTTTGCAATATCCCCTTCCCTCACGGCTCTGGCTTCGCGCACGGCGCGCCTGTCCTCGGCGTAGAAGTGCAGCGCCCGGAGCACTGCCCGGTCGCCCACGGCCTCGCGCAGCCGCGAAACTGCGCCCACGACGGCGAGCTCATCCACGTCCCGCAGCCGCGTCGCGCCGAAGAACCCGGCAACGGCGCGCATCTCGTCCGTCACGGCGGCGTAGTCAGCGGTCAAGTCCTCGTGGCCGGAGCCGGAATAGACCAGATACAGCGCGTAACCCACCTCTTCCAGGTCCAGCGTCAGGCGCTCCACTCGCGGCGTCTCCGGGCCGAAGTCCACGGCCACTACCCCGCCCACGGCGCAGGCGAGCTGGTCCATCAGGCCGCAGGGTTTGCCGAAGTACACGTTCTCGGCCTCCTGAGCCGCATGGGCGCGCTCTACGGCTGTGAAGCGCCCGCCGCAGAGCAGCTCGTCCATTGCCACAGCCACGAGCAGCTCATACGCCGCGCTGCTGGACAGGCCCAGGCCCTCGGGCAAGTCGCCGTCCACGGCGAGGGCCAGACCGTTTTTGCCGAACTCTGCCCCGCGCCTGTGCAGTGCTGCGGCCACGCCGCGCACGAGCGCTGCGGATGTACCGCGCTCGTCTGACCTCGGGTCGAGCTCGCTGAGCGCCACGTCGACCGGCTCGTGGCTCTGGGAATAGACACGCACGCGGCCGTCGTCCGTAATGGCCGCCTCTGCGCGGAGCGAGAGCGTGACAGCCGAGGCCAGCACGTGCCCGCCCTGGTGGTCCGTGTGATTGCCGCCGAGCTCGGTACGCCCGGGGGAGCTGAAGATGGCTGCCGGCGTCAGGCCGGTGTGGGAGTATAGTTTCATGGGAGCATCTCCTGTTGCTGGATTCTGAGACACCACGCTGTTAGGCGCATTATAGGGCTTATGTTTCGGCTCGCCGACCGGCGAGAGGTGGGTGCAACCCTCGGGAGTTGCGGCCACCCTGGGTGGTTTACACAACACCCCGCCGTAGGGCGCACCGTCCTCGGTGCGCCGGGGTGGGTGCCACGTCGCCGGACGTGGGGAGGTGGCATTAGGTAATGCCGCAATCCTGAGAGATTTCTTTTTGTCTTGTCAAAAAGAAACCCCTCAGACTCCAAAGAGAAAACCGCTTTGGTGCGGACTTGTACGTAAGGGTGCCTCGTATCTTGGCTCGGTGGTGACTTGCAGGTGGTCATCCCTAAACTTTAATTTAGTTCCACCATCGCCGACCGCGGTTTCGCTTCGCGGCCGCTGACGGGTTAACACGGAAGGTTGCCCGGGGTTTGCTCGTTGGGTTTGGGCGGCCGGTGAGGGCTAGGTTGCCCGGGGTTTCTGCGGCTCTTGCCGCACGCGACGCTTCGCTGGTGCGCTGGGGATTGCTGATGGGTACGTTTTGTACCCCACTCCCTTGCGTTGTTACCTTCTATCTGCGAAACCGAAGCCCAGCGCAGCGGGTTCGGTTTCGAAAGGAGGAGCAGCGGAACGACTGAGCTTTCCCGCTTGCGGGGAAGTGAAGGATGTGCAGCTTGCGACGACGCGACGGCGTCCTCGACGTCCCGCCGTTGGGTTCTACGCCGCTACTTACCCAAGCCGTTGCAGGTTGCCTGCACTTACCGCATGATTCGCAGCACATTCTGCATGGTAAACGCCAAATTCTCTTCCGAGTGCTCGCGGATGACAGAGAAGTCCTGAGGGAGACGGTTTATGGGGAAGATGGCGGTGACGCCCTCTTTATAGGCAGCCTCGGCACCGTAGTCTGCGCCGCCTACTATGGCTATGACGGGCACGCCTTGCTTTGCGGCGCGGCGGGCTACGCCTACTACCACTTTGCCGCGCAGGCTCTGCGAGTCCAGCTTGCCCTCGCCGGTGAATATAGCGTCGGCGCCGTGTATCGCCTCGTCGAAGCCTACGGTGTCCAGCACCGTCTCTATGCCCATTTGCAGCTTTGCTCCGAAGAAGGCGACCATACCCGCGCCCATGGCTCCAGCGGCTCCTGCGCCGGGCATAGTGTCCACCTCGATGCCCAGGTCGCGCTTTATGACGCGGGCGAGGTGGCGCAGGCCATCGTCGAGCAGGGCAATCATCTCCGCATCGGCGCCCTTTTGGGGCCCGAAGATATATGCCGCGCCGCTCTCACCGTACATGGGGTTATCTATATCGCACATGGCGACTATCTCCGCTCCCGCTATGGCCTGGTTGAGGCCGCTCATGTCTATCCGCTCTATCTCACAGAGAGTGCCGCCCACCGGCACGAAGCTCTCGCCTGCGGCGTTGTAGAACTTCACCCCCGCCGCACACGCTGCTCCACAGCCGCCGTCATTGGTGGCGCTGCCGCCGAGGCCGATTATGAGCCGCTTAGCGCCCGCTCCTGCGGCGGCGGCCATCAGCTCGCCGACGCCGTAAGTCGTGGTAGCCCTCGGGTCGCGTCGCTCGCCCACCATCGGCAGCCCCGCTGCGGCGGCCATTTCTACGACCGCCGTCGCGCCTGAGTCTATAAGCCCGTAGTACGCCTCGCAGCGCTCGAACCAGGGGCCTGTGACCTCAAGCGTCACCCTCTCGCCGCCCACGGCCTGCAGGAAGGCGTCCACGCTGCCCTCGCCGCCGTCTGCCACGGGTATGCTGCGCACCTCGCACTCCGGATAGCTATTGTGAATCTCTGCCTTCATTATCTCGCAGATACGCATTGAAGACATGGTGCCTTTGAACGAATCCGGTATCAATACCGCCTTTTTCACGCTCTCGCGCCTCCTTCTCAACAGTCTGTGCCAATTTGCCCTGTCTGACGTCAGGGTTCTCTCTCGTCTGAGACGATTATAAACGTGGCTCAGGCGGGCTGTCAAGCGCCGCGAAACAGGAAAAAGGCCCGCGGATGCGGACCTTTTAAGCTCTCTTATTCTTCTCTCTGGCGGTAGTCGTCCATCATGGTGGAGAAGAGTTCCTTGGTCGTCGGCGGCGTGTAGCTGATGGCGTTGGCGCCAGCCTCTATGGTTCGGCGTATACTGTCCTCCTGGCCGCCGCCGGTGGCGATGATGGGCACGTCGGGGAAGTCCTGACGTATGGCCCGCACGACCTCCGGGGTACGCGCGGCAGCGGAGACGTTGAGGATGCTCGCGCCGGCGTTGAGGCGCGCGGCGATGTCGGTCTTCTCGCTCACCACGGTGACTACGAGAGGTATGTCTATGTAGTTTGCAATGCGCTCGACGTCCTCATTTCCTATCGGCGCGTTCACAACAACGCCCATGGCTCCCTCGGTTTCAGCGTCCCAGGCGAGCTGCAAGGTGCGTATGCCCTGAGTGGTGCCGCCGCCCACGCCGCAGAACACGGGCAGGGACGAATAGCGCAGCACGGACGAGGATATGGTCGGCTGGGGTGTGAACGGGTACACGGCCAGCACGGCGTCGGCTGTGCAGTTTCTAATTATCGCTATGTCGGTCGTAAAGACGAGCGACTTTATGCGTCTCCCGTTGATAACAATGCCGCTGGCGTTTCTGACAACGCTCGGCACTCTGAGTATGTGGTGACGGAGCTTACTGCTCACCTGCGGTACGTTCTTAACTCTCGTCTTTTCTTCCAGCATAGTATTCCTCCCGGGTCTGTCGTTTGTTTAGATTGATCTATTATATCATGTCTTACCCGGATTGAAAAGCATCGAAATGTTAAAACTGTCCAAGATATTCGCTTTTGAGTGTCAAAACGCGCAGCACGCTCTCGTCTATGCGCTCCTCGCTCAGCTCTCCGCTCTCCACGGCGGCGGTCAGGGCGTCCAGGGCGGCGGGTATGTCCGTGACGCCGAGGAGGATATCCACTCCGGCCTCAAGCGCGAGGACGCAGCGCTCGCCCACGCTCCATGCGCTCAGCGCGCCCATGTCCAGCGAATCTGTCACGACCACGCCGCCGTAGCCCAGTTCTTCGCGCAGAAGGCCCGTCACGACCTCATAGGACAGGCATGCCGGATGCGCCGCGTCTATCGCCGTCATGGTGATGTGGCCCACCATTACCATATCGGCCCCGGCCTCTATGCCGGAGACGAAGGGTTTCAGCTCCCCGGCCATGAGTTCCTCCACGGTCTTATCCACCGTAGCGGCGCCGGTGTGGGTGTCGGTTGCGGTGTCGCCGTGGCCCGGGAAGTGCTTTACGGAGCACATAATGCCCGCGTCGTGGAAGCCCTCTACCGCGGCGGCCACCAGCTCCGAGGCCTGGTCGAAGTCGTCGGAGTAGGCGCGGTCCCCGATAACGGTATTGGCCGGGTTGGTCCACACATCGGCCACGGGCGCGAAGTCCAGGTTGAAGTGCAGCGCGCTCATGTCGGAGCCGATGGTGTAGGCGTTATCGTGCGCCACGCCCGTGCCCTGGTCCTTATACGTGTACATGGGGTCTATCCAGGTCGTGCCGAGCTTGTACATGAGCCGGCCCACGTTGCCGCCCTCCTCGTCGGCAGAGATGAAGAGCGGGATGGAGCTGTAGCTCTGCGCGGCGTCTATCATGCCTATGGTCTGCTCGCGCGTGACGAGGTTGCCGAGCGAGTATATGAACCCGCCCACGGGGTAGGCTTCCAGCGCCGCGCGCGTGGTCTCCCCGGCCTCGGTGACGGGCGAGACGCCGCACAGGTCCTCCGGACGGACTATCATGAGCTGGCAGAGCTTTTCCGTCAGTGTCATGCCGGAGAGGATCTCTTCTGCGCGGCTGGGCGTCGGCTCGGGGGTGGGCTCCGGAGTGGGCTCCGGCGTTACCACCGGACTGGGCGTCGCCACCGGCTCCGCAGGGGCGCCGCAGGCCGTTAGACAGAGCGCCGCACAGAGCAGCAAGGCGGTTAGGGATTTCTTCATATCTTATTGACCCTTTCAATTTTTGGTGTTAAAATAAGCTTTTAGGGGAAGAATTACCCCGACATTGTACCACATTTAGAAAGAAGAGTAAACATGGCTAAAATCGACATATTCTCGGGCTTCCTCGGGGCCGGTAAGACCACACTCATCAAGAAGCTCATTTCCGAAGCCTACGCCGGTGAGAAGCTGGTGCTCATTGAAAACGAGTTCGGCGAGATAAGCGTTGACGGCGGCTTCCTCGCGGACGCCGGCGTGGAGATAACCGAGATGAGCTCCGGCTGCATTTGCTGCAGCCTCGTGGGCGACTTCGCCGAGGCGCTCAAGAAGGTCAAGGAGCAGTTCCAGCCCGACCGCATACTCATCGAGCCCAGCGGCGTCGGCAAGCTCTCGGACGTCATCCGCGCTGTACAGGACGTCGGAGACCCCGATTTGGTTCCCGGCAGCTTCACCACCGTGGTGGACGCCACCCGCGCCAAGATGTACATGAAGAACTTCGGCGAGTTCTGGTGCAACCAGGTCGAGAACGCGGGCACCATCGTGCTCAGCCGCACCAAGGGCATGAGCGAGAAGAAGCTCGCCGACACGGTGGAAATGCTCCGCGGCCACAACCAGAGCGCCGTCATAGTCACCACCCCCTGGGACGAGCTGGACGGCAAACAACTGCGCGAGGCCATGGAGCGCGAGGACACCCTCGCCGCCGAGCTTGAGCGCCTGGCCGCCGAGGTCGAAGAGGACGAAGACGAGTGCTGCTGCGGCCATGACCACCATCACGACCATGAGCATGAGCACCATCACGAACACGACCACGGCGAGTGCTGCCACCATGACCACGACCACGAGCATGGGCACGAGCACGAGGGGCACGAGCATCACCACCATCACCACGGCCACGACGCCGACGAGGTGTTCTCGAGCTGGGGCGCGGAGACTGCGCGCCAGTACGCCGAGTCCGAGATTGACGAGGCTTTGAAGGCCCTGGACAGCCTGACCTACGGCCAGGTAGTGCGCGCCAAGGGCTATGTGCCGGCCGACGGCGGCTGGATATATTTCGACTACGTCCCGGGCGAGCGCTCTGTGCGCCGCGGAGAGGCGGCCGTGACGGGACGCATCTGCGTCATCGGCGCGCACCTCGACGAGGACGGACTCAAGGAGCTGTTTGACCTTGCCTGAACGCCAGATACCTGTCTACCTCTTCACCGGGTTCCTCGAGGCCGGGAAGACTAAATTCATCCAGGAAACCCTCGAGGACAAGCGCTTCAACAAGGGCGAGCCCACCCTGCTGCTCGTCTGCGAAGAGGGCATTGAGGAGTACGAGCCCGAGGAGTTCTCCGGGCACCGCGTCAAGCTCAAGGCCGTTGAGAACGAGACCGACCTCACACCGGAAAACCTCACCCAATGGCTCGCCCAGGCCGAGGCCGAGCGCGTACTGGTGGAGTACAACGGCATGTGGATGCTCGACAGCCTCTACGGGGCGCTGCCGGAGGGTTGGCTGGTGGCGCAGGAGTTCATGTTTGCCGACGCCAACACCTTCCTGAACTACAACGCGAACATGCGTCAGCTCACTTACGACAAGCTCAAGAGCGCGGAGCTGGTGGTTTTCAACCGCTTCAAGCCCGAGATGGACAAGATGGACTTCCACAAGATAGTCCGTGCCGCCTCGCGCCGGGCAGATATAGCCTACGAGGCCGCCGACGGCAGCGTCGTCTACGACGACATTGAGGACCCGCTGCCCTTCGACATCAACGCGCCCGTCATAGATATCGCCGACCGCGACTACGCCATCTGGTACCGCGACGTCTCGGAGGAGCCGAAGAAATACGTGGGCAAGACCGTGCGCGTCAAGTGCCGCTGCGTGCGCCGCCGCGGGATACAGAGCGGCTGGATGATAGTGGGCCGCCATGTAATGACCTGCTGCGAGGCCGACATAGCTTTCACGGCCTTCATCTGCGACACCCGCGCCGTACCGGACATGCCGGACGACGGCTGGTTCATCCTCACCTGCAAGATGGACTACAAGTTCAACCGGTCTTACGGTCGCCGCGGCCCCGTGCTCACCGCCGAGAGCGCCGAGCCCTGCGAGCCGCCGGAACAGAGCGTCGCCACGTTCTTCTGATACGATTATGGGGAGAGCCCGAAGGCTCTCCCCTCTTTTATGCGCCGGGACGTAGGTGCCTCGTTTGCCGCGCACATCGTTGCACTCGTGTGCTGACTATTGCTGTTGGCTTCGCTTCGCTGGCGTGCTGACTGTTGCTGATGGCTGCGTTTCGCACCCACCCCGTAAGGGACGGCGTCCTCGACGTCCCGCTCGCCGCCAGGCGAGGGGTGGGTACCACGTCGCCGGACGCGGGTGGGCAACCGTGGGCGGTTGCGGCCATCCTGGGGCGCTTTCTTTTGCTCTTGTCAAAAGAAAGCGTCCCAGACCCCGAAAGGAAAACCCGCTTTGGTGCTATCGGGTACGTAAGGCGCCTCGTAGCTTGGCTTGGTGAGGACTTGTATGTGGTCATCCCTATACTTTAATTTAGTTCCACCATCGCCGACCGCAGTTTCGCTTCGCGGCCGCTGACGGGTTAACACGGAAGGTTGCCCAGCGTGGGTGCGGTTTGTTTGCACGGCCGGTGAGGGCTAGGTTGCCCGGGGTGGGTGCCTCGTTTGCCGCACGCTTCGCTGCGCTGGCGTGCTGGGTGATGCTGTTGGCTTCGCTTCGCTGGCGTGCTGACTGTTGCTGATGGCTGCGTTTCGCACCCGCCCCGTAAGGGACGGCGTCCTCAACGTCCCGCCGTTTGGTTCTAAGTCGATACGTATCCGGATGCATTAACCTGTTTCAGCCCCCGTGTCGGGCGTTGAATTGGCTTATCAACAGTGCGGCTATGGCTCCTGCTATAATACAGACGATGTTTATGACGCAGGCGCTGGTGCTCGCGGCAAAGCTCTGGAAGGGTATAATAACTATTGTGGCAGCGATAACTATGCCGAGGATGGCGTGGAAGGCCACGGCGTAGTGCCGCTTGAAGAGGTAATTGACAGCCTTGGAAAGCGCCGCAACAGTGGCGATGGCGCCAAGCGCGCCTGGGAGCATTACGCCCATATCGAAGTGGCTGAGTCCGTAAACAAATGGTGTGTATAGTCCCAGCGGCATCAGCAGCGTGGAAAAGCTCATACCCGGGGCGATAACCGACAGGGCCAGGCAGAAGCCGCAGAAGAGATACCAGCCGAAATTCGGCTCTATCGTCACGCTGAGCTTGCTCAGTCCCAGCAGCATGGCGAGCACCACAACAAAGGCTACGCACATAGATATCCACGCGCTCTTGCCTCGCCCCTGCTGCCCCGCCTCGTTAAACAGTGAGGGCAGCATACCTGCTATGAGTCCCACAAAGACACAGACAGAGGCGTCCGGGTAAGCTTCCAGCAGGAAGGAGAGTATCCTCGCCACACCCAGGAAGCCCGCCGCCATGCCCAGCAGCACGGGGATGAGTTTTGGTATATGGGTTTTGAAGTTTTTAAACGGGCTCGAAAGCAGCTCCATGACCGGCTGGTATATACCGAAGATGACGCAGAGCACACCGCCTGAGATGCCGGGCAGCACCGCGCCCAGGCCGATGAGCATGCCCTGGATAAAGCGCCGGATGTTTCGTTTCACAACTCCGGCTATGTTTGCGGCCCCTCGAGGGGACGTTTCGTTTTCCATGACTGGCTTGTCCTTTCCAGAGCGCGCTTTCCGCGCGCCCTGCACGTAAGTATAGCAGATACGCTGCCGGTATTCTTTAGCAATCTTTGAACAATTCAAACACCGGCGTTTATTTATTAGACGTCACTCCCTGCCCCGATGTTCCGCAGAGAAAAAAGGCGCCCGCCAGGGGCGCCTTTTGCGTTTAGCCGTGTTCGTAAACTCCGCGCACGAGCACTTCGCCCGTGCCGTAGATGAGCGTGTCCGCGGCTGCTATGTAGAGGTGGTTGGCCGCGAGCGTCTCTCCCGGAGCGAGTGACCCGCCGCCGGTGGCGTCCACCAGCGTGGCGGTTGTTGTGGCGCCGGACTCAAGGCACAGCACCTCGCCCCCGGCGTCAAGGCTCACGGCGCTCTCAGAGAGGTTCAGGCTCACGAAAGCGCCGGAGGCCGCTCCGGCTCCCTGCGCAGCCTCGGTGAGGGCGTCGTCGAAGTCGCTTTGAAGCTGCTCCTTCACTTTGTCGAGGTAGCTCATGGCAACGAGGGGGTCATCCTCACTGCCGTAGTTGCCCGCCGCCCAGACGCCTATCCCTGCGCAGCAGAGCACGAGCGCCACAGCGAGCGCAATCACGAGCTTCTTTTTCATATCTATGTACCTCCTGCACGCCGCGCGGGGGACTCTCCCCACGCGGTCTTGTCTCTTAGATGGCGCGTCACTGCGCAAGGCCGAAGCTCACGGCTATCGCGCCGTTTACACGGTCCATTGTGGCCCCGTCGAGCTTGCCCATGCGCTCACGCAGCCGGGATTTGTCCAGCGTGCGTATCTGCTCCAGGAGCACCACGCTGTCGCGGCTCAGGCCGTAATTGCTCGCCGAGAGCTCGATATGCGTCGGAAGCCGGGCCTTGCCTGTCTGCGAGGTTATCGCAGCGGCTATCACCGTCGGGCTGTGGCGGTTGCCGGTGTCGTTCTGGACTATGAGCACGGGCCTGAGCCCTCCCTGCTCGCTGCCCACGACCGGGCTCAGGTCGGCGTAGTAGATATCCCCGCGGTGTACGGGATTGGGGTTTAACATAGTACCACCCTTTCGCTGAAGGTGCCCGTTCATATAATATGTACTCCCGGGCGGTGGAGTGCCCACCGGTACTATTATCGTCCTGTATGTCAGGCTTTATTCATTGAGGTAAACCCTCGGAACGCGCGGCGACACGGCACAAAGCAGCTCATAAGATATAGTTCCCGCCTTTTCCGCGAGTTCGCCTGCAAGCGGCTCGTCACCGAACACGGTGACTATGTCTCCCACGCGCACTGAGGGCATGTCGCTCACGTCGAGCATGCACATGTCCATGCAGATGGTGCCCACCTGCGGTGCGCGGCGTCCGTTCACTGATACGGAAAACTGCCCCGAGAGCCGCCGCGGCAGCCCGTCGGCATAGCCTATGGGTATCACGGCGATGGTCATATCGCGCGGGCAGGTGAAGGTGCGCCCGTAACTTATCGTGTCCCCGGCGCGGTGGTGGGTTATCTCCGCAACGCGCGTCTTGACACTCATGACCGGCTTCAAATTCAGCCCGCCCCGCTCAGCGCCCGGGTAGAGCCCATAGAGCAGCAGCCCTGGCCTCACCATGTCGAGGCAGGTCTGACGGAAGTTTACCACAGCCCCTGAGTTTGCACAATGCTTTATGCCCAGCGGGCGCTGTGAAAGTTCTTCCAGCTCGCGTACCGCACTCACGAAGCGCTCGAATTGCAGCTGAGTGAAGTTCGAGTCAGGCTCGTCCGACACGGCGAAGTGAGTGAACACGCCTGTCCACTCCAAGCCCGGGAGCCTGAGCGCCTCGAGCACCTGGGCCAGTTCCCCTTCTGCCCCTGTGCGGAAGCCCGTGCGGCCCATACCCGTCTCGAGTTTCAGGTGGCAGCGCAGAGTCAGTCCCGTGCCGTAGAGCCGCTCGCTCATGCCCAGCGCGGCGTCGAGGTCGCCTATCGTCTGGGTGCAGCCGAGCCTGGCTATGTTTTCGGCCAGGAAAACCGGGCTCGGCGCGAGTATGAGTATATCGCTGCCCACTCCCGCTTCACGCAGGTCCACGGCCTCTTCGTAGCAGCTCACAGCTATGTACTCGGCCCCCAGGGCCTCCAGTCGCCGCGCCACCTGCACCGCGCCGTGGCCGTAGGCGTTCGCCTTACACAGCCCGGCAAAGCGGCAGCCCTGCGGCAGTACCCGGCGTATCTCTCTATAGTTTTCATCCAGCCTGGCGAGATCTATCTCGGCCCAGGTGCGTTTGTCTTCAAAAGCCATTCTATGTTGCCTCGGATATTGTAAATTGCGTGATATCGCACGCGGCGGCGCTCTCGCCGTCCACTGTAAGCTCGGCCCAAACGGGGACGCCCTGAGCGTTCAGCCTTACGGTGACGCTCAGCTCGTCCGTGACCTCCAGGCTTATGTAAGTGTCGTCGCCCTCGCTCCAGCTGATCGTCTCATAACCCGCTTTCAGCGCCTCGCAGAGCGTGGGCAGGGCCGTTATGGGCGACACCTCCCCCGGCGTCTCAAACGAGAGCGCGAGCCCGTCATACTCCAGCACGCCTGTTTCGGAGTCCATACGCGCCGTCACTCCCGCCACCTCCTCCGGCGCGAGCACGGTTAGCACATATCCCCCGCCGTCCGCGCGGCACTCGAGGTTATATTCGCTGTAGCGCGAATCCGTAGCCGCCGTCACCACGGCAGAAACGCTCACTTCTCCGGCGCCCTCCAGGCGCGCTCTCAGGTCCTCCAGGCTCTGCTCCTGAGCGCCGCAGCCCGCGAGCGTGAGCAGGAAGGCTCCCGTCATCAGAGCCAAAGCGGCTCTTCGCATGTCGATCTACTCCTCCGTTATGAGTTTCATCGCCTCGGGAAGTGCCTCTATCACGTCGGTTATCGTCATGCCGTACTCGCCCTTTACCTCGGCCGCCAGATCTCCGGCCAGGCCGTGCAGGTATACGGCCAGCGGCACGGCCTTCTCTGCCGTGAACTGACAGAGCAGCGCGCCCATAATACCCGTGAGCGCGTCGCCGCTGCCCCCGCGAGCAAGTCCGGGGTTGCCGCTATGGTTAACATAAGTTTTTCCATCCGGGAACGCCACCGCCGTATTGGCGCCCTTGAGCACCAGGATGCAGCGGTTTTTCACGGCGTACTGCCTCGCGGCTTCCAGCCGTCCCGGCTCAAGCGAGCCACCCAGGTGGTTCACAAACTCGCCCTCGTGCGGCGTGAGCACAGCCGGCTTTGTAAGCGAGGCCAGAAAGTCCCCGCCCAAACGGCCCACGGCCCAGAGCGCGTCGGCGTCGAGCACGACCCGGGCGTTGGTCCCACCGGCCAGCGAGCGCACGAGCTCTGTAACTCCCCCGCTGCGGCCGAAGCCCGGGCCCATGGCCAGCACGCCGCAGCGCGAGAGCGTGCGCTCAAGCTCAGGTATGGCCGCGGAGCTCATCACTCCCTCCGCGTCACACTCGACCGGCATGACCATGGCCTCGTCGTTCTTCACGGCGGCTATGGTGTAAATGTCGCGCGGCACCGCGAGGTGTACGAGTCCGGCCCCTGCCCGCACGGCAGCGCGCGAAGCGAGGGTGGGCGCGCCCGAATAGCCGACGCTCCCGCCCACTATGAGCAGCCGGCCGTAATCGTGTTTGGAGCTCTCTCGCGCCCTGCGGGGCAGCAGGCTGGGTGCGTTCTGGCGAGCTGTAAATCTGTCCATAGGATGTATTATAGCATTCCCAAAAGAATTTCGTCAATTCATTTGACTTCCGACTGGCGATGTGATATAAGTATATTCTAGTTGAATCAGGAATATCGCTGTGAACGGGAAAATGTCCGCGTATACACGCTCAGAGAATTGGGGCCGCCGGCTGTAAGCCCCATGCGTTGAAGCGCTCTGTTCGCCCGGGAGCGTCCGGCCAATCACCGGCGGGCCACGGCCCGATACAGCCGTGAGAGTGCGGCGCCATGGCGCCGAATACGGGTGGTACCGCGGAAGAGAGCCTTTCGTCCCTGTTGAGGGACGGGAGGTATTTTTTTCGCCCTGAATAGGCTCTAAGATTTCGCAATGGAGGAAGTCACATGAAAGAACAACTCGAAAAGCTCGCCAAAGAGTCGCTCGAGGCCGTCGCCGCGGCCGGCGACATTGCCGCGCTTGACGCTCTGCGCGTGAAGTATCTGGGCAAAAAGGGCGAGCTGACCGCCATCCTCAAGCAGATGGGCAAGCTCTCCGCAGAGGAGCGCCCCGTCATGGGCCAGCTTGCCAACACAGTGCGCGCCCAGCTTGAAGAGGCTTTTGACGCCAAGCGCGTGGAATTGGAAGAGGCCGCTCTGGAAGCCCGGCTCGAGGCCGAGGCCCTGGACGTCACCCTCCCCGGCAAGCGCGTAAAGGGCGGGCACAAGCACCCCATGGACATAGTCATAGACGAGCTCAAGGACATCTTCATCGGCATGGGCTTTGAGGTTGACGACGGCCCCGAGGTTGAGGAGTCCATCTACAACTTTGACCGTCTGAACACTGACGAGGGCCACCCCGCCCGCGAGTGGACCGACACCTTCTACCTCGACGACGAGAGCCGTACCCTACTGCGCACACAGACCAGCAACATGGAGCCGCGCATCATGGAGACGCGCACCATGCCGATACGCGCCGCCGTGTTCGGCCGCTGCTACCGCAAGGACGAGGTTGACGCCACCCACAGCCCCATGTTCCACCAGATGGAGGGCGTGGTCGTGGACAAGCACATCACCTTCGCCGACCTCAAGGGCCTGCTGCACAACATGGCCGTGCAGATGTACGGGCCCGACACCGTCACCCGCTTCCGCCCCCACCACTTCCCCTTCACCGAGCCGAGCTGCGAGATGGACGTACAGTGCCACAAGTGCGGCGGCAAGGGCTGCCCCACCTGCAAGGGCGAGGGCTGGATAGAGCTCCTGGGCGCGGGCGTCACCAACCCGCACGTCCACGAGATGAGCGGCATAGACACCAGCAAATACTCCGGCCTGGCCTGGGGCATGGGCCTCGAGCGCGCCGCAATGCGCCGCTTCAAGATAGCCGACCTCAGGCTCATGTTCGAGAACGACGTCAGGTTCCTCGAACAGTTCTAAACGCTGGAAAGGAGTATTTGATATATGAATCTTTCAAGAAAATGGCTCAACGAGTTCGTCGATGTGAGCCTTGAGGAGAAAAACGACCACGACTTTGCCGAGGCCATGACCATGTCCGGCAGCAAGGTCGAGGGCACCCATTACATGGGCGAGGGCATCAGCAAGGTCGTCGTCGGCAAGATAGTCCAGATGGATCTCCTCTGGGACGCCGGGAACAGCGGCAAGCACACTCTCTGGAACTGCAAGGTTGACGTGGGCAGCGAGCGTCTGCTCCAGATTATCACCGGCGCTCAGAATCAGAAGGTCGGCGACCTCGTGCCCGTGGCGCTCGACGGGGCCACCCTGCCCGGCGGCGTCAGCATCGGCACCACCACCTTCCACGGGGAAACCTCCGAGGGCATGATGTGCTCCATCAAGGAGCTCGGCCTCACGCTGCACGACTTCCCCTACGCCATTGAGGACGGCCTCTTCGTCCTGCAGGAGGACTGCAAACCCGGTGACGACATAGTCCCCGTCATCGGCCGCGACGACCACGTGGTGGAGTTCGAGATAACCCCCAACCGCCCCGACTGCCTCTCCGTCATCGGCCTGGCCCGCGAGGCCTCCGTCACCTTCCAGAAGCCGCTCAAGCTCCACGAGCCCGTGGTCAAAGGCAGCGGCGGCGATATCAACGAGTTCGTGAAGGTGGACGTTGAGAATCCCGACCTCTGCCCGCGCTACACCGCTCGCATGGTGCGCAACATCAAGATAGAGCCCTCGCCTAAGTGGATGCGCGAGCGCATCGCCGCCATGGGCATGCGCCCCATCAACAACATAGTTGACATAACAAACTACGTCATGATGGAGTACGGCCAGCCGATGCACGCCTTCGACTTCGCCTGCGTGGAGGGCGGCCACATCATCGTCCGTACCGCGCGCGAGGGAGAGACCTGCCGCACCCTGGACGGCAACGAGCGCAAGGTCACGCCGAACATGCTCTGCATCTGCGACGAGCACAAGCCCGTCGGCCTGGCAGGCGTCATGGGCGGCGAGAACAGCGAGATAACCGAGAACACCAAGATGGTCCTCTTCGAGAGCGCCAACTTCAACGGCACCAGCATACGCCGCACGGCCGCTGCGCTGAACATGCGCACCGACGCCAGCGCCCACTATGAGAAGGGCCTTGACCCCTACCTGACCATGCAGGCTGTCAACAGGGCCTGCGAGCTGGTCGAGCTGCTGGGCGCCGGCGAGGTTGTGGACGGCGTCATAGACGTGTTCCCGAATCCCCCCGAGCCGCTGGTGCGCGAGCTGGACGTGGACCGCGTAAACTGGATACTCGGCACCGACATAGACGGCGACACCATGCGCAAGATACTCACCGACCTTGGCTTCAAGCTGGACGGCAACACGGTCACTGTGCCCAGCTGGCGTCTCGACATCGACGCCAAGTACACCCAGAACGACTTTGCCGAAGAGGTCGCGCGCATCTACGGCTTCGACAACATCCCGGCCACCATGATGGAGGACTCCGGCACCAAGTCCGGCGGCTACACCCCGGAGCAGACGGCCGAGCGCATTCTGGGCGAGGTCTGCCGTGCCGGCGGCTACGACGGCATCATCACCTACTCCTTCTACAGCCCCGCCGGTTGGGACATGATACGTCTGCCCAAGGACGATCCCAGGCGCGACGCGATAAAGATACTCAACCCGCTTGGCGAAGACACCAGCTGCATGCGCACCACCACGCTGCCGAGCATGCTCGAAGTGCTCGCGCGCAACTGGAACTACCGCAACAAGAACGTAAAGCTCTATGAGTTTGCAAAGGTGTACAAGAAGCGTTCGGACGGCCTGGCAGATGAGCCGAAGGTGCTCACACTCGGCGCCTACGGCGACGACATGGACTTCTACACCCTCAAGGGCACGGTTGAAGAGCTGCTGGACGCCCTGCGTATCACGGACGTTGAGTACGTCCCCGTCAAGGACAACCCGAGTTATCACCCCGGCCGTTGCGCCGCGGTGTACGCCGGTGGCAGGTATCTCGGCGTGTTCGGCCAGGTCCACCCGCTGGTGGCCAAGAACTACGGCGTGGGCGAAGAACTCTACGCCGCCGAGCTGGACTTCCCTGCCATGTTTGAATGCCGCACAACCGAGATATACTACACTCCGCTGCCGCGTTACCCGGCCGTCATGCGCGACATCTCTGTCGTCTGCGACGACTCCCTCACTGCCGGCGAGCTTGAAAAGTGCATCCGCAAGGCAGGCGGCGCATATCTCGAGAGCGTCGAGGTCTTTGACGTCTACAAGGGCGCAAATATCCCCGAGGGCAAGAAGAGCATAAGCTTCTCCCTGGCCCTGCGCGCCGAGGACCAGACGCTTACCGATAACCACGCCGATGAGGCTGTGGCTGACATACTCCGCGCGCTGGAAACCGAGTACGGCGTAAAGCTGCGCTGAACACGCAATATAAGCTTTCGGACGCCTCTTTTTTGGGGGCGTCCGAACTTTTAATGCGCAGTTAACAAAGTCTTAAGAAAACTGTAATGCAACCGTAATGTTCGCCCCCTTTACTTGTGCGGGATATCTGGTATAATAAGCACATCGTCAACAAAGGGGGCTCTGGCCATGGAAGATGTCACACGCAGGTTTACGGCAATCGACGAGCGCAGCGAGATTCGTGAGATCCTCTCGTCCGTATACGATTCGCTCAAGGTCAAGGGCTACAACCCCATTAACCAGCTCGTCGGATACATTGTCAGCGAAGACCCGACGTACATCACAAACTACAACAATGCCCGCACGCTCATCTGCCGGCTTGACCGGGACGAGCTGCTGCAGGAGCTTCTGATAAGCTACCTGGGCAAATGACAAAGCAAAAAGCTCCCCGAGTCTGGGGAGCTTTTTCTTTCCGGTTCAGCGGCGCAGCCTGTCGACACCGGGCTTGAGCGCCGGCAATATGGCCTTGAGTGAGCTCTCAGCGTGGTCCACGCTGCCGGGCAGGTTGATAATAAGGGTGCCGCCGCGCAGGCCGGCTATGCCTCTGGACAGCATGCCGCCGCTTGAAACCGATCTGGCTGCATAGCGCATGGCCTCCGGGATGCCGGGGGCGACGCGGTTTATGACCGCCTCAGTGGCCTCTGGCGTAACGTCCCGCCTGCCAAAGCCCGTGCCCCCGGCCGTGAGCACCAGGCACACGTCCAAATCGTAAGAGCAGTGTACGAGTTCGGCTTTGATGATTTCAAACTCGTCGGGCACAATCTTGGTAGAAACCACTTCCCAGCCCTCGTCTTCGAGTATCCTGACCAGGGCGGGGCCTGTGTTGTCCTCGCGCACGCCTCTGGAGCAGCGGTCGCTCACCGTGAGTATCGCCGCCGTGTATTTCATCGGTTACCCCTCCAAATTTCTTCTTTTTTCGACAGCTATTATATCAGCTTGTCTGCGCTTAGTAAAGCCCCGATATGTGTGTAATACGACGGGACTTTGCCGTTTTGCACGGGCAAAGAATCTGGCGTTTTTTACAAAATTGAAATTGCTGTATTGACAAATACGTCAATAAGGTTTAGGATAACGCCATCGAAGAGCAAAGGCGTTCTGAGATTTCCATTTGAGAAATTCTTAGAGCGCCTTTGCCCTTTTTTATTCCGGCAAATATGTAAATTTGAGAAGGAGAGTCTAATCATGGGAAAGTACACCAAGAATGACATCATGCGTATCGTTGCCGATGAGGACGTCGAGTTCATCCGCATGCAGTTCACCGATATCTTCGGACAGCTCAAGAACGTCGCCATCACAGCCAGTCAGATTGAGAAGGCTCTCAATAATCAGATCATGATAGACGGCAGCTCCATCGAGGGCTTCACCCGCATCCACGAGAGCGACCAGTATCTCTACCCCGACCCGGACAGCTTCACCATCCTGCCCTGGGCCACCGGCAGCGGCCGTACCGCCAGGCTGATATGCGACGTCTACAACCCCGACGGCACGCCCTTTATTGGCGACCCGCGCGGCGTGCTCAAGCGCGCCCTCAAGCGCGCGGCCGACATGGGCTACACCTTCAACGTGGGCCCCGAGTGCGAGTTCTTCCTGTTTGAGACCGACGAAAACGGCCGTCCGACTACCAAGACCGGCGACGAGGCGGGCTACTTTGACCTCGGCCCCGTAGACCACGGCGAGTTCGTGCGCCGCGACATCTGCCTCGCCCTGGAGGCCATGGGCTTTGAGATAGAGGCCAGCCACCACGAGGTCGCACACGGCCAGCACGAGATAGACTTCAAGTACGCCGACGCCCTGACAGCCGCGGACAACATCATGACCTTCCGCATGACCGTCAAGACCCTCGCGCAGCAGCACGGCCTGCACGCAACCTTCATGCCCAAGCCGGTGTTCGGCATCAACGGCAGCGGCATGCACACCAATATGAGCCTCTTCAAGGACGGCAAGAACGTCTTCTTCGACCCCGAGGGCGACAAACAGCTCTCCGAGAGCTGCTATGCCTTCATTGCCGGACTTCTGGCCCACGCCCGCGGCATGACCGCCGTGACCAACCCGCTGGTGAACAGCTACAAGCGCCTGGTGCCCGGCTATGAGGCCCCCTGCTATCTGGCCTGGAGCGCATCGAACCGCAGTGCGCTTATCCGCATCCCCGCTGCTCGCGGCCAGAGCACCCGCGTGGAGCTGCGCAACCCCGACCCGGCCTGCAACCCCTACCTGGCCCTGGCGTTGTGCCTGACCGCCGGCCTTGACGGCATTGAGCGCGGCCTGACCCCTCCGGCCGAGATAACCGAGAACATCTTCGCCATGGACGCCGCCGCCCGCCTCGCCAACGGCATCGACAACCTGCCCGGCTCCCTCGAAGAGGCCGTCTGCGCCCTCGAGAGCGACGAGCTCATGGCTGCGGCCCTGGGTGAGCACGTCTACCCGCGCTATGTCGAGGGCAAGATGAAGGAATGGGACGAGTACCGCACGCAGGTCACCGACTGGGAGCTTGCGAGGTACATGATACAGTACTGATATATGTGCGGCATAATCGGATTTACCCGGCGCACTATATCCCGCGGTCTGGCGCTTGAGGGTTTCAACAGGACCCTCTCCCGCGGCCCGGACATGAGCCAATTCGTCGAGTGCGGCAAGGGCTGGCTGGGCTTCCACCGCCTGGCAATCATGGGCCTCAACGCCAACGGCATGCAGCCCTTCCGGCTCGACGGCGACATGTGCGTGTGCAACGGCGAGCTCTACGGCTTTCGGCCCATAAAGACCGAGCTGGTCGGCATGGGCTACCGTTTCCGCTCGGGCTCCGACTGTGAGATACTGCTGCCGATGTACCGTGAGTACGGCACGGAGATGTTCAGGATGCTGGACGCCGAGTTTGCCTGCGTCATCTACGACTCCCGCGCCGACAAGTTCATAGCCGCGCGCGACCCGCTGGGCATACGCCCGCTCTACTACGGAGAGCTGACCGCCGGAGGCATGGCCTTTGCCAGCGAGGCGAAGAACCTCGTGGGACTCTGCCCCAGGATAATGCCCTTCCCGCCCGGCCACTACTGGGACGGTGAGTTTCACCGTTACGCCGACCTCACCACGGTCACCGAGTACTGCCACGACGACGAGGAGACCGCCTGCCGCCACATCCGTGAGCTGCTTATCCAGGCCGTTGACAAGCGCCTCGACTCCGACGCGCCGCTGGGCTTCCTGCTCTCCGGCGGCCTCGACTCCTCGCTGGTGTGCTCCATTGCCACCCGGCTGCTGCAAAAGCCCATCCGCACCTTTGCTATCGGCATGGACACCGACCCTATAGACCTCAAGTACGCCCGCCACTGCGCCGAGTTCCTCGGCAGCGAGCACATGGAGGTCACCATGACGCGCGAGGAGGTACTCGCCTCCCTCGACCAGCTCATCGGCATACTCGGCACCTACGACATCACCACCATCCGCGCCAGCCTCGGCATGTACCTGTGCTGCAAGGCCATACACGAGCGCACCGACGTGCGCGTGCTGCTCACCGGCGAGATCTCCGACGAGCTCTTCGGCTACAAGTACACGGATTTCGCGCCAACTCCGGAGGACTTCCAGGCCGAGAGCAAAAAGCGCATCGACGAGATACACATGTACGACGTGCTGCGCGCAGACCGCTGTATCAGCGTGAACAGCCTTGAGGCGCGCGTGCCCTTCGGCGACATCTTCTTTGTCAAGTATGTCATGGGCCTGGACCCGGCGCTGAAGATGAACCGGCACGGCATCGGCAAATACCTGCTGCGCCACGCCTTTGAGCGCGACGGCTGGCTGCCCTATGACCTGCTCTGGAGGCAGAAGGCCGCTTTCTCCGACGCCGTGGGCCACTCCATGGTTGACGACATCAAGGAGTACGCCGAGGGCCGCTACAGCGACGCGGAGTTTGAAGCTAAGCGCATGAAATACACCCACGCCAGGCCCTTCACCAAAGAGAGCCTGCTATATCGAGAGATATTTGAGAAGTACTATCCCGGCCAGTCGGACATGGTCGTGGACTTCTGGATGCCCAACCGCTCCTGGCCCGGCTGCAACGTCGATGACCCGAGCGCGCGCGTGCTCTCCAACTACGGCGAGAGCGGCGTCTGAGCGCATCCGCAATATGTGCCGCCGGCGGGGCGTTCTCACACTCCTCCCGCCCCGCCGGTATGTGCCGTATTCAAATGACTTCCCTCTCTCTTTCTCTTCTGTGCCCGGCAGCGGGGCTTCCCGCCGCCGGGCAGCTTTTGTTCTCACAGCAGTATTACCAGCGCGGCCGCAATCAGGGCTGCGGCGCACAGAATGGCCGCTGTCCATATCCATACCCGGCGGCCCGGCCCGTGTTCCGCAACCGGTATGCCCTCCACTTCGCCCAGCGCTGCGGCGGCCGCCTGCTCCAGCAGTTCGTCCTCACTGAGCGAGCTCGAGCCACGTACCACGAAGATGGCCTGCTCAAAGGGCCCGGTGCTGTCCTGGCTGACTATAACCACCCGCCTCGCCGTGCCATGCACCACCGCGCGGCGCCTCGTCTTGCCGGCGTTCACGGTCTGGCCTCCACGCGCACGGCCAGCACGGTCATATCGTCGCCTCCGGCGCCCTCGTCCACCGCACGGCGCAGAACGAGCCGGGCCAGGGTCTTCATATCCGCATCGTCCGAATCTATCAGCAGGCCGCGCAGCCAGCCGTCGTCCGGGCCGGATACCACGCCGTCGGAGGCGATGAGCGCCACGTTGCCGGGCTTCAAGTGCATGCGCACGGTGTCGGGCTTGGCGCCGCCGCCCTCTTCCAGGCCCGGGGCCATGCTCTCGCAGTCTATGCGCCGCACGCTCTTGCCCGTACACACGTAGCTGGGCGCGGCGCCGTATTTGTAGAAGCTTGTCTCGCCGGTGAAGAGGTCTATGCACATCAAATCCGCTGTGGCGAAGCCCCAGTCCTCCTCCGAGCGCAGGAGCATGACGGAGTTGAGCACCTGCATGGCTACGTCACCGTCTACGCCGGAGCGCAGGAAGCGCTCCAGTATGCCCACGGCCTCGCAGCTCTCCTCGGCCGCGTCGCCGCCGGTGCCCATGCCGTCGGAGAGTATCACGCACAGCGTACCGGAGTCGGTCTTGAAATACGTGCCCCTGTCCCCGGAGACGGCCTCGCCGGGCTTCATGAGCGCCGCTATGCCCACGCTGGCGCACAAGGGCTCGGCCTCCAGCAGCGTTATCCGGCCCTCGGCCTCGTCGAGAGGCGTGCAGAGCCTCACGCCCAGCACCGCCGAGAGCTTGTCCAGCCAGGCCGGGTCACGGGTGATGCTCTTGAGGCTGCCGGCCTCTATGACGGCGCGGAGCCTGCCGCCGGCGTCGCGGAAAACCGCCGCGTCGGCCTCGATGTCCATGGAGCGGAAGTAGCGCAGCAGCCGGCGCTCAGCCAGCGGGTCCGCGCCGTTGAGGCTGCCCAGCTCCCTTGAGACACGCTCGAGTATCTCGGCAAATTCACGGTACTGGCCCCAGGCCGCGGCCCGGCCTTCACGCAGGCGTATGGCGTACTCGCGCCGGTAGAGCTGCGCGCGCAGTTCACCGTTCACCGCCGCCACAAAGGCGTCCATATTCAGGCACCTCTCCCGGAACCAGAGCGGTATGTCCCCGGCTTCCAGCCTGCCCCGCTCGGTCATGGCCGCCGTGGCGCTGTTCATGGCGTCAAGCGTCTCCACGCTCCCGCTCACCCAGCACTCGCCGCGCCGCGTACACTTCACGCAGGCCGCCGAGGCCGCCCGGTCAAAGACGCGGGCTATGTCGTTGTCGTTTACGAACTCGCTGCCGCGCCTGGCCACCGCGCACACGTCGCGGTAGGCCCCGGCTATGCCCGCCACGCGGCGGGAGGCATAGCGCCTCAGTCCGCTCTCGCCCACTCCCGGCGTGAGCGGCTGTACCAGCGAGCCCAGATTTGCCAGCAGGCCCGAGGGCAGCAGCATGAAGATAACGCTGGCCGCGAAGGCCTCAAAGAGCGGCGGCGCCGCCTCCAGGCTCGCTCCCGAGCAGAACACAGCCATCGCGTCGGCTATCACAAACGCCGCCAGGAAGGCCAATCTGCCAAAGCGGGAGAATGTCCCCGCGCACAGGGCGGCGAAGGCCCAGGCCATCGTATACATGCCCGCCGTGCCCGCGCTGGCGTCCATCGCCAGGCCGAAGGCCGTACCCATAGCCGCTCCGGCGAAGGAGCCGCCCTTGAGCGAGGCCGTCATCACGAGTATTATGGCCAGCACCCGGCCCAGGCTCACGGCGCCCATTATCTCTATGCGCGCAAAGCTCATGAGCGCACAGGCGGCCAGCACGGCCGCGGCGGCGTTGTGACGCTTCTCCTCCAGCTCAGTGCGCGCTTCGCGCCCACGCACGGCCTCCTTGAAAAAGCAGGCCGCGCCCCCGCCGAGCACGCTCTCAGCCGCGAGTGCGGGCAGTTCCTGCACAAAGTCCCCGCCCGAGGCCGCACAGTTGAGCGCCCCCGTGGCCGCCAGCACTACCGAGGCCATCAGCGGCCCGAACCAGCCGGATTTGGCCCAGCGCGCGTCCTGGAAGATGAACAGCAGCGTGAACACCGCCACGCAGCCCGCCGCATAGCGTATCCCCCAATCCAGGGAGCCCGTCGTCAAATAGCCCAGGCAGGCCCCCGCCAGGGCCGACGCGCCTCTGAGTCCCACCGGCGCGGCCGCCACCGCCGCCGTACCGAAGGGCGCCGCGCCCCCGGCCAACTGTCCGGCCGAGAGCAAAAAGCCCGCGAGGAAGTGAAGCCCCGCCGCGGCTATGGATTCCGCACGCACACCCTGCGCGCCGCTCTGTAATTTGTCCTTCACTGACATGTCCCTGGCCTCCGTGCTCAAGAGTTTACATAAATTATAGTTTCTACAGTTATGAAAACCCTGTCACTCGGCGCTGTAGTTTCTTAACACTTTGCGCGGAAACCGCTCGGCAAAAAAAATCCGGACCGGAGCGGATTGCTTTCCACCCCGGCCCGGCCGGATAAAAGTTTTCAAATTACGATGTCTTCGCCTATTTTGTACACGTTTCCGGCTCCGACGGTGAGTATAATGTCGCCGGGGCGCGCAGTGGCGCGCAGGCTGTTCTCTATCTCCTCGAAGTTGTCGAAGAAGATGCTGCCAGGTATGTGCCGCGCGAGGTCGGCTGAGGATATGCCGTAGGTGTTGGTCTCGCGGGCGGCGTATATCTCGGCGAGGTAGGTGACGTCGGGACGGCAGAGCTGCTCCACGAAGTCCTCGAAGAGCGCCGCGGTGCGGGAGTAGGTGTGCGGCTGGAACACGAGTATCGTGCGCTTGTAGCCCAGGGGCTCCACCGCGTCCAGCAGGGCCTTGAGCTCGCCCGGGTGGTGGGCGTAGTCGTCGTAGACGTCCGCGCCGTTATACTTGCCCTTGAACTCGAACCTGCGCCCCGCGCCGTTGAAACCGGCCAGGCCGTATTTTACCGCGTTGGGCCTCACGCCGAGGCAGATGCAGGCCGCCGTGGCGGCCAGGGCGTTCTTTACGTTGTGGATGCCGGGGATGTGCAGCGTCACGTCGGTGAAGAAGCGGCCGTGGCAGTAGATGTCGAACTCGCTGTTGGCGCCCACGCGCCTGATGTTGCGGGCGTAGACGTCGGCCTTGTCGGTGAGGCCGAAGGTGAAGAGCTCGCGGCCCAGCGGAGAGAGTGTCTCCATGGTGTTGCGGTCGTCGAGGTTGGCCACGATTTTCCCGTGCGGGGGAACTTTGGCCGCGAACTTGCGGAAGGAGTCCTCCACGTCCTCAAGGCCGGTGAAGTAGTCCAGGTGGTCGGCCTCGATGTCCAGTATGACGGCGATGGTCGGGTGAAAGGCGAGGAAGCTGTCGTGGTACTCGCAGCTCTCGAGTATTATCGTGTCGCCGCCGCCGACGCGGTGTCCGGCGTGCAGCAGCGGGAGGGTGCCGCCTATCATGACGGTCGGGTCGCGCTCGGCGGCCATGAGTATGTGCGTACACATGCTGGTGGTGGTGGTCTTGCCGTGGGTACCGGCTATGCACAGCGCGTTCTCATAGTCGCACATGATGGCGCCCCAGGCCTCGGCGCGCTCGAACACGGGGATGCCGCGGGCCCTGGCCTCCACTATTTCGCAGTTGTCGTCGCGCACGGCGGCGGTGCGCACCACGAACTGTATGTCAGGGGCGACGTTCATCGCCCTGTGCCCTATCTTGACCTCTATGCCCAGGGAGCGCAGATGCTCCGTCTTTTCGCTCTCGGCCATGTCGGAGCCGTCTATCACCAGCCCCATGCCCGCGAGCACTTCGGCCAGCGGAGCCATGCTCACGCCGCCTATACCTATCAGGTGCCCGCGCATGCCGGGCCTGAGATAATCCTGAAAATCTGCCATAATAGCTCCTGTCCAGTGAATCAAATACGTGCCTTGAAAATAAGCACGACAACGATTATAATACATTATGCCTTGTAAAACAAGACCATAAACGTTGGGACGCGATAATTCTGCCGCCGAAATATGTATTAGAAGTGCTAAATACGCTCGCCTCGCACGGTTATGAGGCCCGGCTCGTGGGCGGCTGTGTGCGCGACACCCTGCTGGGCCGCTCTCCGCACGACTATGACGTCGCCACGAGCGCACTCCCCGAAGAGGTGGAGCGCTGCTTTAATCGCACCGTGCCGACCGGCATCAAGCACGGCACCGTCACTGTCATAATACGCTCGCGCGCCGTGGAGGTCACAACCTACCGCCGCGAGGGGGCCTACTCCGACCACCGCAGGCCGGACAGCGTGAGCTACACGCCGAGCCTCGCCGAGGACCTCTCCCGGCGCGACTTCACCATAAACGCTATGGCGATGGACGTTCATGGCGATGTGACCGACCTCTTCGGAGGGCGCGAAGACCTCTCTCTCGGGCTGATACGCTGCGTGGGCGAACCGGGCAGGCGTTTTGAGGAGGACGCGCTGCGCATGCTGCGCGCGGTGCGCTTTGCCGCCAGGCTGGGCTTCACGATAGAGGGGCGCACCCTCGCGGCGATACGTGAGCGCTCGGGCGGCTGCGCGCTGCTCTCGGCTGAGCGGGTGGGCGCCGAGGTGCGGGGCATACTCGCCTCGCCCCGTCCGGACATGGTCTGGCTGCTGCCGGAGCTGCACCTGCTGGACGGATACATGCGTCCCGGCACGCGCTCTCATCGGAGCCTTGCGGCCCTGCCCATATACGCCCGCACGGCGCACTGGTGCCACGCACTCGAGCGCGGCGGGTACATCGGCTCTACTGAGGGCTTCCTGCGCGCGCTGCGCATGGACAACCACACTATCAGGACCGCGAGCGCTGCGGCGCACATGCTGGCCACCGGCTCGCGCGACTACAAGCGGCTGCTGCGCGACTACGGACGCGAGGCCGTACTGGCGGCCTATCCGCACAGCCGGCGGCTGCGCTCTATCCTGCGCTCGGGCGAGTGCTACACGCTCGCCGCGCTCGCGATCAGCGGCGGCGACCTGGCCGCGCTGGGCTACTCGGGACGCGAACTGGGCCGCGCGCTCAATCGGGCGCTCGACCACGTCATAGACCACCCGGGCGACAACAACCGCGCGGCGCTGCTGCAACTTATCACAGGAGGTAAATACGATGAGCGAACTTGAACTTCTGCGCGAGGAGTGCTTACAGTGCCAGCGCTGCGAACTCTGCAAGACGCGCACCAACGTCGTCTTTGGCGTGGGACCGGAGGACGCGCAGATAATGCTCATAGGCGAGGGGCCCGGCGAGAACGAGGACTTACAGGGCGAGCCCTTTGTCGGACGCGCGGGGAGGCTGCTCGACGACATGCTCGAGCTCATAGGCCTCGACCGCACGAAGGTGTACATCGGCAACATGGTCAAGTGCCGCCCGCCCAAGAACCGCGACCCGCTGCCCGAGGAGCAGGAGGCCTGCTCCGTCTGGCTGAACCGCCAGATTGAACTGCTCAACCCCGCCATCATCGTCTGCCTGGGCCGCATAGCGGCCATGCGCTTCATCCGCTCGGACTTCAAAATCTCCCGCGAGCACGGAGTCTGGTTCGAGAAGGACGGACGCCGCGTGATGGCGCTCTACCACCCCGCCGCGCTGCTGCGCGACCCGCGCAAGCGCCCCGAGACCTTTGAGGACCTCAAGCGCATCCAGAAGGCGGCGCGGGAGCTCTAAGCAAATCAAACGGAAAGGACGCACAGACACCTATGCTGCAATTCCACCGCGTGACCATAGAGGACAAGGCCTTTGTGGACCCCTTTGTCTTAGCGGAGAACTCACGGAGCGCCGACTTCAACTTCGGCAACATCTACCTCTGGGACACCGCCTACCGGCAATTCCTCGCCAGCGTGGACGGCAGGCTCATCACCAAGCTGCGCTACGAGTCCCTGCCCTTCTTCGCCTTCCCCATCGGCAGCGGCGACATACGCCCAGCCATCGAGGCCATAGAGGAGTTCTGCGCCGCGGAGCCCTGCTGTATACGCCTGCGCGGCGTCACGGACGAGCACCGGGAGCTGCTGGAGGCCGCCTACCCCGGCCGCTTCAACTTCTCCGAGGACCGAGACAACTTCGACTACGTCTACCTCGCGGAAAAGCTCGCCAGCTTCTCCGGCAAAAAGCTCCACGGCAAGCGCAACTTCTGCAACCGCTTCGAGAAGGAGCACTCCTGGGAGTTCAAGCGCCTCACGCGCGAGCTCTTCCCCGTCTGCATGGAGATGCTGGGCTTCTGGCAGCGCGAATTTGACGTGCCGCCCGACGGGCTTGAGGAGGAGCACGGCGCGATTATCCGCGCGCTCATGCGCTGGGAGGCGCTGAACCTCGAGGGCGGCGTACTCTTCGCCGACGGCCGCTGCGTGGGCTTCACCGTGGGCGAGGTCATAAGCTCCGACACCTTTGACGTCCACTTTGAAAAGGCCTACGCCTCCATCCCCGGCGCCTACCCGATGGTCTGCCGCGAGTTCGCCAAGCAGATCCTGTACGACCACCCGGAGATAGTTTACCTCAACCGCGAGGACGACATGGGCCACGAAAACCTTCGCTCGGCCAAGCTCGAATACCACCCCGAATTCCTGCTGCGCAAGTACACTGCGACTTTGAAATGCGATGAATGACTGCGAACTGATACAGGCCACGGCGGCCGACTTCCCCTCCCTCTCCCGGCTCTGGGGCGAGGTCTTTGGCGACGGGGAGGACTTCATACTCGCCTTCTTCCGCGGCATGTGGCACGACGGCTGCTGCCGCGCGTACAGGACAGGCGGCGACATAGCCGCGATGGGCTGCTGCCTCGACGGACCCACGGCGAACGGATACAGGTGCAGCTACATCTACGCGATGGCCACGGCGGGAGTACACCGCGGCCGCGGCCTCGCGGAGCGGATAGGCCGCGCGCTCATCTCCGACGCCTTCGCGCGCGGGAGCGGCATAGTCGCCACCCTGCCCGCCGAGGAGAGCCTCAACGCCTGGTACGAAACGCGCCTCGGCATGGTCCCCGCCTTCAAGAAGGGCGGCGCGGGCGTGCTCTTCCCCGAGCACTGGCGGCGCTTCGCCGCGGCATACTGCCCCGAACACGACCCCAACACGCCGGGCACCCTGCTGGCCGTGGCCCGCGAGGGCGTGGACCTCAAAGCAGTAAGCGGCCTGGGCTGGGAGTATACGCTGGATTGAGGGGTGAGAAACGCGTTAAATAAGGCCCATAACCCCCCATCGCGCTAAAGTGTTAAACAGTTATTGGCCTTATTTAACGCGCTTGTCGGGCGTGTGAGCGCGTTTGCGTGCGTGGTGACGTAGAATCCAACGTGCGGGACGTCGAGGACGCCGTCCCTTACGGACAGTTGCGAAACGTAACCGGCAGCAACACCTAGCACACGAGTGCAACGATGTGTGCGGTAAACGAGGCACCCACCCCGGGCAACGTCGGTCTTACCGACTGTGACACTCATCCGCATCCACGCACGGCAACGTCCCGTGTTAACCCGTCAGCGGCCGCGAAGCGAAACCGCGGTCGGCGATGGGGAAACTAAATAGAAGTTTAGGGACGACCGACCGAAAGTCAGCGGGGTCCCGAGATACGAGGCACCCTTGCGTACAAGTCCGCACCAAAGCGGATTTTCCTTTCGGGGTCTGGGACGCTTTCTTTTGGCAAGAGCAAAAGAAAGCGCCCCAGGAGGGCCGCAACCGCCCACGGTTGCCCCCCCACGTCCGGCGACGTGGCACCCACCCGTCACTCACGATGCTGCCTCGGATTTCTTCTTACGCTTGTGCAGCGCGAGGGCCGTGGTAAGCGGGCGCTTGGCGCTCTTGGTCTCGAAGAAAGCGATTATGCTGAACACCACAGCGCCGAGGAAGTTGACGAAGAGGTCGGCCATCGTGTCGTAGAGGCCGATGTCGAGGTAGCCGCCCAGGCCGACGCGGTAGGTGCTGCCGTCCGAGAGTTCGAGCAGCATGTCGGTGATGCCGCTGACGACTACGGGGGTGTTGCTGAGCGTGGGGTCGAGGTCGACGGTGGAGATCTGGCTGAGCACGGTGTCCTTCTGCATGTCGAGCAGCAGCAGGCGGTCCGCGCCGTATTCAAAGAACTCCCACAGCACGCCCATAGTCATGGAGAAGCAGAACGCCACCAGGGCCAGGTACGCGGGCGAGAGCTGGAACTTGATCTTCTCGTTGCGGTTGAGCAGGTTCACCAGCGAGAACCCGACCGCCGCGAGCAGGAAGCCCGCCGTGGTGTGCAGCATGGTGTCCCAGAAGCTGACCTTGAGGAAGTAGGCCTGGATTTCGCCGAGCACTTCGGCCAGGAACACGAACACGAAGATGATGATTTCGAGTACGCTTGGTATCTCGATGTTCATGCGGTTCTCGACGAACTTCGGCAGCACGTACAGCACCAGCACGTAGACGCAGACTATGGCGTTGTCGTAGCGCCCTATCCAGATGCTGCGTATCAGGACGAGTATGACGATGGTGCGCAGTATGATATAGGTCCAGAACGCGCCGGGCTCTTCCTTCATTTTCTTGGCCAGCATGGCGCGGTTCTCCTGTTTGCGCTGCTGGCGTTTAAGCTTGCGGCTCTCTCTGCTCATGATGCCCTCCATACAGTGAAATTGTGATGTTTTAACTCCAGTTTATCAGAATTTCATCAACATGGCAAGCCACAGAGCACGGATATTGTGCGGTATCAGCCCTCCGGCGCCGGGCTCATGTCGAGCACCGCCCTGTCGGCATTGGCGGTCTCCACCGGCGTATCAGTGACCGCAGGCGTCTGAGTGGGCGCCGCAGTGGGCTCCGGCGGGAGCGAGACATCGGCAGTGTCGGCGCCGCAGGCAGTAAACAGGCACAGTGCCAAAGTTATGGCCGCAATGGCCGTGAGTTCTCTTTTCATAAGTAGTACCTCCTTGTGCGGTGTGCTTCTAGCCTGAGAAACGCGTTAAAAAAGGTAAGTAACTGTTTAGCGCTTTAGTGCGACGGGGGGGTTATGGGACTTATTTAACGCGCATGTCGGGCGTGTGAACGCGTTTGCGTGCGTGGTGGCGTAGAATCCAACGAGCGGCGCACCGAGGACGGTGCGCCCTACGAGGCGCGGCTTGGGTACGTGGTGGCGTAGAATCCAACCCGCGGGACGTCGAGGACGCCGTCCCTTACGGGCGGGTGCGGGACGTAGCCATCAGCAACCCCCAGCACGCCAGCGAAGCGAGGCGTGCGGCAAGAGAGAAACCCACGTTGGGCAACGTCGGTCTCACCGGCCGTAACAGTCCACCGCACCCACGCACGGCAACGTCCCGTGTTAACCCGTCAGCGGCCGCGAAGCGAAACCGCG
>CAKNRQ010000024.1 GCA_930990965.1 uncultured Clostridia bacterium
ACCCCCTGGCCTACCGCTTCTTCTGCCTGCAGAGCCACTACCGCAAGAACCTCGTCTTCAGCTGGGAGAACCTCGACAACGCAGAGAGCGCCTACGAAAAGCTCATTGCCCGCATCGCCACGCTCAAACCCGGCGACGGCGAAGTTGACGCGGCGGTGCTGGCCGAACTCAAGTCCAAGTTCACCGATGCACTGGACAACGACCTCAACACCTCCCTGGCCGTCACCGCGCTCTACGACGCGCTCAAGGCCAAGACCAACGACGCCACCCGGCTTGCCGCCGTGGCCGACTTTGACCGCGTGCTGAGCCTCTCGCTCATTGAGAAGGCCGAAGAGCTGCGCAAGAAGAACGCGGAGCCCGAAGAGGAGCACGATGAGCGCATAGAGGGCCTGCTCGCCGAGCGTGCAGCCGCCAAGAAGGCCAAGAACTACGCCGAAGCCGACCGCATCCGCGACATGCTCGCCGCCGAGGGGATAACGATAATCGACACCCCGCAGGGCGCCAAGTGGAAGCGCAATTAAATTTTAAAAAATTGGAAATCCCACGCTGTGACGTTTCACAGCGTGGGACTTTTTGCTTCTGCCAGCACATGGTCAGCCAGCCAAATTGTAAGCGGTATTTTGCCGCATAAGCCGGCAAATACTTAAAAAGGAACGCGAAACACCTAAGCGTCCACACTTTATCACGTCATCTCAATGACACCCACGCTAGAGGTAAAGACATGTATGAAAACAAACGTTTAAGCATAGCTGAGCTCATCTTCAGCGTCCTGCTGATTATCTGTGGAGTGTTCACACTCACAAGGCCCGCCGCCGCAATAGGCGGGGCCGCCATTGTCTACGGCACACTCGCCATCGCTACGGGCGTCATGGATATCGTCATATACGCGAAGTTGGAGCGGCACACAGGCTTTGGCCCTGCCACTGTCCTGGTTCGTCGGTTTTTACCTCATACTCCTCGGCGTGGACGGCATCTCCGTCCCGCTCTCTGCCTTGTTCTCTCACTGAAACCTTTTAAAAGGCGCCCGCTGTACAAAGCGGACGCCTTTTCCAAAATTGATTCTACTTTATAAGCGTGACAAGCCCCTCAACCAACCGAAAACCATTTTTCAGATAGAAGCTTTCAGATGGAAACCCGCGCTCGGTGTTCAGTATAATCGCATTCATGCCTTCAGCTTGAATTTCGCGTTCAATCAGTTTCAGAAAGCGGCTGCCTATTTCTCTGCCCTGCCGATCCGGTTTCACGCAAAACTGGTCGATATAATATTCCATTCCGTTAATCCAGGGCTTTTTCACGCCCACGCTCAGGGCAATAACGTCAGACTGCTCCTGCAAAACATATCCCGCAAAATAATTGTTGGCCATATAGTTTTGAAAAAAGTCAACCACCTGTTTGCGAGAACTGTACGTGTCATACCAGGGCGCCTTTGTGAACACGTCAATAAACAAATCCACACAGGCTTCCAGATGTTTCTCTGACATTTTAACGATATCTATAAATCTAACCCACCTTCCTCGCTTGCCGCTCTAACTCAGAGGCAGGCGCCTTTTAAATTTGCCTGTCTTTCCCTCCGGCCGGCTGCTGAGGTCGAGCACTCCTTTACAAACTTCTCCACCGCCTCGGCGTAACGCGCCTCGTCAACTATGTAGCTCAAACCGTGTCCCGCTCCCGGGAATGTCTCCAGCGTCTTGCGCGACTGGCAGGCCGCGTATATCTCGCGGCTCATACCGCAGGGCACGAACCTGTCGTCTTCGCCGTGAATCAGCAGCACCGGTATGTGCGTGCGGCTCACCGCCTCCACGACGCTGGCCGCTCTGAGGCCGAAGCCGCCGGGCATGGCAGCCGCCGCATACACGAAGGCCATGGCCAACGACTGCGGCAGATGCAAATCCTCCCTACACACCTTAGCTATGATCGCCTCCGGCGACGAAAAGGGGCAGTCAGCGATAATTCCGGCCACATTCTCGGGCAAGTCCAATTCCGAAGCCATAAGCACACTTGCCGCACCCATTGACACTCCAACCAGGTATATGTCCACGTCGCCGAAGCGCTCCGCGGCATACTCGGCCCAGCTCAGGCAGTCCCAGCGCTCCCGGATTCCGAAGGTTATCGTGCGCCCGCCGCTGCCGCCGTGGGCGCGCTGGTCCACCAGCAGGATGTTCATGCCCATCTCACGCGCGAGCTTGCTGCCGCCGCAGAAATCGCGCAGCGCGCTGCCGCGGTAGCCGTGAACCTGAATTTGCACCGGCGCGCCCTCGCGCACGTGGTAATAGCGTCCGTAGAGCTTCAGCCCGTCCCTCGAGCGTATGGTCACAGGCTCAAACGGTATTTGCTCCAGCTCTTCTATGAGCGCGAGCATACGTCCCCGTTCGTTTATGTACTGCTCGCCCACAGGCAGGGCGTGCGGGTCTTCCCGATGCAGCGGCGAGGTGAAAAACGCCTTCGTATAGGCAAACAGCACACCACCCGCAGCCAGTGCCGCCGCGTATCCGGCCGCCATGCGTACTCCACGCTTGTGTTTCCTGTGTCCCGCCATATTTATTCTCTCCCGTCTCGGCTCCGTGGCCACATCTACTTGCGCCACGCCGGCATTTCGCGTTTCTATATATTTAACCGCCGCTGCCCACCGACGGTCAAGTGTTTTTTTTATTGGTTTTCCCTGTAAGCCGTCCTGCCCGATGCTCTAAATTCACCGCGCCGCAGTCGCTAAATCGACTCGCTCTAACTCCCCAGAGCGCCGCTTGACTTTATTGCCGGACTGTAATATCATCAGATGTTGTCTGAATTTTTGTGTTCCAAGGAGGTCTGCAAGCATGGCTGACCACATTGAGGTCCGCGGCGCAAAGGTACACAATCTCAAGAACATAGATGTGGACGTGCCCCTGGGAAAGCTGGTCGGCATAGCCGGAGTTTCGGGCTCGGGCAAGAGTTCGCTCGCGCTGGGAGTGCTCTACTCCGAAGGCTCGAGGCGCTATCTCGAGTCGCTTTCGACCTACACACGCCGCCGCATGACCCAGGCCGAGAAGGCTCAGGTTGACGAGGTCCTGTACGTTCCCGCCGCGCTTGCTCTCCGGCAGAGGCCGGGCGTACCCGGCATACGCTCTACCTTCGGCACAGGCACGGAACTGCTCAACAGCCTGAGGCTCATGTTCTCTCGTCTTGCAAACCACCGCTGCCCGCACGGGCACTACGTTGCGCCGTCGCTGAACGTCGCCACTATGCAGCCCATAGTCTGCCCCGAGTGCGGAGCGGAGTTCTACGGCCCGGGTGCGGAGGATCTGGCCTTCAACAGCCAGGGTGCCTGCACCAAGTGTAACGGCACCGGGACTGTCTGGACAGTGGACCGCTCCACGCTGGTGCCCGATGAAACGCTGACCATAGAGCAGGGCGCGGTTGCGCCGTGGAACAGTCTAATGTGGTCCCTTATGGTGGACGTCTGCCGCGAAATGGGCGTGCGCACGGACGTGCCCTTCAACGAACTCACGCCGCACGAACGAAACATAGTCTTCGACGGCCCGCCCGAGAAGCGGCACATACTTTACAAGGCCAAGAACTCCAATCAGGCCGGCGAGTTGGATTTCACATATTTCAGCGCCACTCGCACCGTTGAAAATGCGCTCAGCAAAGTCAAGGACGAACAGGGCATGAAGCGCGTGGAGAAGTTCCTGCGTCAAGAGCCCTGCCCGGACTGCGGCGGCACCCGCCTTTCGGATGCGGCCCGTGCGCCGCGCCTGCGCGGCATCAGCCTCGCCGAGGCCTGCCAGATGACCCTCACCGAGCTCGTCGAATGGGTGCGCGGCGTACCCGCGTCTCTGCCCGAGGAGATGCGTCCCATGGCCGAGAGCATCTGCGAAGCCTTCCAATCCACCGCCCGGCGGCTCATGGACCTGGGCCTCGGCTACCTGACACTTGACCGCGCTTCCAGCACGCTCTCCACCGGTGAGCGTCAGCGCATGCAGCTCGCGCGCGCCGTGCGCAACCGCACGACAGGCGTGCTGTACGTCCTGGACGAGCCCAGCATAGGCCTGCACCCGGCGAACATCACCGGCCTCACCGGCGTGATGCGCGACCTCATTGCCGACGGAAACAGCGTGGTGCTGGTAGACCACGACACGCAGATACTCTCAGAGAGCGACTACATAATAGAAATGGGCCCCGGCGCCGGAGCAAACGGCGGCGACGTCATCGCCCAGGGCACTGTTGCGGACATAGCCGGGAATCCGGACTCACGAATCGGCTCCTTCCTCTCCGACTCAAACGACGGCCCCCTGCGTCCTGCCACGGAGCCCGGGCACATGTTCGACTTGGGAGAGATACGCCTGAACACCGGCGCCATACACACCGTGCAGCCGCTTGAGGCGCGCATACCGCGCGGCCGTCTCACGGTTGTCACCGGCGTGTCCGGCTCGGGCAAGACCACGCTCATACTCGAAAGCCTGATCCCGGCGCTCCAGGCCAAAATCAGCGGCCACGCCCTCCCCAATCACGTGCGCAGCATCGAAGCCGATGGCGTGAAGCAGGTCAAGCTCATCGACGCCACGCCCATAGGCATCAACGTGCGCAGCACCGTGGCGACCTACGCCAATGTCCACGACGAGCTCCGCAAGGTCTTCGCCAGGACGCCCGATGCAAAGGAGCACGGCTACAAGGCCGGGGACTTCTCGTACAACACCGGCGCGCTGCGCTGCCCGGTCTGTGACGGCACGGGCCAGATAAGCCTCGACGTGCAGTTCCTGCCCGACGTGGACATCCCTTGCCCCGAGTGCCGCGGCAGCCGTTACGCCAAGGCGGCCCACCTCGTGCGGTATGAAGACAAGCACGGCGAGAGCTATTCTCTGCCGGAATTGATGGCCATGGACGTCAACACGGCCCTCGCGGCCTGCGCCGGACTAAAGACAATACGTTCGCGCCTGCAGGTACTCAGCGGGCTCGGCCTCGGCTATCTCACGCTGGGCGAAGCCACGCCCAGCCTATCCGGCGGCGAGGCGCAGCGTCTCAAGTTGGCCAGCGAGATGGGTAAGTCCCAGTCTGACTCCGTCTTCGTCTTCGACGAGCCCACCATAGGCCTGCACCCGCTCGACGTGCGCACGCTGCTGGCCGTCTTCCAGACGCTTATAGATTCCGACGCCACGGTCATTGTCATAGAACACGACCTCGACGTGATACGCGCCGCGGACTACATCATAGATATGGGCCCCGGCGGTGGAGCCGAGGGCGGGCGCATTGTGGCCTCCGGCACTCCCGCACAGGTCAAAGCCTCGCCCGAGAGCATAACCGGCCGGTACATCTGAAACAACACACGAAAAGGAGCACAACAGTGATAACTACGGTAATGTTCGATCTGGACGGCACTCTGCTGCCCATGGACAACGACGAATTTTCTCGCGGCTACCTCAAAATGCTCGCCGCCAAGCTCGCGCCGCACGGCTACGATCCTGCCAAGCTCATAAACGACATCTGGTCCGGCGTGGCCGCCATGGTCAAGAACGACGGCAGTTGCACAAACGAAGAGGCCTTTTGGCGGCACTTTACCGGCATATACGGCGCGGAGCGCGTCGAGAAAGACAAGCCCGTGTTCGAGGAGTTCTACGCCAACGACTTCAAGCTGGCCCAGCGCTTTTGCGGCTACAACGCTAAGGCCGCGGAAGTTGTGCGCCTTGTAAAGCAGCTCGACTTGCGCGTATGCCTGGCCACCAACCCGCTCTTCCCGCACATCGCCACCGAGACGAGAATAGGCTGGGCAGGGCTCAACAAAGAGGACTTTGAGCTCGTCACCACCTACGAGAACTGCCACTACTGCAAGCCAAACGCCGGCTATTACAGCGAAATACTCGCCACCATAGGCGAAAAGCCCGAAAACTGCCTCATGGTAGGCAACGACGCGCACGAGGATACCGTGCCGGAGAGCCTCGGCATGCAGGTCTTTGTCCTCACCGACTGCCTCATAAACCGCCAGAACGCTCCGCTCACCTGGCCGCACGGCGGCTTTGACGAGCTGGAAGAACACATAAAATCCCTCGCTGGCAGGGGCTGAAAACAAAGGCCGCCCGGAGCTATGCTCCGGGCGGTTTCGGCTTATTTCACTATTTTCACATAGCCCTCTTTTCTGGGCTTTGCTTCGGGTGCGGGACCGTCGGGGTAGCCGAGAATGCAGTTGCCGACGCCTATCCAGTCGCCCTCAACTCCCCACTTCGTGAGCAGTTCGCGGCCCTCGGGCAGCTCAAAGGTCTCCCTCGCACGGTTTATCCAGCAGGAGCCGAGGCCGAGCGCATGGGCGGCGTTCATGAGATTCCCCATCACGAGCGAGGCATCCTGGACACTGTTCCTGTTCCCCGCCTGGGCGAAGACAATGACCACTGTGGGGGCTCCGTAGAAGGGGTCTCCCGTCGTGCCCTGAATTTGGGCGTTCAGGCTGCTCAGGCGGGCGATGTCGCCCCTGTCCTGCACGGCCACTATGAGCGGGGACTGTTCACCCTTGGCGGTGGGGGCGTAAGTGCCGGCCCTGAGGACGGCGTTGAGTTCCCCGTCACTTATCTGTTCGGGTTTATACTTTCTCACGCTGCGGCGCGTGAGCAGATTTTCATATGCTGCGTTCAAGCAAAGCACCTCCTTGCCTGGTACATTTTACACCTGAGCGCAACTTTAATCAAGCGCGTTGACAGGAGAAAACTCGCATGCTATCATCGTTTTGAGGTGGAAACATGAGCCTGCACACTGACACTTTCCATATACCCGAGGGTTGCAGCGCCTCGTTTGCGGTGACCGTCACCGACCGCGAGTGCGAGCCGTACATACCCCGCGGCGGCACGGCGCTCTTTGAGCGCGGGGCGCCCATACGCGACGGCGACGTGGGGTTGTTCTTCGACGGGCACGAGGCCGTGATACGCCAGTACTGCGAGGACTGGGCGGGCAACGCCTACCTGTTCACTCTCAACCGCCGGAAAAAGGACCGCGACATCTTCCTGCCCGCGAGCGAGCGCCGCCCGGTGTGCTGTTTTGGCAGGCTGGTACTGGACATGCCCATACCACTGCCCGAGCCCTGAGGACTTTAAAAGTCCCGTCTCCTGTACATATGTACGCTGACCGGCACGCTCACCGCAAGCGAGATTGCGGCCAGCAATGTTATCTCCAGCGCCACCGTCTCTTCCCGCGTGTCCGTCACAAAGACGAGCAGGACAAACGCAATGAGCGCCACACACACCGCCGCGATTGATATTTTTGCCGCCAGGCCTCCCCTATCCGCGCCCAGTTTACAGCAGAGCGGCACCATGAAGCTCAGACATATGGCGTCAAAGCTGCCGGTAACCAACAGGGCCAAAGCCAGCTCTTCAAGCGTCCCCGAACGGAACACCGCACCTGCGGCGAGATAGGCCACAGCAATGGCGGCATATAGCAGCAGCGGCACTATATAACGTGAGAGCGCGAGCTCCGTGCGAAACACCGGCATGCACAGCGCGTAGCGCTCAAACCCGGTCTCCTGGTCGGAGCGGATGGAGTGCAATGACGTGAAGAGCGCGCATGTGGCGGCAATCATAGTCACCAGGCGCACAGCATCGTCCAGCAGCGTGACCGGCACCGCGACAAGAAACACCAGTGCCAGGCCCTCACGCCACAGAATAATTAGCTCCTTTAAAAGCAGTACCCGCACTCCGCATACCCCTCAGCGCTTAAAACTCACGCCGCTTATATATCCCCACGCTTATTGCGGCGCTAACGGCAAACACCGCAACCGTCAGCAGCGGCAAAAGCAACAGTGCATCCCACAGACTGTCCATGTCCACGTCCAGCGCGCCGAACAGCAGCCCGAACACCAGCACAAACAGGACAAACACAGCCATCATGGTGAGCCGGGCCTTCTCTGTGCCGTATTTGTAAATCACGGGCAGAACCACGCTGACCATCACCACGCCGATACAGAAGCAGGCAAAGGTGCTGTACGCCGCCTCCCGGACGCTCATGCCAAGCGCGACGCTGGCGGCAAAGCCGATGACGGCGAGGCAGAGCGCGCAGATTATGCTGAACACATAGTGCCCCATCGCCGCCGAGGCGCGGCTCACGGGCGCGGTGAACAGGTAGCGGTCGAAGTGCGATTTCTCATACGCCGCAATGCAGGTCAGCGGCAGCATCATCGCGTAGACAGTGCTTAAAGCAGAGAAGAAAAGGCCGCTTTTGTTAAATATAGTTATCCCCAGCCAGACCACGATCACCAGAAGCACACTCTTCGCCTGGCTCTTTATTACCATCATGTCGCTCATAAGTACGGCTTTCATTTCGCGTCCCCCTTGATATAGTAGAGCATGATGTCCTCAATGCTGGCGCGCTCGTGAGTGAGGTGTTCACCCGCGCGCCGCTCCACCAGCGCCTCGCAGCCGAAGGCCCCGCGCCTCACGCCGACTACGGCGTCGCGGTCGAGCGCGTCAATCTCGCGCTCGGAGCCCTTGGCAATGACGTACTTTCCGAGCAGCTCGTCCTTCTCCTCGCTGAAAACCACGCGGCCGGTGTGGATGAAAGTGATGTAGTCGCATGCTTTTTCAAGGTCAGAGAGGATGTGTGAGGATATGAGCACGCTGTTTCTCTCGTCCTGTATGAACTCCAGCAGGATGTCCAGCAGCTCGTCGCGGGCCACGGGGTCCAATCCGCTCGTGGGCTCGTCGAGTATGAGCAGCCTGGAGCCGTGACTGAGCGCGGCTGCAATCGAGAGCTTCATGCGCATGCCGCGCGAGTACTCCTTGATCTTCTGCCGCTCAGGCAGCGAGAACTTCAGGCCCAGCGAGTCAAAACGCGCCCCGTCAAAGTGACGGTAGGCCGCTGCGAGTATTTTGCGCACGTCGCGCAGCGTCATAGACTCCGGGAATGGGCAGTCGTCCATGACCACGCCTATCTCCTCGCGCAGTTCTGGCTCGGCTGTCTCCGGGTCCGCGCCCAGGACCTTCACCTCGCCGCCGGAGCGCTTGGCCAGGCCCAGCAGCAGGCGTATAGTCGTGCTCTTGCCGGCCCCGTTCTCACCGATGAGGCCCATGATGCAGCCCGTGGGCAGGGTAAAATTCACGCGATCCAGCTTAAATACGCCGTAATCTTTGCTCAAATTGCGGCATTCAATGGCATTTTGCATACTAATCTCCCTCGCAAATAAGACGGAACATCTCTTCAAGTTCGTCCTGGCTGAGACCGCTCTCGTCGGCGAGAGCCCTCACCTGCTCAAGCAGGCCCTCAATCTGCCTCAGACGCTCCTCGCGTATGATGTCCAGATTTTTGCCCGCGACAAAGCTCCCTTTGCCGGGATAGGTCACCAGGAACCCGTCGCGCTCGAGTTCCTCATAGGCCCGCTTCGTCGTGATAACGCTTATTCGCAGCTCCTTGGCCAGAAGCCGGATGGAAGGAAGGGCGTCCCCCTCCTTCAGTTCGCCGGAGATTATCTTGCCCTTTATCTGCGAGCATATCTGCTCGTATATCGGTGCTCCGGACGAATTGCTGATAATCAGGTCCATAGCTATCACCCTATATAGTGTATATACTTATTATACACAGTATGCACAGCGTGTCAAGAGGAAAATTGCGCTCTGGCATAACAGATTTTAAAAGGAGGTGCAACATGCGCATTTGGCTGCCGCCGGGAGGCGGTACGGGACACCTTATGACGGTTAAAATAATTGTGCTCACGCTCGCTGCTGTGCTCGTTGCCGCGGTGGGTGCGGTGCTGGCGGTCGCGTATGAGACGCCGGGCCGAGAGTGGGTGCTGCTGGCTTTGACCGTACTCGTGACCCTTGCGGCAATGGGCGGCGCCATATCGCTCTCCCGCAAGCGGGCCTGCTCCACGCTCATCTTCTGCCAGAACGCGGACGGACAGCTCTGCTATATCGACGTGGGCGAGCTCGTCGGATACCGGCGCGGTTTTTTAGGCTTTGCCGAGACTAATGCCAAAGAGCGCCAGCTCATAGAGGAGCTCGCCGGCGAGCAGGGGCGCCTGCGGGATCCCGATAAGGGGTCCTGGGAGCTTGCGCGGCTCGGTCACGAAATACTGAGCGTGAGCAGCATACGAGAGGGCCCAGGATACGTGAAAGTCCGCTGCCTGGCATGGCACCCAAACGGCTTTCAGTCCGAACGCAAACTAAGCATCTCACGCAAAATCGAAAACATCGACACGCTTACAAACGAGCTGGAGCGCCGTCAAACGCCGGAAAAGGTGATTTAGAAGACAAAAAGCCGCCCATATGGGCGGCTTTAATAGTTATTCAGCTTACCTGCTTCTGCGGCGGGTCCTGTGCTCGGCGTACATCTTGTTGTCGGCCATGCGGCTGTCGGACTCCTGCATGAAGTGCTTGAGCTTGTCTTCGAAGCTCGCGTCGTTTGTGGGGCCGTTGGCCCTCGGCACAGGCTGGCGGTAGTTGTGAGCGCTGGCGCGCTGCTGCGGTCCAGACGAATACGCCCTGGGCGCGCGTCCGGCAGGACGCTCGGGCGCTTCCGGCGCCTCGGCCTTTTTGATGGAGAGGTTTATCTTTCCGTCATCGGCTATACCGATGATCTTGACCTTCACTGTCTGGCCGTCCTCCACGTAGTCGTGGACGTCGTTAACAAAGGTGTTGGCGATCTCAGATATGTGTACAAGACCGCTCTTTCCGTCGGGCAGGGCCACAAACGCCCCGAATTTGGTAATGCCAGTGACCTTACCTTCAAGTACCATTCCCACCTGCAGCTGCATATGTGCTCTTTATCCCCCTGTTTGATATTGCTGTTGCTTGCTTATCCGGTCTCGTCAGGGTAACGTAGTCCCAGCCTCTCCCTGGCGAGCGCTTCGATTAGTTCGTTCTTGTCAGCACGGCCGCGGTTTAATCTCGCCTCGAGTTCGCAGTTAGCTTCTTCCAGCTCCCGGACCCTTTCGGCGAGGGCGCTCCTCGTTTCGCCGTATCTGTCTATCTCCGCTCCGACGCTGGCCAGACCCGCCAGAGCGTACGCGGTGAGGGCGGCCGCTGCCAGAAGAGTAATCATACCTGCCCTTCCGTGCTTCACGGCTTGCGCTCCCTTCAGTTGTTCCGGCGCGAATGGTCTTACGCCGGTTAATATACATTTTAAACCCAAGCCCGAGTTTTGAAAAGATGTTTTTTTCAATTCTGAGCAATTTCTTGATAATGCTCAAATGGGAGCCCATTGAGTGCAGCAACTTCACCCAATTTTTCACAAGCAGGCGCGCCGCTGGGAGCACTCTCCGCGAAAGGGTGAGCCAATAAACGCCCCAGCCTGCCCCGGCGCAAAACAGCATGGACAGCCTCAGCCGCCCGTCCAGGGCGCCCATCGAGAACACGAACAGCACACAGGCGGCGCAAACGCAAAACAGCGTGTCCGCTACAGCCGCAGACATAGAAGAGCGGCATTCAAACCGCCAGGCCCTGTTCACGTCGTAGAGCAGCCCTATCAGCACGCCGATCAGCAGCGAATACGCCGCGGCGAGCGCCTGCGCAGATACTGGCAGCTCCACGTCAGCCGAAAAGGCGGCTCCAGAACCCGCCCGCAGCCTCACGCTCGGAATAACTCAGCTCGCTAACCAGCCCCTCCACGCCCAGTTCGCCCGTGTCCAGGCTCAACTTGCCGATATGCATTCCCGAGCCGAGCACCGTGAGCTCGCCGAGCACCGTGCGCATAACTATCCGCTCCTCGTCGAAGGACAGAACCTCTTCCACCCCAGTCACCGTCAGTTTCGCGCGTTCGCTGAGCGTGATGCTCTGCGGCTTGACAGGCGCCTTGGCCTTCTCATCGTAAGCCATGCCTTTCCCTCCTTTACGAGACATCCTATGCCCGTCCGGGAGAAAAAATCGCGCGAGGACAGGGAGCTTTTGGCGAAAGCCTTGACGCGGGGCGAAAATGTGTTATGTTAACTGTGAGGTGATAATATGCTTTGGAAAAAGCTGGCGTGTTCTGTTGCCGCGCTGCTGGCCCTGACCGTGGCCTATGTGCGCCCGGTCTGCACCGTCTCACTCGGCGGGCAGGAATTGCCAGGGCTGTGGGCTCCGGGCGATGTGGCCGGGGCCGAGCGCATAGCGCGTTCAGCGAGCGAAGAGATATCCCGCTCCGGAGAGGACATGCCGGAGGTGGAGACGCATCTGAAACTGGCTGTGCTGCCGGAAACCGGTGAGCGCGGCGAACTTGCGCTCACGCTGCTTGCGGAAAGTCCCGGCGTAGACCGGGCCTGGGACGTGTCCGTGGACGGCATAGTCGTGGGCCGCGCCGGCGACCGCTCGGCACTGGGCGAGCTGCTGATGGACGCCATAGCCGAAGCGGCCCCGGCGGGCAGCATCCGCACCGGCTTCACCAGCGAAATAGAACTCAGCGAGGTCTTCGCCCCGGAGGGCACGCTCACGGATTTGATGGAGCTCTCGTCGAGGATCCGCTCGCTTGTCCGTGTGACCTACACCACCAGCGACGGCCAACTGCACTACGCCTGAGGCGCGCAAAAGCCGCCGGCCGTATTGGCCGGCGGCTTTTTTGTGCGTTTAGTATGAATTAATACGCAACGCCCCAGACTATCATCTTCTTGGCCGCGCGGCCGCAGACGGGGCAGGTGTCGCCCAGGTGCTCCTGCTCGAAGGGGATGCAGCGGCTGGTAACTCCGGCGAGCTCCTTCATCTTGAGCTCGCACTCCTCTTCGCCGCACCACATGGTTTTGACGAAGCCGCCTCCGCGGTTCTCCACGATATCCTTAACCTCTTCCACGGTGGTGGCGGTGTAGGTGTGCTCGTCGAGGTTACGCTTCGCCTTGTCGAAGAGGCCCTGCTGCACGCTCTCGAGCATGTCGCGCACGCTCTCCTCAAGGTTTTCGAGAGGCAGGGAGACCTTCTCTCCGTTGTCGCGTCGGGCAGCGACGCACACGCCGGCCTCTATATCGCGTGGGCCGAGCTCGAGGCGCAGAGGCACGCCCTTCATCTCCCACTCGGCGAACTTCCAGCCGGGGGAGTTGTCGGAGAAGTCGCCCTTCACGCGGATACCGGCGGCTTTGAGCCTGTCTACAACAGCCTGGGCGGCGTCAACAACGCCCGGCTTGTGCTGCGCGATGGGCAGGACCACGACCTGTATGGGCGCGACGCGCGGCGGGAGCACGAGGCCGTTATTGTCGCCGTGGGTCATGATGAGGCCGCCTATTACGCGGGTGGACATGCCCCAGCTCGTCTCAAAGGGGGCCTGGAGCTTGTTCTCCTTGTCGGAGAAGGATATGCCGAAGGCCTTGGCAAAGCCGTCGCCGAAGTAGTGGCTGGTGCCGGACTGGAGCGCCTTATGGTCGTGCATCATGCACTCGACCGTGTAGGTGTCCTCGGCGCCGGCGAATTTCTCTTTATCGGTCTTCACGCCGCGCAGCACGGGCATGGCCAGCAGGTTTTCGCAGGTGTCGGCGTAGATTTCGAGCATCTGCTTGGTCTCGGCTATGGCCTCCTCGGCGGTGGCGTGGATGGTGTGCCCCTCCTGCCAGAGGAACTCACGGCCGCGCAGGAAGGGACGGGTGGTCTTTTCCCAGCGCAGCACGCTGCACCACTGGTTGTAGAGGCAGGGCAGATCGCGCCAGGAGTGTACTATATGGCTCCAGTGCTCGCAGAAGAGCGTCTCGCTCGTCGGACGGATGCACAGCCGCTCGGGCAGCTCCTCGCTGCCGCCGACCGTGACCCAGGCGCACTCGGGCGCGAAACCGGCCACGTGGTCCTTCTCCTTTTGCAGCAGGCTCTCGGGTATCAGCATGGGCATGGACACGTTTGTGTGTCCGGTCTCTTTGAAGCGCCTGTCCAAATAAGACTGTATGTTCTCCCAAATGGCGTAACCGTATGGCCGCATGATGAAGAGGCCCTTCACGCCGGAGTAGTCAACTAACTGCGCCTTGGTACACACGTCGGTGAACCACTGCGCAAAGTCCTGCTCCATATCGGTTATGCTCTCAACTTTCTTCTCCTTAGCCATATATAAAGCTCCTTTACTGCTTTACTTGTCGCTGAATGTATATTTTATTAAATTAAGTTGCGCTTGTCAAGGCGCTGGCGCGTGTTGTCAATTCCTATTTCTGCAGATTCGCCGCAAACGGCCCGCGCCGCTTGGCCGCCTTGATTCAGTAAGAGTGTTATCCCGGCAATCTGCGCGCGCAAAGGCCCGGTTCAAATACACGGCAATTAGATATGGCATATAATTATCTGGACTTTTTTGTGCGAAATATTAACAATTCACGCCTTGACCTCGCGGGATATACTATATATAATGATTCGTAACGCCCACTAGGGCCGAATCCAACTTTGACCTCACTTTCGGAGGTGACCACTATAGACAGGCAGAAATACGTAGCCGAACTGGGCAAGCTCCTATCCGGCATGGCGCGCGCCGACCGCGAGGCGGTGCTGCGCGGGGTGAACGCCCGCTTTGACGAGGCAAATGACGACGACGCGGTCATTGCCGCGCTGGGTAGCCCCACCTTTGCCGCAGTCAGCGTGCTGCGCGGCTACACGCCGCCCGAGGACTCAGACGGCGAGGATTATTATGAAGAAGAAACTTATCAATACGTGGAACCCGCGGGCGCATCGCAGCCCGATGAGGCCTCTGCCGCTCCCGAGGCCGAGGCCGAGGCTGTCTCGGACGAGCCGGGCCTGGTAGCGCCCGAGGAGACGCCGGAGTCTCTCTCCGACGCCATCGAGGAGTCCCAGAGCGATACCGGGGCTGTGCCCGATACGGCTCCTGACGAGCCTGAGGAGGACGCTCCCTTTGAGGCTGAACCCGCTCCCGAGCAGGACGCCATTGATGAAGCGGCATACGAAGTGTCTGAAGAGGCTGTTGCGCCCGAGCCGGTGAGTGACGCGCCCGAGGCCGAGTCTGGAGAGCCGGACGACCTCTACCCCGGCCAGGTAGCTCCGGAAGCCGGTGTGGAGCAGCTCTCTGACGAACCCGCCGCCACAGATGAAGCAGACGCCGAGGCAGAAGATGCAGTGACGGAGGCGCACGAAGAGGGCGTCGAGCCGGAGAAGCCTATAGAGGACGTCCAGCCGGAACCTGACACAGGCGAGGACTCTGTAGAGGCCGATACGCGCGCAGGCAGCGGCTTTGAGACCATCGATCTGGGTCTTGACACCATAGAGGTCTACTCCGATGCTCCGACTCAAACTCCCGAAGAGCCGGAAACTGCCGCAGAAGCTGAATCCGAATACGCTGTGGATGAGCCGCCCTTTGACGCCGGAGAGCCCGAGGCAGATTACGAAATCGAATCCAGTTATGAACTGGAAGAGGAAGAGGGCTTCTATCCGGAGCCGCCCGAGCCTGAAAGGCCCAAAATGCGCGGCGGCAGGGTGTTTGTCTGTGTGCTGCTGGGGCTTGTGCCCGGAGTGCCAGTGGCGGCATTCCTGGTTTTGCTCGCTTTGGCGCTGCTGATCACCGGTGCCGCTCTGGCTTATGCGGGAGGCGTATTCATCTCCTTCGCTTTCCTGGGTATGGGCGTTGTGGCTGACATACTTCTCACCGTTGGCTTCGGACTTATGGTGGCAGCAATAGGCGTGCCGGTAATATTCCTTGCAATTTGGTTTTTTGTGCGCTGTGTCGTGGGCCTCTTCAACAAAGTGTTTGAGCGGGCCGGGGCTTGGTGCCGTGGAGAGGAGCGTGAACAATGAGAAAAGCCTGGAGTATAATATTCGCCATATCCCTGCTCGCTCTGGCTCTCGGCGCCGTCATGTTTGCGCTCGCGCTCATAATGGACGCAGACCTTGTCCGTATAGCGGAAACCGTATTTGCAAACTACGATCTGGCCAAGGTCATCGTTGCCGCGCGCGACGCCTGGGCCAATGTCCTGGCCGTTTTCGGCCTATAAGCCGCGCGGGCCTTTCGCGTCTGCGCGAAATAACATACTGAAGGTGTAAACTTGAAAAAGAAGATAGTACGCAAGCACAAAAACTCCGGTAACTGCTTCGTCTGCGGCATAAACAACGAATTCGGCCTGCACGCGAGTTTTTACGAGCTCGAGGACGGTAGCATAGTCGGACTCGTCAACGCCGACCCGCGGCATCAGAGCTATCCCGGCCGCGTCCACGGCGGCGTGATCTGCGCCATGCTGGACGAGACCATGGGCAGGGCCATAAACGTCACAGAACCCGACACCTGGGGCGTGACCGGCGACATCAACATCCGCTACCGCCACCCGGTGCCCTACGGCGTGCCGCTCATAGTGACGGGGCGCATAACCCGCAACAGCCGCCTGCTCTTCAACGGCGAGGGCGAAATCATACTGCCCGACGGCACCGTGGCCGCCACCGGCAGCGCACGCTACATGAAGCAGCCGCTTGCCGTCATAGGCGATCTTGCCTCCAACGGCGACATTTGGGAACTTATCCAGTCCCCTGACGACCCCACCGAGATAGATATACCGGAGCTGAAAAAATAACGCGATCCCCAACACATAAGTTGCAGCGTCAGAATCCGGCGCAGAAAATACAGGGGAAACGGAGCCTGTGCCTCATGTACGCTGTTGAACGATAAAAAGGAGAAGGAAACTATGAGAACCGAATACAGATTCAACCCGCCTCCCTACAGCCTTCACGACCTGCCCGTACGCTTTGTCGTGGATGGCGACCAGTTAACTCTCGTCACCGAGTACGGAGTGTCTGACAACTCTCAGTTCAGCGCGAATGACAGCTGGCGTATCGAGATTCGCTCCGTGGACTGGTTCGACTCCTGCGTGGACATAACCACCTCCAAGGAAGCGGACGGCTCGTTCTCAGGCAAGAGGGTCAACCTCTCAGAGCTGCTAAAGCGCTGTCCCGACCTGCGGTTTGACGTCATGACTGAGCAGTTCGGTGTAAACCGCATCCGTCTGCGCGGCCGCGCCAACATAGACGGCGAATACCGCAAAATAACTGTTGAAATTTATCACGCCGGCAATATTGGCTACGTAATAGGCGAATAAAAAAGCCCCGCCTACGGCGGGGTTTTCTCATGTCCGAAGCCTGCCGGCTGTTCCTGCGCTCGCGCTCATGTTTCCCTTCCCTGCGCGCCGGTATGGCGTCAGTAGGGCTTCTGTCCAGGCCACATGCAGCGATGTAAACTCCAGTTGCGCAATTTCCACGCCGAATTTCTGGACGCACCCCTCCCCATTGTGCTATTCTGGGCTCAGAAGGAGGGACACACATGACCTTCGGTGAAAAGCTCCTTAATCTCCGACGCGCCTGGAACTGGACCCAAGAAGAATTGGCAGAGAAAATAGGCGTCACCCGGCAAGCCCTCAGCAAGTGGGAGGCCAACGCCGCACTGCCGGACACGAAAAACGTAGTCGCACTTGCAAAGCTCTTCGGCGTCACCGCTGACTACCTGCTCTGAGAGGATGAAGGCCGCGAGGCCGAGACCAACGCCAGGCCGCCGCGCTCCGAGCCGCGCCGCGTCCCGTGGTGGAAACTCGCAGGCTGGATTCTGTTTGCAATAGGGCTGGCGTGAATGCTCGCCATAGGCTTGCTCGCTTCAATACATCCCTAGGCCGTGAACTTAGCAGCTCCCGAGGGAGAATATGTGGAATATCGCTGCCCAGCGAACTGAAACTCGTGCCATACGCGATAAAGAAACCCAAAAGTACTCCGAAGAGCCGTAATCACGGCTCTTTGGAGTTTTCATCCTCAGGCTCAACATACTGCCGCTCGCACTCGCGCTGAGCCTCAATCAGTAGATTTATCGCCTTCTCCGTCTCTCGCATCAGGTGCAAATACATCTCTCTGTAGTCAGGCATAGTATCACCTCATTACGGGCAGTCTAGAACAAAACATTCTATTTGTCAATAGAACAAATTGTTCCTTCTATACTGTTTTTGGTGATTTCAATGCCGGTTTATAGACGTATACGCGACTTGCGTGAGGATGCAGATTTGACGCAGAAGCAGGTCGGAGAAGCGATAAACGTCCCGCAACGCACTTACGCATACTACGAGACGGGTGAGCGCATGGTGCCGCCCGGCGTACTCTGCGCCCTCGCCGATTTCTACGGCGTCAGCGTGGACTACATCCTCGGCCGCACCGACAGGCGCGAAATGCTAAGATAGGTCGGTCAAAACAATAATGCAAAGCACGGGGGACCCGCAAAGGGTCCCCCGCTTTATCCGCTCAAGAGTTCGCGCAGTTTGGCCACGGCCTTGCGCTCAAGCCGTGACACCTGCACCTGCGACACCCCCAGAACTCTTGCGGCGCGCTCCTGCGTCATGTCGTGGAAGTATCTGAGCGCTATGACTTGCCGCTCCCGCTCCGGGAGCTGGTCTATCGCCTCGCGCAGCGACACGCGCTCCAAAAGCTGCTCCTCCTGCGAGTCGTCGCCAAGGAGCTGTTCTAGCGTAAAACCGTCCTCGCCAGTCTCGCGCTGCAAGCTCTCTGCGGGGCTCGCGGCGGTCTCTGCCACGGCTATGTCCTCGCAGGTGAGCCCTGTCTCGTGCGCGAGCTCGCTGAGCGTTGGTTCCCTACCCAGGCGCTGCTCAAGCGCGAGCCGCGCCGAGCGTATGGCCGCAGAGCGCTCCTTGAGCCCGCGCGAGACCTTCACGAGCCCGTCGTCGCGCAAAAAGCGGCGTATCTCCCCCGAGATCTTGGGCACGGCGTAAGTGGAAAACTGCGTGCCGTAGCTCTCGTCATAGCCCGCAATGGCCTTGAGGAAGCCCACGCAGCCGAGCTGGTAGAGGTCGTCCGAGTCCACGCCGCGGCCGAAAAAGCGCCGCGCCACGCTCCATATGAGCCCGGAGTTATCTTCCACCAGGCGCTCGGCCGCTTCCCTGTCGCCATCCCTAGCCGAGCGCAGGCAGCTTATGGTCTCATCGGTCATCGTCTCGGCCGCCGCTCAATTGTGCGGCGCATCGTAACGGTGGTGCCGCGTCCCGGCTTGGAACGCACCGTGAGCTTGTCCATGAAGCTCTCCATAATGGTGAAACCCATGCCGCTGCGCTCCTCGCCTCCGGTCGTAAAGAGCGGCTCGCGTGCCTGCGCCACGTCCTCTATGCCCCGACCGGTGTCCTTCACCGAAATCTCCAGGGTGTCGCCGCCTATTATGCGCAGCCGCATGGTTATCTTCCCCAGCGTATCCGGATAGGCGTGTACGATGCAGTTTGTCACCGCTTCGCTTACGGCGGTCTTGATGTCGCCCAACTCCTCCATCGTCGGGTCGAGCTGCGCGGCGAAGGCCGCCGCAGCGGCCCTTGCGAATCCCTCGTTCACGCTCCGGCTGGGAAAGTCGAGTTTTATGTAGTTGTCCGCAGTCATGTTCTGCTCCCTCCTATTACAGGTATCTTCCGCTCTATGCCCGATGCCTCCAGCACCCGGGACGGCTGCCGGGCCGGATTGGCTATGGCCGCGCGCCCCCCGCTGCGCCGCATTCTGCGCTCGGTTTTGAGTATGAGCGCCAGGCCAGCCGAGTCCATAAACGTGAGCCCGGACATGTCCAGCACCGCGTCGCGCGGCATGTATTCATCGAGCAACTGGTCAATTTCGCCCAGCCCCTCGCGCGCGCTGTGGTGGTCGAGTTCGCCCGACAGATGTATGGTCAGCCTCCCAGCCGAGTAGTTCGCCGTTACCTTCATGTGCAGCCCTCCTTATTCTAGCTGTCAAAGCTATTTTACGCGCAGCGGCGCGCGCACTTCGTCGAATGCCGAAGTGCGTGCGCATTTTTTGCGTATTTTGATATTCGAGAATAATTTATTGTTTTTCGATAAATAATTCTTGCAATTCGAGATTGACCGTGTTATACTCAGCTCGAAAGGCGGTGTTTTCCAGTGAAACAAAAGGAACTTTCAATCTGGCTGCGCGTGGTGCTTGGCGTCGGCGCTGCGTTTATTCTCTTTATGGCGCTTGTTCTGGTCCCCAAGCTGGGACAGCGCGCAATTGAACATTATCCAGAGCTGGAGTACATGTACCTGCCCTGCCTCATTTTCTTCTGGGTGACGGCGATACTGGTTCTGGTTTTCCTAGCACTGGTGTGGAAGATTGCCGTGGAGATTGGCCGGGACAACAGCTTCTGCAATGAAAACGCCAACCGGCTGCGCATATGCAGCAACCTGGCGCTGATAGATGTAATCCTCTATCTCATCGCGGGCTGCATATTGGGGTTTATGAACCTGCTGCACTTCTCGCTGGTGATTGCGGGAGTTGTCATCTGCTCCCTCGGCACAGCCATCGCCGTCTGCTGCGCCGCGCTCTCGCACCTCACGCGCAAGGCCGCGGACATGCAGAGCGAGAATGACCTGACGGTCTGAGGTGGCGGTATGATAAGGATTAACCTCGACGTCATGCTCGCCAAGCGCAAGATGAGCCTCACGGAGCTCTCCGAGCGCGTGGGCATCACGATGGCCAACCTCTCGGTGCTCAAAACAGGCAAGGCGAAGGCCATACGCTTCACCACCCTCGACGCGCTTTGCCGCACCCTCGACTGCCAGCCGGGCGACATATTGGAGTACGTGAGCGATGGGCAGTGCTAAAACTCTGTTCACGGTGTTTGCCATCATCGTCGCCACACCGCTTTTGTTCGTTATAATTGCGGGCTGCACTCTTCTCTTCCTGTCGCTCCGCAGCTCCGGCGCCGGCCTGTATGAGACCAACTGGGGCGTCACTGTGCCCTGCGGCCTCACGGAGCTCTACTCCGCAGACGGCACCGGCGGGATTCAGGGAGACGGCTGCCGCTATCTCGCGCTCGAGTACGCCGGCGGCGAAGATTTAGACGCAACGTTGACTTCCGGCGCGAACCCGGCGCTCATATCCGGGTTCGAGGACGTGGCCGGTGAACTCGGCGTCCCCGTTGAGTACCGCCCTGACTTCGGCGCAGACTGCATGTGCCGCACGGTGACCGACCCGGACGATGCGCGCAGCAAGTTATATATAGTCTGGGACGGCAGGACTCTCTATCTCGCCGAGTGGATTATGTGAGGTGGGCGATGAACTGTGTAAAGAAGCTGCTCGCAGTTGAGTTAATTCTGCTTCTCGTCGCGGCCTCGGCCTTCATCGGTGAGAACTTCCCGTATGGGAAGCCGCAGATATGTGTGGACGGCGAGGTGTACACGATGGTAGACAGCCCCGTAAGCGCCCTTCCCGCCGGCAGTGAGGACATCGGCACGCTGCAAGGCGTCCGGCACCACACAGCGTCTCCACCTCGGGAGGACATGTACGGCGCCAACCTGGACGCCAAATACGCCGGCTGCCCGCTCTACAGGTGCGGCGAGGACATATACCTCTACGACTACGCGGGCTTTTACATCCCGTTTGTGAAGTGATTCAGTAGGATGACCGTGGAAAAGAAGGCCATTTACAAGCGCGTGTGGCTCTGGCTGCTGGCTGCGGCGGCTATTATTGCGCTCATATCCTGGATGCGCAGCCCGGAAATGGCATTCAGGCTCCACCGCGTGAAGTTGCTCATGACATGCTCGCCGTTGGTGAGACGGACGTAAAAATCTTAGGCGTGCTGGACATACATGTCTGGGGAACAGGCGACGGCGACAACTACGGAGAAACTAACCAACTTGAAGACTGCTGGTACACATATGAGGCCAGCCTGTGAGGAGGCGTTTATGAAAGATAAGCTGTCAGCCAAAAGGATAACGTACTGGATTTATATAAATTACGGCATATTCATGCTTGGTTTTTTGGTTTTAGGCAGTCTGGGAACTGATAAGTACATTGTGTGGGTGAATTTCATCTTGGATGTTGCCCTCGTTGCGGTTTCGCTTGTACTGAATATATTGCTGTTTCAAAAGAAGTATCAAGCTCCGCTTGCACGGAAAATAGCGCTTCTATCAGTTACTCTGTGTTTAGGGGCGTTTACCTGCTTTGCTTTTTTGATGCCTGAGAACGGTTTTCCGGCAGTATTGTTTTATTAAAAAGGTTTGAATGAGTAATATATACGTCAGGTGCACCTTTGAAGGTGGCCTGTGAGGAGAATAATATGGACGAAACCAAATCTGCAAACCGGTTTTCCTCGCGCGACTGGCTCACGCTGGCGCTGGGAATTGCGCTCGCGCTGCTCTGGCGCGAGGTGTTCTCACTGGACAAGATGACATATGGCCTGCCCGCGCTGGGCGCCGCCGTTTTCACTTTAGCGGCCTGGGCGGCCGTACTGCTTGTACTTGGCAGCCGCGCCCGGTGGACACGCGCAAACATTTTCACCACCGTCATAGCGCTGCTGCTGGCCGTGGCCTGCGCTTTTCAAAGTGACCCGCTCATTCGCATAGGCAGCTTTCTCATAATATCTGCGTTGAGCGTGCTCAGCTATCTCTCCCTGGCCGGAAATAGCTTTTACGCCATAACTGAACCAAAAGCGCTGCTTGAAGGCCTCGGCAGTTTTTTCGGCGGCATATTCAAAAATTGGGATAAGCCATTCCGGGCCTTGGCTTCACGCGATGGCGGCCGGCGCCTGAACATTGGCGGCGTGGTACTGGGAGCGCTGATCGCTGTACCTTTGCTGGTGCTGGTTATAAGCGGCCTGTCAGAGGCCGACGCGGTGTTTGAATCAATCTTCACTGGCCTGTTTGACTCTATCTTTGAGCTTGACGTTGCAGAAGCGGTGTGGGACGCGGCGTCCACCTTGTTATTTACGCTCATGTTCTTCTCCGCGTTTTACTTTCTGCTGCACGAACCCAAACGCACAGAGGGCTTTGTTAAGATGAATCCCCTGCCCACGAGCGCGCTAATAACCGTGCTCGCGCTGCTGACGGCGGTCTGCGCGCTCTTTGCGGCGATACAGTTCAAGTACCTCTTCGCCGGTGAGAGTGCGGCGGCCATGTCAGGCGGCTGGGCCGAGTATGCACGCAGCGGCTTTTACGCCCTCGTGCGCGTCGCGTTCATCGTGTGCGTCTCGGCGCTCGCCTGCTCGCGGGCCAGCCGCGAAGGCATTGCCGGACGTATTCTCACTTGCGCGCTGGTCCTGCTGGCCTATGTCATGCTTGTCTCTGCGGCCTACCGTCTCTACCTCTATGTCATTGCCTACGGTCTGAGTGTGCTGCGCGTAATGGCCATGTGGGCCATAGTTGCAATAGGCGTATGCCTCACGCTCGTCGCCGTCAAGGCGCTCAGGGACGGGTTCAAGTTTTGGCCGAAAGCGGCAGCCTGCGTGCTGTGCCTCTGGACGCTCTTCGCTTTTGTGAATGTGGGCAGCCTGGTTTCAAACTACAACGTGGACGCCTATCTGGACGGCAGGCTCGAGAGTGTGGACGCGCAATACCTCCATTCGCTCGGCCCCGACAGCCTCGACGCGCTCTACAGGCTGCGTGAGAGCAGCCGCGCCCCCGGGATGGCAACGCCGTCTCTCGATGAACTCATATCCTCTCTGGAGAACCGCGAAACCAACGACTGGACAGACATAGTGATAAGGTTTAGATAAAAAAGCAGCGGCCGGGCAAATGCCCGGCCGCTGTCACACTATTTCATTGCTTTTCCAAGATGCCAAACAGCATCATGTCCAGAACGAACTTGCCCTGTGCCCTTGTGTCGCCGCCTTCAGAGAGCCGCGACAACAGTTCCGGCAGCATGCCTTCCAATGCGTCGAACCAACGCCGCGCATCGTTCTCGCTCACACCGCTGCGAAGCTGCGTCTGCGTGAGCATATATCTCAGCAGCTCGCGGTTTCGCTCACGCATCGGGGCGCGCAACTGCTTAACTCTCTCCGCAAGATGCGGAGGTGTCCTAAATACGGCGTCTTTGAATACCGTCTGCATGTTGGGGTGGTCGATGAAGAAGCTCTCGCGGAACATAAAATATCCTGAGAGCAAGGCCTCGCTGCCACCGTGGTCCGGGTGCTCCATATACTTGCCCATATGCTCGGCCAGAGATGAAAACATCTCGCCTACACAGTCGCAGAAAAGCTCATCTTTACCTTTGTAGTAGTGGTACATCATGCCCTTGGATATACCTCCGCGGGCGCACACGCCGTCAATAGTTGCCGCAGCGTATCCGCGCTCACCGAATTCTGCAAACGCTGCATCCAATATGGCAGCCCTGCTCTTTGCCCGTCTCTCTGATTGTTTCACGTCCTGGCCTCCACCGCAGCGTTCTTCTTGACCTCATCGGCCTTGCCCAGCTCGCCTGCCCACTCGAAGCCTTTACGAGCCATAAACACAGCTATGATTTCATTTATGACAGCCGCCGCGGCAATCGTGCCCTGGATAAGCTCTGCGCATTCCGGTGCAGGACCGGCCAGCACGGACACGGATATGCCTGTGAACACGAGCGACACACCCGAGTGCGGCAACAAAGTGAAGCCGAGGTACTTTTTAACCGTGGCAGGGGCGTGCGTCATCGCCGCGCCCACATAGGCGCCCGTGTACTTGCCTATTGCACGCGAGATGATGTACACAGCCGTGTAAATGCCCGCGCCGAACACAAGGTGGTAGTCGAGCGGCGCGCCGAGGTTGAGTATGAGCAGTATGAGTGCAACACCTATCACCGGGTTCATAACGCGCATCACACCGTCGAGTTTCTCTGCCGGTATCATGTTCGCAAAGGCGGTGGAAAAAGCCATGCCCAGCAGCATAAAGTTCAGGGAAGCTCCAGTGAGCACGTTTTCATTCAAATACATTGCAAAAAGCGCCGTGCCCAACAGCAGCACCAGCATTGACACAATAGTCGCACCGTTTGAACGCGTGTGCCGCATAACCAATCCGGCTACAGCTCCTGTAACCGCGCCTATCAGTACCGGTGCGAATACTATACCCAGCGTCACTATGAAGTTCGTGCCCGCAACCGAGAGCGTAGACGAAACATATGCCAGCACGGCAAAGTACACTATCGCACCTACAAGGTCGTCAAGTGCCGCCATCGGTATCAGTGTACTGGTGACCGGTCCGGCGGCCCTGGCTTCACTGACTATGGAGAGAGACGGGGCCGGAGCTGTGGCGAGCGCTATGCCGCCGAACATGGCCGCAAGGTAGAGCGGCGTACCCGTAAAGTAGAATATCACGCCAAACACAAGCGTTACGATAATAAACGTGCCCAGCGACTCCGTTATCGTCGTGATAGCTATCTGTTTGCCTGAGCGCTTCATCTCAGACCAGATGAGCTCTGTGCCTATCATAAGGCCAACCACTGCCTCCAGCAGGCTCTCCGTTGTTGTGAACCAGGCTGCATTCAGTGTGGCGTCATTGAGCAGATTGAAGGCATGCGGCCCGAGCGCCATACCTGTGATAAGCCAGCCGAGTATAGCCGGCAGGTGCAGCTTCGCAACAAGCTTGCCAACGCAGTAGGCCACTGCCATCGTCGCAAGCAGTCTAAGCACTTGTAGAAGTATCTCCATGTTTAGCATCCCTTTGCAAGAAAAAATAGACGTTTCCGTCTGTTTGTGAGTATAGCACAAACAGACGGAAACGTCTATTATTTAAGAGCACAAAATTTGCCCCTATGGATTTGCCGTGGTTTGTGCGGTTTGCGACCCGGTTTGTGTTGACACGGCAGGACAAATGATGTAAAATAACTAGGCCCAAATATGCCCCCGTACCTCACCAGGATAGAGGGTCCGCCTCCTAAGCGGAATGTAGTGCGTTCGAGTCGCGCCGGGGGTGCCAAAATGCCGCAATTCATACGAATTGCGGCACTTTTTGTTATCCAGCGATGCTGTCTAAGCACTTTCTAAGGCGCTCGGGCATCAGCCTGCCGGAGCTCAACTTCACATATGAGCCGCTCGGAGATGTTTAAGCTGCCAGTTTCAAGCCAAACGCTATAACAGCCCGCATCTGTTATACTCAAAAAGCTCCCCCTTGGTGTTATTACTCGCGCGCCAACGGGGAGTTGTATTTTCACTCCGTCCCCCAGAGCGCCAGCTCGCAGGCGGCGGTGTTTATGTCATCAGGCAGGGGTTGAGCGCCCGCCGGCAGGCCGGGGGCTTTCACTATGCGCTCCAGGCTCAGGAGCTGCAGGGCGTAACCCAGCTCCATAATCTCTATGGGGTTGCCCGCGCCCGAAGCAAGGTTCAGCGGGTTGGCGTTTTGCAGCAGATAGATGCGCTTGCCGTCCACGATGTACCTGTCCACGCCGTCCTGCATGCGCTCACAGCGCTGGGCGATTTCACCCAAACACGCTGTGTCAATCTCCATGTTGTAGTGTCCGGCATTGCAGAGCACCACGCCGTCGCGGAGTAGCCTGAGCTCTCTCTCGCCTATTACGTCGAAACGTCCGGTGACTGTACAGACCACATCTGCCCGCGGCAGTAGTTCCTCCAGGCGGCCGACTATGTGACCTTCCAGCTTTGCTTTGAGCAGGCGCAGCGGGTCCGTGTCATAGGCCATCGTGACCGCCCCCAGCGCGCGGAAACGCTGCGAAATACCTGTGCCGCACCAGCCGTAGCCGATGATAAGCACCCGCTTGCCGCCTATGAGCATGCTGGTCGCACGCATGAAGCCGTCTACGACAGATTGTCCTACGCCGACCTCGTTCTCCACCAGCCGTTTGACGGGAGAGTCGTCAATTACCAGCACTGGGAAGTCTGGTCTTATCCCCTCGCGGTCAAGTATCAGGCGGCCGGAACGGGTCTCCTCAATGGCCCCAAGCGGCTTCCAGTTCCCGCGCTGACGCCAATACTGCTGCATCAGGCTCGCACCGTTGTCCATCAGGAGGTCAAACGGCTCCTCCATCGCCTCGGCTACACTGCGCTGTAAGTCCTCAAGCGTGTCGCCGCGCCGCGCCAGCACTGTAACATTCGGCAATGCGGCCAGATATGCCGCCGTGTCCGGCTTGGTGGAGCCCAGGTTGCCGACAAAAACTATGCGCTCTGCCCCGCCTGCCAGCAGAGCCTCCGTACGCACCGCGGCCTTGGGCTCGCAGTGCATGCAGACCAGCAGACGCTTACCGGCGAAGGGGCGTTCCCGCTCATAGCGTTCGCGGAAGGCGCGCACCACGGCCATCTTCTCGCGGTACCACTTGATTCTTTCGGCCCCGGCTTTGGCCAGAGAGGGGTCGTCAATTTTCGATGTAAGCACATTCGTCACCCGCAATTCGATATAGTTCCGGCGTTCGGTCTCTTGCTTAAGCATAGCACGGCTGATATAATAAAAAAAGGACATATGTCTATGTTTGGAGGTGAGCTTTATGCGTGAGCTGGCGAAGAGGTGCGCTCACTGCTGATCTTGGTCTCAGGCGCTGCCAGCATCAGTTCGCTCTCTCCTGAAGGCAAGTTCGCCGTCATAGCCGAGGCGCAGCCTCCGCATCTTTTGGGGGATATAGAATATCTGCAAAACCGCCCTGTGCTCCACGATGTCCACGCGAAAGGCCCGGCCGCACTTTTATCTGTGCCGGCAGGCGCGCTTAACGGGGATATGGAGAGCCTCAACTTCTACCGCCTGGTGTGCCGCAACCTCATGCGCAAACTCTATAACACCTCTTCGGCCTACTCCCGCGCACTGCTGTATCCGGCGACAAACCGTCTGGCCGCGTATCTGCTGGAGAACGCCGTTGACGGCAGGGTACATATTAAGGGCCGGGCCGTGGCAGGCATTCTCGGCATTACACCGCGCCATTTGAGCCGCCTGCTGAGCTCCTTTAGGGTCGCCGGCATATTGCAGCCATGCGGCGCAAAAACCTACGAGCTTCGTAATATTGAGCGGCTGAAAGTATTTGCCGGTGAAATGGAATAAACGGCGGTGTATCTGCTATTTGTTCATGCGTTGGAGTCTATTCTGCCGCAGGGCGGTTATCCGCACGTTTCAGACACGCTCAACGCAAAATGCCCGTCACCCCTAACAACACGCTCAGCACTGACATGCGGCCAGGATTCCGGTCCGGCCTCAACCCGTTCCGCAAACCGTAAGTTAACATAACTACATAAAAGGAGATTAGCAATGGAATGTTTTGAGAACGTGAAGAAAAATTTTGGCTTTGGCTGCATGCGTCTGCCTATGGTAGATGGAGAGGTGGATACGGCAGAGTTTTCCCACATGGTAGACGCCTTTCTCGAAGCGGGTTTCAACTACTTTGATACCGCCCATGGCTATGTTGACGAAAAGAGCGAGACCGCCATACGCGAGTGCCTGACCAGCAGGTACCCACGCGATCGCTATGTGCTCACGGACAAGCTGTCTGGAGATTACTTCAAGTCCGAGGCAGATATACGTCCGTTTTTTGAAAGCCAGCTTGAGGCCTGCGGCGTAGAGTATTTCGATTTTTACCTGATGCACTCGCAGACTGCGGATTTATATAAGAAGTATAAAGCCTGCCGCGCCTATGAAACTGCTTTCGAGCTAAAGGCCGAAGGCAAGATACGTCATGTCGGCATTTCCTTCCACGACAATCCTGCGGTGCTGGAGCAGATACTGGATGATTACCCACAGATTGAAGTCGTTCAGATACAGTTCAATTACGCCGATTACGAGGATGCAGCAGTGCAGAGCCGCAGCTGTTATGAAGCCTGTGTGCGCCGCGGCAAGCCAGTTCTTGTCATGGAGCCTGTGAAGGGCGGCACGCTGGTCAATCTGCCGCAGGAAGCCAGGGATATATTCGACGGGCTCGGCGGCGGTTCATATGCCAGCTATGCCCTCCGTTTTGCGGCAGGGTTCGACGGCATAAGAGTTGTGCTGTCCGGCATGAGCAACATGGCGCAGATGGAGGATAACCTGAGCACCATGACGGATTGCAAACCCTTAGACGCCCGGGAGATGGCCGCTATTGAAAAGGTGCGCGGTGTTTTCCGCTCCATGGGCCTGATTCCCTGCACCGCTTGCCGCTACTGTGTGGCTGGCTGCCCCAGGCATATATTGATTCCGGAGCTGTTCGGGGCCATGAACGCCAAGACGGCCTATAATAACTGGAACAGTGACTGGTACTACACGGTGCATACACAGAATAACGGCAAGGCTTCTGACTGCATACAGTGCGGCCAGTGCGAGAAAGCCTGTCCCCAACATTTAAAAATCCGCGAGCTGCTGAAATCAGTGGCAAAAGAGTTCGAACGAGGTGTGGAGTGAATCACTCCACACCTCGTTCGTACTATCAGCCTGTTTCAGAACTGCATATATTCCACGCAGAGCGCAGTATGTACATGGCTGGTGCTTCTACTGCTTTTTGCTCTCACTTGTCATCGGGGATGACAATTTCAAATGTTGTGCCGTGGCCCAGGCGGCTTTTAACATTTATCGCACCCCGGTGCAGTTCCACAATCCACTTCGCTATAGACAGCCCGAGGCCAAAGCCGCTGCGGTCTCGGGCGCTGTCTGTGCGGTAGAAGCGCTCAAAAATCCGCGGCAGGTCCTCGTTGGAGATGCCTATGCCGTCATCCGCGACCGTAATATGTATGCCGTCGTCCAGCATTACGGCGCCGAGCCAGACGTTGCCTCCGTTTCGCCCGTACTTTATCGCATTTCCTATGATGTTTACCATGAGTTGAGTCATGAGGCTTTGGTCAGCCGTAATAAACACCTCATTGGATATGCCATTATGCAGCCTTATCTGCTTTGCAGAAGCAGAGTCCTTCAGCTCATCACAGACTGAATCCAGCATCTCACGTAATGCTATCCGCTCCGGATCGAGATGCAGCCGCCCTTCATAACCGCGTGAGAGCATAAGCAGCTGGGAAATTATTTTTGTCATTCGCTCTGCTTCCTCACTTATTGTCATAAGGCTTTCCCTGCTGTCCGGTGCATTGCTTCCCAGAGCGTCTTCAGCACAGGCAGATATAACCGCGAGAGGGGTCCTGAGCTCATGTGATGCATCCGACGTAAATTGCCGCTCACGCTGAAATGAGGCCTCGAGCTTGTCGAGCATCTCGTTGATAGTCTCGGAGAGTTCGCCTACCTCGTCTTTGGTTTCCACTCCGGTTATCCGTCTGCTGAGTTCGCCGTTGCCTATCACTTGTGCGGCCTGGGTTATTTGTCTTATGGGATTCATGGCGCGCTTGGCCAGCAAAAAGGAACCAAACGCCGAAATTGCAAGATATACAGGCGCCAATACCAGCAAAAGCAGCACAAGGTTTCGCAGGGAGTTGTCCACATATTCTGTCGAACTGGCCGCCATGACCGTCATCTCAACGTCCCCTATTTCATATCTCTGCGTCTGAACCGCCCACTGGCGGCCGTCATGCCTTATATAGTCCTCTCCATTCTCCAGCCCGGCCCCGGAGAGCCAGCTGGCATTGCCGCTGTCATATAAAAGCACTCCGTCCTTATCGACTATGCACATGTGCACGCTGCCCTTGACGTCCAGCTCTTCCAAATCCATATGCAGCTTTCCGTTCTGAATTTCCACTGAAGATATGACCTGAGATACAGCCATCTGCAGCCGTGCCTGGAGCGTCTGCCGCAATGATGCAGCTACGGAAGAGTACACCGTGGGAACCAGCGCCCCGAGCAGGATCGCCGACAGCATGGTGAACAGCAGCATTATCTTGGTCCTTATTTTAAGCTTTTTCATCTTCCAGCCTCATGAAATAGCCGAACCCACGGATGGTATGTATAAGCGGAGGGTCAAAGTCCCGGTCTATCTTGTTGCGCAGATAGCGGACGTACACATCTACTACGTTGGAGTCATATTCAAAATCGTAATTCCAGACGTGGTCAGAAATCTGGCTGCGGGTTTGGATAATGCCCTGATTCCTCAGCAGATACTCCAGCAGGGCATATTCACGCGAGGTCAGGGTTATACGTTTTCCCGCCCGGGTCACTGTATGTGCAGTTGTGTCCATGCTCAAGTCCGCAAGGGACAGGACATTTTGCCTTATCTCTCCCCTGCGCCGCAGCATTGCGCGCACACGGGCCAGCAATTCGTCAAAGGAAAAGGGGGTGGTCGTCTGCCCCCGCGTCCAGGCCTACTACGCGATCGGTGACAGCGTCGCGGGCAGTGAGCATCAGTACCGGTGCGCAGCGGCTGTGGCCGTGATACGAACGCAGTACGGACAATCCGTCCCTTTTTGGAAGCATCCAGTCCAGTATCACGCAGTCGTATTCGGTGGATTCCATATAGTAGAGACCATTCTCTCCATCAAAGCAGCAGTCTACCGCATATCCGGCCTCGCGCAGATGCTTGGAAATAATATTGTTCAGCTGTATATCGTCTTCAATGATGAGTATGCGCAAGATTATCCCTTCTTTGGTTTTAAATTGTGTATAGAGCATAGCGGCCCAAAATGATAATTGGATGAGAATTGCACTCAGCTGCAAATATGATAAAACCTCATTTTCCCTTCATCACATTCTCATGCTGGTTTGCGATATTATAGCCACGGAGCAGGAAACACATATCTGCTTCGAAATGCAAAGGAGGCTGATGCTTATTAAGGCAAACATGAGAACAATTGCCGGCTTTCTGGCGCTGGTGCTTCTGCTGTCTGGAGCAATCGGTACCACCGCTCTTGCAGCCGGTGCGGGCAGCGGCTCTCCCCCACCCCAGGCGCCTCAAACGCAGTGTGTCCAGGGCAACGTGAACAGCGCACCCGTTGTCCCTGACGACGAGAGCGATGCCGACAAAGCCGTACTTGCCAGCGAAGCCGAGGTCACAGAGGCCGAGGCCGTATCCATTGCCGAAGCTGCAAACCCAGGCTATACCTTCACGGTAGAAGAGCTGGACAGCGAAAACGGTGTAATCGCCTATGAGCTCAAAGGCTCTGACCCGAGCGGCGGGACCCTTGAGGTTGAAGTCAATGCCGGCGACGGCACAATAATGGCCGAGTCAGAAGGCGAGAATGAAGGCTGATATTCCCCCTCAAAAATAAATAGCATGTTGTCAAACGTTTCGTTTTTATTTCGATTCTCCTTTAAATACCCCCTCTTTTTCACAATATAATATAGCTGGTCACTTCATTTTCACCTTCCCACTCATAGGGAGCGGCTCTCGCCGCTCCCTCATTTTTTGTCCCCAAATTATGAGAAAAGCTCATTTAGCCTTCACGAACATCTCATTTCCCTGCAGTATGCTCTGCTCATAAAACAAAAGGAGGTAAAAAGCTATGGAAGATAATTTGCCTGCTTCACTAAACCGGTACAGTGCCGTAGTCATACCGGCATACGAACCGTCACCCTGCTTGATACAGCTTGTGCAGTCTCTCATAAATGCAGACTACAAAGTGATAGTCGTAGACGACGGCAGCGGAGACAGCTTCTGCCACATATGGGACCTGCTCGATCCACGGACAGTGCTGATGCACCACACGCACAACGAGGGCAAAGGCGCGGCGCTGAAAACCGCATTCAAATATATAAGCGACTGGATGCCCGACGCCGGCTGCATAATCACAATGGACGCCGATGGCCAGCATCTTATTGACGATATGGAACATGTGGCGCAGTGCGCGTGGCTCAATCCGGGCTCACTTGTGCTCGGGTCCAGGAGCTTTGACGGTGAAGTCCCAATCAGGTCCAGGCTGGGGAACACCATAACCCGCTGGGTGTTTTCCGTGACGGCGCGCACCAAAGTGCAGGACACGCAAACCGGGCTGCGCGCTTTTGACCGCAGTCTGTTGGGTTTCATTCTGGAGACCGACGGGGAACGCTACGAATATGAGATGAACGTTTTGCTGCGCTGCGGACGCAGCGGGATTCCGATTATTGAAATCCCAATAACTACAGTGTATCTTGACAGCCAGAATTCGAGTTCTCACTTCAACGGGCTCCGGGATTCCATACGCATATACAGCCGTATTTTCAAGTTTGCCTCAGCTTCATTGATAAGCTTCTGCGCCGACTATCTGCTGTTCCTGCTCCTGACGGCCGTCTTTCCTGCTGGCGCCGTGTTTGTAATTGTAAGCAATGTAATTGCACGCATAGGCAGCGCGTCGCTAAACTACACGCTGAATGCCAGATCCGTGTTTCACGACCGCGCCCCGGCGGTCACAACGCTGCCAAAATACGCCGCGCTTGCCGTCCTCATACTGCTGGCCAACAGCCTGCTGCTCGCCCTGTTCACCGGCGCCGGCATCCCCTCTCCTGCATCCAAACTGCTGTGCGAACTAATCCTGTTCGTGCTGAGCTACTTCGTACAGTCCAGACTTATTTTTACCCGACCGATGTCTGCGAAAGGGGGCGATACTGATGCAGCACATGCAGGCACACACCGCACGGCAGCATAAACGCGCCGCAGTACGCAGGCTTTTGCTGCTATTTTTGTTTGATATACTGCGGCCGGATTCATAGTGGGCGGGGACTATCTGGTCAATTACCGCATACCACACCGTCTGTCTGCCCTGAACGCCTCGACAACAGATGTACAAACGCTGCCGCTGCCTGTCACCGGCAGCGGGCAGCAATCTGCCGGCGACACTACAGCGTCCGGCAGCAGCGACTGGGGTCAAAAGTTTCAGGACAAGTTTTCCGACACCGTAGTCTCCACCGACACTGTGTATAAAAGCCCCAACATATCCGTGGAGATAACCCAGCACAGCTATGACAGCGAAACTATAGACCTCACCAGCAACGGCAAGCATTCAAAATACGGCACGCAAATCTATTACACACTTGCGGATATATATGTAAGAGATATCTCCTGCCTTAGAACCGCTTTTGCTCAGGACACATACGGAGTTGGTTTCTATGAGACTCTCAGCTCCATGTCAGAGCGTATGAAATCCATTTTGGCCGTAAACGGCGACTCCTACAGCAACAACCGTCACTATAACAACGGCACCATAATCCGCAACGGCATAGTCTACCGCGCTCAGCCGACCACCGACGAAACCTGTGTGCTGTTCAGGGACGGCACCATGAAAATATACAGCCCGGATGAGCTGGACCCCAATCAGCTTATCGCCAACGCGGCCTGGCAGAGCTGGGTGTTCGGTCCCAGCCTGCTGGACGCCGAAGGCAACGCAAAGACTGATTTTCTTACCTGGGACTATATAAGGGAAAGCCATCCGAGAACGGCCATAGGCTATTATGAGCCCGGCCACTACTGCCTGCTGGTTGTTGACGGGCGTCAGCCGGGCCTCTCACGCGGCATGTTCCTCGAGGAGATGTCCCAGCTGTTCGCAGATCTGGGCTGCAAGGCAGCTTACAATCTGGATGGCGGCCACTGTGCCTTTATGACCCGTGATGCCAACGTCATAAGCAAACCTTACCGACCCAGTAAAGATATAAGCGACGGAATTTTCATCTGTGAGCCGGAGGCGTAAAATATGAATTTTATAAAAAAGCTTTACAGCATCGTTCCTCATGCAATAATTGTACTCGCCCTTGTATTTCTCGCCTTTATTGTCCTGGACTTGTACAATCCGCTGATGGGATTTCTTTCAACCCCGAGCTCAACCGTACTGCTTATCGCGCTCTGCGTGCTGAGCAGCTTGAGCTCTGTCATATGCATAGTGTCACGGATGCCGAAACCGGAGGTGCGTCAGTCCCACGGGCACACTCATAGAAGATAAAAATGGAGGGCGGGCTTTATTGCCCGCCCCCCATTTTTGCCTTGAGCCTTTCACATGCCCGGTCCATGATCCTGCCTCCAAAGCACAGCACGACAAATACCACCAGCAGCCCTATGCATACAGCTCCGAGGACGTCGCTGGGGAAGTGCACAAACAGGTACAGGCGCGAGAACGCAATCAACGCCGCCAACGGAATAGCGATGTATCCGAACCTTCGGTTTGCTGATGTTAGTATAGCCGCCGCAATGGTTGATGACAGCGTGTGCCCCGACGGGAATGAATAGTCGCCCGGATTCTGTATGAGGAGCTGCACTGTTGTGTCCAACCAGCAGGGCCGCGGCCTGGCAATAATGTTCTTAAGGCCGATGTTTCCTATCAGCACGCCCGCCGCCAGCCCGATTAGCAGCAGCACTCCATGCCTGCGGTATTTTTTGAAGCACAGCAGCACGGCAGCTGTAACCAGCCATATAGCGCCCCCGTTGCCAAGTGCGCTTATAAACGGCATCAAAACGTCCAAAAAACCGCAGCGCAAATAATCCTGTATCCAGTTGAGTACATGCCAGTCAATGCTCATGCGGCACCTCCTTTTCTTTTATTCCACGGGCTTGCCGTGTTCCCGGTCCTTGTCCAGAACTGCACGCAGCAGGGTCGAGCAGACCTTCACTATGTACCGGCTGTCGGTGTGAAGCCCTTTTTCCGACTCACAGTAGCGTTTATGCTCCGCTTCAAAATACTCCAGCAGAGACACCTCCTCCATCCAGTCCGGCACATATCCATCCTGTTTATCCAATTCTCTCACAAACACATCGTGCAGCTTCAGTTCGTATACGGCATGGCTTACGATGTTCCCCGTCCAGAATTCATTGTGCGGTCCGGTGAACGCATCTGCGACATAGTGGAACATTGCGCCCAGACGGAAGTAGTCCCAGCCTGAGTGCGGTCCAGATTCTTCAAATGAGTCAAGGCAACCGGACACATAAGCGAAAGAGTTGGCGGCATTGTGCCCATGAAATACTCCGTGTCCTTTCAGCCCGCGCAGGTACGTAGCCAGGTTGTAGTCCGGCTCCATGCACCCCATCAGGAAAAGTCCCGAATATCTGTGCAGGCTGTAATCAGGTTCCTTGGCCAGCAAATAGTGTCCCAGAGCCAGATGAGTTTTGGTTTGCATCCAGGGAGTGCTCCTATCTCGTATTGTTTCAGGAGTTTCAAGATATAGCAAGGCGTTAAACCTGCGATAAAGAAATTATAAACTGCGAGTAAACTCGGCTGCCATACGCCTGCGATCCTTTAGTTTGCGCCCCTTTATAAAAAAATTGCGGGAGTGTCGAACACTCCCGCAAGACCAGGGCAATTATCAGGTTGTACATTCACAGGCGGCCTCACACGGCCGCGAACTGAATAATCGCCGGTCCCTGACATCTTTGAACACACAGACATCGTTAAGAACCCCTGCGCGAAAAAATTTCAGCCAGGCCGCTATGCGCGGCTTTCAGGATTGGCTTTGCATACAGCAGCGCGATTACTGCGCAGCAGAGAACAGACTGCCATACCAGCATGCTTTCTGTCAGGAAGCACTCCCATACCAGTACCGCCATTGCCGCCAGGAAACGCGGCAGATTTATACGAACCTGCAGCAATGACCTCGAATGCACGGCGCGGGCGGCAAAAATTATGACATAGCTGCCAAATGTGGCAACGGCTGCGCCCATTGCGCCCCACACAGGTATGAGCAGCGCATTGCCTGCAAGGTTTATGACCGCGCCGGCGGCGGTTGTCACGAAGGTGGCGGCACTGCGTTTTTCAACCATATACACCGATGCAAAAAACGAACCAAGGCATCCAAGCGCGGTGCCCAGCGTCAGGATGGGCGCATAGTGCCATGCGGAAAAATAGTCCGGGGCAGCGAGGAATCTCATAATGAGCCGCGAGCCTGCAATCAGCACCGCCGCGCCTATCAGTGAAGCCGCTTCATAGACCGAGTACACGTTTGAGAAAAAGCGTTCACGCTCGGCCTTGGGTCTTCCTTCCATGGCCGAGAGCTGCCAGGCCGAAGTGAATATTCCGGAGAGAGTCAGCATAATAGTGGAGATTTTGTTTGCCACGGCATAGAGTCCGGAGACGTCGGCGCCGAGCATGTAGGAGATGAAATAGCGATCGGATATGTTTATAATCCACGAACAGACCGTGGCCGGGATGAGCGGCAGGCAGTAGCGCAGCATGTTTCGCACCACCTCGCGGCGTATAGACGCAGGATTGAAACAGTTCCACAGCCGCAGCACAAAAAGCAGGAATACAGCGGCAAGGGCGTCGGCAATGACGTTGGAGAGGATGTAGCCCTCAATACCCATGCGGAACACGGACAACAGCAGCACATTGAAGGCCACCAGCAGCACCGTGCAGACAATATCGCTGACCGCATAAATTCTCACCTTGCCCATCGCCTGTGCCATTGTGCCGAAGAGCGAGTGCAAATTGGACATGAGCACGTACAGCAAGAGCAGTACTGCATAGTCGCCCATGAGCCCGACTTCGCGTAGCAGGGGATAGAAGGCCGCCAGCAGAATTTCGCCCAGCAGGATTACCGCCAGTCCGGTGGTGAAAACGCACTTGTTGTCCGTACCCTTCTCAAGTCCGAAACGCAGTATGGCGTTTGTGACGCCGAGAGAGACGATGGGTATGAGCACGTTGCCCGTCTGCATTATGAGGTCAGTCACGCCGTACTCCGCATCTGTCAGTATGCTCGTATAAAACGGAGTCAGCAGCAAGAGCAGTATCTTGGAGCCAAATGTGCTAATTGAAAAGAGGAAAGTGTTAGATATCAGCCTGCGGTATAAACTCGTGTGGATCCACCTCCGGGAAATTACAGCAGCATCGCGCCCGTGCCGATGATTATAAGTACCAGTCCGACTGCCGCCCGGCGCGTGAGCTTTTCATGCAGAACTACGCCGGAGAAAATAATAGTTACCAGGATGCTGAGTTTGTCTATCGGCACCACAACGCTCGCAGGTCCGTCCTGCAGCGCGCGATAATAGCACAGCCACGACGCGCCGGTGGCGATGCCGGAGAGTATGAGGAAGAGCCAGCTGCGGCGGCTTATGTGTTTTATGCCCTTCTGCTCGCCGGTGATGAACACCATCAGCCAGGCCATAACTAGCACCACTACAGTACGGATGGCAGTGCCGAGGTTGGACTCTACGTTTTCAACTCCTATCTTGCCGAAGATACTGGTCAAACTCGCAAACAGGGCCGACAGCAAGGCATAAATAAGCCAGTTGTTGCTTTTGACCTCGCCCGCAGTCTCCTTTTTGGATATCATCAGCAGCGTACCCGCGCCAATCGCCACAACGCCCACGCCCTGAGGCAGCGACACCGGCTCGCCCAGAAAAATAAACGCCAGCAGTATTGTGAGCACGGTGCTGGATTTGTCTATGGGAGCAACCTTGTTCACATCGCCCAGCTGAAGCGCGCGGAAATAACACAGCCACGACGCGCCGGTGGCAAGTCCTGAAAGCACGATGAAGATCAATGTGCGGCCCGTGATGTCAGCAATTCCACCCTGAGAGCCCACTATGAACACCATGAGCCACGAGAAAATGAGTACAACCACCGTGCGCACCGCCGTGGCCAGAGTGGAATTCACGTTTTCAATTCCGATTTTAGCAAGGATAGCAGTTACGCCCGCAAAGAACGCAGAGCCAAGAGCGAAGAAAAGCCAGAGCATAATTATCCCATCCGATTACGGTTTAAACCTGTAGCCCGCGCCCCAGACGGTCTGTATGTACCGCGGCTTGAACTGCCCCAGAATATACGGACAGTACAAAAAGAGCCCTGGTGTAGGAGCTA
>CAKNRQ010000025.1 GCA_930990965.1 uncultured Clostridia bacterium
ACCGCGTCGGGGAAGATGTCCGTAAACACGGCGTCCAGCTCCTCAGTGAGGAACTCGGGCGTGGCCTCGAGAATGTCTGTGACGCCGAGAGTGTTCTGGGCCGTCAAGGCTGTAATCGCGCTCATGGCAAATACGCCATTCATCGTCATAGTCTTGATGTCGGCCTGAATCCCGGCGCCTCCGCTGGAATCGCTTCCAGCGATCGTCAATGCTGTTCTCATAACGATACTTCCTTTCTTAGCATTGCGTTTTATATAGCGGTCTGAGGTGGTGCCCCCAACAGGCCGCTGCAACAGCGCGCAGGCGCTGGTGCTGACTTTATTTGTTGTTCCCCCGGCGGGGGGTGGTGCAACCCTCGGGGGTTGCGGGCCTCCTGGGGCGCTTTCTTTTGTGCTTGCCAAAAGAAAGCGTCCCAGACCCCGAAAGGAAAAGCGCTTTGGTGCTATTGGGTACGCAAGGGTGCCTCGTGTCTCGGGCTGGCGCTGACTTATAGGTGGTCATCCCTAAACTTTCATTTAGTTTCCCCATCGCCGACCGCGGTTTCGCTTCGCGGCCGCTGACGGGTTAACACGGGACGTTGCCCAACCGGGTGCGGCTGGTTGTTACAGTCGGTAAGTTCTGCGTTGCCCGAGGGTTCTGCGGCTCTTGCCGCGCACATCGCTTTGCTCGTGCGCTGGGGTGGTGCTGATGGGTAGGTTTTGCAACCAACCTTTTCGCCTTATAAACAATAACCGGCCACCACGTTCGACCAATGCACCCAACCCCCTGGGGCTTGTACCCAACCTTGCATACCTCTGCCCTACACCAACGTACCATCCCGCACACGCCCCGGCCACCGCTGACGGACAAACACACGCACCCAACCGTAGGGGACGGCGTCCTCGACGTCCCGCGGGTGGGATTCTACGACACTCGCCGCCGGACGCGCTGCCGGGTAGCCGTCAGCGTAGCTGACTGAGGGGCCCGCGCCACTTTAACCCCGTCCTGCTCGTTGTGTTATTTCCGGCGCTTTATGCCCATTACTGCGCACACTATGGCTGCGCAGGTCAGGGCTATCATTATTGTCACCATTATGTTACCGCCCAGGGCTGGGGCGCTGACCCAATCGGTGAAATCCACGTTATACGGGCGCAGGGGATCATACGGAACGCTGGATATCCAGCCGTTTGCCGTTATTATGGCGTCGATACCCCAGGGAGCGAGCCAGATATATAGCGCGGTCGTAAACAGAGCCGCGGCGGCGCGGAACCAGCGTGATATGGGCAGGTAGCGCAGACAGAGCAGCATCAGCCAGGGCCAAGCTAGACCCAGGAGCATGAGAGGATAGCTCTCGCTCCAGAGGTAGTCCGTACCGCACACGGGTATCAGCACTGCGAGCAGAACGCTGACTGTGCCCAGCCATGCCAGGGCTTTGTGATTCTCCAATTCTTTGGGCAGCGGAAGTTGGCGCATCAGGAACGGCAGCACTACAAGTGCAAGTCCGAACAGGGTTGCAATGGTGGTTATGGCGAATTGCCGTCCACCCCAGCCTGCTGCGGCGAAGATAGCTATAAGCAGCGCAGTCAGCACTGCGACATACAGCAGCGTCTTGCGTCGACGGAGCTGTTCCGGCAGCGGCAGGCGGCGTACTACATAGGGCCCAAGCAGCAGCCAGAGCCCGAAGAGCGTACCCAGCGCAGTCATGACGAACCAGTCGCCATTAGTGCGCAGGCACTCCTCAAGCAGCAAAACAAGCAGCAGAAGAGTGTTCACGCCCAGATATACGAGCCCGCGCCTCTCCCTAAGCGGTTCAGGCAGACGGATGCGCCGCAGCAGATACGGAAGCAGCAACAGCCCCAGCGGCAGCAGCGTCCAGCATGCAGCCGTCACAAACCAGTGTTGGCCGTACACAAGGCATATCACGCCGTACAACAGCAGCAGCGAGAGCGTAAAACCTGTCGCTGCCCACACGCCGCCCATGCGTTCCGGCGCGAGGGCCGGCAGGAGCGTCACGCTTGCCGCTATGCAGATTGAGGCGAGCACTATGAGCGACCAGTCGATGCCGGAGCCGTCTATGAGGTCGCATATCAGGCACACGAGCGCCAGGCCTCCGTAGATGATGTACTGCGCGAGTTTGTAGTTGCGCGCCATGCGGCGGTAGCGCGCGGCGAGTTTTTCAGCAGAGCGTGCCTCCACGTCCTCACTGGCGGTGAGCAGTTCGTGCTCACTCACGCCGAGTATCTCGCAGATGTCGCGCAGGAGCGTAATGTCCGGGTAGCTCATGCCGCGCTCCCATTTGCTCACGGCTGATCCCGTGACAAAGAGCTTGTCAGCAAATTCGCGCTGAGTCATACCCAGTGTTTTTCTGCGCTGGGTTATGAACTCGCCGAAGGATCTTTTAGAATCGTTTTCCAAGGTTTTAGTCCTCCCTTCGATGCCCGCGGGTCTGAAGGCAGGATAGTTCTCAGAGTCAGATTTGTCAACAAATTGCGGCGATTTCGCCGCTCGACCGTTAGGAAAGTCCCGGTATCAGGCCGTTTTCAGCCACTCAAGAGTCAACTGAATGCGCGTCCACGCAGGGCAGCGTGGTGACGTAGAATCCAACGAGCGGGACGTCGAGGACGCCGTCGCGTCGTCGCAAGCTGCACATCCTTCACTTCCCCGCAAGCGGGAAAGCTCAGTCGTTCCGCTGCTCCTCCTTTCGAAACCGAACCCGCTGCGCTGGGCTTCGGTTTCGCAGATAGAAGGTAACATCGCAAGGGAGTGGGGTACAAAACGTACCCATCAGCAACCCCCAGCACGCCAGCGAAGCGTCGCGTGCGGTAAGAGAAGCACCCACCCCGGGCAACGCCGGTCTCACCGGCCGTAACGGTCCACCGCACCCATGTTGGGCAACGTCCCGTGTTAACCCGTCAGCGGCCGCGAAGCGAAACCGCGGTCGGCGATGGTGTAACTAAATAGAAGTTTAGGGATGACCACCCTAACTACTATACCAACCCAATATACGGTGCTCCCTTACGTACAAGTCCGCACCAAAGCGGTTTTCTCTTTGGAGTCTGAGGGGTTTCTTTTTGACAAGACAAAAAGAAATCTCTCAGGAAGGCCGCAACCGCCCGCGGTTGCCCCTCCCACGTCCGGCGACGTGGCCCCGTTCGGTGCATCAAAGTCACAATACTGCGCTTATTACAACCTCTCACAGAGCGCCCGCATCTCCCTCGCTGCGGCCTCTACGTCGCTCTGTGCAAAAAGCGCGCTCACAACCGCCGCGCCGGCAAGTCCCACGCCGTTGAGCGTAGAGATGTTGTCCCTGGTTATGCCGCCGATGGCTACGACGGGTATCTTCACCGCCGAGCAAATGGCCTTGAAGTCCTCGGGATGCAAATGCGCTGACACGGCCTTGGTGTCAGTCGGGAAAGCCGCGCCCGAGCCCAGGTAGTCTGCGCCCGCAGCCTCTGCCGCTATGGCCTCGTCCACAGTGTGCGCCGAGACGCCGATTATCTTACCCTCACCGAGCAGTACGCGTGCCTTCTTGCAGTCCATGTCGTCCTGGCCGATGTGCACGCCGTCCGCGTGCGAGAGCAGCGCGACGTCAACGTTGTCGTTTATCACGCAGCGCACACCCATGCTGTGGCACAGGCGTACCACCCAGTTGGCCTCGGTCAGGAACTCGCGCGGCTGCATGTCCTTTTCACGCAGTTGCACGAAGGTGGCCCCACCCTTTATGGCGGCGGCTATCTGGCCCTCCAGCACTTCCATAGTGTGCGCCCAGGCCCTGTCTGTGACGGCGTAAAGTCTAAGCTCGCCGGGTTTCATCTTCATTACAATACCTCCCGAGAATGCAAAAAGCGCCCCGAAAAGCCAATGAAAGGCGTTTTCGCGGCGTACAGCTGCAATATTTCCCTACGTTGGCATTATCCAAATCAGGTCCATGGGTCGAAGCCCGGCATTTATGTCCGGCTTCCTCTCAGCCTTTCGGCTCCCCGTTGTACATGTACATTATACGACACATGATTTGCCATTGCAAGTATAATTTTGGTGCAGCTCTTGACAAAGTACGGGCGCAGTGCGATAATATATGCTACAAAACAGGGGAGCTGAAAGGCTGAGAGGAGGCTTTGCCTCGACCCTAAACCTGATGCGGGTAATACCGACGTAGGGAGGATAAGTAAACGTGAGCCTCCCGAAAGGGAGGTTTTTTGTTTCCCCTGTAATCACAACCGTGAAGGAGGTTTGTGCGGCAAAATTTAATGGCGTTCGGGGTTTGCGCCCCGTGCCGGGTGGAGGGGGAGCGCCCTGCGCCCGGGCCAAAAAGCAGCGATGGGAAGCCGTGTTCCGGCGTGAGAGGAGACCAGTAAGTCTCGACCGACCAACCTTTAAGCGGGGTTGACGCTGCCTTTGCGCCATTTGCCCGCAAGTCAAATTCAGGGAGTGAATACTTATGACATCTTCTGCAATCATGGTCAAAAAGCTGGCCCTCGCGGCCATGCTCACCGCTGTCGCCGTCGTCGGTAGCGCATTCATACAGTTCCCCTTCCTCGGCAGCAACTGCTCGCCGACTCAGCACATGGTGAACGTCCTGTGCGCCGTGTTCCTCGGCCCAGGCTGGGGCGTACTTGTGGCTTTCTGCGCCAGCCTGATACGCAATCTGCTGTATGTCGGCTCGCTCATGGCTTTCCCGGGCAGCATGATAGGCGCGCTCTGCTGCGGCCTTGTCTACATGGCTCTGCGCAAACGCAACAACGACGCTGTCGCCATCATCTGCACTCTGGCCGCTGAGATGCTCGGCACCGGCGTGCTGGGCGGCCTGTGCGCCTATCCCGTGGCCACGCTCTTCATGAACGTTGATGCCGCCAGCACCGCTGTCACCGCCTACATCATCCCCTTCCTGATCTCCACCGTCGTGGGCAGCCTCATCGCCGGCGTGCTCGTCTTTGCGCTCAAGGCCGGCGGCGCCCTCGACCGCATGCAGCGCAGCCTGACGCCCGTCAACCGCAGCCATGCGTGAGTCCGGCATAATCGCGGCGCTGCGTGCAAAGCGCCCCCTTGTACACTGTATCGCCAACATAGTCACCGCCAACGACTGCGCCAACGTGCTATATGCCGCCGGCGCCAGCCCGATGATGGCTGAGGCGGTCGAGGAGATGGTGCCTGTCACCGCCCTCGCCGACAGCGCCGTTTTGAACACAGGCACGCCCTCAGCCGCGAAATACGCCGCGGCAAAGATCTGCCTCGTCGAATCGCTAAAGCTGGGCAAGCCCGTAGTGCTGGACCCGGTGGGCGCGGGCTCAAACGAATGGCGGCGCGAAAACATAGCCGCCATACTCGAGTGCGGCTCGCCCGACATAGTGCGCGTAAACCTGGCCGAAGCCGAGGCCCTGCTGGGCATGGGCGGCTCGGAAATGGGCGTTGACAGCCCCGGGCGCAGCGACATGGAACTTCGCACCTCCGTTGCGGAGCGCCTGGCCAGTTCTCTCGGCTGCACCGTGCTGCTCACGGGTGAATGCGACGCCGTCTCCGACGGCACACGCACCGAAACTGTCTCCGGCGGCAGCGCCATGCTGCCCCTCATAACCGGCGGCGGCTGCATGCTATCAGCCCTGTGCGGCGCTTTCGTGGCCGTCGAACGCGACGCCTACATCGCCGCCCTCTCTGCCGCGCGCTACTGGAAGCGCTGCGCCGAGCTCGCTGAAAAGTACAGCGAAGGCCGCGGCCCCGGTTCCCTGCGCCAGTCGCTGATGGACGCCGCGCACGCTATGACCGACGAAGCAATGAACTAAAAAGCCCCGTGCTGCGGGCCCCTGCTGAAAAGCGGGGGCCCTTTTTGAATGCACATTTGCCAAACGTTTAACAGTTTTGAGCGCCCACCCCGCTTACATTTTGGGGGTTTGAGAGAAAGTTGGCAGATGCCCAAAATTTATCTTTAAAATCTATAAAGATGTGATATACTGTTCGCGTCAATACCAAATGATAAAAACACTTTCAGACAGTAGCTAAGGAGGAACTACGATGTCGGAAAAGACCCGAACCCCCGCGACAGAGGAACTGCTTGCCAGCATGGACAAGTATTGGCGCGCTTCCAACTATCTCTCCGCGTGCCAGCTCTATCTTCTGGACAACCCCCTGCTGGAGAAGCCTCTGGTAGAAGAGGACATCAAGAAGAAAATTGTGGGCCATTGGGGCACCGTACCCGGGCAGAACTTCATCTACACCCACCTCAACCGCGTTATCAAAGAGTTTGACCTCGACATGATTTACGTCTCCGGCCCGGGCCACGGCGGCAATGCCATGGTCGCCCAGGACTGGCTGGACGGCAGCTACCAGGAAGTTTATCCGAATATCACCCGCGACAAAGAGGGCATGCAGCGCCTCTTCAAACAGTTTTCCTTCCCCGGCGGCGTGCCCAGCCACGTCGCGCCCGAGACTCCGGGCTCCATCAACGAGGGCGGTGAGCTGGGCTACTCCCTGGCCCACTCCTTCGGCGCCGTGACCGACAACCCTGAGCTCATCGTGGCCTGCGTCGTCGGCGACGGCGAAGCAGAGACCGGACCGCTGGCCACCAGCTGGCAGCTCAACAAGTTCATCAACGCTAAGACCGACGGCGCGGTGCTGCCCATACTGCACCTCAACGGCTACAAGATAGCCAACCCGACCGTCTTTGCCCGCATCCCGCACGAAGAGCTCGAAGCTTTCTTCTACGGCTGCGGTTGGGAGCCGCACTTTGTCGAGGGCAGCGATCCCATGTCCATGCACCGCGCCATGGCCGAGGCGCTTGACGACTGCATAGAGAAGATTCTCACCTATCAGGCAGATGCGCGCGAAAACGGCAACACCGCCCGCCCGCGCTGGCCGATGATCGTCCTGCGCACTCCCAAGGGCTGGACCGGCCCTGACTATGTTGACGGCCTCAAGGTCGAGGGCTACTGGAGGGCGCACCAGGTACCTATCCAGCCCGACTCCCCCGAGCATATCCGTCAGATTGAGAACTGGCTGCGCAGCTACCGTCCCGAGGAGCTCTTTGACTCCGAAGGCCATCCCATCGACGAAATTCTCGCCCTGGCCCCCGAAGGCGACAGGCGCATGGGCATGAACCCGCACGCCAACGGCGGCAAGCTCCTCAAGGATCTGCGCATGCCGGACTTCCGCGACTACGCGGTCGATGTCCCCTTCCCGGGCGGCGTAGAGGCCAGCGACATGACCGAGCTCGGCAAATTCGTGCGCGATGTCTACAAGCTCAACGAGAAAGAGCGCAACTTCCGCAGCTTCGGCCCCGATGAGACCTCCTCCAACCGTCTCCAGTCCGTCTTTGAAGTGACCGACAGGGCCTGGACTGCCGAGGAACTGGACATAGACGACCACCTCGCCGCCGACGGGCGCGTCATGGACTCTATGCTCTCCGAGCACGTCTGCCAGGGCATGCTCGAGGGCTACCTGCTCACCGGCCGCCACGGCTTCTTCAACAGCTACGAGGCCTTCATCCGCATCGTGGACAGCATGTTCAGCCAGCACGCCAAGTGGCTCAAGGTCTGCAACCAGCTGCCCTGGAGGGCGGATATCGCCAGCCTCAACTACGTCCTCGCCAGCAACGTCTGGCAGCAGGACCACAACGGCTTCACCCATCAGGACCCCGGCTTCCTGGACCACGTGGCCAACAAGAAGGCCGACGTCGTGCGCCTCTACCTGCCGCCCGACGCCAACTGCCTGCTGAGCTGCTTCGACCACTGCATCCGCAGCCGCAACTACGTGAACGTAATCGTGGCCAGCAAACATCCTCGCCCGCAGTGGCTGACTATGGAAGAGGCCGTCAAGCACTGCACCCACGGTATCGGCATTTGGCAGTGGGCCAGCACCGACGCCGGTCAGGAGCCCGACATTGTCATGGCCTGCTGCGGCGACACGCCGACGCTCGAAACCCTCGCCGCCGTGACCATCCTGCGCGACGCCTTCCCCGAGCTGAAGATTCGCGTTGTCAACGTCGTGGACCTCATGCGCCTGCAGAGCGAGGAGCAGCACCCCCATGGCCTGAGCCAGAAGGATTACGACGTGCTCTTCACCCGTGACAAGCCCATCGTCTTTGCCTTCCATGGCTATCCGAGCCTCATCCACGAGATGACCTACAAGCGCTACAACAAGAACATCCATGTGCGCGGCTACATCGAAGAGGGCACCATCACCACGCCTTTCGACATGCGCGTCATGAACCGCCTCGACCGCTTCAACCTCGTCATGACCGCCATCTACAACCTGCCCCAGCTGGGCAACCGCGGCAGCTACCTCATCCAGCAGATGAAGGACAAGCTCGTCGAGCACAAGCAGTACATCGCCAAGTACGGCGTGGACCTGCCCGAAGTCGCCGACTGGAAGTGGACCAGCGCGAAATAAGTTTTCAGACAGCCGCACAGAACGAAAAAGGTATGGTGAGTGGGAGTGGAAAAAAGGAAAATAAGACGGCGCCAGACCCGGGAATACCCCGAACCTATCGGACGCATAACGATTGAGTGCGTAGACCAGGCCATAACCGGGCTGTGGTTCGAGGGCCAGGCACACTACGGCGCCGGACGCCGCGACTTCATTGAAGAGGACGCACCCACCATCCAGGCCGGTTTTGAGTGGCTCGACCGCTACTTTGCCGGTAAGCGTCCGGGTCCCGACGAGCTCACGCTCGACCCAAAGGGCACGGACTTCCAGCTCAAGGTCTGGAGTGAACTGTGCTGCCTCGACTACGGCGAGACTACCACCTACGGTGAGATTGCAAACAACATCGACCTCCCCGGCGGCGGCAGAGCTGTAGGTTCGGCTGTGGGCTGCAACCCCATATCCATCATCATCCCCTGCCACCGTGTTCTGGGCGCGAAGGGCTCTCTCACCGGCTACGCCGGCGGCGAAGAGCGCAAGCGCTGGCTGCTTGAACACGAATCCAAATAACCAGTAAACGGCCGGAACCAAAAGCTCCGGCCGTCTTTTTATCCTTCTATATACTCCAAAAGCGGCTTTAAATACTCCGCGTCCACCCAATCGCGCTTTTCGCCCATTGCGGCGAGCAGTTCGCACATCCACGGCTCGGTGCTGCCCGGGTCCTGCTTGGCCACCATCTTCTGGAGCATTTTGCACATCGTGCGGTCCTTGAAGCTCATGGCCTCCTCGTCCCAGGCACCGCGCGCGTAGAAAAGCGGCACGCTCCCAGGCAGGGCCTTGCTCCTCTCGCGCAGCTCGCGGAGTGCTTTCTCGTCATACGGCGACGCACCCACGGCCAGCACGGCCGCCCGTACCCCGGGTACAGCGCGCAGAAGCTTTGCAAACTTACTGAGCCCCGCTATGCCTCCGGCGTACACGCCCGCGGCCAGTATGACCGTGCCCTTGCCGCGCAGTGTTGCTTCCCCGGCTTTGTCGAGCTCCAGGGCCTCGCAGCCTAGCCGTTCGGCCAGCAGTGCGGCGTAACGGCGCGACGCGCCGTATTTCGACTTGTAGAGTATCAGCGTATCAGGCATTTTTACCTCCCTCTCCCGCCTCGGCGAGCTTTTCAAGTCCGGCATAGAGCCTCATCATAAGTTCGAAGAGCGCCTTTTCCTCCGCATCGTCATACACGGAGAAGAGCGCGCCGAGCTCCGAGGCGTACTCCGGGAAAACTTCTGCAAAATACGCCTTTGCCTTCTCCGTCGGCAGCAGCGTCACTGCGCGGGCGTCCTCCTCCGAGCGGCGCAGCTCAGCAAAGCCCTTAGCTTCCAGCGCCCCGGCCAGCTTGCGCACATTCTGCCGTGAGCAGCCCAGCACCTCCCCCAGCTCCGTGAGCGTCAATGGCGATGCAGCCTGGCCCGCTATGCTCAGCAGCATAAACTGCCGCAGCGTCAGTTTGGGTATCCGCGCGTCAAAGAGCGTCTGGAGCTTGTTCCCTACTATGAATATGGTGCTGAACACCGCCTTACCCCTGTCCTCGCGGCTGCCAGAGTACCGCTCTATCAAGGTCTGAAGTTCCACGCCTACACCTCCCATTACGCAACTAGTTGCTTATAATATAGCAACTAGTTGCGCATCTGTCAAGAGAAAACCGCGCCAGAAGGCGCGGTTAGATTTATCTGTGCATGCCGGCGTTGAAGCCGAATATCGGACCGGCTGGGGCACAAGCGCATTGTCAGCCCTCGGGCGGTCCCAGGCGCTCGAGCACCTGCGTGAAATACTCCGGCAATTCGGTGGTAAGATGGATGCTCTCGAGCGTGCGCGGATGGACAAATTTCAGCTCCCTGGCGTGCAGGCACTGCCCGGTGAGGCCCTTTTCGGGGCTCTTGCCGTAGACCTCGTCGCCCAGCAGCGGGTGGCCGATGTGCGCCATGTGGACGCGGATCTGGTGGGTGCGGCCCGTTTCGAGGCGGCATCTGAGGTGGGTCCAGCCGTTGTAGCGAGCGATGACCTCCCAGTGAGTGACAGCCCGCCGGCCTCCGGGCACGACGGCCATGCGTTTGCGGTCGGAAGGGTGGCGGGCTATGGGCGCGTCCACCGTGCCCGCATCTTCGCGCATGCGGCCGTGCACCACGCACTCGTACACGCGGGCCAGGCTGTGGTCGGAAAGCTGCTCTGATAGCGCCAGGTGGGCGGGGTCGTTCTTCGCGGCGATGATGAGGCCCGAGGTGTCCCTGTCTATGCGATGAACTATGCCGGGGCGCTTTTCGCCGCCTATACCCGAAAGCGAGTCGCCGCAGTGGAACATGAGTGCGTTCACCAGCGTGCCGTCCGGGTGTCCGGGCGCGGGGTGTACCACCATCCCTCGCGGCTTGTTGACGACTATCACGTCGCCGTCCTCGTAGACAATATCGAGCGCTATGTCCTGGGCCACGAGCTCTGTCTCGGCGGCTTCAGGTATTTCGACGCGGTAGAGCTCACCGGGGGCGGTTTTGCGGTTTTTCTTCACGGGTGCGCCGTCCACGGTTACAAGGCCGGATTCGAGCAGCCGCTGCGCCTGTGAGCGGGTCAGATTTTCAATTGAACGCGCAAGGAGAGCGTCGATGCGCTCGCCGCTCTCCTGTGCTTTTACGTATAAGATATCGTTCATTTGTCAGAAAACTCAGCCAGTATTTCCTCAAGCGTGAACTCGTACTCGCCCTTCTTGGGTTTTGCGGGCTCCGCGCTCCTGGTGGGCGCGCTCGGGGCGGGGGCGCTCTTGACTTCAGGCGCCGCCGTCTCGCTCTTTGCCTGTGTTACAGGGCGCGCGGGCCGGGGCGCTGCGGGCCTCACCGGCTCCGCAGACTTTGAACTCGCGGGCGCACGCTGCTGCTCCCATTCGGCGAAGGGGTCGTTGGGGTCTATGGACCGCACCTGCTGTGCCGTCGGACGGCGCTGCGGCCGGGGCTGCTGCACAGGGATTCTCGTGCGCTCACTTACGTTTTCGCGGCGAGGCTCCTGCACGGGGCGCTCGCTCCTGGCTTCACGCGCGGGAGTGCGGGTGCTCTGCGCGGCGCGGGTGTGGCTTCCGCTGCTCTTGGCATGGCTGCCTCCGGACGAGCGGGCGGTTCTGGCGCTCCTGACGGGCCGGTCATCTTCATATTCGTCCGGCTCCGTTTTGGCGGTCTTGTACTCATGGCCAAAAAGTATATACAGGCAGAAGAGTATGCCGCAGCAGGATATGAACATATCCGCGACGTTGAAGATCGCGTCAAAGGGCGTACCGTTGAGGAATATGGGGTAGAACATATCTACCACATAGCCGTAGAGCACGCGGTCGATGCAATTGCCTATCGCTCCTGCGAGCACGCCTACGACGGCCCAGCGGCCTACTGCCCCGCGGATGAGCCCTCGGCGTATGGCATATACGGCAACTACTACGAACACAAGCGCAATAACGACAAACACCCAGCGCCAGCCGCCACCTTGCAGGATTCCGAAGGCCGCGCCCGTATTGTGGATGTTCACAAGCTCAAGCACGCCGGGTATGAGCGTAATAGAGCCGGTATCAAGCGCTATGTTCACCGTCACCCAGTATTTGAGCCACTGGTCAGCAATTAGGACCAGTACGGCGGCGATTGCGTAGATCATAGGGACAGTCCTTTCCGGGCGGGGCCTTGCGGTCCCGCCCCGGTCGGTTTCTTTACTCCCGCCTTTTCACCATAGGCAATTACCGGCGGGCAGGGTCTGAGCGCTTATTCCGCAGCCCTGATAGCGGCGGCGCAGCGCGGGCACAGCTCGGGGTGCTCGGCGTCGGAACCCACGCCGGCGTCGTGCGTCCAGCAGCGCAGGCACTTGGCCAGCTCGCTGGCTTCGACCTTCACGGTCACGCCGGGCATTTCGGTGCCGGCCCAGCCCTCGACAGGAGTGTCGGAGACTTCGAGCTCGGAGACGATGCACAGGGCAGCAAGGTCGGCGTCCTTTACGGTCTCCCACGCGGCCTTGGCCTCGTCGGCGACATAGAGCGTGACTTTGGCGTCGAGCGGCTTGCCGACAATCTTCTCGGCGCGAGCCAGTTCGAGGGCCTTGTTCACGTCGTCACGCAGAGCCATGAGGTTGGCCCAGCGGACGGATTCGTCCTCGGAGAGCTTCCAGGCGGCCTCAACCTTCGGCATGTCGTTGAGCATGACGTGGCGGGCATCGACGCTCTTGTCGTGCGGCATATCCTGCCAGACCTCGTTGCTGGTGAAGGCCAGCAGGGGGGCCAGGAGGCGCATTAGGTGGTCGAGGATGATATAGATTGCGGTCTGCGCGCTGCGGCGGGAGACGCTGTCCTTCGCGTCGCAGTACAGACGATCCTTGATAACGTCGAGGTAGAAGTTGGACATGTCAACGACGCAGAAGCTATGCACAGCCGCGGTCACGCCGAAGAATTCGTACTTCTCGTAGGAGTTGATGCAGCGCTCGATCAGCGCGTTCAGGCGGGAGAGCGCCCAGCGGTCCAGCTCGGGCATCTGCTCGTAAGGCACCATGTCCTTGTCGGGGTCAAATCCGTTGAGGTTGCCGAGAATATAGCGCGCGGTGTTTCGGATCTTGAGGTATTTCTCGCTGAGCTGTTTGAAGATACCGTCAGAGCAGCGCATATCGACGCGGTAATCGGCGCTGGCGGCCCAGAGACGGACGATGTCCGCGCCGTACTTGGCGATAAGGTCGGCAGGGTCAACGCCGTTGCCGAGGCTCTTATGCATGGCCTTGCCTTCGCCGTCAACGGTCCAACCGTGGCAGAGGCACTCCTTGTAGGGCGCCTTGCCCTTGGTGGCAACACCGACGAGCAGGCTGCTCTGGAACCAGCCGCGGAACTGGTCGCCGCCTTCGAGGTACATCTCGGCGGGCCAGCGTCCCGGGGAGTCGAGCTCCATGGAGGCGATATGGGTACTGCCGGAGTCGAACCAACCGTCGAGGGTGTCGGTCTCCTTGGTGAAGGTCTTGCCCTTGCCGCAGTGCGGGCAGGTGAAGCCCTCGGGCAGCAGGTCGGCCGCGTCGAGCTCGAACCAGGCGTTGGAGCCGCGCTGGCGGAAGATGTCGGAGACGGAGTTTATGGTCTCGTCGGTGCAGACGGGCTTGCCGCACTCGGTGCAGTAGAAGACGGGGATGGGCAGGCCCCAGCGGCGCTGGCGGGAGATGCACCAGTCGGCGCGCTCGCGGATCATGGCGATCATGCGGTCGTGGCCCCACTCGGGCATCCACTTAACGTCGTCGCAGGCCGCGCAGGCCTCCTCCTTGAAGGCGTCCACGGAGCAGAACCACTGGTCGGTGGCGCGGTAGAGGATGGGGCTCTTGCAGCGCCAGCAGTGCGCGTACTGGTGGATGATGTCCTCGTGGGCATACAGAGCGCCGCACTCCTGCAGGTCGTCGAAGATGGCCTCGTTGGCCTGGTCGGTGGTGAGGCCGCAGTACTTGCCGGCCTCCTCGTTCATATAGCCGCGGTCGTCCACGGGGACGGTGATGCCGATGTGGATCTTGCCCTCGGCGTCGTACTTGCGGCAGTTCTCATAGTCCTCCTGGCCGTGGCCGGGAGCGGTGTGGACGCAGCCGGTGCCGGCGTCGAGCGTGACATAGTCGCCGAGAATGAGGATGCTGTCGCGGTCGATGAGCGGGTGCTTGGCGGTCATGAACTCGAACTCGCTGCCCTTGAGCTTGGCGAGCACTTCGAAGTGGTCGATGCCGCCGATCTGGGCGACGCGCTCCATGAGACCCTCGGCGATGATATAGACCTCGCCGTTGGGGGCTTTGGCCAGGACGTAGTCGAAGTCGGCGTTCAGGCAGATGGCCAGGTTGCCGGGGATGGTCCAGGTGGTGGTCGTCCAAATGAGGAAGTAGAGGTTGTCCAGGTCGCAGTACTGGCCGAGCTTGCCGTGGTCGTCCTTGACCTTGAACTTGACGTAGATGGACTTGCAGGGGTCCTCGCTGTACTCGATCTCGGCCTCGGCGAGGGCGGTCTCGTCGTGCGGGCACCAGTAGACGGGCTTCTTGCCCTTGTAGATATAGCCCTTCTTGTACATCTCGCCAAAGACCTTGACCTCCTCGGCCTCGAACTTCGGGTTCATGGTGAAGTAGGGCTTGTCCCACTCGCCCAGGCAGCCCAGGCGCTTGAAGGCGTCGCGCTGGACGTTGACGTAGTGCAGGGCGAAGGCCTGGCAGGCGTCGCGGAACTCGGCGGTGGTCATCTCCTTGTGGTTGAGCTTCTGCTCCTTTATGATGGCGCTCTCGATGGGCATGCCGTGGTTGTCCCAGCCGGGGTAGTAGATGGCCTGCCAGCCGGACATGGACTTGTAGCGGGTGATGAAGTCCTTGAGGCACTTGTTGAGAGCGGTGCCCATGTGGATGGCGCCGTTGGAGAACGGAGGGCCGTCGTGCAGGTCAAAGATGGGACGGCCGTCGGTGCGCTTGAGCATCTCGTGGTAGAGGTCCATGTCGTACCACTCTTTGAGCATGTCGGGCTCGCGCTTGGGCAGGCCAGCACGCATCGGGAATTGAGTTTTGGGCAGGTTTACGGTCGCGTTATAATCCTGAGGCATTGTCTTTGTCTTCCTCTCTAAATCAATTACTTTTTAGTAAACGGCGCATAAAGCGCCAAGAAGGGCCGCACCGACTGCGACCCAGCTCGTATCAGTTGTCCGCGCCCATGTTGAAAAGGCGCGTGACGTCGTCTGGCGTAATAGTCTCGCGCGGCGTGGGGTCGTCCATCACGGCGCCGACATCTATCTTCGGCTCCGGCTCGTCCGGGAGGCGTTCAACGCTCTCGGATATGCTGCGGACGGTCTCGTCCACGCTAGGCTTGCTGGACGCCCTGCTGGGCAGCTCGCCGGCCTCCAGGCGCTTGAGGCTCTCCATAGTGTACTCGCAGACTTCGCGCGCATCGGAGAAGAAGCGCTCGAGCGCCGCGCGGGAGGCGTCGAGGCGCTGCTGCTCGGCCTCGCGCTCGTCTTGCAGGGAGCCGAGGATCTCATCGGCCTTGGCCTGGGCGTCGCTCAAAAGCTTGTCGGCGCGCTCGCGGGCCTCCGCTTCTATCTGGTTGGAGAGCTTCTGCGCGCTGAGCAGGGTCATACGCATGGCGTCTTCGCTCGCGCGGTATTCTTCTATCTTGTCAACAAGGACCTTCAGCTTGGCCTTGAGCGTGGAGTTCTCACGCTGGGCATTCTCAAGCGCCGCAGCGGCGTCCTCCATGAAGTCGTCCACTCCGGCCATATCATAGCCGCCGAACACGGCCTTTTCAAACGTCCTCTCCCGGATGTCCTGAGGGGTCATAGCCTTTATCTTCCTTCCCTGTGAAGTTAATTATATATGTGGCATGGTCTTTCGCTGTTCGCGCCTCACAGGCGCACATCAGCATGCCGGCGCATCAAAAGAACACGCCGCTCGACTCCATCTGGCTCACGGCGTCGGCCTCAGTGACCTCTTCGCCGTTGGGTACAACAAGATAGATACTGCCCGAAACGCGCTTTACATAGCCCTGCATGGCATATGCCGCGCCGCTCATGAAGTCCAGCAGGCGGCGCGCGTCCACCTTCCCGGCATTCTCCAGGTTGAGCAGGACGGTTTTGCCCTCGAGCAGGCTGTCGGCGAGCTTGGCCCCCTCGACGAACCTGGTCGGACTGGCCATGAACATCTGGGGCTTCGCGTTCGCGGGAGCGGCCCGGCGCACGCTCGCAGCTGCTTCTGCGGCATCCGCGGCGTCTGCCTGTCGGCGCAGCTCCCGCTTGGGTATTCGGAAAGCCGGCTTCGCGCGCGGCGCAGCCGGTATCCCTACGCTCTCGGGAGCAGACTCTTCGGCGTCTGAGAAAAAGCTGCTGCGGCGTTCCGCTTTGCCTTCGTTCCCAGACTCGGGCTTGTCATCCTCAGCGGAGCCGAAGAAGTCGTCGTCATCGTCGTCATAGGGGCGAGTCAGTTTTTTGAGTTCATCAAAGAATCCCATCGCTTATCTCCCTGCAGGGTGCGAGTAATCCCTCGCCCCAAAGATTGCGGAGCCCACGCGAACCATGTTCGCGCCCTCCGCTATGGCGGCTTCAAAATCGCCGCTCATACCCATGGACAAAAAGTCCATAGAGGTATTATCGTATTTTTTTGCTCCGATGTCAATAAAAAGCTCGCGCATCGCAGCAAAATATGGCCTAGAATCGTCCGGCGAGGCCGCCACCGGCGGGATTGCCATAAGCCCGCGCACTCTCACATGCCCGAGAGGGGCCGCAAACTCCACGGTTTTTATCACATCTTCGGGGGCCAGGCCGCTTTTGGCCTCTTCGCGCCCTATGTTCACCTCGAGCAGCACGTCCTGAGTTACGCCGAGTTTCCCGGCTCTCTTATCTATGAGCGTGAGCAGCTCTTCGCTGTCCACGGACTCTATGAGGTCGGCCACGCCGACGAGATACTTTATCTTGTTCTTCTGCAAGTGCCCTATGAAGTGCAGCGGAGCGCCGGTGTAGGCCCCGGCGGCGTTTTTCTCCACAAGCTCCTGTACGCGGTTCTCCCCGCAGGCGTCAACTCCGGCGGCCACCGCTTCGCGCACACGGGAGGCGTCATTCATCTTACTCGCGGCTATGAGCAGGACCCGGCGCCCCTGAGCGGCGCGCTCTATCCTCTCGCGCACGGCGGCAACATTTTCGGCTATGGACATTGACATCTCTCCTTTACGGGCGCGCCGGTATAGGCGTGCGAAATTCCGCTGCTAATCCGCTTTCATAACCACCTGCGCCTCGCACACCCGCAGGTCCAGCGCCCGGGTCAGATCCTCGTTCACGGCGAAAACCACCGCGCGCTCACCGCTCTCGGCGCCGCCGGCAAAGCTCACACGCGCCGTCGCTTCAAAGTCCTCAAAGCGCAAAAGCGCCTCGCTGCCTTCGAGCGCGCTCTGAGACGCTGGCAGTATGGCCGCGAAGTACCAGATGTTCGAGCTGACCAGTTTCCCGGCGGCTCCGCTGTTCACCGGCTCGAGCGAGAACATGTCGTGCAGCGTCCTCGCATCCACCTCGTTTAACACGTCCGGCGAGAGGTATTCAAGCCCGTCCGAATGCGCGCACCAGACCGCGCTGCTCTCAGCCGCGGCGAGCTCATACGGCTCGTCCACCGCAGGCTCATACAGCGCCGCAAGCGGCTCTGCGAGCTCCTCCCGGCCAGCTGCGGCGGCGTACACCGCCCTGCGTGCCAACTCGCGGGCAACTCCGGCGTCATTCCGGGCGCAGTCCCTCGCGGCGCACATGAGCCCTTCGCGCGTATTGGCGGCAGCTATGACCGCGCCTCCGGCGGCCACCCGGCCGCCCTCGGCCGCCAGAGCGAGCGTATACTCCCCCTCCGGGGCGTACACGGCCTGCTCGTCGCGTATCACTATGCCCGTGACCGTCAGAGCTTTCTCCGCGCTGCCTGCGCTTTGCACCGGCCCGGCGGTCTCGCCGCCCTGAAGGGGCGAGGCCAGCCAGGCCGTGGCTGAGAGCAATATAAGCCCCGCTGCGGCTCCCATGACAAAGCCCGTGCGTGCCAATTATGTACCCGCGTTCTCCGGCGCGTCGTCAACCGACATGGGCCGTGCCGGCGCGATGGTGGATATAGCGTGCTTGTAGATGAGCTGCTGCTTGCCGTCGGAATCAATTATCACGGTGAAGTTGTCAAAGGCCCTGAGCACTCCGCGCATCTGAAAACCGTTCATGAGGAACATCGTGACGGGCACGCGCTCGCTCCTGGCACGGTTGAGGAAAGCGTCTTGCAGATTCTTTGTCTTTTCCATTGTCTCTCGCTCCTTACCGGGCGGGAGGTGGATTTACATAATATCACATCCCGCCGCTCTAATAAATAGTAATATTGTACAAAACGTGTTTTTTCCTCGCTTTGCACGCCATTATATTATACCGTGAGCGGCCAGGAAGGCTGTCGAATCGCGCGCGGCGAGCTCGAAGTCGGCCTCGCCCTGCCAACGTATCCAGAAGGTGTCAGGCTTGGCGCGCAGCCAGGTGAGCTGGCGTTTGGCGTAGCGGCGGCTCTCGCGTTTTATGAGTTCCACGGCTTCATCCCGGCTCATTTCACCTGCGAGTGCGGCGGCTGCCTCTTTATAGCCGATAGCCTGACGCGCAGTAGCCGAGACCCGGTTTGAGAAAATGCGCTCTACTTCCTCGAACAGTCCGGCCTCCACCATCTCGTCCACGCGGGAGTCTATTCTCGCGTAGAGCTCTTCGCGCTTTTCGAAGTCCAGGATTATATACGCCGCGTCGTACTTGGGCGGCCGGGCGGCGCTGCGTCGGTCGTGTTCGGTGATGGTCTCGCCCGTGAGCAGGTAGACTTCCATGGCGCGCACTATGCGCTTCTTGTCGGCGGGGTGCAGCTTTTTCGCCCGCTCGGGGTCTATCTGTCCCAGCTCGGTCAGCATGGCCTCGCCGCCTATCTCGTCATAGCGGCCCTCGAGCTCGGCACGGCAGATTTCATCGGCCTCCGAGCGCTCTGAGAACTCCACGCCGCGCACCAGCGAGTCTATATAGAGCCCCGTACCACCGACTACTATGGGCAGCTTCCCGCGCGCGAGTATGTCCGCGATGGCGGCGTCTGCGGCCTCCACGTAGCGCGAGACGCTCCACTCCTCCCAGGGGTCTGCCACGTCTATGAGGTGGTGCGGCGCCGCAGCGAGCTCTTCAGATGTGGGCTTGGCCGTGCCTATGTCCATGCCGCGGTAGATCTGCATGGAGTCGGCCGAGACTATCTCCCCGTTCAAGCGCGCGGCAAGGGTTATGCCGAGGCGCGTCTTGCCCGTGGCGGTAGGTCCGGTTATGACGGCTATTTTTGGGCGCATATTTAAACTACTCCCCATTTCTTTTCATGTTGTGGTAGAAAAATTGATAATCTTATGATAACATATTCATTGCCAAATTGTTAGGAGGATTCTTGTGAAAGTAAAAATATCCACCGACAGCACCTGCGACCTGCCGCGCGAGTTTATTGAGCGCTATGACATAGGCGTTTTGCCCCTGTATATAATCCGCGACGGCGTTTCGCTGCGCGACGGCATCGAAATCACGGCCGAGGACATGTACGAGTACACCGAGAAGACCGGCAAGCTGTGCAGCACCGCGGCGGTGACAGTCGCCGACTACACCAACGCCTGGACTGAATGGCTGCGCGACGCGGACGAGATAGTCCACGTGGCCTTTTCGAGCGAACTCTCCGCGAGCTGCAACAACGCCCGCCTCGCCGCCGAGGACTTCCCCAACGTGACCGTCGTAGACTCGCTCAACCTCTCCACCGGTTTCGGCCAGTTGGTGCTCGATGCGGCCATTATGGCCCGGGAGGGGCACACAAGCGGGGAAATCGCCGCCGAAGTGAAGCGCCTTGTGCCCAAGATGGACGTGAGCTTCGTGCTCAACACGCTCGAGTACCTGCGCAAGGGCGGCAGATGCACAACCATCCAGGCTCTCGGCGCCAACCTGCTGGGGCTCAAGCCCTGCATTGAGGTCCACGAGGGCAAGATGATAGTCGGTAAGAAATACCGTGGCAAAATCGAAGCCGCCTATCATCAGTACATCCGCGACAGGCTCAAAGGCCGCGACGACATTGACCTGCGCCGCGTCTTTATAACAGACTCCGGCCTGCCCGACGACGTTCGCGCCCGCCTGCGCGAGACGGTGCTTGAGTGTCAGCCCTTTAAAGAAGTCTATAACAACAGCGCCGGATGCACGATAAGCGGCCACTGCGGGCCGTGGTGCATGGGCGTGCTCTACTACCACAAGTAATCGAAAACCAGGCTGCGAACATTCGCAGCCTGGTTTTTTATCCGCTTTACGCGGTTATTGTCAGTTCTTGTGGCCTTTGAGTGCCTTCATCCTCTGCGAGTGGTCGAGGATGCGCTTGCGCAGCCTGAGGCTCTTGGGAGTGACTTCGAGCAGCTCGTCGTCGGCCAGGAACTCCATGCACTGCTCAAGGCTCATCTGCCTGGGCGGGGTGAGGCGCAGGGCCTCGTCGCTGCCGGCGGCGCGCATGTTGGTGAGCTGCTTGCGGCGGCAGACGTTGACGGGGATGTCCTCGTTCTTCGGCGACATGCCGACAACCATTCCGGCGTACACCGGCGTACCGGGGCCGATGAAGAGCGTGCCGCGCTCCTGGGCGTTGAAAAGGCCGTAAGTGACAGCTTCGCCGGTCTCCCAGGCGACAAGGGAGCCTGTGCCGCGGCGGGACACCTCGCCCTTGAAGGGCTCGTAGCGCTCGAAGACGCTGGACATGATGCCCTCGCCCTTAGTGTCGGTGAGGAACTCGTTGCGGTAGCCGAAAAGGCCGCGCTCAGGCACGAAGAAGGTCGCGCGGGTGCGGTTGCCGACGGGCAGCATCTCCACAAACTCGCCGCGGCGAGAGCCGAGCTTTTCTATGACGGCGCCGATGCTCTCGCTGGGCACGTCCACGACGACGCGCTCTATGGGCTCGCACATCTTGCCGTCTATCTCCTGCATGAGCACGCGCGCCGGGCTCACGGCGAACTCATAGCCCTCGCGGCGCATAGTCTCGATGAGTATGGACAGGCTCATTTCTCCGCGGCCTGCCACGTTGAAGCTGTCGGTCGCGTTCTCCACGTCGGTGACGCGCAGGCTCACGTCCTTGAGCGTCTCGCGGTAAAGCCGCTCGCGCAGCTGGCGGGAGGTGACGAACTTGCCCTCACGTCCGGCGAAGGGGCTGTCGTTGACGGAGAAGGTCATTTCCATCGTGGGCGCGCTGATCTTCACGAACTCAATGGGCTCCACAGCTTCGGGCGAGCAGATGGTGTCTCCGATGGTAATGTCGCCGATGCCGCTCATGGCGATGATGTTGCCGGCGCTCGCCTCCTGGACGGGCACGCGCTGCAAGCCCTCGAACTGGTAGAGGTTCACGGCCTTAGACTTGCGCGATTTCTCCGGGTCGTGGTAATTGCAGACGGAGATCTCGCCGTTGGCCTTGATTGTGCCGCGCTCTATGCGGCCGATGGCTATGCGGCCCACGAATTCGTTGTAATCTATGCTGGAGACGAGCATCTGGAAGGGCTCGTTCTCGTCGCCTTCGGGGGCGGGGATGTAGTCGATGATGGTGTCGAAAAGGGGCTTGAGATCGACGCCCTCCACGTCGGGCGAGTAGCTCGCCGTGCCGTTGCGGCCCGAGCAGAAGAGCGTGGGAGAGTCGAGCTGCTCATCCGTGCAGCCCAGGTCCATCAGGAGCTCGAGGACCTCGTCCACGACCTCGTGTATGCGCTGGTCGGGGCGGTCTATCTTGTTGAGCACGAGTATGACGCGGTGGCCAAGCTCGAGCGCGCGGGAGAGCACGAAACGGGTCTGTGGCATGGGGCCCTCGGCGGCGTCTACGAGCAGTATGACGCCGTTGACCATCTTGAGTATGCGCTCCACCTCGCCGCCGAAGTCGGCGTGGCCCGGGGTGTCAACAATGTTGATCTTGTAGTCGCCGTAACGCACGGCGGTGTTCTTGGCCAGTATAGTGATGCCGCGCTCGCGCTCCAGGTCGCCCGAGTCCATGACGCGCTCTGCCACTTCCTGGTGCTCGTGGAAGACACCCGCCTGCTTGAGCATTTCGTCAACCAGCGTGGTCTTGCCGTGGTCTACGTGAGCGATTATAGCGACGTTTCTGAGATGCGCTTTGTCCATATCCTTATCACCTGTACGAAAGTTTTCACGACCTTGTATTTTAGCATCCATGTGTAAGATTTGCAAGCAATTTCCGGGCCTTTTTGCTAAAAACAATGCGAGCGGAAATATTAGGACTTTGCTTTTAATCTTTCTTCTGCTATACTGGGCGTGTTATCACAAGAAGGAGTGATAGACGTGAAACGCACAGACTGGTATAAGGATATGGTTGTCTACCAAATCTGGCCGCGCAGTTTTTGCGACGGCAACGGCGACGGCATAGGCGACCTCTGGGGAGTGTACTCCAAACTTGACTACATAAAGAGCCTGGGCGTGGATGCGATCTGGTTCTCGCCGCTCTATCCCTCACCGAACTTCGACTATGGTTACGACGTGGCCGACTACCGGAGCATCAACCCCGAATACGGCGATCTGGATATATTCAGGCGAGTGCTGGACGGCGCGCACGAGCGGGGCATGAGAGTAATCATGGACCTCGTCATAAACCACACCTCTACGGAGCACGAGTGGTTCAAGCAAAGCCGCGACAAGCTCGACGAGCACCACGACTACTACTTCTGGCGCAAGCCGCGCAGGGCGCGCAACGGAGCGCGCAAGTGCCCCAACAACTGGGACAGCTTTTTCGGCGGCGAGGCCTGGGAGTACGATGAGGAAGTGGGCGAGTACTACCTGCACGTCTTTGCCAAGGAACAGGCCGACCTCAACCATGACAACCCCGCAGTACGGCGCGAAGTTGTGGACATCATGCGCTTCTGGCTGGGCATGGGCGTGGACGGCTTCCGCGAGGACGCCATCGTCTATATCTCCAAGACGCCCGGCCTGCCCGACCAGTTCCCGCGCGCACTGGCGGCCAACGGCGCGAAGAAATTCACAGAGGGACCCAACCTGCACGACTATCTGACCTTTTACCGCAACAGTATCTCCGACTACGACTGTGTCATTATAGGCGAAGCGGACAACGTGCCCGTGAACCGCGCCGCCCGCTACCTGGAAAGCGGCGAGATGGACTTGATGTTCACCTTCGACCACATGCGCGCCGACTGCATCGGCACGGACTTCATACACACAAAATTCTCCGTCAAGAAGTTAAAGCGCGCCCTCTCTGCCTGGCAGGAGGCCCTTGCGGGCCGCGGCTGGAACGCGCTCTATCTGGAAAACCACGATCACGCCCGCGTCATAAGCCGCTTCGGCAGCGAAAAATACCGCACCGAGAGCGGCAAAGCTCTCGCTGCGGCGTATATGCTGCTCCAGGGCACCCCGTTTGTATATCAGGGCCAGGAAATAGGAATGACCAATCTGCGCCTGCCGAACACGGACATGTACCCCGACGTCATGACGCAGGGCAACGTGAGGCGCGCCATGCGTCACTTCTCGCCCAAGACCGTGCTGCGTCTGGTCCAGGACACGGCCCGCGACAGCGCGCGCACGCCCATGCAGTGGAACGGCGGCAAGAACGCCGGATTTACCGAGGGCGAGCCCTGGTTCTACGTGAACGCCAACTACACCAGCGTGAACGTGGAAGCCGAGGACTCTGCCCCCGACTCCCTGCTCAACTTCTACCGCAAGCTCATCGCCTTCCGCAAGAGCGAGCCCATAGTGCGCCACGGCACGTACACCGAACTGCTGCCGCAGAGCCCTAACTTCTACGTCTACTGCCGCGAGTATGAGGGCCGCAGGCTCCTGGTCATAGCCTCGCTGGTGGCCAAGGAGACCTATTTCACCTGCCCTGACGATTTCAACCTCGCGAGCGGCGAGCTGATATTCAAAAACCACGAACTCAATGTGGTTGTGAACAACGCCTTCACCGCGCGGCCTTACGAGCTGAGGGTCTACCTCTTCAACTGACCCGCGGCTTTACCGCCCGCACCAACAACATCATAGGCCGGCGCATCTCGTCGGCCATCTCGGGAAGCTCGGCCAGCGCCCCGGCGCTGGGCCGGGCTTCGTCTATATCCTCGAGCGTGAACCCTGCTCGCAGCAGCCCGCCCAGTATTTGAGCGAGCGTGTGGTGCTGCTTCTTCACCTCGCAGCCTACGAAGAGAGTCTTGCGCTCGCCCGGATAAAAGTAGTTGTCCACGGGCCAGTGGCGTATCTTCCCGCTCCCGTCATAGCACCAGTCCTCGTTAACCCCGGCGGTGAACGTCGGGTGCTCTATGTTCATGACAAAGGCGCCGCCGGGTTTCAGAGCGCGGTATACGCCCGCGTACACGGCGTCGAGATCCGCGACGTAGTGCAGCGCGAGGTTCGAGACGGCTAAATCAAACTCGCCCTCGGGCCAGTCGAAATCTTCGACGGCGGCCAGGCGGTACTCTATGTTCGGGCGGGCGTTGCACGCCGCAGCCTCGGCGAGCATCTTTTCGCTCGGGTCTATGCCCAGCACGTGCGCCGCCCCGCGCGAGACGGCATACGCGCAGTGCCAGCCGTAGCCGCAGCCGATGTCGAGCACGCTCATGCCGCTCATGTCCTCCGGCAGCATGCGTTCCATCTGCCACCACTCCCCGGCGGCTTCGAGGCCGAAGGCCGAGCGCGGCATTTTTGCATAGCTTTCAAAGAATTTTTCGTCGTCGTAGAGGCTCATGTTTTTCTCCTCCCAGGTGAGTTCTGGAAGAAATTTTACACCGCTTGGGCGCAAAAATCCAGCAAAATATAAGGCCGGGCGTTTACCCGGCCTTTCAGCGCGCTTTTCTGCGTGCGCACAGCCCCAGCAGGACGCCCGGCACCAGGAACAGCTCTGGATTCCGGAGCACAAACAGCGCCGGGTTCATGAGCAGCCAACCCCACAGCTCGGGCAGGTAGCCTCTCGGCCCGAAGAAAACCTGTATCGACCAAAGCGCTTCCATCGTCAAAAACAGCGCCAGCGCCGCTATGCCCACAATCAAAAGCGCTCGCCTGACCCGTCGCTCCACCGGCAGTTCGCCAAAAATGCGGGCGATAAGCGCTGAGGCGGTCCACCCCAGGCTAAACCACATCATTATCACCAGAATAATAACTGCCGGCATCCACCAGGGATAAATAATCCTAATCTTAAAATGTTCAGACGCCATGTTTCCAAGCGGATTTGCCACCAGGGCCGCGACGAGCGCCGTGGCGGCAATGGCCCAGTCGTACCACATGAGCTGCATCTGTTTCGCGCGCCGGGGCTGCGGATCGGCCTCGCTCTCATTCAGCAGCCACTCCATCTCCACGTCAAAGACGCGAGGGAGGGCGGCGAGGCTCTTCGCATCCGGCAGTCCGGCGCCTTTCTCCCAGCGTCCCACCGCCTGGCGCGTCACGCCGAGCTCGGCCGCGAGCTTCTCCTGCGACCAACCCCGCCCCGCGCGGAGGGTGATAAGTTTCTCGGAAAAGGTCATAAAAACATCCCCTTTGCCTCAAGCCTAGCACATTTACCCAGAAAGGTAAACGCAAAACTTGTTGCGGGGGGGATTTTTACGCCTCAAATAAGCTTTTTGCCTCTGTCCGGCGGCGGCGCCACTCGCGCTTGAAGGCCGCCCAGCCCCGGGCGTCGAATTCGTCGCCGGGCTTCGTTTTGGGCGAGCACGCGGCGTAAAATGCCGCCACATCATCGGCAAAACGGCAGACCTCGCGCGCATACTCCGCGATGGGCACCACGGTCTCCCTGCCGGAACCCGTGATAATGCGCACCTGCCCTGGCTCGTGGAGCACGGTCCAATCCACGCCCTTGTCGCAGCCGACTATGTCCACATTCTCGCCCATCTCGTCTGCGCACAGGAAGAAGCCGCAGCAGGGCAGCATCTGCTGCCCTCGCCCATTATGTGATCCTCGGTCAGCGACTTCAAGAGGTAGAGCGCCGTCGCGCTGACCGTGCAGTCGTACTCCAAACGCTCGCCGCCGATGACCGCCACGGCGTGGCCATGCAGGCAAAGGTCGTCCGGCTCATCGGGCGTGCCAAGTATCCAGCCGTAATCACTGGCGTTTATCTCGAAAAATGCCATGGTTGCCTCCATGATGCTCTAATGTGTGCATACCGGCGGGGCTGCACCAACCTCGCCGGTATGCAATACCTCGGTTGTGGCGGCCGCTATCTCGCCGCCTCCATCACCGCTTCGGCCACGCGCAGCCCGTCCACGGCGGCGCTGGTAATGCCGCCGGCCCAGCCCGGGCCCTCGCCGCAGGGATAGAGCCCCTTCACGGCGCACTGACGGTTTTCGCCGCGTGGTATGCGCACCGGGCTCGACGAGCGCGTCTCAGGGCCGGTCAGCACGGCCTCGCCGTCGCCGAAAAGCGGCAGTTTTCCTGCCAGCAATGGCAAGGCAGAAGAGAGCGAATCCGTCACGATTTCCGGCAAAACCCGCCGCAAGTCGCCCCAGAACACGCCCGGCAAGTAGCTGGGTTTGACCTTACCCGGTCCCGTGCTCGCGCGATTTTCAAGGAAATCGCCCACCAGCTGGGCCGGCGCGCGGTAATTCCCGCCCGCGTACTCGAAGGCGCGCCTTTCAATCTCGCGCTGCCAGTATACGCCGCCGAGCGCTCCGGGATAGGGGAAGTCCTCCGGCCTCACCGCGGCGAGCAGCGCGCTGTTCGAGTTCGGCATGGCGCGGCCCGAATAGCTCATGCCGTTCGTCACCACGCCGCCGTGCTCGCTCGCGGCAGCTATGACCTCGCCGCCCGGGCACATGCAGAAGGTGTACACACCGCGGCCGTCGGGCAGGTGGACGCTCAGCGAGTAGTCCGCAGCGGGCAGGATTTTGCCGCGCGGCACTCCGTACTGCGCCAGGTCCAGCTCGGACTGCAAGTGCTCTATGCGCGCGCCCATCGAGAAGGCCTTGGCCTCCATCGGCACGCCCGCAGCGAGCAGCATTTCAAAGGTGTCGCGCGCGCTGTGGCCCGTGGCCAGCACGAGCGCGGAGCACTCCTGCACATATTCCACGCCGCCGGAAACAACCCGCGCCCCCTTCACGGCGCCGCTTTCATCGAACACCAGCCCCACGAGCTTTGCGCCGAAGCGCACCTCGCCGCCGAGCGAGATTATCTCCTCGCGTATGCTCTTCACAACGCCCGTGAGCACGTCGGTGCCGACATGAGGCTTGGCGTCATAGGTCACGCTCTCAGGTGCGCCGTGCTTATAAAATTCGCGCAAAACGTGCGTGATTCGCTTGTCATGCGTGCCGGTGTTGAGTTTTCCGTCGGAAAATGTCCCGGCCCCGCCTTCGCCGAACTGCACGTTGCACTCACTATCAAGTTCTCCACCGGCGCGGAACGCGGCGACCTTCGCCGTACGCGTCTCCACGTCCTGGCCGCGCTCGAGCACGATGGGATTCAGGCCCGCGCGGGCGAGCGTGAGCGCGCAGAACATCCCCGCAGGGCCGAAGCCCGCAACGAGCACCGGCGCGCCGCACAGAGTCAGGCAAGGGATCTCGTACTCGTCCACCGGCTCAACCGGCTCGCCCTTGAGGCGCACATCGACGGTGTAGACGTATTTAATTGCGCCCTTGCGCCTTGCGTCGAGGCTCCTGCGCTTGACTTGCAGCTCCTCGATTGCACCGGGCTTGACGCCGAGCTTCTTCGCCGCAAGGGTATACAGTTCACGCTCGGATTTCCCGGGCGCGAGGCTGAGATTGGCAACCGTTTTCATAGCAGCCTCCCCGCGAGCGCACCGCTGGACCAGGCCCACTGTAGGTTATAGCCGCCGCAGTCGCCGTCTATGTCCAGCACTTCGCCGCAGGCGTACAGTCCGGGCACGAGGCGGCTTTGCATTGTGGCGGGGTCGAACTCGGCGGTTTTGATGCCGCCCGCCGTGACCTGTGCGTTGCCGAAGCCCTCTGTACCGCGCACGGGCAGCTCAAAGCGCTTGGCCGCGCTTGCAAGAGATTTCAGCGCGCGGGCGTCGAGGCCCGTGACGGGCGCGTCCTGCTTTATCCCCGCGTACTTGGCCAGCATACGCGCGAGGCGGTTCGGCACGGCGCCGATGAAAATTTCGCCAGCCGTGAGCTGCGGCGCGTTCTGCTGCCGCTCGCGGAGATACTCAAGCACCTCTCCGAAGCTGTATTCGCTCAGGAAGTCGAGCGAGAGCGTTAGGCCCTCGCCGTTTGTGGCCACCGTGCGCGTCAAGTCGAAGGCCGCGGGGCCGGAGACTCCGGTCTCGGCGAAGAGCGCCTCGCCCTCGCTGCGCGCGAGCTCGCTCTTGCCGCGCAGTACGCGCATGGCACAATCGGCCTTGACGCCCTTGAGCGAGCGCGGGAACTCCGGCGCGGTTGTAATCTGCGCAAGCGCGGGGTAGAGCGCCGTGCGGCTGTGGCCGAGCGATTTCAGAAGCTCGTAGCCGTCCTTGCCGCCGCCGAGCTTTTCACCCGCCATGCCGCCGCAGGCAACAATGGCCGCGTCTCCGGTAACGCTCGCGCCGCTCTCCGTCGCCACGGCAAAGCCGGTCCTGGTGCGTGTGAGCGCGCGGACGCGGTCGCCTGAAATGAGCTGCACGCCTTCGGCTTCGAGCGCGAAGCGCAGCGTATCCGTGACGGAGTTTGCGCTGTTCGAGAGCGGATAGACTCTGCCGCCGTACTCTTCGCGCGTCAAGAGACCGATGCCGCGAAAGAGCGCGAGCGTGTCCGCGACGGGCATATATTCAAGCGCGGGCGCGGCGAAATCCGGCGCCTCGCCGTGGTAGTGCACGACGGACGCCGCCGTGTTCGTGATGTTGC
>CAKNRQ010000026.1 GCA_930990965.1 uncultured Clostridia bacterium
AAGCAAGCAAGCAAGCAAAATAGTATTATTCATCGAATGTATAGAGAGATATTATAGGCGTATTTTGCCCATTTGTGGGTGAAATGCGCTTTTTTCTTTTTTATATGGTCATGGACAGACCTGAATAAAAGAACATATACATAAGGTAAACAGAAGAAAGAACCAGCGGCGATTTTTGGACAGGGGGCGATTGTATGAACGCGGATCAGATAGCGGTGACAAATATTCTGCTCGATACATTTGCCGTAATATTAGCGCTGATTCCAATGACATACCTGGTAAACGGTGGGCGATATAAGCACCTAATCAATCAGTACTTCCTTGGGATTGCGATAGCAAATATTGTAATGATTATCGGCGATCTTGCCGATTGGATGATACAGAGCCCCACCGAACCGTGGCAAAAGCTCGTTTTGCTGTTGTTCACTGTGATTTACTACGCCGCGTCTGCGTTTGTACTGTACTTCTCAGCCAGATACCTGATGACTTACATCAGGCTTGAAGGCGAAACCGAGCGTGTGTGCCTGATGGCGTTCAGGGTGCTGTGCGCCTTGCAGGTGCTCTTCGCACTGCTCAGCCTTTTTACCGGCGCTGTTTTCTACGTGACGGATGATGGCTACCAGAGGGGACCGCTGTTTATCGTTTCGCAGTTGATTCCGCTGCTGTGCTATGTGCTTTTTGTGGCGCTGCTAGTTTGCTCTTGGAATAGTTTAAAGCGTAGGGACATACTTTTCTTCCTACTCTATATAATTGTACCGCTGGCGTCAGGGGCCACGCAGATGCTGTTCCGGGGAATTGCCATTGTAAACATTGGCGTGTCGCTTTCGCTGTTGTTTGCGCTCTTGAACATACAGTTCGCGCACGAAGTCGCGCTGCAGGAAAAGGAGAAGGAACTTGCCAAACAGCGTATTGACATCATGCTCAGCCAGATTCAACCGCATTTCCTGTACAATTCACTCGGCACTATCTATCATCTGTGCGAGACCGACCCTGAGAGGGCAAAAAAGGCCATAAAGCGCTTTTCTGATTTTCTGCGCGGAAACATGGAAAGTCTGAAAAACCGGGGGACTATTCCCTTTGAACAGGAGCTCAACCATGTCATGAACTATCTGTACCTGGAGCAGCAGAGATTTGGAGACAAGCTGCAGGTCATCTACCGTATCAGGACGACTAACTTCTTAATACCCTCCCTGACCCTCCAGCCGCTGGTGGAAAATGCGGTGCAGCACGGGGTGCTCAACAAAAAGAACGGTGGCACTGTGAACATACGCACTGATGAGGCTGACGGATTTGCGGTAATAACGGTATCCGACAACGGCGTCGGTATGGAGCAGGCGAAGCAGTACCCGGCGATGGGCGAGCATATGCATATAGGTATAGATAATGTGCGCAGCCGGCTGAAGGAACTGGTTGACGGCAGACTTGATATAGTCAGCAGCAGCCAGGGTACAACGGCCACTATCCGCATTCCGTGGAACGGGGATGACGACCTATGAGAATACTGATTATTGACGACGAACCTTTGCAGCTCGAAGGCAGCGTATCAATACTGAGAAAGGTTATGCCCGACGCCGAGATTTCCGCGTACTCCTGGCCGTACGATGCGCTTGAGGAAGCGGCAACGTTAGACTTCGAGGTGGCGTTCCTGGATATACAGACGGGCGGCATGACGGGACTGGAGCTGGCGGCCAGGCTGAAGAAGATCAAGCCGGACATCCACATAATCTTTGTGACGGGATATTCCCAGTATGCCGTGGACGCCTTTGCCATGCACGCCACGGGCTACCTGCTTAAACCGCTCACTGAAGAGGCCGTGAGGCGGGAGCTCAACTTCATTTACAGTGAACCGCAGCCGAAAAGCCGCATAGAGGTCAAGACATTCGGCGGCTTTGATATCTACGTGGACGGGCGCCCGGTCAGATTCAGGAGAGCGAAGTCCAAAGAGCTGCTGGCTTATCTGGTAGATCACCGCGGGCTTTCGGTTACAACCGGAGAGGCCTATGCGGCCCTGTTCGAGGATGCGGCAGACACCCTGTCGGGCAAGTCGTACTTCCGCACCATAGTCCACGAGATGCTCAACGCGCTGAAGAATGTGGGAGCAGACGGCATTATAGAAAGGAGCCGCAACAGCTATGCGGTTATACCGGATAAATTTGATTGTGACTATTACAGATTCATGGAGGGGGATCAGCAGGCGGTAAATGCATACCAAAACGATTACCTCCCGTCATACGGTTGGGCAGAGATGCGGAACGCAGAACTGGGTTTCGCAGATTTGGAGTTTTAAAGAGCCGGTGATTTATGCCGGCTCTTTTGTTTTCCAACGGTGTGTTGCGCTTTTGTTGCGTATCGCCTGGTATAATGAGCCAAACATATGATTGGGGAAAATATACTATGGTCATACTGCTTGTTGACAGCGACCAGAAAGCACTGGACAGAGAGGCCAAACGTCTGGCAGAACACCAGGGGGCGGTCACGGCTTACCTGCACAGCAGTGCGAGTGAGGCGATAGATTTTGTTCAAAGCAACGACGTCGATGTTGTATATACCAGGCAAATGCTTTCAGATATGTCCGGCGAGGAGCTGATAGGCAGAATCAAACAGTTCAGACCGGGCGTTGAGGGACATATTCTCTCAAGAGGCGAGCCGGTGCCGATTCCTGTGTGCGGCTGCGTGGACGAGGGGTTCGCGGCCCGGGAGGGGAACGCTCAGGCGCAGCATAAGGAGCATGAAGATTCAATAGGGCAGGCCCTGGAAAATACATTTTTCGGGAAACGCGGCAGACTTGAGACGAAACAGAAAGGTGATGGGAAGATGACAGAGCGTGAACTGCGAGGCTTGGGCAGAAGAGACCTTCTGGAGCTTATGATAGAGCAGGGCAGGCAGATGGAAGCCGATCAGGAAAAGTATGAAAGTGATTTGGACTTCATGAAGTCCGAGCACGATAAAGATATAGAGCAGCTGAAAGAGGACTACGAAAAGGATATCAGGGACATCAGCGCCAGCAAGGACTCTCTCAGCCGTGAGCTGGACGCATTGCGCCGCGAGCGGGACTCCCTGAAACGCGAGGCAGATTCGCTCCGTCGTGAGCTTGACACGGCCCGCGAGGAGCTCAAGAGCCGCAAAATTGCCATAGACAAGGCCGGATCGATAGCCGTGGCGGCGCTCCAGCTCAACGGCATATTTGAGGCTGCGCAGGCCGCGGGCCAGCAATACATAGAGAACATCAAAGCTCTCAGTGAAAGGCAGGATGCCGTCTGCGCCGAGCGGGATGCCAGAAACAAGATTGAAATAGAAAACCGACTCAGGGAGACGGCGGTGAAGTGCGCGGAAATGGAGGCAAACAGCCGTAAAAAGTGCGAGACAATGGAAGCCGAAGCCAAGCAGCGTGCAGACGGCTACTGGAAAGAAGTGTCCTCGCGCCTGCAATCGTTCTACGACAATCACCGCGAGCTGAAGCGGCTGCTGAACCTGAGCACGTCGAATTATGACGTTAACGTGTAATAGGAGATTCGTATGAACCGGAAACCTGCTCCCGCAGTTCCTTCCGTACAGCAGCTGGAGGAGGAACTGAAGCGGGAAAAATACAGGGGTAGGTATAAGCGGCTGCTGCGCGGCACTGTTTCCACTGTGTTGGTGGTAATAGCCGCAGTGGTGCTGCTCTCCAATCTCCTGCTGCCTGTGCTGCGCATTTATGGCTCATCTATGACGCCGACGCTGGCCAACGGAAACATCGTGGCCGCGCTCAGATACGGTTCTTACGACCGTGGGGACATAGTGGCCTTCTATTATAACAATCAAATCCTGGTGAAGCGCATCATAGCACTGCCGGGAGAGACTGTTGACATAGACGAAGAAGGGAACGTCAGCATCGACGGGGAACTGCTAGACGAACCGTATCTTGTGGAAAAAGCGTTCGGAGAGTGCGACATCGAGCTGCCATACCAGGTGCCGGAAGGGCGATATTTCGTCATGGGCGACAATCGCGGCGTGTCCAGCGATTCACGAAGCAGCCAGGTCGGCTGCGTTGCAGAGGAGCAGGTGGTCGGGAAGCTGATATTCAGACTCTGGCCGCTGGATGCATTGGGTACGATTGAATAGAATCGGGAAGGGAGGCTTTCCGTGATAGAGAAGGACAGGAGAAATAAACTCGGTGAGTATGTCAGGCAGCGCAGGCAGCTCAGGCGCTGGCACCGGGCTACGGCTTTGCTCGCGGTGCTGGCGCTGGTGGTGACGGTGGCCTTTATGGTCATGCCTGCGGTCACCCTGGAGAACGGTTCCGGGACACTGGATTGCCAGCTGAATCTGCATGAACATACCGGCGGGTGCTACGGCGCGGATGGCGAGCTGACATGCGGTTATGCCGACTTCGTGGTACATACGCACACGGCTGAATGCTACGATGACAGCGGCGCGCTTATCTGCCCGCTGCCTGAAATTGCGGAGCATACGCACACGGAGGAGTGCTACACGGAGGAGCGCGTGCTTATTTGCCAGCTTGAGGAGACGCAGGCCACCTCGCATGAGCACACTGACGGCTGTTATACCGTGCGTGAGGGCGCTCAGCCGGTTTGCGGGCTGACGGAGGGCGAAGGCCACACGCACACGGATGATTGCTATTCCGTGCCGGAACCGGAACTTATCTGCGGCCAGACCGAGGGCGAAGAGCACACGCACACGGCTGAGTGCTATGCAGAAGCGGAACTGGAGCTCGTCTGCGGCCTTGAGGAGTCGGAGCCGCATGAGCACACGCTTGACTGTTATTCTGCTGAGGACATCGTGCTCAACTGCGAATATGACGAAGCCGCCGAAGTGGGCCACACTCATACGGACGAGTGCTATGAGACTCAGCGTGTCCTAACCTGCGGGCGGGAGGAGATAGTCCTGCACACGCATACGGCAGAGTGCCGCGACGACGGCGGCGCGCTCATATGCGGCAAGCTTGAGGTATACGAACACGTCCACGACGCAAGCTGCTTCCCGGCTCCGGAGCCGACCGAAGAGCCCCTGCCCACGCCGGAACCCACAGCGGAAGCAACGCCCGAGACTACGACAGAGCCGACGGCAGAGCCCACAGCGGAGCCCACGCCGGAAGCAACTCCGGAGCCCACGCCGGAAGCAACTCCGGAGCCCACGCCGGAAGCAACGCCGGAAGCAACTCCGGAGCCCACGCCGGAAGCTACGCCCGAGCCCACGCCGGAGCCGACCGTGAGCACAGATCCCGACGCCACGAGCTGGGCCACGGTCGAGAAGCCGGGCTATGACCCGGACTCCCCTCCACTGGCTGCAAATTCATTTATCAGCCTGATGAATGAACCGGCTGGTACGAATTTCGGGCCATACATAACCAGTACGACGATAGATGTTCGCTCAGGTGACGAATGGACGACTGTTGTAGGCGGCAGCGTGACCGACGGCTCCACAATACGTGTGACTATAAATTACAATATTGATAAAGAGAACATCGTTACGGCAGACAACAGGGTGATATATTACCAACTGCCGAACGGCATTCAACTTACCGGGGAGGAAAACGGCACCGTAGAGATAGGCGAAAATGCGTCTGCTGGCACTTACACGATAACCGCAGACGGGCTTATAACCATAACCTTTACCGAGGCTTTCGCAGACGGCAACCCGTTTTCCGGCAGGATACAGTTCCAGGGAGAGGTGAGCCTGGCAGATATCGGAGTAGGGGATAAGATAACCTTCGGCGGCGCCGGCGGCACCATAACCATAGTCTCGGACGCGGGAGAAACCGACCTCACCATTACCAAAACCGGAGAGTATCGCCCTGATGCTGATGATGGAAAGATTTACTACACTATTACCGTTAGCAGCGAAAACGGCAGCGACGGTGCCATCAGCGTTAACGACAAGTTCCTGTCCAATGGCGGCGCCAAATGTGACGAGGACAGCGTTGTTATCACCGGACCTGACGGCCAAAAGGTGACCGATGCAGACATAACTTACGCAAATGCAAAACCTCATTTCACCATCTCCAATCTGCCGGCTCTGGAGGCCGGGGAGAGCTATACGATAACCTACACAGCCACGGTTGACCTTGACAACACCGGCACAGATGACGGCTCGCTGACGGTGATAAACCAGGCGGCGGCAGAACACGGAACCAACCGCGTCCACACCATACTTGAGACCGAGATTTCGGGGGCCAGAATCCAAAAGACCGGCACATACAACCCCACGACCAGAGAAATCGAGTGGACTGTGTACATATATAACCCGTATCGTTTCGACCTGGCGGGAAAAGTGCTCAGCGACACAATGGTCTGGACTTATAACGGCGGCGAGCAAACTGTAAACATCGACTCTGCCACGCTTACACAGTACATAGGCGAAACGCCGGGTGGACAGAGCCCAATAACGCTTCCCTACACGTTCCCGGAGAACTCAACAGACAGCTATATGGTGACCTATACCACAGATCTTCCGGACGGGATAGCGGCGGGAGAAGCCATGTCCGTCACAAACACGGCAATTCTGGGCAGCTGGAAAGCCGTATATACCATAGACGGCACCATGCCGGGCAAAACCGGGCTGACCAAGTACGCCGAGAGCAAAGAAGGCGACGCGGTTACCGGCGATGTGAAGTGGGTTTCCACCATAACCTTCCCGCAAAACAGCCTGACAGGGGATACGCTGAACAGCATCCGGTACGTGGATATCGTCGCGGACGCTGTCAACGAGAACTGGCAGCTGCAAGAAGGCACGCATTACGTTACGCCCGAGCAGCTGAGAGCACTCGTCGCGGCTGCGTGGATCGGAACCACGGAGCGTGTGGAATTGGAATACAGCTTTGACTACAGCATACGTGTGGTCACGCAGCAAAACCTAATCGAAACGCTGGGAGCGTACTTCGGCTACGGCGCTGTAGAATACCTTTTTACCAACGTCAATATTGACGACCTGCTAAACGGCTTTACCGTTGAGGGCGAAACCTTTAACTTCACGTGGCAGAATCTCGATTCGGTTGCGCCCGGCACGCCGATAGCGATGTTTGCGGTTGAGTTTAAGGAAGCGGCGCTCGAGAAGGTAAACCAAGCCGGTCAGATAGCGCTGTCCTATTACACGCACTATGACCTGAGCGATGTGACCGGAAGCGGTACATTCACGCTCGTGAACGCCGCGCGGACGCAGATGAACAGCGCCGTGGCTGTAGCCCAGACCGCGCTGCTGGATATGCTCAACAAGCAGGTCAACAGCACGGGCACGCAGGACTACGCCCTGGATTCCGAATTGTACGTGAAAGGCCCGGTGGATATCGACGTGGGCGACACCGACGGGAGGATTTACTACAGAATACTGTTCTACAACTTCAGCGACACGATCAGTTTCCACGACAATATGCTGCAGCAATTCAATGGGCATATTTCATTTGACAGTATAAAAATCTATGACGCCATTACCGGCGAAATTGTGGAGACAGTAAAGGTCTGGGGCGATGGGCATTTTGAAAGCAGTCCCTATTGGGGCAACTATACGCTGAAAAATCTCGATGAATTCAAGGGCAATATCATCGGCCTGTACTACTCGATAGACGTAAGCGGCAGCTTGGCCGAGGGTGAGATGGCAACCTACACCAACACGGTTGAGTGTGAAGGTGCCGGCGAAGATTCTGCCACGGCCACTGTCACCCACAGCACGCCCACCGTGCAAAAGGAGAGCGTGCTGGGCGAGAATAACCTGGTCTACTACTATGTGGTGATAAACCCCGCGTCCAAGGATCTGCATCCGGAGAGCCGCGAACTGGAGCTGCGAGATACCCTGACCGTTTCTGCCGGAGCCACAGCCACATTGCAGCCGGGAACGATAAAACTGTACGAATACGACCCTGAAAATGCAGAAGCCCACTACTGTGGAACTGATATTACGGATAATCGCTACTTTGAGGTGACCAGGACGGAGGGTGAAGAGAACTCCTACACATTCACCGTGCCGGACGAAAAGGCCTGCGTGGTGGTGTATGCCTACGAGATAGACCCCGGCACCAGCGCCAGCGAAACTATCGAGGTGAGCAACACTGTCACCCTGATGGGAAGCGCAGTTATATCGGCTGAGGATGACATACAAATAGACAATCAGGGCTCGTCCAGCCAGGCCAACAAGGCCACTCTGACCATCTATAAAATAGGCGGCGAGGACATTACAAACCTGCTCAACGGCGTACTCTTCGAGTTGGCCAGGTATGAGGAGCAGGGCAACGGAAACTACGCCTGGGTAAAGACCTCGATAACGGCGATGGATAAAGACGGGTATTTCATCACCGGCGGCGACGGACCGGTCGGAGCCATTGTCTTGAACTTCCTGGAGGAAGAAGGCGGCACGCGCTACAACACCCTCTACCGCCTGACGGAACACGAGACCCTTGAAGGCTACGAGCTGGATACTACGCCGAGTTACTATGTGTGGGGCCGGCAGGGGGTGTCGGAAGAAGATACACGAACTGCGATGGCAGGCGAATTGCAGAGCGCAGGCGTGAACTGGGAGGACGTCGCCTTCATCCCATATGGCGAGAGCCGAATGGAATACATCTCCAACGAGCCGACGACGACTTCTGTCAGGGTGGATAAAATCTGGCAGGATATCGACGGCGAGGAGTTGACCGAAACGCAAAACCTTCCTGAGTCCGTCACGGTGACGCTCCTCCGCAACGGGGAGCAGTATGGAGATCCGGTTACGCTTAACGCCGGCAACGACTGGAGCTACACCTGGGAGAGCCTGCCGAAAGCGGATGAAAACGGAACGGAATACCACTACACCGTACAGGAAACGCCCGTGGACGGCTTCGAGACGTCGTACAACAACGCAGGCATAACGGACGGTATTATAACCGTGATAAATAAAGAGACGGCGGTGTTTGTCCTGCCGGAGACGGGCGGCACCGACACCTGGCATACGCTGGCGCTTGCACTGACAGCCGTGTCCCTGGGCACACTGTGCGTGCTGCAGATAAGGCGTGCGCGCAGGAGCAGACACTGAGCAGCAAATTCGGTAATCCGATTGTTGAATAGAAGCACAAAGAAAGTAAGAGGTGTTATGAATGAAGAAAATGAGACGCACATGGGCAATACTGCTCGCGCTGGTGCTCACCGTGGCGCTGGCAGTTCCCGGCTTCGCGGCCGCGCCCGAGAACTACTCAATCACAATTACCAACGACCAGGCCGGCCACACCTACGAGGCCTACCAGATATTCGCCGGCACCGTTGCCAGCGATGATGAGCAGAATGTAGGCGGCGGCGACGGAATAACCGGCCCCATGCTCGGTAACATCACCTGGGGCACGGGCGTGAACACAGACGGACTGGTTCAGGCACTGATTAACAGTGACATTACGGAGTTTGATGCGCTCGATGTCGAAACTGCCACCGCTGCCGACGTTGCAGCGGCGCTGGACGGAGCTGCTGCCGTAACCGCCGCCGCGTTCGCGGACGTGGTGTCCGGCTTCCTTGCGGACGAGCCCACCGGACAGACCAATGAGCACGTTGGCGGCGCAAGCTACGTCATAGATGGTCTCCCCGCCGGTTACTATCTGGTCAGGGACGCCAACGTTCCCGCAACCGGAACCGCCACCGACTACATAGTTCAGGTGCTGGGCAACGTGACCATGGAGCCGAAGGACAGCGACATCCCCACCGTGGAGAAGAAGGTCGTGGAAAGAGGAAAGTACAATCAGGATGGCGGTTATGGAATGTACTATAACGACGTGGCCGACTGGAATATAGGCGACCGCGTGCCGTTCAAGCTCATCGGCTCCATCCCCGATATGACCGCGTATGAAACCTATGAGTACACTTTCACTGACACTATTTCAGCTGGCCTGACGCTGGATATGGAGAGCTTTGACGTTTATGTGGCCCAAGATAAAAATCAGGATCCAGTAGAGTTGGGGTGGACAGAGATCCCTGCTGCAAACTATACCCTCACTCAAACAGAAAACGGCTTTACTCTTACCATTGAAGATTTGAAGACTTTCCCCTATGCAACTGATGAGGGGCGCAATTATATCCTGGTATTTTACGATGCCATTCTCAACGAAAACGCGGAAATCGGCCTTGATGGCAACCCCAACAGCGTATACCTTGAGTTCTCCAACAACCCCAACGGCGACGGCCTGGGCCGTACCAACGAGGACACCGTTATAGTTTTCACCTACGAGCTGGACGGCACGAAGGTTGACGGCGAAAACCAGGCAGCTCTGCAGGACGCCGAGTTCGTGTTGCTAAATAGCGCCAGAACAACAGCGGCAGCAATTGTGGACGGCAAAGTTTCCGGATGGGTTCAGGTGCATAGCGAGGCAGCAGCCGGTGATATTACTAGGCCAGAAAGCTATGAGGAATGGGTAGAGCGTTATGGAGAAAGCAATGTAATCATTACCTCCGGCGCAGACGGCGTGTTCAACATTTCCGGCCTTGACGACGGCACCTATTATCTCCGCGAGATAAAGGCTCCCGACGGCTACAATCTGCTGGAGGACGATCTGCAGATAGTAATCACGGCCACCACGGCTAACGGGCAGACTTGGGACGATTTCAACCCCGACAACGCCCTCACTGGCTTGACCGTCACCACGCAGCTGGGCGATGATGGAGCTCGCACTGACGGAACCGGCAACCTTGACACCGGCGCGGTTGCCATCACCGTGGAGAACAACGGAGGTTCCACCCTGCCTGAGACCGGCGGTATCGGCACCACTATCTTCTACGTTGCGGGCGCGCTGCTCGTGCTGTGCGCGGGAGTGCTGCTGTTCGTCAGGCTCCGCATGAGGAAAGTTGACAACGAATAACCGTTTCGTACATATCGCTGTGTCCGGGAGGGGTTCCCCCTCCCGGACTGGCAGCGGTAAGGAGAGCCGTGCATGAAGAACAAAAAGACTAAAGCAAACAGAATAACGTTTATACTGCTGGTTGTTGTACTGCTTGCAGGGCTGTCCTTACTGCTGTACCCGACTGTCGCGGACTACTGGAACTCCAGGCACCAGTCGCAGGCCATAGCCTCCTATGTGGACACCGTGACCGAACTGGACGAGGACAGGTACGAAGAGCTGCTCGCCGAGGCGAGGGCGTATAACGCGGGGCTGCTGCAGGACGAAAACAGGTTCCTGCCAGACGAAGAGGACATGGAGTATTATAACTCCCTGCTTAACGTCTCCGGCAACGGGATTATGGGCTACGTGGAGATACCGGACATAGACGTCACGCTGCCAATCTATCACGGTACAAGCGAGGAAGTGCTGCAAACCGCCATAGGACATATAGAGGGTTCATCGCTGCCTGTAGGCGGGGAGAGCACGCACTGCGTGATATCCGGCCACCGCGGCCTGCCCTCTGCCCGGCTGTTTACCGACCTGGATCAGCTCGCGGAGGGGGACACGTTCACCCTGCATGTGCTGGACGAGACGCTTACATATGAGGTTGACCAGATTAGCGTTGTGGAGCCGGACGACATTTCGCTGCTGGAAATTGAAGCGGGCGAGGATCTGTGTACCCTTGTGACGTGTACGCCCTACGGCGTCAACTCGCACCGGCTGCTTGTGCGCGGCCACCGCGTTGAAACGCCGGAAGAGGGCGGGATACTGCAAATCATAGCGGACGCGGTGCTTATAGACGAGCGCTTCGTGCTGCCCATCATAGCGATTCCCATACTGCTGATAGTCATAGTTATAGCGGCGCTGCGGTCACGCAGGAGAAAGAGTAAAAAGGGAGGTAAATAGCATGAGGAAACAAGGCTTACACCGGCGCTGCGGCGCAGCGCTGTTTGCCTTCCTGCTGGTAATGGCCTGCTTTACCGTGTCCGTAATGGCCCGCGAGGACATTGACCTCGACAGGAGCTCGTCCATCAGCGTCCACTTCGGCTCCGGCTCGCGCGACTTTTCGGGAGTGGAGTTTTCTCTGTACCGCGTTGCCAGTGTCTCGGAATCGGGAGAGTATACGCTGACCGGTGACTTCCGTAGCTATAATGTTAGCTTTGAAGGGCTGGACAGCTCCGATTGGCGTGCGCTGGCACAGACGCTGGACGCATATGCCGCCCGCGACGAACTTGAGCCGCTGAGAGAGGGGGAGACGGACTCTGACGGCGAAGTGTACTTTGCCGGGCTGCGCCCGGGACTGTACCTGGTTACGGGAGAGCAGTACACTTCCGGCAGCACAGTATATACGCCGGAGGCCATGCTCGTGTCACTCCCCGGTGAAGCAGACGGCGGCGGCTGGGACTACAGTGTCAATGTATCGTGCAAATACGACTACGAGACCACACCGGAGAAACTCACGCAAATCCGTGTACAGAAGGTGTGGGAGGACAACGGGAACGAGAGCGCGCGGCCCCGGCATATCTATGTTCAGCTGCTTGAGAACGGGCGCGTGGTCGATACAGTTGCTCTAAGCGAGGACAACGACTGGGAATACACCTGGGAAGACCTGTCCGCAAGTTCCAAATGGCAGGTTGTAGAGGATGACGTGCCTGACGGATACACGGTCACAGTCGAGCGTGAGGGCCGGGTGTTTGTAATTACCAATACCAAGCCCGACGATGAGCCGGAACCTTCCGAATCTCCCGCGCCTTCAAAGCCGCCGGATGAACCGGAAAAGCTGCCGCAGACGGGTCAGCTCTGGTGGCCGGTGCCGCTCCTGATTTGCGCGGGGCTTATCCTGGTGGCGGTGGGGTTGATTATACGCCGCAGACGTGGGGATTCCGATGAGAACTGAGCGAAAACTCGGAGCGTGGCTGATAGCCGCCGGGATAGTGCTGGTAGCAGCGGGGCTTGGCATAGTGGGCTTCAACCTCTATGACGAGTACAGGGCCGGCAGGGAGGCATCGGAGACAACGGAGGCGCTCAAATCGGAAATCGCCGCCCAACAGGAACCGGTGGATACCGTGGAGGAGCAGCTGCCAGACTACGTGCTGGACCAGGATATGGAGATGCCTACAACAACGGTGGACGGAAACGAGTATATAGGCGTGCTGGAAGTGCCGTCACTGGGCCTGTCACTGCCGGTGATGAGCGAGTGGAGCTATCCCGGACTAAGAATTGCGCCGTGCCGCTACAGCGGCTCGGCATACGGCAGCGGATTTACCATTGCAGCGCACAATTACAGCACGCACTTTGGACCGGTCAGAAATCTCAGCGCCGGCGCGGAGGTTGTATTTACCGACGTGGAGGGCAATCGTTTTGTCTACAGAGTTCAGAGTGTGGAAGTCCTGGAACCGACAGACATTGAGGAAATGCTCAGTGACGAGTGGGATCTCACGCTGTTTACCTGCACCACCGGCGGTCAGGCCCGCGTAGCCGTGCGCTGTCTGAAAACGGCTGATATTCATTGAAACTGCCGCCTGAAAAAACAGTTCCCGCAACTCAATAATTTAAATATCCCTGGTGGCACGCCACCAGGGATATTTAAATTGGGTCCCTGCCATAATTTAACGCGGGTAAAGCATGAAGAGCAGATGCCGCTTTGTGGGCTCTAGTGCCTGGCGGGACGGAGTATCAGAAGCAGAATTCCGCAGAGCAGCAGGGCGCACTGCACGGCTATGGTTGCAAAGCTCAGCGAGAAGGCGGGGTCGAGTACGCCGAGCGCCAGGGCGCGCGTTTCAAACAGGCTGCCGTTGAGCAGCCCCAGCGCCTCAGGGAGCGGGATGGCTGCCAGCACCACGGGCGGCAGCATCCACACGAAGAGCAGCCAGGGGCGTATCCCGGCCAGTATCCAGCCGCTACCCAGGGCAAAGACCAGCGTGGGTATCAGCGTGATAAGCGTGGGGTAGACCAGCTCGCCGAAGTCGCAGCCGCCGAACATGTGCACGTAGAATACAACTGCGAGCGCCACCGCCTCGAGCGAGAGGACCGCCGTGGCGGTCATGGCCGCGCAGCAGCGCGCGAGGGCATAGTGCGAGGGTTTTACAGGCGTGGCCGAAGTGAGGCGGCGCCGGCGCTCATCTGCGCAGGAGGTGAAGAAACTCAGGGTGAATAGGGCACCTATCCAAAGCAAAGGGAGCATATATCCGAGGTAGTCGCCGTAGCTCCAGGCCGAAAACGGGGCCGTGTGCGCGACACCGAGTATGGTAATGCGGTCGAGTATCTGCCAGCCGTAGAAGAGCAGCACCAGGGCGATGCCGGGGAAAAATTTGTTCCACATGAGCCTCCGGCACTCGTATGCGTATATTTTAAGCAAGTTCCAGTTCCTCCTTTGTCAGAGAGCAGGCGTCGAGAAAGTCCTGATATGTCAGATACGGGTACATGGGGTCCAGCTCGCGCGTGAAGAGCGAGGCGAGTATGGCGTCCATGGCCTCTTCGCCGCCCACCAACTCCTCCGCGCGCAGTATTTTGAGCGGCATTTCGCAGTACTGACGCACATAGGCCAGGCTGTTGCTGATGGTCAGGCGTTCGTTCTCGGGCAGGGTGGAGAGATAGTCCGGGTTGCGCACGTAGAAGTTGAGGTAATAGTCCTCGACCGCGCTGCGCCACTGCTCTATGTAGTGTTCGCGGGCGTAGTCCTCGCCGTAGAGCGCCTTGACTATGCGGTAGGTGGTGTAGACAGTGAGACCCTCCGCGCTCCAGGCGTCCGTGGCATCAGTGCTGTCGAACATGTTGCCGAGGCCCCACCACTGGTGCACAAGCTCGTGTATCATGACCTCGCCAGCCGCGGCGCCTTTATCGGTGTCGCCCAGGTTGGCCGCAGTGAAGTCGGCCTCGTCGAGCAGGCTCGCGCCGTTGGTGGCGTAACCGCCGCCGGTGACGCGGCTCTGTATGAGTTTGAGCGTCTCGCCGCTGCCGAAGGAAAGCGGACCGTAGTGCTCGGTGCAGTAATCCACGACGGCGCGCACGGCGTCGGCAGCGCCGGCGGCCTCCATAACGGCCTGATGGCGGCGTCCGTAGTAGAACTCGATGGTGATGCCTCCAGCTTCAATCACTTCGCAGACGTAGTCGCCGGCGTAGAGGATGCCGCCGGTGCCGTTGTCCTCGTAGTGCCAGGTGGCAGTGCCGTCGGGGTTCATGGAGACAATCTCGGCGTCGCTGCTGCCGAATGGTATGGCGGTCATGTTTTCGGGGAGTGTGACTTCGATTACGGCGGGGTACATGTTGTCGTCGGGCAGCACGTTCATGAGTCTGGGCGAGAGCGCCGCATTTTCGAGGCAGATATACTCCGAGCTTATCTCCTTGCCGCCCTGCATGATGGAGGTGTTGCGGTTTTCGCGCGGGAAGCCGCCGTATTCTATGGTCAGGACAATCTCCTCCTCGGCGGGCAGCGTCACTTCAAGCAGGGCTTCGTTGTACTCCTGATAGTCGCTGAGAGTGTAGCCGGCGTCATTGCCGTTGGCTTTTACGGAGCGAATCTCGTATCCGGGCAGGACGCCGAAGGCGGCGGTCTGCTCGCTGCCGGAGGAGTTTTTGAAGTTGAATGTGGCCGTGCCTTGGACGGTGCCGCTGCTGGTGTTGGGGAAGACCTCGGCACTGCGGCCGGTGCAGACGACATCTTCAAGGTAGGGAATCTCGAAGAAAGTCATGGCCGTTTCGTCCGGGTTGCTGTTGTCGATGAAGGGCTGCGCTGTATACGCAAGTACGGAGCAGGCGAGCAGAAGCAGGGCAGCGGCGCAGCGCAGAGGCCGCCGGGCGTGACGGGCAAAGGAGCCAACCGGGCCCTTACCGTACTGCCTGACGCAGAGCCAGGAGAGAGTCCAGACCCCGGCGAGTACGGCCAGCCAGGTGAGGCGCATGTATGCCGCCGAGCGGAAGATGCGGTAGTTGGAGAAGTCGTCCGAGAGCGCCCAGACACAGGGGTTCAGCCAGCAGAGCTGCCAGTTGTAGCGCCAGACCGTGAGGCTCGCGGCGGCAAAGGCCGCAAAGAGCACGACGGAGAGATCGGCTCTGCGCGTGAACTGATAGGCGCTGGCCGAGGCCAGAACGCCGAGCGGCAGCGCCAGGGCCGTGAAGATGAGATAGGCAAGGGCGTAGTCGGAAAAATCAAAGACCTCGCCTATGAGCGCCATGCTTATGGGCAGCCACAACAGCGCCGTGAGCAGGGCTGCCAGCAGGGAAACGCAGATGAGAGCTCCGGTTTGTACGAGGGCCGAAGTGAGCGGCGAGACCGCGGCGCCGGTCAGCATTTCCACGCGGCTGCGCGTGGGGCGGTCGAACTCATATATTGTCAGCAGGCCGAAGAGCACGGCCCCTACCGCGCCCGCAGCTATGGCCGGATTGGCGAGATAGACCGAGAGCATGGTTTCGGCGCTCGCAGGGGTGTAGAGTATAAGCCCGGCTGCGGGCGAGACGAGAGTGAGCGCAGCGGCGAGCCAGGTCATGCGGCCGCGCAGCAGACGGCCCAGCTCCAAAATGAAGAGTCGCAGGGATTTCATTGCGCGGCCTCCCTGGAGATAAGGTAGAGATATGCGTCCTCAAGCGAGGGCTCCTCAGCCTCGGCGTAGTCCGGCAGCTCGTCGGCCACAGCGCGGCAGCGTATGCCGCGCCCGGTGTTTACGCGGGCTGTGATGTGCAGGCCGCTGGTCTCCCCGGCGTCGGACTCGTAGAATACGCCGACGTGGCCCTCGGCGGCGGCTATGAGCTGCTCGGGGGTGCCGGTGAACAGAATGCGCCCGTGGTTTATTACAACAAGCCTGTCGCACACCGATTGCACGTCCTCTATGATATGCGTGGAGAGCAGCACCAGCCTGTCCTGCGCCGCGTGGGAGAAGAGATTGCGGAAGTGTATGCGCTCCTCAGGGTCCAGGCCCACCGTTGGCTCGTCGAAGATGAGCATATCCGGCTCACCCAGAAGCGCCTGAGCTATGCCCACGCGCTGGCGCTGGCCGCCTGAGAGCGTGCGTATCTTGGCTGCGGCCTTGTCCTCAAGGTTTACACGCGCTATGACCTCTTCCACGGCGCTCTTAGCGTTGCGCAGGCCCTTTAGTGCGGACATGTAGTCGAGAAACTGCGCCACGGTGAGCTCGTCAAAGAGCCCGAAATCCTGGGGCAAGTAGCCCAGGCGGGATTTGAGCTGCCGCTCGCATTCGGTCAGCGGCCGGCCGTCCACACGTATAGTGCCGCTTGTCGGCAGCAGCGCGGATACCAGCAGCTTCATGAGCGTGGACTTGCCCGCGCCGTTGGGGCCGAGCAGGCCCACGAGGCTGGGCGAACGCAGCTCGAGGTCCAGACCGCGGAGCGCCTGCTTGCCGCTGGGATACGTCATGGCGACGTTTTTGATCGTGATCTCCATATCGGATGTGTCCTTTCTGCTTGGGATGGACGAAGCATAACGCCGCGATGTGGAGAGAACTTGGAGCGTATTTGTGTTTTGTGTGGAGATAAACAGTGCGGTGTGGTATGATATACCCGGACTTGGGGAGGTGAGAGCGTGACAGCGAGTGAACTTATCAGGTGTTTCTATGAGACCGTGGTGTCTGAAAACGATGTCAGCCGTGTGCCGGATTTCGTCTCCGACAGACTCTGCCTGCGCTTGGGCGAACATAAGACAGCCGTCGGCGTGGAGGGAATGATAGGGCACATAGCGGCCACCAAGCACACTTACCCGGACTATACGGTGCGGATAACGAGGCAGTTTTGCGACGGGGATTACGTCATATCCGAGTTCGTCATGGAGGGCAGCCATGAGGGCGAATGGTTTGGCATCGAGCCGTCGCACAGGCGCCTGACCTTTACCGGCGTGAACATAGACCGTGTCGAGGAAGGCAAAATCACAGAGCACGGCGGCGCCGTAAACACGTTTGAGACACTGTGGGAGCAGGGACTCATAGTTCCGGAAAAGTAAAGCGCCGCCCTTAGCATCGGGGGCGGCACAGCCAGGAGGAGACATGGACGCGCAGGAGTTTTGGAACGTTATAGGTGACTACAACGCGCACACTGTAGCAGTTCAGGCTGTCGTGCTGCTATTTGTGGCGCTGTCGGCAGCGCTGTCATATTTGCAGAAGGTGAACTGGCTTGCAAAGTTTGCGTTGGGCCTGCTTAACCTGTTCATAGGCATCGCATTTTTCGCCGCGTATGGCACGGAGCCTGTACAGAAGTTCTTCGCCCTGCCACTTTATCTGTTAAGCGGCAGCCTGCTTATATATGAGAGTTGGCGCAACAGGAGCGATATTTTGCGGAAGCCGGATAAAATTCAGACCCTGCTCCTGGTGCTTTATCTGCTATATCCACTCTTTTCCCTGCTGCTGGGCAGGTCATTCCCCATGACGGTGACATACATCATGCCGTGCCCGGCGGTCAGTCTGAGTATAGCCGTCTATTCAGGATACCGGAAAAAGAACCTGCTACTGCTTATCCTTCTGACCATGTGGGGCCTTACGGGAGTGAAATCCGTGATTTTCAACGCTTATGAGGACCTTGTGCTGCTGCTGGCCGGAATATATGGCGTTGTGCTTATATATAGGGAAATCAATGAGAGAAAGGCGGCCTCGTGACTGAGGCCGCCCTTTGGCGTTCAGGGGGCGAACACCACCGTGGCCAGGACGCCGTCGGGGGTGTTCTCTATTTTGCACTCGGCCCCGTGCCGCTCGAAGATGATACGCGAGAGATAGAGCCCGAGCCCGCTGCCGCCGGTGCTGCGGCTGCGGGATTTGTCTGCTCTGTAGAAGGCGTCGAAGAGGTGGGGCAGGGCCCCTTCGTCTATGTGCACGCCGGTGTTCTCGATGCTAAGCGCGGCCCGTTCGTCCAGCGTATATGTGCGCACGCGCACCACGGCACCCTCGGGGGAGTAGAGCGCGGCGTTGGAGACGAGATTGCCGATGGCCTTGCTCAGCAGCGCGCGCTCGCAGGATATGGCTATACAATCGCACAGCTCGGATTTGAGCGTCAGAGCGCGCTGTTCCATGAGCTCGGACATGAGCTCCAGTTGCTCGCGCACGAGAGCAGAGAGGTCTGCTTCCTCGCGGGAGAGCACCTCTTGCGATTCCAGGCGCGAGATGGTCAAAATTTCACCCACGAGCGACTCCATGCGCGACGTGACCATGAGCGAGCGGGCCAGGTACTTGTCGCGGTCCTGATAGACGCCGACGCCGTCCAGCATACCGGTCAGCTGGCCCTTGAGGATAGTCACGGGCGTCTTGAGCTCGTGCGAGGCGGCGGCGAAGAAGGCCATGCGCGAGCGGTCTGCCTCGCGCTCGCGTTCAACCTCGCCGCGCAAGGCGGTATTGGCGCTTTCAAGTTCGGAGAGGGCCCGGCCCAGCTTTTGCGAAAGCTCGTCCAGGCTGCGGCCAAGCTGGCCTATCTCATCGCGCCGGCCGTTGGCGCATTTCCAGCCGAAGTCCAGGTTTGCCAGCCTGGCCGCTATGCCGCTGAGCCGTACTATGGGCCGCGTGACGTAGCGGGAGTATATGAGCGCGCACAGCAGCGAGAAGGCCAACAGTGCAAGCAGCAGCCACGGCGCCATCTCAACCAGCGCGCGTACCGCCAGATTTTCGGATTGCAGCCTCGGGAAAACATAGAGCATGTATTCACCCTCGCGGTCTGGAAAGGTTACCCCGACGCTTATCGTCTCCTGCTCTGCCATCGTCACTGCCACGGAGCCATCCGCGTTCCAGGTCACGACATCAGTGCCGGGGCCGGAACCGGCCTCTGTCACGACGGTGGAGTCGTCCTCATAGAGAGGGCGTACAGCCAGGGTGGAACCGTTGTCAGCCGTGCGACCGTCCGGGTCCATGAGCATGGCGTCGGCGCCGGAGGTGCGGATGAACTCATCGAGGGCCGTGCCGCTCTCCTCAAACGGCGTGGCAGAGAGCTCCAGAGCGAGCTCACCGGCTTTGCGGGCCAGATCGTCGGTCAATACGGCTGTGTATGTGCTGGGCGTGGCGCAGGCAATAAGCGCGAAGGTGACCAGGCCGGAGAGCAGCAGTATGAACAGGGTGATTATGAAAATGCGCCCCGTCAGGCTCTCAGAGAGCTTCTTTCGCAGCACGGTAGCCCACTCCTCTCACGGTCTCAATGTAGTCGCGCTCGAGTTTGCGGCGCAGGTTCTTGATGTGGCTGTCCACCACCCGCTCGTCGCCGTAGAAGTCGTAGCCCCAGAGCTTGGAGAGCAGCATTTCCCGCGTGTAAACCCGGCCCGGACTCGAGATCAGCGTCCGCAGCAGCTCGAATTCCCGTGCGGTGAGCTCCAGGCTCCGGCCGTCCAAGCTGGCCTCCATCCCGTCGAGGTCCAACGTGAGGTCCCGATAGTGAAGCAGGCTGCGTTCGGGAGGGATCTGCCCGGAGCGGCGCAGCACGGCGCGTATCTTTTGCAGCAGCACGGGCATGGAAAACGGCTTCGTGATATAGTCGTCCACGCCTGCGCCGTAGCCACGCAGGGCTTCGCTCTCGCCGTCTACGGCGGTCAGCATGAGTATGGGCACGTCGGATTCGCGGCGAATGAGTTCGCAGACGCCGAAACCGTTTATTTTGGGCAGCAGCAGATCCAGAAGCACCAGCTCGAACCGGCCGCGCCTGAACTTGTCCAGCGCCTCCACGCCGTCCAGGGCCTGCTCCACTTCGTAGCCGCTCTCGCGCAGATAGGCGCAAAGCAGTTCCTGGATATCGGGCTCGTCTTCAACTACAAGTATTCTGGTCAATGGTATCACCCCGTGGAGAGAGTATAACGCAGCATTGTGGATTTAATATGGAGAAATTCAATTTTCCTTCAAAAAGTACGCCGGGCATGAAAAAAGCAAACCGCCCGGAAGAAATTCCGGGCGGTTTGCTTTAGCCCACTACCGGCTGGGCCCACTCGGCTCGCGTGTAGGACGAGATCATGGCCGCGTAGTTGCTTTGGCAGGCTGTGAAATCCCTGCTCTTGATGGATTCAAAGATACTGTAGTGTATATCCCGGCGGCGGTCAAGCCGGAAGCTGGCGACCATCTCCGGGGTCCATTTGCGGACGCTTGAGAGTATGTATTCATATATGGGGCCTCGCGCTACGGCAAAGGCATAGGCATAGAGCTTATTGTGCGCCATATGCACTACCTGTTCGTGAAAAGCTATATCCGCGTCGGCCAGTTGACGCTGCCAGAGCTCATGCTCCATGCTGTCTGAGTGCATCCACACCATACGGTGCTGTGTGGCCAGACGTTCCAGTTCGGCCATGTCCGCGTCGTCTGCACGCTCACAGGCCAGGCGTGCACATTCAATTTCTATGTGGTTTCTGAACTCTGCAACACTGCCTGAGAGCTCGTTTACATTACAGAACATTGAGGCGGTGCGCAGGTAGTTCTCAAGGTCAAACTCAAGCACGCGCGTGCCTGAGCCGGAGCGCGTTTCAATGACTCCCAGGGCGTTTAATTTCTGCAGAGCCACGCGCACAGTGAGCCGGTTGACACCGTACTGTTCGGCCAAATCGCTCTCGCTCGGCAGACGCTCGCCGGGCTTCCAGACACCTGAACTTATTTGAGACTGAAGAATCTCAAACACCTGTACGGATGCGGAGAGCTTCTTGCCGCTGCCTCTCTCTGACATCGTACCCCTCCTTTTCTTTTTCATGAATTATATATTAATCCAGTGTGGCCGTCAAGCTGAAAGACCATACAAAGGGCTCAATCAAGCCCGAGGAAGTGCGCCAGCTCACCCCACAATTCAAGTATGCGGAATTTGAAGCACACACCGCCCTCCTCTTCGGCAATGACACTGCGGGTGGACCCGTCAAGCTGCTCGAAGGCGGCTTCGGTCTCGGCGGCGGTCAGGCACAGTGGCGGGAAGACCACGCACCACCAATTGTGTCCGTTGCCCTCGCCGAGCGTGACGCGCAGCGACAGGTACTGCCCGGCCGGCAGCGAGAAGGTCTCGTACTCGCGCGTGGGGTAGTATTCCCCGGAGAGCTCGACGTTCACTTCCCGGCCACGGGAGACGGCTTCGGCAGCAGAGCCTATGCCGGAGAGATTGTCGCGGATTATCTCCGCGGCCTGGCCGCTGTCAGAGGCACCGGAGAGTTTAGGTTCCAGGTAGGCGAGCACCGCGTCGCGAACCTCAAGCTTTATCTCCTGTTCCACGGCTTCGTCGGAGTCTGCGATGACGTGCAGCCGCACGAGCTGTGACGCTATGCGCCCGCTTGCGGCGCTGGCCCAGACCCCGGCGAAGAGCGCGGCGCACATGGCCAGCAGCAGCGCCGATTCCCATTTCTTCAAAGTATTCTTACCGGACATGCTATGTACCTCCAGATTGCTTTCTGGCTTTAGCATGCCCGGTTTTTCCGCAGCTTAAACCGCCCTTATGACAGGCTCATGAATCCAGCGCTCGAGAGCTTTATGATGAGGCTGGCTATTTCGGACGAGGGCTTGGTCACGCCTTCGTCCAGCCATTTGCGTATTACTCCAACGCTGCCTATAGCTATAAAAGTGTAAATATACTGCGCATCCTCAACGCTTGTGGAGCTGAAAGCGCGCCAGTGGTCAATGAACTGTTTTTCAACCATGTCAACCACGTTGTTCTGGAAACTTGCGTCACCCGAGCCGGAGAGCAGTACGCGGCAAACCTCCGCATTCTCCCGTATATATTCCACAAGCCCTGTGATGGACTCGGCCAAATCGCCGCCGAGCGCGGCTATGGCCGGGCGAGTTTTGGCGCTGATATCCTCGATAAGCTCCCTCTCTATGCTCTGCAGCAGGTCTGTGGGGTCGTTGTAGTGAGCGTAGAAGGTGGCACGGTTAATTCCGGCGCGCTCGCAGATTTCGGTGACGGTTATCTTGGCCACCGGCTTGAGCTGCATGAGCTCCATCAGGCTGGATTTGATAACCATTTTTGTATAGCGCACGCGCGCATCCTGCTTCTTGCCGGGCAAAGCGCTCACCCCCGAATTAGTGAATTTTTTGTAAGTTACTATACGACTGGGCATAAAATCGTTTATTAATTTTCAAAATTCAACAAACTGACTGTTGCGATTATTACACTTTGAAAATATACTATAAAAGTGAAAGTAAGTCAACACTGCGTTGAATATCTTCGCGCTGGCCGGGACAGCCGGCCTTGACATGGAGGGTTGCCTATGGATGGATTGACACGGGGGATAACACGGCACAAAAGAATAGTCATAGCTGTGTTCCTCGTAATGGCCATAGTGTCGGCTGTGCTTATCTTAGGGGTGAGCGTGAACTATGACCTCACGGACTATTTGCCCGCAGACGCAGAGAGCACGGTGGCACTGGACCTGATGTACTCCGAGTTTGGCTCGGGTGTGCCTAATACGCGCGTCATGGTGCGTAATCTCACGCTCACGCAGGCAGTGCAGCTCAAGGACGAGCTTGCCGCGTGCCCAGGCGTGAGCGGCGTCATGTGGCTCGACGATGTGGCAGACCTGAATACGCCCGTAGAGTTAATGGACTCGGCCACCGTCGAGCAGTACTGGCACGAGGACGGCGGCATAGCGCTCTACAACGTCACGATAGACGAGGGGCGTGAGAGCGAAGCCGTGGCCGCCATTTACGAGCTCACGGGCGAGGACGGGGCCATAGCGGGCAACGCCGCGAGTACTGCGAGCATGCAAAACCTAGTCGTCAGCGAGGTTGTGGGCGCGGCGTGCATCCTGGTGCCCATCATCGTAATCATACTCCTGCTCACGACGACGAGCTGGATTTCGCCCGTGCTCTTCCTGCTGACCATAGGCGTTGCGGTCATCATAAACATGGGTACGAACGTCGTGTTCGGCGAGATAAGCTTTGTCACGCAGTCTGTGAGCCCGATAATGCAGTTGGCTGTCTCGCTGGACTACGCCATATTCCTGCTAAACAGCTTCGGACGCCACCGCGAAGAGGTGGGTGACAGCACGGAGGCAATGCGGCTGGCCATACGCGAGAGCTTCTCGTCCATTGCTGCCAGCGCGGCCACCACGCTCTTCGGCTTCCTGGCGCTGATGTTCATGCGCTTTGAAATAGGCGCGGACCTGGGCCTCAACCTGGTGAAAGGCATAGTGCTCAGTTATGTGTCTGTCATGGTCTTTCTGCCTGCTCTGGCGCTGTCCTGCGTCAGACTGTTGGACAAGACCTCGCACAGGCAGTTCATACATACAGGCAAATGGTTGGGTAAGGCGCTTGTCAAGGTGCGTATACCCGCGCTCATACTGGTGCTGATAGCCGTCGTGCCCTGCTATCTCGCGCAGTCCAGGGCCGACTTCCTTTACGGCAACGGTGCGCCCGACACCCGCACTGATTACGGCCGGGACACCGTGGCGATCAACGAGGAGTTCGGCGAGAGCAACGCGCTCGTCGTGCTGGTGCCGCGTGGGGACCAGGGAGCCGAGACTCAGCTGGCCGCGGACTTTGCCAACATAGACCACGTCACCAGCGTGCTCAGCTACGCCGGGACTGTCGGCGCCGTGCCAGAGGGTTTCCTTGACGAGAGCATAGTATCGCAGTTCTATTCGGAGGATTACGCGCGCATTATCCTCTACACCGACACCTCGGAAGAGGGCGACGAGGCCTTCGCCGTCGTGGAGCAGGTGAGGGCTGCCGCGGACAAGTATTATGACGAGAGCTGGGTCTGCGGACAGAGCGCCAACCTCTACGACATGCGCGACGTGGTGACGGCCGACACCTCAACCGTTAACTTCATAGCCATAGGCTTCATTTTCCTGACGCTGCTTGTGACATTCAAGAGCCTGACGCTGCCTGTCATACTGCTCTTCTGCATAGAGGCAGCCATCTGGATAAACCTCTCTATACCGTACTTCACCGACCAGCCGCTCGTGTACATAGGCTACCTGGTTATCAACACGGTGCAGCTTGGCGCTACGATAGACTACGCCATACTTATGACCAACGGCTATATGGCCAACCGCAAAACTATGGGCAAGCGCGAGGCCGTCATAGCCACACTGAACACAAACTTCGAGAGCGTGCTCACAAGCGGCCTCATACTCACCGCCGCGGGCATGTGCCTGGGCCTCGAGAGTTCCCTTGAGGTCGTCGCGGAGCTGGGCATACTGCTCGCGCGAGGCACCGTTCTCTCCATGGCCATGGTAGTTATGGCCCTGCCTGCACTGCTCATACTCTTCGACCCGCTCACAGACAAGCTCACCTGGAAGTCGGGATTCCTCAAAGCGGCCACAAAGGAGGTCCAAACCAAATGAAACGCAAGCTTTCCGCACTCTTCTCCGTATTCCTCTGCTTTGCCATGTGCCTCAGCACCCTGGGCTTTGCCGCAGACACGCCCACCAGCGAGCCCTCGCCCGAGCCGTCTGACGGCACAGAGACCACCGAAACGGTCCAGGAGGGACCTGAAGAGGTCATATACGGCCGCCTGGACAACTATGGCCGGGCGCGCAGCGCATACGCCGTCGTGACGCTGACAGTGGACGAGCCCGGTACCGTCACCCACTACGGCAGCTACACCGCGGTTGAGAACCTCACCGACACCAGCCCCATCAACTATTCCAACGGCGTCGTCACCCTCGAGGCCGAGGACTCCGGGCGCTATTACTATCAGGGCACGCTGCGCCGCGCGCTCATGCCCTGGGACATAGAGATAAGCTATAAGCTCGACGGCGAGGAGATTGACCCCGACGACCTGAGCGGCGCCTCCGGCGAGCTCGAGGTGGATATACACACCGCGACCAACAGCGGCTTTGACACCTACTTTACCGACAACTACATGTTACAGATCTCCGTCACGCTTGACTCATCGCTCTGCGAAGATATCAGCGCCCGCAACGGCACCGTGGCCAACGCAGGCAGCGACAAGCAGATAACCTTCGTCGTCCTGCCCGGCGGCGAGGGCGACGTGGGCTTCTCGGCCACAGTGCATGACTTCTCCATGGCCGGGTTCACCATTGCCGGTGTGCCCTACAGCGTCAGCGGTATGATGGGCGACACGGAAGAGCTTGACACCATCACCGACGGCCTCGACCAGCTCTCCGGCGCCGTGAGCCAGCTCGCTTCCGGCGCGGACGCCCTGGCCGAAGGCGCGGGCGCGCTTGGCGACAACAGCGCCACCCTCACCGAGGCCAGCGACCAGATAGCCAGCGCCCTCAACGAGATCTCCTCCGGCCTGCAGGGCTTCGACATCGACAGCATGATGCCGGATATGAGTATGTTCGACCAGCTCACCAGCGGCCTGACGCAGATAGCGGTGCAGATGGAGAACATGGCAAATATGATAGAAAACATGGCTGGCGGTTCGACAGTAGATACATCAGGACTAATGACTGCGATGGCTCAATTGGGTATGGCTATTGATAAAGATGATACAGATGCCCAAGAAGCGTATAATAACCTCTATCAACAAATGTTGGCACTAAAGGAGCAAATGGGCGGTGGAAGTACCAGCGGCCTTGACATGCTGGTTTCCGGATTGCGCCAACTCGTAGATGCTCAGATGCTCATCGTCAACCAGGTTGCTTCGGCCACCAGTGGCGGCATTGACATTGACACTTCGGCCATCACCGAGCTGCAAAACGGTATGGCGCAGCTCGCGTCTAGCTACGCCGACTTCAACGAGGGCCTCAAGGCTTACACCGACGGCGTGAACCAGATTTCCGAGGGTATGGACACTTACTCAAGCGGCGTCTGGGCCCTCAACAGCCAGACCAGCCAGATACCCGAAATCATGGACGCCTTCCTCGGCACCGGCGAGAGTGAAGAGGAAGAGGAGACTGGCCCCGTGAGCTTCCTCGACGAGCGCAACGAGGACACGGCGAGCGTGCAGTTTGTCCTCTCCACCGAGGGTATCACGGCGCCCGAAGAGGCTGCCGAGCCGCAGTCGCAGGAGGAGTCCCAGGGCTTCTTCGCCGACCTGTGGGACAAGATAGTCGCCCTGTTCACCTGATAATAAGCAGAAAATCCCCCGGCCAACTGAACGGCCCCAGAATATACGGACAGTACAAAAAGAGCCCTGGTGTAGGAGCTA
>CAKNRQ010000027.1 GCA_930990965.1 uncultured Clostridia bacterium
TCGCCATGGGCGCCAACCCGGCTCAGACCCTCAAGGCCATCACCGAGGCCGAGGCTTACCACGGCCCGTCCCTCATCATCGGCTACGCTCCCTGCGAGATGCACTCCATCAAGGGCGGCATGACCAACTGCCAGGCCGAGATGAAGAAGGCTGTCGACTGCGGCTACTGGAACCTCTTCCGCTTCAACCCGGCTGAGGAGCATCCGTTCACCCTCGACAGCAAGGAGCCCAAGGACGGCTACCGCGACTTCCTCATGAACGAGGCTCGCTACTCCCGTCTGACCCGCGAGTTCCCCGACCGTGCTGACAAGCTCTTCACGGCCAACGAGGAGAACGCCAAGGCCCGTTACGAACACCTGCTCAAGCTCAAGAGCATGTTCGATAACTGAGTTTAAAACAATTGCAAAACACGCCGGTCATCTTGACCGGCGTGTTTTTTATCTATGCAGGGCGCGGCAGGTGTGATATAATGCATCAACGGCTCATTTCAGGAGGAAAGTACATGGATTTCTTGTTTAGAACCGGGAAGTATGACTTGCCCGGCCTGACGCAGCAGCTGAGCCGAGCGCTGGAGAAGCGCACAGAGCTCGAATCACGTGCCAAAATGCCCCGCATGTGGCGCACAATAGACAACCTCAACGACAAAAAAGAACCGGACGAGGTGCTGGAAAAGCGCCGCTACCGCAGCAGGATATACGGCGTCGTCCTGCTGATACTAGGTGTGTTCCTGTTAGTGCCGGGGCTGACGGACCCGGAGGAGATGATGCTGCCGCTCTTCGCGGGCTGTGTGGGTATTGTGGCCGGAGTGTTGTGCCTGCGCCCGCGCAGCATGCGCAGCAGCAATTGGCAGCGCCGCTTCGAGCGTGCTGCCAACGAGCTGCTGAAAGCTCTGCGAGAAGCCCCTGCGACCGATGTACGTTTTACTGACGAGGGCATGCAGCTGGGTGAGAGCGATACTGTGCCGTATGCTGACTTCACCTGCTGCGTGGAAGCTCAGGACCTCTACCTGTTTGTCTGGAACGGGAAAGTAACGGTTCTGCTCAAGTGTGACTTTGCTGCGGGGGACGCCGAAGAGTTTGGCGCCATGCTCCGCTCAAAGCTGGCAGTAAGCGAGTTGGATGACGCCAGATAGGTACGTGATAAAAAGACGAGGCCCGGCGCAGCATTCGCGGGCCTCGTTTCGCGTATATTCAAGCTTGGGCAGAAGTGGCCAGCTCCAGGACAATTTTCTCTGCCATCAGCAGACCGGCGGTGGCCGGAACCCAAACCGCGGAGCCAGGCACGCTTCGTCGTCCGGGAGGCGGTGTTTCGTCTTGCAGAGCGTCTATGGCGGGCTCTGGGGAAAACACCACGTCCAGATGCTCTATGCCGCGGCGGCGCAATTCACGGCGCAGTACGCGCGCAAAGGGACAGCCGCTGGTAAGGGAGAGGTCGGTTATACACAGCTGTTGGGCGTCGAGCTTGTTCCCGGTGCCGAGCGCGGAGACTATGGGGATGCCGCGCTCTTTGGCGGTGGCAATCAGGTCCAGCTTGCAGCTAACGAGATCGATGCAGTCAGCTATATAGTCGCAGTGAGCGGGCAGCACCTGCTCACGGGTTTCGGCGCTGTAGAGAGCGGTTAGCGGGATTATGTTTGCGTCCGGCGCGGCGTCGTGCAGCCGGGCTGCTATCACTTCGGATTTGGGCTTGTCAAGAGTGGAAGCAAGCGCGGCCAGCTGGCGGTTCATGTTGCTCTCGGCGACGCGGTCTGAGTCTATGACGGTTAGCGTGCCTATGCCGGAGCGTGCAAGCGCTTCGGCACACCAGGAGCCGACGCCGCCCAGCCCCACGACTACAACGTGGGCCGACCGCAGGCTGTGCATTGCTGCTTCGCCCAGCAGCATCTCAGTTCTTTTAGTGCGTTCCAACACAGAAATCACCCCTGGCTGAGTACAAATTTTTTACCCTTTTTTCAAAGAGGGCGCCATCAACCGCGCGCTGTACGCTGACGCGCAGGATCAGAGGCTTTAAAAGAGGCAGGGCCTTTCGGCCCTGCCTTCTATAATACGTGTTTACCCGCTGGTCACACCTTGGCGAACCAGTTGATGAAGCTGTTGATGCTGACAGGGTAGGCACTGATAAGCTCGGCTTCCCAGGCGTTGTAGTCGGGACGGCGCAGGCCCTCGGGGGCGCCGCTGGTGCCGAGGCCGTACTGGGCCAGGCAGTCGTGGTAGGTGTAATCGTCGGTGCCAACGAAGTAGACGAGGTGATAGCCGGTGTAGTTACTGGCTTCGACATAGATGATCTCGCTGTCGCCGGGCTGGCGGGCAGAATCAAAGATCCAGTCGTTTATCTCATCGACCATCTGGTTTCTGGAAACGTGCTGGTACAGGCCGCCGTCGCCGCCGTAGGCAGCGGTGGAAGAGGAGTCGTCGCTGTTGGAGTTGGCCAGTTCGGCAAAGGCCTCCTCGGTCTCGCCGTTGGTGACCCACTCGTCGCGGATAGTGTTGATGCTCTCTTCGGCTGCGGCAATTTCTTCCTCGCTGAGTTCTCCGTCCTCATCGGTGTCGTCTACCTGGATGAGGATGTGACGGAAGTTCACGCCGTTGTAGTCGGTGTTGTCGCTGCGGTCGTGGAAGACTATAACGTAGTAGCCACGGTTTTCGCTCTCTATGACACCCACGTCGCCGGCTTCGCGTGCGGAGTCAAGCGCCCACTCGCCGAAGGCGTCAGGGAAGCTCATACTCACGTTGTAGCCGAAGACGTTCACAAGCTCGGTGACCTCGCCGTCCTCGACCTCAGCGGTGATGGCGTCGGCAAAGTCGGTGCCGCCTTCGACGGCGTCGGCGATGGCGTTGGCAATCTCCTCGGCGTCGGCCATGGTGGCCTCGGTGACCTCGTCGTTGGTTTCCTCGGTTTCCTCACCGGTTTCCTCGTCGGTCACGGTGGAGGTGACTTCTTCGGTCTCGGCGGCCACGAAGTAGTAGTCGAGGGTCAGGGCGTCGAAGGAGTCGGCGTTCTCGTCGTAGTAGGTGTTAAGCTCGTCGGCAGTGTACTCAAAGCCGTCGTAGATGTCCTGGGAGTAGCGCTCGGCAATGTAGGCGCGCTCGAGCAGCTCGCGGACGAGGTCGGCAGTGACGCCCTTGCCGTAGACAACGGCGGCGTAACCGTCGGCGCCGCGCAGGTTGTTAGTCTCAGCGGCGGTCTCGAAGGAGGCAATGGTGCTGTCGATTTCGGCAGCGTCCTCGTCCTCAAGGGTGTATCCGGCCTTGACAGCGGAGTCCCAAAGGGCGGTGACCTGCACCATGTTGTCGAGGGCCACGGCGCGGAAATAGTCGGCCCAGGTGGCGTCCTCGGCGCGGTTCTCATCGGTCATGGACTCGGGGATGTCAATGCTGAACATGGACAGATACGAGCTTGTGGTGTCAGTAAAGGGCTGGTCGTCCAGATCGGAGCTCGTATCCAGACCCAGGAAGCTCAGATAAGACTGGTTCTGGTAGGCAAAATTGTTGTATGCAACATTATAATAATACTGGTACTCGGCGTTCGTGAATTCGTAGTCGCCTACAGTCATCGCGGTTGTCCCGGTGTAGAGCAGGTTCGTGTTCAGCAGTATTATTACAACTACAAATACGGCAAGGATAACGCCGACCACTGTCCATGTGCGGCGCTCCTTCTTGGCCTTCTGCGCGGCCTCACGCTCGGCCAGGGTCTTCGGGCTGTCACCCGCGGCGCGCTCGGCCTGGCGTCTCTTCTTGTCCTGAGATGCGCTCATGAATCTCTCATTCCTTTTCTTCGTAATCACAAGCAATCGCCGCAGCACAAGGCCCTGACAAATTGCCATGGTATTATATCGCAAAGTGCGCTATGTTTCAAGGCAAAATTGTAAATTCCCTTATCAACTGCGCTGCGCTTGTTTCGGAGCCGGTTTCATGGTAAAATACTATCATATGGTCAGAAAGCGGGGGTACCCCTTTGCAACGAACAATGACTTGCCGGACGGAGCTTTTTTGTGTGCTCGCGGTGCTTATACTGGGCTTTTGTGTGCGCCTTATCAGCCCGGAGACACTGCCGGCCGGGCTGAACCAGGACGAGGCCAGTGCGCTCTATGACGCCTGGGCGATACTCAACTACGGCATGGACCGCTGCGGCAACCACCTGCCTGTGCTGCTTGAGAGCTGGGGCAGCGGGCAGAACGCACTTTTAAGCTACGTGTCAATGCCCTTCATCGCGCTGCTAGGCGCACGTCCGCTGGCGCTGCGTCTGCCTATGGCGATCTCGGGCTGCGTCTCGCTCGTGTTCATGTGGCTGCTCGCGCGACGGGCCAGGGGAGAGCGTTTCGCGCTTTGGGCGCTGCTGTTTCTTGCCGTCTGCCCCTGGCACATAATGGCCGTGCGTTGGGGACTGGAGTCCAATTTGCTGCCTGCAGCGCTCATTGCGGGCGTGTACTTCGCCGCGCTCTCTGAGGACAGACCCTGGGCGCTGGCGGCGTCAGGCGTGTGTTTCGGGCTTTCACTTTATGCTTATGGTACGGCATTCTTCCTGTTGCCGGCGCTGCTTGTATTCTGCGTCTGGCGATTGAGGAAGTCTCTGCGCGCAGCGCCGCTCATCATGGGGGCCGTCTTATTCGCCGTAATCGCGCTGCCCATCGCGCTCTGCCAGCTGAGAAATGTGCTGGACCTGCCCGAGATGAGCATACTCGGTTTCACCCTGCCGGAACTCACCGGCGAGAGGCAGAACGCCACCAGCGTGTTCGGCACCGGACTTGCCGGGGCGTGGGACAACATACGCAGCCTGGTGTACATACTTCTGATGCAGTCGGACGGCCTGCCGTGGAACAGCGCGCCCTGGGGCGGGCTCTACTACGCCTTCGGCCTGCCCATGGCCGTCATAGGCCTGGTTCGGACGGCCATTACCTACAAGCGCAGCGTTGCGGAATCACTCATGCTGGCCTGGACTGTCATAGCGCTGGCCTGCGCATGCCTCATAAGCGTGAACATAAACCGGGTAAACTTCCTGTGGCTGCCGCTGTGCTATTTTATAGCGCTGGGTTTCGACACCCTGGGAGGGATGCTGGAGAAGTACGCCGCGGTACTCGTGGCCGGGCTGTTGATGTGCTTTGGCTTTTTCCTGCACGGATATATTGACGAATTTGCCGGAGACGGCAACGTGAACTATTTCCCGGGGCTGGGAGAGGCGATAGAGTATGTGGACTCGCTGGAGCCCGAGAGCGCATACGTCAGCGACTGGGCCAGCGCGGGGTATATCTACGCGCTGCTCTATACCGAGACTCCACCGCAGGAGTTTATAGACACGGTCGTGTACACAGACCCGGATTCCGATTTCCGCAGCGTCTCAAGCTTCGGATACTGGCGCTTTGGCCCCGACGAAGAGGCCGGAGGTGAATACATCATCCTGCATCTCAGCGAGCTCAACTCGCGCGAACCCATTGCGGTGTTCGGCGGTTTCGCCGTGTGTGCGGGAGACAATCAAGATTGAAGAGAAGTGATAAAACATGCCATTGGAAAACCTGCGCCTGGCGGTGCTTATAGACGGGGACAACGCCCCGCGTGATTGCCTGAAGGGTATAATGGAGGAGATCGCCATATACGGCACTCCCATGATAAAGCGCATCTACGGCGATTGGGCCAGCCACGGATTGAGCTCCTGGAAGACGACGCTGCTTGAAAACGCCGTCACGCCAAAGCAGCAGTTCGCCTATACGACGGGCAAGAACGCCACCGACAGCGCCATGATAATTGACGCCATGGACATACTCTACACGGGCAAAACCGACGGCTACGTGCTGGTCAGCTCGGACAGCGATTTCACGCCGCTGGCGATAAGGCTGCGCGAGAGCGGCATGTACGTGATAGGCATAGGCGAGGAGAAGACGCCGAAGGCCTTTGTCCAGGCCTGCGACAAGTTTATTCGCGTGGAGGTCATACGCGACAAATACAAAAAGCCGGCAAAGAGCGCGTCCAAGAGCACATCCAAGACTGCCACGGCGCGCAAGAGCACGGCCAAGACAGCAGAAAAGACAGATAAAGCTGCGGCAAATAAATCCACGGCCAAAAAGCCGGCTGAAAAGGCCGCTCCCGCCGAGACCAAGCCGCCGGTGCCCGAGGACATCATAAACCTGATAGCCGACAGCATTGCGGACCTCGCGGATGACGACGGCTGGATAGACATGTCGAACCTCGGCAACCTGATAATCAAAAAGCAGCCCGACTTCGATCCGCGCACTTACGGCTTTGGCAAGCTCTCGAATATGCTCAAGAACTTGCCGCGCTTCGAGCTGCAGGTGCGGGAAACCGCCGACCCCAACGTGCGCCCGATGTACGTCCGCGACGTGGAGGCCTGAGCCGGTAGCGCGCGGCGAAGAATATAGAGCTTGCGGCGACGAGAAGTTTGAGGGATTTCTTTTTGACAGGTCAAAAAGGAATCCCTCAAGAGTATATCTGCCCTCGGCCAGTGCCGGGCCGCACACAAGGAGAGCTATGTTTAAAATAATCACCGGCCCCGCGGGCGCCGGCAAGACCGCGAAAATAATGAACAACCTGTGCGAAGACGTCGCAGCCGGCCTCTCAGGCCGCGTGCTGCTCGTTCCGGAGCAGTACAGCCATGAGGCCGAGCGTGAGCTCGCACGCGCGGCCGGGCCCCGTGCCGCCCTCTTTGCCGAGACCCTGTCCTTTACCGGCATCGCCCGCCGCGTAGAGGCCGAGTTGGGCCCGGGAGCCCGGAAACCGCTCACCGCCGGAGGCAGGCTGCTGTGCATGGCCCGGGCCATGGAGGGTATATATACGAGGCTGCATGTCTACTCTGCCGCGCGGCGCTCACCCGAACTGCTCGAGCAGCTCCTTTCGGCCGTGGACGAGCTGGCTGCCGCCGAGGTGAGCGGTACGGCGCTGTTGGAAGCCGCCGGGGCCCTGCCGGGCGAGCTGGGGGATAAGCTGACTGACCTGGCCCTTATAACCGAGGCCTTCGCGGCGTCTGTGGGCAGCGAGCACACGGACAGCGCCGACCGCCTCACCCTGCTTGCGGAGCGTTTGCCGTACAGTGATTTCGCCCGCGGCGGCGCGGTGTACATAGACGGGTTTACCGACTTTACCGCGCAGGAGCGGCGCATAGTCCAGGAGCTCATGCGACGCGCCGACGTCACGCTCTGCCTCACGCTTGACAACGTGAACTTCGGCAGCGAGCTCTTTGACATATCCCGCTCCACGGCCCGCACTTTGCTGCGCTTTGCCAGGGATGAGGGCGTAGCTGTTGAAGTGGAGGCCGTGCCGGGCGCGGAGCGCTCGCCGATGGACGTGCTCGCGGCCAACTTGCTCACATATCCGGCGCGGGAGTTCGACTCCGAGGGGCGTGTGCATCTCGTAAAGTGCGAAAACGCAGCCAGTGAGTGCGAGTTTGCCGCGGCCGAGGCCCTGCGCCTGGCGCGCGGCGGCTGCCGCTGGCGGGATATAGCAATAGCCGTGCGAGGCTTTGAAGATTACGCCCCGGCGCTCACTGCGGCCTTCGCGCGCTTTGGCGTGCCGCTGTTCGTGGCGACACAGACTGACGTCATGCAAAAGCCGCTGCCTTCCCTTATAGCCTCGGCCTATGAGGCCGTGTTGGGCGGCTGGGAACAGGGCGACGTCTTTGCATACCTGCGTACCGGTCTCGCTCTGCTCGAGCCGGACGAGTGCGACGAGCTTGAGAACTATTGCTTCACCTGGAGTATCGCCGCGCGGGGTTGGCACTCTGAGCGCGATTGGGGCATGCACCCGGACGGATACCGAGGTAATTTTGACGATGCTGCCCGTGCAAAGCTGGAGCACGTGAACACCCTGCGCAGGAAGGCCGCCGCGCCTCTGCTCGCCTTTGAACGCGCCGTGGGTGAGGCGGGGAGCGCGCTTGAGCAGTGCAAGGCCCTGGCCGGGCTCTTCGAGGACCTGAACCTCGCCCAGACACTGGCCGGGCGCGCCGACGAGCTTGAGCGCCAGGGCAGGCGCCAGGCGGCCGCCGAATACGCCCGAATCTGGGACGCGGCCGTGGACGCACTAGAGCAGTGCGCCGCCGTACTCGGGGATACGCCCATGGACGGCGCGGCCTTTTCGCGGCTCTATCTGCTCACGCTTTCGCAGTACAACGTGGGCGTGATACCCGTGTCGCTGGACATGGTCACCGCCGGCGACATGGACCGCATGCGCCGCCGCCACATAAAGCACCTCATAATCCTCGGCTCGTCGGATGAGCGCCTGCCCGCGCCCGAGAGCGAGTCGGGAGTGTTCACAAATACAGAGCGCCGCGCGCTGGCAGAAGCGGGCATCAGCCTCGATGCCGGAGATGCCGAGCTCTGGCGTGAATATACGCTCATATATAACTGCGTGTCCTTGCCCGGCGAGACGCTGACCATAGTATCGCCGGAGTTCGGCCCCGACGGCGAGAGCCTGGAGCCGAGCATACTGACCCGCCGCGCCCAGGAACTCTTCGGAATGGATGTGCGCGAAGTGCCGCGCGAGGAGAGCCTGATAGAGAGCGAGAATGCCGCCGTCGAGCTCGCGGCCATGCCGGAGCCTGGACATGCGGACGTGCTGCAGCGCGCCGCGCGGGCATACTTTGAAAAGCGTGAGCCTGAACGCCTGGAGAGGATAGCGTCTGCGGCCGCCTACACGCGAGGACAGCTCTCCCGCGAACGCGCGTCAGAGCTCTACGGCGAAAATCTGAGGCTCTCCGCGTCCCGTATAGAGCGCTTTGCAAGCTGCCGCTTCTCGTATTTCATGACCTACGGGCTCAAGGCAAAGCCGCGGGTGCGTGCGGCCTTCAAGGCGCCGGAGGTGGGCACATTTGTGCACTACGTGCTGCAACACGTGGCGTCGGACGCGCCGAAGGGCATAGCGGCGCTGAGCGACGAGCGCATAGCCGCCCTGACCCGCGAGTATACCGAGCGCTATCTCGAGACCGAGCTCGGTTCGCGCGAGGGCAAGAGCGCCCGGTTCGTGTACCTCTATGAGCGCCTGGCCGCGAGCGTGGAGAGAATTGTGCTCGACATGGCGGGAGAGCTGCGCGATTCGGACTTCCAGCCGCTCAACTTTGAGCTTGACATCTCCCGCGCCGTGCCCGGGGACGCGCTGCGCCTCGACGGCGGCGGCAGCGTGCGGGCCGTGGGCATAGCCGACCGCGTGGACGGCTGGACGCACGATGGCCGGCTCTATCTGCGCGTCGCGGACTACAAGACCGGACGCAAGAGCTTTTCACTGGGCGATGTGTACTACGGCCTCGGCATGCAGATGCTGCTGTACCTATTCACGCTCTCAAAACACGGCGAAGAGCTCTATGGCATGCCCTGCGTCCCGGCGGGTGTGCTGTACATTCCCGCCCGCGACGATCTGCTGCGCGCCGACAACGAGCCATCGGCAGAAGAAGTTGAGAAAAAGCGCCGCGAGGGCCTGGTGCGCAGCGGACTGCTGCTGGACGATGCGGAGGTTTTGCACGCCATGGAGCACGGCGACGACCCGCGGCGCATACCTGTGAAGTGGAAAGACGGAGTGCCCACGGGAAGCAGCCTCGCAAGCGCAGAGCGGCTGGGACTGCTCGCGCGCCGCGTTGAGGACACCCTGCGCGCCATAGCCGGGGAGCTGCGCTCGGGCAGCATACTGGCCGACCCCTGCTACAAGAACGCCCGCGACAACGCCTGCCTCTGGTGCGACTACGCCGGGGCCTGCCGCTTCACGCCGGGCGAGAACGGCGATGAGCGCAGGTATCTGCCCGCGCTCGGCTCCACCAGGGTGTGGGAGATGTTGGAGGGAGGTGAGACGAATGGCTGATTTTACCCCGACGCCGGGACAGGCGCTGGCAATAGGCGACAGGGGCGGCGAGATACTGGTGTCCGCAGCCGCGGGCAGCGGCAAGACCCGCGTGCTTGTCGAGCGGCTCATGCGCTACATAGTAGGTGGAGGCGCGGACGTGGACAGCTTTCTCGTCATCACCTTCACACGCGCTGCGGCGCAGCAGCTGCGCGGCAAAATAGGCGCGGAGCTGGCCGAGAGAGCGGCGTCGGCCACAGGTGACGCTGCGGCCAGGCTGCGCCGCCAGAGCGCGCTCGCCCGCCGGGCGCAGATTTGCACAATCGACAGTTTCTGCGTCTCGCTGCTGAGGGAAAACGCGGCCCGGCTGGGACTCGACCCCGGGTTCGGCCTCTGCGACGAGCAGCGCGAGCGCGAGATGAAGTCCGCGGCGCTTGAAACCGTGCTCGAAGAGGCGTATAAGCGCGCAGACGGAGATTTCATTGCCCTGGCCGACACCGTGGGCGCCGGACGTGACGACACGCGGCTCGAGGCGTTGGTGCTCTCGCTGCACGACAAGCTGCGCGCCCACGCGCGGCCTGAACAGTGGGTGGAGGCGCAGCGGCAGGACTTTGACAGCCTGCCCGAAGACGCCGCCGGTACGAGCTGGGGCCGCGAACTGCTCGACGGCGCGATAGGAGAACTTACCTACTGGCACCGTGAGATAGGCTATGTGCTCGACGAGGTTTCGGCGAGCGAGGCCGCGCAAAAGGCCTACGGCGCGAGCTTGGAGGCCACGCTGGATTCGCTCTCTGCCGCCGTGGAGGCGGCACGCAGGGGTTGGGATGAACTCTGCCGGGCCCTGCCCATAGCCTTCCCCTCGCTCAAGCCGCTCAGGGGCGAGGCCGAGCTCAAGGAGATAGTCAAGGCCCGGCGCGACGGCTGCAAGAAGGCCGCAACCAAGCTCCAAAAGGACTTCGCTACACCCAGCGCGAAGCTCCTGGGCGACGTGAAAAAGACGGCACCGGCCATGGATGCCCTGCTGCGGCTGACGCTCGACTTCGACCACGAGTACGCGCGCCGGAAGCGGCGCCGCTCGCTCATAGACTTCTCGGACGCGGAGCACATGTGCGCGCAGCTGCTCACAGACGAGCGAGGCGAGCCCACGGACTTCGCCGCCGAGGTGTCAGCGCGCTTCACAGAGGTCATGGTAGACGAGTATCAGGACGTATCCCGAGTACAGGAGGAGTTGGTGCGAGCGGTGTCGGACAACGGCCGCCGGCTCTTTATGGTTGGCGACGTGAAGCAGAGCATTTACCGCTTCCGTCTGGCAGACCCGACGATATTCATAGGGAAATATGAGCGCTTTGCCGACGCCCCTGCGCCGGAGGGCTTGCCGAGGCGCGTGTTTCTGCGCGAGAGCTTTCGTTCGAGGCCCGAGGTGGTGGCGGCTGTCAACAGCGTCTTTTCCTGCCTCATGAGCCGTGGGCTCGGCGAACTGGACTATGACGAGCGCGCGAAGCTGGTGGCCGCGCTGCCATACGAGGGCAGCGTGCCGCTGCCCGAGCTGTGCGCGCTGAGCATGCCCGGAGCGGAGGACGACGCCGAGCGGCCGGACAAGGTTGCCTTTGAGGCTCGTTACGCCGCCCGGCGCATGAGGGAGCTCGTGGAGTCGGGCACTATGCTCACCAGCCCGGGGGACTCAAGGCCGCTGGGTTATGGCGACATCGCCGTGTTGCTGCGCTCTGCCAACGTCTCCGGGAGCGTGTGGAGGCGTGAGCTGGCCGCGGCAGGCGTGCCGGTGGAGGCCGGACGGACACAGGGATTTTTCGAGTCCGGGGAGATAGAAGTGACGCTCTCTCTGCTCTCGCTGATAGACAACCCGCGTCAGGATGTACAGCTCGTGAGCGTGCTGCGCTCTGCCCTCTTCGGCTTCACGCCAGATGAACTCACGGCCATACGCCTGGCCGACAGGGACGGCGAGCTCTGGGACGCACTGCGCACCCGGGCGCAGGATGACGAAAAGTGCCGCCGCTTCATCGAGACCATAGAAGCGCTGCGCGATTTTGCCCGCGAGAGCGAGCTCACGGAGCTCATTTCAGAGCTCTATTCGCGCCTGGACTGCTATGCCATCTGCGCCGCCTTGCCCGACGGTGAGCACCGCGCGGCGAGGCTGCACCGCCTATTTGAGCTCGCGGGAGAGTTCGAGTCAGGGGCCTGGAAGGGGCTGCGCCGTTTCAACGAGTGGATAGCCTCCATGCGCGAGGCCGGGAGGGAACCGGCCCTGCCCGGCGAATCCGGCTCCGGCGCGGTTAAAATCATGAGCATACACCAGAGCAAGGGCCTGGAGTTACCGGTGGTTTTCATAGGCGACACGGCCAGGCGCTTCAACGAGATGGACCTGCGCTCCACCGTGCTGGTCCACCCTGAGCTGGGGCTGGGCCCGATGGTGACCGACACGGAGCTGGGAGTGGAATACCCGACGATAGCCCGCCGGGCAGTGGCGCACAGGCTGCGCCGCGAGCAGCTCAGCGAGGAGCTCAGGCTGCTGTATGTGGCCATGACCAGGGCCAGAGAGCGGCTCATCATCACCTGCACGCTGCCGGATGCGGAGAAGAAGCTGGATAAACTGAGCCTGTCCGCGTCCACACCTATGCCTGCCGAGGCGCTGGCCGGTATGCGCAGCTTTTCGGACTGGCTGCTGACGGCGGCGCTCGCTGACGGTGGCGAGACGATAGAACTCAAAACCGTGGAGCTGGACGGCGAGAAGGAACGTACCAGGAGATGGACTCAGAGCCGGAAGGAACCGGACGACAATGTGCCCGGCACAAAGCCGGACCTAGCAGCGCGCTACGCCTGGCGCTACGGCCACGCGCAGTCAGTGCCACTGCCGAGCAAGGTCACGGCCACGGAGCTCAAGAGCCTGCCGGAGCCCGACCCAGAGAGCGCCGAGCTCATCGAGCGCGCCGCCCGGCCATTTAGGATGCCGGACCTGTCCGGAGCAGAGCGCAGGCTCACCGCCGCAGAACGCGGCACGGCGACGCACCTCGCGTTGCGCTACATAGACCTGGCCGCCGTACACAGCGCCGCTGATGCACGCGAGGCCATCAACGCCCTCGTCTATTCGGGCCGCCTCTCTGAGCGCGAAGCCGGAGCCGTCGATGCGCAGAGCGTATTTGCCCTGGCGTCGGGCGAACTGGGTGCGCGCATGTGTGCCGCGGCGCAGATATGGCGCGAGTTCTCGTTTTCACTGCTGCGCCCGGCCGGGGAGATCTTCGCCGGCGCCGGAGACGATGAAATACTGCTCCAGGGCGTGGTGGACTGCTGCTTCGTGGAAAACGGAGAATTGGTGATAGTGGACTACAAGACCGACACCGTGAGCTATGCAGCGGCTGAAGAGCGCGCTGCGCTCTACCGAGAACAGCTCGGGGCCTATGCCTGGGCCATGGAGCGTATAACTTCCCTGCCGGTGAAAGAGCAGGTGGTGTACTTCCTGCACGCACGGCGGGCGGTCAGGCTCTGAGCGAAGTGTAATTGACACGTACAATAATCTGTAATATACTTTATATAGGCGGCGCCGCGCCGTGGAATGCGGTGCGGCGCAAACTTTTAGAGGTGGCTGAATTATGGCTGGCAACATAGCTGAACGAATCGACGAACTGCTCCGCGAGCGCGGCATATCCGGCTCGCGGATGAGCGCAGATCTGGGTATGAGCCGCAGTTTTATGACCGAGCTGCGCAAAGGCCGCGCCAAGAGCGTTACCGCCGAGACGGCCGCGCGTATAGCCGAATATCTGGGCGTGTCGGTGGATTACCTGCTGGGCAAAGACGACGCTGTCAAGAGCGACGACCCCGTGGAGAGGGAGCTGGCCGGATACCTTGAGGAACTGCGCAACAGGCCCGACAAACGCATGCTCTTTTCCGTGACCAAGGGCGCGACGAAGGAGCAGATAGAGGCCATAGTGCATATGATTGAGGAGCTGCGCTCGACGAAATGAAGTACGTAGAGGGAGTGGATTACTGGGTATACTCCTTGGAGTTTCCCAACATGGCCTCGCCTAGCGTCGCCGTCTCCAACGGGGACGGCACGTTTACCATCTACCTCAATTCCCGTTGCTCGCCGGAGGCCCGTGCCGCCGGGCTGCGCCATGAGCTGGAACATTTGGAGGGCGAGCACTTTTACCGGGACGACCTCGAGCTCTGGGAGCTTGAGAGCGCGGCCGATGGGAGAATTGCGCTCTCTGAGCGTAGGCCATACCGTCCGTCGGGCAGGGATATACCCCTTTATCGGAGCACGGGTGAATTTCTCGAGCACTTTCTGCGTAACGCCTCGCCGGAGAGCCTCAGGCTGCTGCGTGCTGCCGGGCTGCTGCCGGACGGGGGAAAGGATGCGGTGGAGCGGCAAAGTTGAGTTTGTGGAGGGAGAGCATGGATTCAAGGGCAATAGGAGTACTGGATACCGGCGTCGGCGGGCTGACCGCTGTTCGCCGCCTGCGCGCGCTGCTTCCGGGAGAGGACATTGTCTTCTTCGCGGACACAGCGCGCGTGCCTTATGGCGGGCGCACGCTTGAGCAGATACGCCAAATGAGCCTGGAATGCGTCGAAAAGCTCACGCGCCGGGGCATCAAGGCCCTGCTTGTGGCCTGCGGCACCATAACCGCAGCCTGCCTGGATGACGTAGCGTCTGCCTCCGGCGTGCCCGCCTGCGGCGTGATTGCTCCCGCGGCAGCCGAGGCAGTGGCTGCAAGCGCGAGCGGACGCATCGGCGCGCTCTCCACGCTTGCCACCGCGCGCACCGGCGCGTTCAAAGATGCCGTACTCGCCCTGAGACCCGATGCCGCCGTCACGCTCTATGGCTGCGGTGAGCTCGTGCCGCTCGTAGAAGCCGGGCGTACCAGCCCGGATGACGCAGAGGTCGCAGACGCGGTTTTCAGGGCCACTGCCCCCTTCAGGGAGCATGGCGCCGACACGCTCATCCTCGGCTGCACGCACTTCCCGCTGCTCTACGAGGCCATGTCTGCGGCCCTGCCGGGAGTCACGCTTATCGACTCCGGCGCCGCGGGCGCGAGGGAGTGCTGCCGCATGCTGAAAGAGAACAGCCTGCTCTCTGACCGGAAGGCGGGAGGCAAACTCACCTGCGCAGTGTCCGGGGACAGGGACAGTTTTCGTGCAAACGCCACGATTTTCATGCCCGGCGTGGAGTTCGAGGTTGAAAAAGCTTGACATATTCAAATGCTGTGGTAATATATTAGCGTGCTATCACATTAGCAAAGTAAAGTGAAAGGCGAAGACATATGGACGAGATACTTACGAGGGAGGAGCGGCTGCTGCAATCCCTGCGCGCGCTCTACTCCAAATACGGCTACCGGCCATATCGCATGAGCAAGTTCGAGGAGTACGACCTCTATGCCAACAACCGGAGCTTTCTTCCGGCCGGGGGAGTTATAACTTTCACGGACACCAACGGCAGGCTCATGGCGCTCAAGCCGGACGTGACGCTCTCCATCGCTAAGAACCTCACCGCCAAGCCCGGAGAACCGGTGAGGGTGTACTATGACGAGAGCGTTTACCGTGCGCCGGACAGGCAGCTCGGCTTTCAGGAGATAACCCAGGCCGGGCTTGAATACCTGGGCGAAGCCGACGCCTATGCGATGGGCGAAGTGGTCATGCTCGCGGCGCGAAGCCTGGCCTGCCTGGGCGGGGAGTACGCGCTGGATATCTCGCATATGGGCTTCATAAACGGGCTCATAGGCGCGCTGGGAGTTGACGAACACGTGCGTGTTGAACTGCTCAGGGCGGTGTCGGGACGGAATATACACGCCATACGCGAGCTGTGCGCACGCTCCGGGGCGCAGGGCGCGCCTGTCGAGCGGCTGTGCCGCGCGGTAGGGCTCTACGGGCCGGTGCGCGAAAACCTCGAGGCGCTGCGCGACATGTCCGTCAACAGTGAGACCGAACGCGCGGTGGGCGAGATGAGCGCCATCACTGGCGTGCTGGAGAGTTTCGGGGCGCTTGAAGGAGTCAATCTCGACCTCTCAATCACTAGCGACATGGATTACTATAACGGCCTGGTATTCAAGGGCTATGTAGCCGGGGCCCCATCGGCGGTGCTGTCCGGAGGCAGATATGACAGCCTGCTCTCCAAGCTGGGCAAAAGCGGCGCCGCCGTGGGCTTCGCGGTGTACCTGAACCTGCTGGAGCGGCTTTACGAGTCAGACGCGCCGGAGTATGACGCCGGCGTGCTGCTGATAAACGACTCCACGGCGGGGCCGCGTGCAGTGGCGGCCGCGGTAAAGCAGCTCACCGACGGCGGCGAGAGCGTGGTCGTGCGCAGCGCCGCCGGTGGCGGCAAGTTCCGGCGCACGTTGAGGATAAACGCTGAAGGGGGGCTTGAGAGCCTTGACTGAGACCCTGGACATCGCCCTGCCGAAGGGGAGACTGGGCGAGAAGGTGATAGCCCTGTTGGGCAAGGCCGGCATGGGCTGCACAAATCTCGATGAGGACAGCCGCAAGCTGGTGCTCGAGAGCGAGGACGGCTCGCTGCGCTTCTTCTGGGTGAAGCCGGCCGACGTGCCCATATACGTCGAGCGCGGCGCGGCAGACGTGGGCGTCGCGGGCAAGGACGTGCTGCTCGAACACGGCGCGGACGTGTATGAGCTGCTCGATCTGGGCCTCGGCAAGTGCCGCATGTGCGTGGCCGGATATCCCGGCGCAGAAGAGCGCGCGGGCACTCTGCGGGTGGCGACCAAGTTCCCGAACATAGCCACGCGGCATTTTCAAAACCGCGGCAGGACCATAGATATAATAAAGCTCAACGGCTCCATAGAGCTTGCACCCATACTCGGCCTCTCCGACGTAATTGTGGACATAGTAGAGACGGGTACGACGCTCAAAGAGAACAACCTCGCGGTGCTGGAAGAGATACTGCCCATCAGCGCTAGGCTCATAGCTAACAAGGCGGCCTTCCGCTTTAAACGCGAGCAGGTGAGCAAACTCGTGTCGGCCCTGACCGGCGCGCTGAAAGGAGACAACTGACATGCTGAAGATATACAAGAGAGGCGAGACCCCGGATGCCGAGCTCGTGCGCCGCGAGGCAAACTCCGCGAACGTGACCGACACCGTGGCCGCCATAATAGCCGACGTGCGCGAAAACGGTGACAAGGCCCTCATGGCCTACAACGCCAAGTTCGACAAGGCCGAGGGCGTGGCTCTCGAAGTGACGGCTGAGGAGATTGACGCCGCCGTGGCCGAAGTCGATCCCGAGCTCATAAAGGTCATGGAGCTGGCCGCGGAGAACATCCGCACCTTCCACGAAAAGCAGCTCAACCACGGCTATATCATGTCAGGCAAGAACGGCTCCCTGCTCGGCCAGAGGGTCATACCGCTCAAGCGTGTCGGCCTCTATATCCCCGGCGGCACGGCGGCCTACCCCAGCAGTGTGCTGATGAACTGCATCCCGGCGAAAATTGCGGGCGTGGACGAGATAGTCATGACCACCCCCGCCTCCGGCGGTCAGGTGAGCCCCGTCATACTGGCCGCGGCCAGGATAGCCGGCGTAGGACGGGTGTTCCGCGTCGGCGGGGCCCAGGCCGTGGCCGCGCTGGCCTACGGCACTGAGACCATACCGCAGGTGGACAAGATAGTGGGCCCGGGCAATGCCTTCGTCGCGGAGGCCAAGCGCCAGGTGTTCGGCCAGGTGGCCATAGACATGATAGCCGGGCCGAGCGAGATCCTCGTCGTCTCCGACGGCAAGTCCGACCCGAAGTGGATAGCCGCCGACCTGCTGAGCCAGGCCGAGCACGACAAACTCGCCACGGCAATTTTGATAACCGACAGCATGCCGCTTGCCGAGGCGGTCCGCGACGAGGTGGAGGCCCAGCTCTCCGTCCTCCCGCGCGAGGAGATAGCCCGCGCGGCTATTGAAGCCAACGGCAAGATAATCGTCACCGGCACGCTCACCGAGGCCGTGGAGATGGCCAACGCCGTGGCGCCTGAGCACCTTGAGCTGGCCGTGGACTCGCCCTTCGACTTTCTGCCGCAGGTGCGCAACGCGGGCAGCATCTTCCTGGGCCGTTATTGCCCCGAACCGCTTGGCGACTACCTCTCCGGCACGAACCACACCCTGCCCACGATGGGTACGGCCCGCTTTTCCAGCCCGCTCGGAGTCGAGGACTTCGTGAAGCGCTCGTATTTCAGCTACTACACCGCCGATGCTCTGGAACAGGTTGCGGACGCCGCGGCGCTCTTTGCAGACGCGGAGGGCCTGCACGGCCACGCCGTGAGCGCCACTGCACGCAGGAACGGGGGCGACAGGGCATGAGCCGCTATCTCAACAGCCGCTACGCCTCGCTTAAGGCCTACGTCCCCGGCGAACAGCCCAAGGGCGAGTTCATAAAGCTCAACGCCAACGAGAGCCCATACCCGCCGAGCGAGGGAGTCCTGGCTGCAGTCAGCGGACGGGAGGGGAGCATGCTCAACATGTACCCGGACGCCGCCTGCCGCGCGCTGGACAGCGCGCTCGCGGAGGCTCTGGGAGTGGAGAGCGAAAACATAGTCTGCTCCAACGGCTCGGACGACATACTCAACTTCTGTTTCATGGCCTTCGGAGAGCGCGGCGCGCTCTTTCCGGAGATAACCTACGGCTTCTATGAGGTCTTTTGCGCCCTGCACGGCATAGATGAAAAGCGCGCGCCCATGCACGAGGACTTCACGCTCCGCGCCGAGGACTTCTATGACGCCCACCGCATGGTCGTCATAGCCAACCCCAACGCCCAGACGGGCGTGGAGCTGCCGTTTGACGCCATCGAGTCCATAGTGCAGCACAATACTGACAGCGTGGTCGTGGTGGACGAGGCCTACGTGGCCTTCGGGGGCGTAAGCGCTCTGCCGCTCGTGAGGAAGTACCCGAACGTCGTCATAGTGCGCACCTTCTCCAAGTCCCGTTCGCTCGCGGGCGCCAGGCTCGGCTTTGCCGTGGGCAGCGCGGAGCTGATAGACGACCTGCGGCGCATCAAGTTCTCCACAAATCCCTATTCAGTCAGCCGCACGGCCTCGGCCGCCGGTGTGGCCGCCGTGAAGGACAGCGCCTATTACGAGGCAAATTGTATGCGCATAGCCACAGAGCGCGACAAGTTCGCCGCCTCGCTCAAAGCACGCGGCTGGTATCTCACGGACTCGAAGGCCAACTTCGTCCTCGCCAAGCCGCCCAAGGGCCGTGCAGAGGACATAGCCGCCGGGCTGAAAGCCCGAGGCATTCTGGTCCGCTACCTGGGCGGTGAGCTCGCGGACTATCTGCGTATAACGATAGGCACGCCGGAGCAGATGGAAAAGCTGCTCGCGGAACTGGACGCGATATGCTGAGAATTCAAACCGGGAGGCTTATTATCCGGCCGCCCGTGAGCTTGGACTTCGAGACGTTTTGGAGCATGAGCAACGACGCGGAGGTAAAGCGCTTTACCGGCGGCGTAACGCCGCTCAGCCGCGAAAAGTATCAGGCGCAGCACGAACAGGGCTGCCGTACATTTGACGCTTCCAACGCCGGAAACTGCGTGTTTTCGGTCGAGGAAAAGCGCGCCGGGCGCTGCATAGGTTACTGCGGCTTTGAATACAGCGCGCGCCTCGGCGGGATCGAGCTGGCCTACGGCTTTGAAAAGAGCGCCTGGGGTCAGGGGTTTGCCTCCGAAGCCGCCGAAGCGGTGTTGCGATACGGCTTTGAAGCGCTGCGCATGGACGTGGTTATCGCCGCCGTGAACCCGGAAAACGTGGCCTCGGAGCGCATCCTCATTAAAATTGGCATGCGCAAAACGGGACAAATTCCCTGGCCGGGCCAGGGCCTGGTCAGCAGATACGAAATACGCAGGCCGGGCTCATAAAAATTATGTAAACTAAGAACCGCAGCGGCTGCAATAGTCAACACGGCTATGGGCCGGACCCGCGCAACTATACTCACAGAAATGGGTGATACCATGCGAACCTCAACCATCACACGCAAGACCAACGAGACGGACATAGCCCTGACTCTCTGCCTGGACGGCGGCGCGTCTGACATATCCACCGGAATAGGCTTTTTTGACCACATGTTGGAGCAGCTCTCGCGCCACGGCGGCATGGGGCTCACGCTCAAGTGCCGGGGCGATTTGTGCGTAGACGGCCACCACACGGTCGAGGACGTGGGCCTTGCGCTGGGTGAAGCGCTGCGCTCGGCTCTGGGCGGCAAGCGCGGCATAGAGCGCTACGGCACGGCGCTCATTCCCATGGATGAGGCGCTCATACTCTGCGCCGTGGACCTCAGCGGGCGGCCCTGCCTGCGATATACGGCCGAGATATCTGCCGGACGTGTGGGGGACTTTGACACCGAGCTCACGCGAGAGTTCTTCCAGGCGCTTGCAAACGCGGGTGGCTTCGCGCTCCACATACGGCAGCTAGACGGCATCAACTCCCACCACATCATAGAGGGCATGTTCAAAGCCCTGGCGAGGGCGCTCAAAGCGGCCGTGGCCGTCACCGGCGACGCGCTGCCCAGCACCAAGGGGGTGCTGTGATGGTAGCCATAATAGACTACGGCGTGGGGAACCTCTTCTCGCTCAAGTGTTCGCTCGCCGCCATCGGCGCTGAGAGCGTGGTCACGGGGGACGCAGACACGATACTCAGGGCAGAGCGCGTAATTCTCCCCGGCGTCGGGGCGTTTGCGGACGCCTACGCCAAGCTCTGCGCCGCGGGAATGGACAAGGCCGTCTACGCCGCCGCGGACGCGGGCAAGCCGCTGCTGGGCATCTGCCTGGGCATGCAGCTCCTCTTCGAGCGCAGCTTCGAGTACGGTGAGCACCGGGGCCTCGGTCTGCTCAAAGGTGAAGTTATAGGCATGGAGGGCACGCTGCCGGCGGGACTCGACATACCTCAAATCGGCTGGAACGCGCTGCACAAGACGAAGGAGAGCCGTATCCTTGCGAACACCGCCGAGGGCGCGCACGTCTACTTTGTCCACAGCTATTACGCCGCAGGCTGCGCGGACAGCCTGGCCGCCACGACGGAGTATGGCCTTGAGTTAACCGCCGCAGTGGAGAAGGAGAACGTCTGCGGCTGCCAATTCCACCCGGAAAAGAGCGGCAAGGTGGGCCTCGACATACTGCGCGCCTTCTGCGCCATGGAGGGCTGAATATGCTGATTTTCCCGGCTATAGACATGTACGGCGGCACGGCTGTGCGGCTCTACAAGGGCGACTACGAGCAGATGACGGTGTATAGCGGCGACCCGGTCTCCGTGGCGCGCGATTTCACCGCGGCAGGGGCACGGCAGATCCACATGGTTGACCTCGAGGGCGCGCGTGACGGCAACATGCCGAACCTCGGCACAGTGCGTGAGATTTACAAGGCCACCGGCGCGTTCATCGAGCTCGGCGGCGGCATCAGGAGCATGGACGCGCTCGAGCGCGCCTTCGACGCGGGAGTCTCCCGCGCCATACTCGGTACGGCGGCGGTGAGCGATCCGGCGTTCCTGAAGGCCGCTGTCGCAAAATACGGCAACAGGATTGCCGCGGGTTGCGATCTGAAGGACGGCGTTGTGGCGGTAAAGGGCTGGCTCGAGAGCAGCGGGGTTACGGCAGATGACTTTTTCGCGCGCATGACCGAGCTCGGCATAGACACGGTGATATGCACGGACATAGCCCGCGACGGGGCCATGCGCGGGGCCAACGCCGCCCTCTACGGCCAGATCATGGCCGCGCACCCGAGCATACGGCTCGTAGCCTCCGGCGGGGTCTCCGGCATGGAGGACATAGAGCGCCTGCGCGCCCTGGATATCTACGGCGCGATTGTAGGCAAGGCCTACTATACCGGGGCCATTGACCTCAAAAAAGCGGTGGAGGCGGCAAAATGATAACTAAACGCATAATACCCTGCCTGGACGTGCGTGACGGCCGCGTCGTCAAGGGCGTCAACTTCGAGGGGCTGCGGGACGTGAACTCGCCCGTCGCCCTGGCCGAGTACTACACCGAAAACGGAGCCGACGAGCTCGTCTTTTACGACATCACAGCCTCGGCAGAGCACCGCGCGCTGTTCACGGACATCCTGCGCGAGACGGCCTCGAAGGTGTTCATCCCCCTCACCGTCGGCGGGGGCATAAACACGCTCGACGACTTTGACCGCGTGCTCAAATGCGGTGCGGACAAGGTCAGCGTCAACTCCGGCGCCATCAAAAATCCCTCGCTCATAGGCGAGGCGGCAAAGCGCTACGGCGACCAGTGCGTGGTGCTGTCGGTTGACATAAAACGTGTGGACGGCGAGTTCCGCGTCTTTGCGCGCGGGGGACGCGACGACACGGGTATGGAGGCGCTCTCGTGGATAGAGCGCTGCGTGTCCGCGGGCGCGGGCGAGGTGGTCGTCAACAGCATAGACACCGACGGAGTCAAGGGCGGCTTTGACCTTGAAATGCTCGAGGCGGTGTGTTCGCGGGTGCGAGTGCCCGTGGTGGCCTCGGGCGGGGCCGGGAGCATGGCCGACTTCGTGACGCTTTTTGAGAGCGTGCCGCGCGTGAGCGCCGGTCTGGCGGCGAGCATATTCCACTTCGGCGAGGTGGCCATACCGGAGCTGAAGAGAGAACTGGCCGGAAACGGCATAAATGTGAGGTTGTAAGATGGACAAGAACGTATACGAAAAGCTGAAATTCAACTCCCACGGCCTTATCCCCGCCGTGGTCATGGATGCGGACAACGGCAAGCTGCTCATGGTGGCGTACATGAACCGCGAGGCGCTGGACATAACGCTCGCCGAGGGCTACACTTGTTTCTGGAGCCGCAGCCGTCAGGAGCTCTGGCGCAAGGGCGAGACCAGCGGCAACCGCCAGAAGGTGGTTAGCATCACAGCCGACTGCGACTACGACACGTTGGAGGTGCGGGTGCACAAGGACGGACCCGCCTGCCACACCGGCGCAGAGAGCTGCTTCTTCAACGAGCTCGTGCCCAGCGAGGAACCCGAACCCTTCTCCGTGCAGGGCCTCTACGAGTTGCTTGTAAACCGCAAGGAGACCAGGCCCGAGGGCAGCTACACTAGCTATCTCTTCGAAAAGGGCCTTGACAAGATACTCAAGAAAGTCGGCGAGGAGAGCACCGAGGTCATAATTGCGGGCCACGCGCGGGACAAGCGCGAGACCATATACGAGCTCGCGGACCTAGCCTATCACGCGCTGGTGCTCATGGTGGAGCTCGGCATCACGCCCGACGAGGTCAAGGCCGAACTAGCCAGCCGCCACATCATAGACCACAAGGTCAAACAGGAGAAAATGACCTGAAAAAAGGCCGCCCCTGAGGGCGGCCTTTTCGCATTTTGTCCGGGCTCAGAATCAGCCCATCTTGGCTATGCTCTCGCGCACGAGTGCGGTGAAGAGCGGGGCGCACTTGTCGGCGGCCTCCTGCACTTCCTTGTGGCTGAGCGGGGTGGGGGAGAGGCCGGCGGCCTTGTTAGAGACGCAGCTCACGCCCACAACGCGCATGCCGCAGTGGTTGGCGGCTATGGCCTCCACGGCGGTGGACATACCCACGGCGTCGGCGCCCATGACGGCCAGGGCGCGGATCTCGGCCGGGGACTCGTAGCTCGGTCCGGTGAGCTGGCAGTAGACGCCCTCGTGCAGTTGGATGCCACTCTCTCGCGCCACGGAACGTACTATGTCGCAGAGCGCGGGGTCATAGATGTGGGACATGTCCGGGAAACGCACGCCGAGCTCGTCGATGTTGGGGCCCATGAGCGGGTTGGGTACGAAGACGGCGATGTGGTCGGTGATGAGCATGAGCTCGCCCGCGTTGTAGCTCTTGTTCACGCCGCCGGAGGCGTTCGTGAGAAAGAGAATCTCTGCGCCGAGCTCGTGCATGAGGCGGGCGGGCAGTACGACGTCGTCTATGTCGTAGCCCTCGTAGTAGTGGACGCGGCCCTGCATGCACACGACGGGCACGTCACCGACGTAGCCGAAGATGAACTTGCCCGCATGGCCGGGTACAGTGGAGACGGGGAAGCCGGGGATGTCGGCGTAGCTGACTTCGCAGACAAGCTTGAGCTCACTGGCAAAGCCGCCCAGGCCGCTGCCCAGTACGAGCGCGACCTTGGGGACAAAGTCGGTGCGTGAGCGCACATAGTCGCGGCAGGTTATCAGTTTCTCGTAGCGTTTGTCCATGATTAATCCTCCAATAGCAATTTTATCTCTGTGGATGAGGGCGGCTCTCGCCCTCGCTTCGGTACGGTTTGGGTCTCAGCCCTCCATTACGTGCAGGTTCCTGACGGTTTCGTCCTTTATGTGCGCCATGATAGAGTAGGCATGTGGCTCCATGTAGTCGCCGGCGGCATCGGTGAGCCCCTGCAGCTTGAGCTCTTTGATTGCGAGCGCACAGACGCACTCTATGTCGTTGGCTATGCTCACGTCGTCGCGGCGCGTGGAGCCCGCGGCGATGTCCTTGAGATACGGCAGCGCCTCGCTCATGGCTACCAGGTCTCCGGCTGCGGCGAACTGCCACTTGTAGAAGGGCTCGTAGCGGAAGTTGAGCAGATACATCATCGAGAGCGAGGAGTTCAAAAACTCTGCCAGTGCAAGCCTCGCGCCGAAGACGTCTCCGCGGCGCATCATGCGGTAGTAGTTGTACTGCCCCGACTGCGCCATAGTCGCTGCGCGCGCCGCAAGCTTTTTCAGGCGCACGTCCTCGGGATAGCAGGGCAGCAGGGCGCTGCGTATCGCCGTGAACTCGCCCAGCGGGTCCTCAAAAACCTCGCCGGAGGTACAGGTGGCCAGGAAGTGCTCCTGTATGCGCACCCATTTCATGAGCGTATCCGGTACGGTGCAGCCGATGTAGTAATTGTAGAAGCTTGAAGTTGACATAACACCAACACGCTGCGCCCCGGTGTGTGTGGGCTTGCGCTCAAAGCCGCGGAATTCGCGCGGCAGGGAGTCATAGGCCGCCTGTAGTTCGGCACCGTACTTTTCAAAATCTGAGTCCGTCAGCCAGAGTATGAAGCCGGGGCCGAAGTCATGGTCGCGGGAGATCTCGTCGTCGAGGCCCAGGCAATCGCTGCCCTGGCCGGAGAGGCCGGCGGCGGCACGCGCCATGAGCTCAGGGTATCTGGCCTTGAGCAGTGGAGCGCCCACTTCGTCATAGTAGAGCCGGCAAAGCTCCAGACCCTTCATGGAAAGCATCACCTCAATCTATATCTAGTGCATCAGGCATATCGCCTATGGCATATTGCACTACTTATTGTCGCTTATCCGCGAGAAAATTGCAAGCACTATTTGCGCGATTTGTGGTATAGTATATGGGCACGCTGCGCAGCACCTGGGCGCACGGTTACAAAAATATGCGCCCAGGGTGACATAAGCAAGTGCCGGTTAACAGCAAAGACACAGAGGATTTACATTTCGGTTACGAAAAGTTCCAATGTGGATTTTGTGGTCTTTGCCACTTGACAAGCGGGCATAAACACTATATATTGTGATACAGACGCTCCCGAGGACGCAAGATGTGCCTTCCCCGGCGGGCCTGTTTTTATGCCACGGAGGGAGGATGGCGCATGTTTCTGGCGGGTATACAAAAGCTGACACTGCTCGACTACCCGGGACGTGTGGCCTGCACGGTATTTACGAACGGCTGCGACCTCAGATGCCCGTTTTGCCACAACGCTTCGCTGGCCATGCCGGACCGGGAAGCGGATACGCTGGACATGGACGAGCTGATGGCCTTCCTGAAAAAGCGTGTGGGCATCTTGGACGGCGTCGCGGTGACGGGGGGCGAACCCCTGCTGCACCCGGAAATAGGCGAGTTGCTTGAGCGCATCAAGGACCTCGGCTACAGCGTGAAGCTGGATACAAACGGCACCTTCCCGGATCGCCTGCATGAAATTGTGGAGGCCGGGCTTGCTGACCGCGTGGCGATGGACATAAAGAGCGCGCCGGAGAATTACGTCAAAGTTGTGGGCCTGCCAAGCTTTAACCTCGCACCGGTGCGCGAGAGCGTCAGCTATCTGATGGGCTGCGGCGTGGATTACGAGTTCCGGACCACGGCGGTCAAAGGGCTGCACAGCAGCGAGGACTTCGCCGGAATTGCGCGTTGGATAGCTGGGGCGCGCGAGTACTACATACAGGCCTTTAAGGACTCCGGCGACCTTATAGCCGGAGAGGGACTCTCGGAGTTTTCCGAGGACGAAATGAATGCTTTTGCGGAAATAGTTCGTCCGCTCGTGCCGTCGGTGAGGCTGCGCGGAATATGAGACGGACACACGATGCAGACAGGATATACAGGAGGAGACAAAATGTACAGGGTTAAAAAGAGAGACGGCGAACTTGTAGACTTCAATATAGGCAAGATCAGCGACGCCATAAAGAAGGCCTTCGAGGCCACCGGCACGGAGTACAACGACAGCATCATAGATTTCCTCGCCCTCAAGACCACCGCCGACTTCCAGAGCAAGATAGCCGACGGGGCCATTGCCGTTGAGGATATCCAGGACAGCGTCGAGGCCGTCCTCTCCCGCGGCGGGTACGAGCACGTGGCCAAGGCCTACATCCTCTACCGCCGCCAGCGCGAGAAGCTGCGCAACATGAAGA
>CAKNRQ010000028.1 GCA_930990965.1 uncultured Clostridia bacterium
TTTTCCTACACAGGGGGCCTTTTGTCTATTGTCCGTTTTTACTGGTTCAGTTCAGATGCAGGGGCTGTTTTTGTCTATGCGCTTTTTTGCCTGTCCAGCAATTCTATTATCTTGCCAGTGCCCAGGGCCATCAAAATACCTATCACGGCCGAGGGTGCGGCCAGGGGTATGGACGCCAGGCCGCCGGATGCGAACACGGTGGCCACGGCGGCGAATACGGCCGGGACCTTGTTGAACCAGGTCTTGCCGAGAAAGCGCAGGTGTATGAACAGCAGCAGCGCCGTCACGACAAACTCGCTCACGACCGAGGCCGCCCCGCCGGGCATAATCCCGCCCAGCGCACGCGGCAGGTACACATACACCGCCGCCCAGGCGTAGCCTGCAAGCAGGCTGCACAGGTAGTTCGGCAGGTCCTGCGGCGCGGCGCCGAACGCCATCGTCAGGAAGAACCCGACGTACACGCACCAGAGGTAGCCGCCGAACTCCCCGCCTATCAGCAGGTAGACGGCTGTCACGATGGCGAAAGCCGCGCCGCGCACAAGCGCAATGTTGAGGGCTTTGCGAGTCGTCACGTCCCGGCGCCCTCCGCAGGAGGCGCGGCGCTCGTCTTGGCCGCGGCGCGTCCGCTGCGGCGGCGGCGCTCCTTGCTGACAACTACGTACACCATCATTATAATAGTTATAGCGTAAGGTATCGCGCTGGTGAGGTCGGAGCTGATGTAGTTCTGGAGCCTGAGGCCAATCGCGTCAAAGAAGCCGAACATGAGCGCGGCGAGGTAGGCTTTGGCCGGGTTGGCCGCGGCGAAAATCACGCAGGCAAAGGCTATGAAACCGCGGGAGGCGCTCATGCCCTCGACGAAGGTGCCGTTGAGGTAGCCGAGAGACAGGTACGCTCCGGAGAGGCCGCAGAGCATGCCGCAGAGTATACTTGCCAGCCACTTCATGCGCTCCGGGCTGATGCCGGCGGTGCGCAGGGTTTCGGGCTTCTCACCGGCGGCGCGGATATAGAAGCCGCGCGGCGTGCGGTAAACGAAGGCCCACATTACAAGCACCAGTATCCACGTGATATAGACGAGCGCGGTGTTTCCGCTCAGGATCTCGCCTATAAACGGTATGTCCCCTATCACCGGGATGTCTATGGGCTGCATGTAGTCTATCTCGTACCCGGAAGTGCCGGAGAAACCGAACACGGAGCGGGACACATAGGCCGTGAAACCGTTGGCAAAGACGTTCAGCGCGCAGCCGATGATAAACTCATCGCTCCTGAGCTTGACCACAAATAGTGCGAAGAAGAGGCCCACGAGTATACCGAAGAGCACGGCGGCCATCACGCCCGCCGCCGCGGAACCGAACATATAGCTGCCCAGCACGCCTATCAGCGCGCCCATGAGTATCATGCCGTCCATGCCTATGTTCATAATGCCCGCGTGTTCGGTCATGGAACCGCCCATTGCGGCGAGCGCGACCGGGGTTGCGCTGCGGAGCATCTGAGTGAAAGTGCCCGCGGAGAACACCTGAGCGAGTATTTCAATCATGTGCAGCACCCTCCTTTTCACGCAGCCTGGCCGCTGCCTTGGCAGCCTTGTCCTCGGCGCGTCGCTTGAGCCCGTCGAATATGCCGCTCTCTGCGGCCATGCAGAAGATAACAACCGTCTGGATTATGAGGTATATCTGGTTCGGGACGCCTGCCGCGGTCTCCATGCCCTGTGCGCCTATCTTGAGCACGGCAAAGATTACGCTTATTACCGCCGTCGCGGGGATCTGGTACTTCGCTATCATGGCGACGGTCAGAGCCTCGAAGTAGTAGTCGTTGCTGATGCTGGCCTTGTATATGTGCTCGGCGCCGTAGACGCGGAACATACCGGCAAGTCCGCAGAGCATACCGGAAACCAGCATGCCTATTATGACCAGCTTGTCCGTCTTGATGCCAGCGAAGCGCGCGAAGCGCGGGTTGTCGCCCGTCAGGCGCATCTCGTAGCCGGTGGCGGTCTTCTGCATGATGTACCAGGTGAGCACAGTCATGATGGTCGCCACGAAAAATACCGTAGTGAGGTTGGAGCCCGTAGCCAGGCGGGTGAACCAGTACTCTGTAGGCAGGTTGCCCGTACCGGCGACGATGTTGTTGTCCGGGTTCTTCCAGGGCCCTTTGGCCAGGAACTCGCAGACAAACTCGGCTATGTTGTTGAGCATGATGGTCGTAATGACCTCGTTGACGTTGTGTTTTACCTTGAGCCAGCCGGGCAGCAGGGCGTAGAGGCCGCCGGTCAGTGCCGCGCCTAGCGCCGCCACAGGGATAACCACCCAGGGCGTCAGGCCGTTGAGCACCACGCCTATCTGCGCGGACACTATGGCGCCGAGCAGCAGCTGGCCTTCGCCGCCGACGTTGAATATGCCGACGCGCGAACCGATGTTGCAGGCCACGCCGCACAGGCAGAGGACCATGGCGTACTCGAGCACGTCGCCTATATGCCTGGCGTTCGAGAACGCGCCGCTCAGCAGTGCGGAATAGGCTTCGACGGGGTTAAATCCGGATACCATCAGTATCACGGCGCCTATCAAGAGCGCAACCGCCAGGCTCGCGGCGAGCGAGGCGATATAGCGGTAGTTTATCTTAACTCGCATCTACCTTGTCTGCCTCCTTCCGTCTGCTGCCGGTCATATAATAGCCTATCTCTTCTTTGGTTATCTCCCCGGCTTTAAAGTGTCCGGTGATCTCGCCCTCGTACATGGTGATGATCCTGTCCGAGAGCCTGAATATCTCGTCCAGGTCCGCTGAGGAGAGCAGTATGGCGCAGCCGTTGTTGCGCTTCTCCATGATGGCCTCGTGGATGAACTCGGTCGCGCCGATATCTATGCCGCGCGAGGGGTTGGAGATGACCAGCGCCGGTGTGTCATAGGAGAACTCGCGCGCGACGACGACTTTCTGCATGTTGCCGCCGGACATGGAGCCCACGGCGCCGTGAAGTCCCGCTCCGCGTATGTCGAAGCGCTGATAGACCTCGCTGGCCCAACGCTCTATGGTGGAGCGGCGCAGATGTCCGGCAAAGCCCTTGAACTCCTTGCTGTGCTGCCGTCCAGTTATCAGGTTGTCGGCAACGTCTGCCACGGCGTCAACGCCGGTGGCCAGCCTGTCGTCAGGCACATGTGCAAGGCCCAGGGCGCGTATCTGCCCGGGCGTCATACCCACCGCTTCGGTGCCGTGTATCCGGACGCTGCCGGAAACGCACTCGCGCATGCCTGTTATGGCCTCCAGCAGCTCGCTCTGGCCGTTGCCCTCGATGGCGGCTATGCCGACGACCTCTCCCGATCTGGCCTCCAGGCTGACGCCGTTTACGGCTGTCAGGCCGCGGTTGTCGCGCACATGGAGGTCCTCGACGGATATCATCACGTCTCCCGGCGTGCCGGTGCGCTCAAGCTCGTCGAAGAGCACCGGCCTGCCGACCATCTCGGAGGCTATCTCCCTTTCGGTTATGTTCTTCGTCTCGGCGAGGGAGACCAGACGGCCGTGCCTCATTATGCCCACGCGGTCGGATATGGCCATAACCTCTCCGAGCTTGTGCGTAATCAGGATTACTGTCATGTGCTTTTCGCTTATGATGCGGCGAATGACGGCAAAGAGTTCATCTGTCTCCTGCGGCGTTAGGACTGCGGTAGGCTCGTCGAGTATCAGGATGTCCGCGCCCCGGTAGAGAGCCTTGAGTATTTCAACGCGCTGCTGAACGCCGACGCTTATGTCCTCAACCCGGGCAGAGGGGTCCACAGCAAGGCCGTACTCCTTGACGAGTTCGCGTGTTATCTCTTCGGCACGGCGGTTATCAAAAAATATACCTGCGCGGCGCGGCTCGCGGCTCATGACGATATTCTGCGCCACGGTAAAGCTGGGCACCAGCATGAAGTGCTGGTGAACCATGCCTATGCCGTTGGCTATTGCGTTCTTAGGGCTATACTCCTCCATCTTCTTTCCACGCACGAACACTTCGCCGTCGGTCGGAGGATATATGCCGTATATGATGTTCATCAGAGTGGATTTTCCCGCGCCGTTCTCTCCCACGAGCGCAAACACCTCGCCCCGGTGTATCTCAAGCGATACATCGTCGTTGGCCAGAACGCCGGGAAATTCCTTGGTTATGTGTGAAAGCTGGATTACGGTCTCTGGTGTGTTGGGCAAGCCGCGTCACTCTCCTTTCGCCTCATTTTTAAAAACGGGGGGAGCCCGTTACCGGGCCCTCCCCGTCCGGACGTGCGTTCAGCGCACAGTGTCGACGACGATGTCGCCGGAGACAATCTGTTCGGCAAGTTCATCGACTTTGGCCTTCAGCTCATCGCTGACCTGCTGCACGGCGTCCTCCTCGCCGTAACCGACGCCGACGTAACCGCTGGCAAGGTCGGTCTCCCAGGTGGTGCCCCAGAGGGAGTCGTCGCCGCCCAGGAGCTGAGTGACGGCCTCATATATGCTGTTGCCGACTTCCTTCTTCATGGAGCAGATGATGACCTCGGGGTTGATGTACTTCTGGTCGCTGTCGACGCCGATGGCGTAGAAGCCGCGCTCCTCAGCCGCCTCGAACACGCCGTCGCCGGCCTTGGAGGCGATCTGGAAGATGACGTCCGCGCCGAGGTCGTTCAGCGCAAGGGCGCACTCCTTGCCCTTCGCCGGGTCGTCGTAGTCGTTGGTGTAGTTGGTCTCAACAGTGATGGTGGTGTTGTTCTCATCGGCGTAGTACTGAGCGCCCTGCTTGTAGCCGACGATGAAGTCGTTGATGGTGTCGCTGTCCTCGCCGCCGATGGCGCCGATGACGCCGCTCTCAGACATGGCGGCGGCTATGTAGCCGACAAGGAAGCTGCCCTCGTTCTGAGCGTAGGTGATGTTCAGGACGTTCTCAACGGGAGCGCCGGTGGCATTGTCAACCCAGATCCAGTGTACGTCCGGATAGTCGGGAGCGATGGTCTCGACGTTGTAGAACTCCCAGCCGACGCAGACGACGACGTCCGCGTTGTCGGCGGCGTTCTGCATCTGGGCGTCGAAGTTCTCGTTGTTGCACTCTATGCTGTTTACTTTGACGTTCGAGTGCTCCTCCGCAAGCTTGTTGGCGCCTTCGAGGGCCGAGTCGTTGAACGAGCGGTCGCCGAAGGTGCTGCTGACGACGACATAGACGCTGAGCTCCTCTTCTGTGGTGCTGCCTCCGCTGGTCTCTGTGCCGGGATCATTCGCGGTCTCGCCGCAGCCGGCCAGGAGGCCCAGAGCCAGTACTAGGATCATTGCAAGTGCTAGCAGCTTTTTCATTTTTCATTCTCCTTCTTAAAATTATAACTTCCGGCTTTTCCACGGCCGGTAAAGTACTATTTACGAGTTCACCGTGTCCAGCGCGAGCTTTATCATAGAGTCCAGGCCCGACTCCTTATCGTGGTCGGATACGGTCTCTTCCGGACGGTAGAGGTTTGTGACAATGGAGAGCATCATCAGCGCGCGCGCCCCGTGGAGCGCCGCCGCCGTATAGAGCGCCACGCCCTCCTGCTCAGAGGCGAGCAGGCCGTATTTCTCCCAGCGCTTGCTGTAGGCAAGTTTATTCTCCACGTAGAAGTGGTCATTCGTGAGTGTGCCGCCCACGTAGAAACGCAAATTCCTTTCCTTGGCCAGCTCAGCCGCACGGCGCAGCAGTTCAAAATCTGCTACCGGCGCGTAGTGCCCCGGCAAGTCGTACTCGTTTATGGCCGAGGTCGTCGACACCGCCTGGGAGAGTACTATGTCGCCAAGCTGCATCTCTTCGCGCATGCCCCCCGCCGTGCCAACACGGATCAGGCGCTTGCAGCCGTAGTCGCGGCAGAGCTCTGTGGCATAGATCAGCATCGACGGCGCGCCCATGCCAGACGACATAACCGATACGCGCTGTCCTTTATATAGCCCCGTGTAGCCCCAGGTGTTGCGTATCTCGTTGACACGCACAGAGTCTGTCAAATAGGTCTCCGCGATATATTTGGCCCTCAGCGGGTCACCGGGAATGATGACGCTTTCGGCAACTTCGCCCGGAGCCGCGCTTATGTGTGTGCTCATAAATGTCGCCTCCCCACAATTTTTACAATGAGCTGAGGTTTTATAAAGAAATTTTACTCATATTACACTAAAGGCTACACGACATTTGTCGTGTGGCCTTTAAATAAATATACATCTTCTATTTTATGCATACTGCTGAATTTATATTTCCTGCATACCTTTTGTGAGTTCGAAAAGCCTGTCCTGGCACAGGATGCGGTAGCCGCCCTTCACACGTTCAAGCACACCTTCCGCGCAGAGTTTGGCTATTGTGCGCTGCAGGTGCCTGTAACTGACGCCGAGGTAGTCGGCGGCTTCCGTCAGCCGCTCCGTGAACATGTCGCCGTGCTTTGTGCGGGTTATGTACAGCGCGAGGCTCTCCTCTGCTGTGTACGAGGCGTTCATGGCCTGGTGCCGGCTGATGCTCCTGAGCCTCTCGCCCAGCCTGCGGGCCACAAAAATGACAAGCTTGTTATCCTGCAGCAGCGCGTCCCTGCACTCGGCCATGGCAAAGCCGAGGCAATAGCACTCACAGGTGGCCTGCACGGCTATGGTGGTATTGCGCGCACCCACAAGCTCCACCTCTCCCAGCACATCGAGCGCTTTTGACAGCTCTACTACAGACACCCGTCCGTTATAAAAAGTGCGGTAGGCTTTGACCTGACCCTCCACGAGAAAGTAAAAATGGCTGAGCGTCTCTCCCTCATTAAAAATGTTCTCGCCCGCGCGAAAGCGGTAGAGGTGCATCGCACTGGTGACGTTGGTGGAGAAATACGCGGCGATGTCCCAGCGCTGCATATAGCGTTTGAGCCGCTCGCTGTCGTTTATGAGCATCTCTATCTCGCCTCCTCAGTTGCAATTATATCCCGCCCCGGTCCGGCGCGCAAGCCCGGAGGGAGACACATATTTGCGCTTGGAGCGAAATAAACATACATTTGGGTACGTGGCGGCCGCCCGCAAGGCGTTCCGCTTTTTCACGGCCGGTAAATCGGGACGAAAGTTTCCCTTTAACCCGGCCCGCGGCACAAAAGCCTTTTAAAAAAATGTACACATCCAACCTAAATGCCAGCACTTTTCAGAAGCGGCGGCAGAATGCCGAGAGCATCAATTTTGAGGAGGAATGTACAATGGGAAAGGCGAAAAAGCTCAGGCAGCTGCTTGACGGCGGCAAGATAATCCTGGCCCCAGGGGCCTATGACGCCTGGTCGGCGCGTCTCATCGAAAAGGCCGGGTTTCCGGCGGTGTACATGACGGGCTACGGCGTCTCGGCGAGCGTGCTGGGCCGCCCGGATATCGGGCTCATCTCAATGCAGGAGATGGTACTGGCCGCAAAAAACATCTGCAACTGCACTGACGTGCCCGTCATAGCCGACGCGGACAACGGTTATGGCAGCTCGCTCAACGTGGTCAGAACCGTCGCGGAATATGAGCAGGCCGGTGTCGCCGGCATCCAGCTCGAGGACCAGGTCATGCCCAAGCGCTGCGGACACATGGAGGGCAAGCAGGTCATCGCCAAAGAAGAGATGGTGGCAAAGATACGCGCCGCCGTCTACGCCAGGCAGGACCCCGACACGGTCATCATAGCCCGCACAGACGCCATCGCCGTCAACGGCTACGAGGACGCCATAGACCGAGCCATAGCGTACAAGGAGGCCGGGGCCGACGTGATGTTCGTCGAGGCCATGCAGACCGCCGAGCAGGTGCAGAATGCGGCCCGGCTGGTGGGCGCGCCGCTGCTGGCCAACATGGTTGAGCACGGCAAGACGCCGCTCGACACCGCAGACGACCTCTACAAAATGGGTTTCCGGATAGCCATATACCCGGTCGCGCCGCTCTACACTGTCACCAAGGCCGTATCCGAGATGCTCGCCGTGCTCAAACGTGAAGAGGACCTGCGCAAGTGCATGGGCTTCGAGGTAGACTTCCCCACTTTCAACGACATGGTAGGCCTCGCGGAGCTGCGCGCCCTTGAAGCGTCGTTCATGGGCGGCGGGAAGGGGGCGTAAGGCATGCTGAGCCTCATAATCGTCCTCTCCATCTTCGTCGCCGTCGCCATAGGCTACAAGGCCAAGATAAACGTCGGCGTCATAGCCATAGCGTTTGCGTATATTTTCGGCGTCTTCGTGCTGGGTATGGACTCCGGAGACGTTGTAGACATGTGGCCTACCAGCCTGTTCTTCTTTATAATGATGGCCTCGTTCTTCTACGGCATTGCCGTCACGAACGGCACGCTGGGGCTCTTGAGCGAGCACGCCATCTACGCTTTCCGGAACCGGCCATATCTCATCCCTGTCATGATGTGGCTTAGCTGCTTCGTGCTCTCCGGTCTGGGCCCGGGCCCCACAACCATCTTTGCCTTCATGCCGGCCATAATTCTCGGCATGTCAGACCGCATCAAGCTCAACAAGATGGTCTCGGCGGTCTGCATAGTGGGCGGCGGCGTGGCCGGCGGCTATACGCCGATCAGCCTCTGCTACGCCACGGTTGAAAACTGCCTGGCCGCCGCTGGTTACACCGCCGCGGAAGCGGAAGTCATGCTGCCCAAGATTTCCTTTAACAACATTCTGGCCCAGGTGCTCATCTTCATAGCCATCTACGTCATCTGCCGCGCCTGGCGCGTCGAGAGCCCGACGTATGAGCAGAAACCTGCGCCGCTGAACAAAAAGCAGAAACAGACCGCATTTGTCATCCTCTTTGGCTTAGCTATAGCAGTCATCTTCCCGCTGCTCGAGCAGCTAATACCCAGCGTCGGGTTCTTCGCCTACATCAGTGACTCCATTGAGCCGAGCCTGCTCTTCTGCGTGCTGCTGGTGCTGTGCCTGCTCTTCAAGCTGGGCGATGAGAAGAAGGCGCTCAATTTTGTGCCCTGGGGCACTATCGTACTGGTCTGCGGCACCAGCATGCTGGTCGCGGTCGCGAGCAGCGCCGGAGCCATCGACTACCTGTCCAACTGGATCAGCGGCAACATGAGCCCCACCGTCGCCAAGGCCGTCGTGGCCATCTGCGCCGGTGTAATGAGTCTCTTTTCCAGCACGCTCGGTGTTGTCGGGCCCACGCTCATCCCCTTCATTCCGACCATCGCCACCGCCACCGGCGTCAGCGCCACGGCGCTCATCTCTGCCATTATGGTAGGCGGCCACTTTGCGGGCGTCTCCCCCTTCTCCACCGGCGGCGCCATGACCATGGCCGGCGAGACAGACGAGGGCAAGAAGAACAAACTCTTCATCTCCCTTATAATCCTGGCCGCCGGCTCCATAATCTTCGCCAGCCTCCTAACCGTCCTCGGCGTACTGGCATGAAATTAAGACCAAGCACAAAGAGCACCCGTACGGGTACTCTTTGTGCTTGGGTTTTTGGAAGAGAGTTTACTTTGTAATGGCTTTGAACGCCGCAGCCTGGGCTTTAATCCCGCGTTCTGCTGCGAAGCGCTCTATGGACGAGGCACCGAAGAAGCCGTCAAGCTCGGGGATAGCTTTGATTATATACGCCGCATCATCCGGCTCGGCTATCGGGCCACCGTGGCATATGACCATAATGTCGGGGCGCACGGACCGACCAGCCTCCATAATCTCGCGTATCTTGACTATGCAGTCGTCCAGCGTAAGCGCCGTCTTTGCGCCGATGGTACCTTTCGTTGTCAGTCCCATGTGTGCAACTAGTATATCTGCTCCCGCTTCTGCCATTGCCTTTGCCTGAGCGGGGTTGAAAACATAAGGGCAAGTGAGCATGTCCAATTCGTGTGCCTTGCGGATCATGTCCACTTCCAGGTCGTAGCCCATGCCCGTCTCCTCCAGGTTCTGACGGAATACACCATCGATAAGTCCTACTGTCGGGAAATTCTGAACTCCGTTGAAGCCCTGGCTCTTGAGCTGACGCAGATAAATGTCCATCACTCTGAACGGATCTGTACCACACACGCCTGCCAAAACCGGCGTCTTTTTGACAACTGGAAGGACTTCGGCGCCCATTTCCACGACAATCTGGTTGGCGTCGCCATAGGACAGCAGCCCGGCAAGCGAGCCGCGTCCGGCCATACGATAACGTCCCGAGTTGTATATTATAAGCATGTCAGCGCCACCGGCTTCACTGCTTTTCGCAGTTATGCCTGTGCCTGCGCCCACGCCTACCAATATGTGTCCGTTAACAACTTCTTCTTTAAATTTGGCTATTATTTCAGCACGTGTCTGAGTATTCATGAAAGCTATCTCCTTTTAATTTATTTTGCAGCCATATCACGGCTCAAACGCTAAGCACTCTTGGCAGCCACATAACTATCTCAGGGCAATAAGTGGTAAATAGTATTGCAATAAGTCCGACTCCCAAGAAGGGCAGCGCCTGTTTTATTACCCCTCCAAAAGATGCGCCAGCCATACCACTTGAAACAAAACAGGTAGCAGCAAACGGCGGGGTAAGATTTCCAAAGCAGAGGTTGACAAGCATGATAGCTCCAAAATGGGCAGGATCGACACCCATGCTCTGAGCCGCTGGCAGCAGCAGTGGAGTCATCAGCAGAATTGATGGGTTTATGTCCATAAACATGCCGAGAATTAGGAAAATAACGTTGCACGCCAGCAGATATACGTACTTATTAGAGTAATGAGAAACTAAGTCGGCAATCGCGTCGGCTATACCTATCTGGGTAAAAACGCGGCCCGCAAGTCCAGCAAACACGAGGAGCATTCCGACGACCGCCATCATATGTGAACTGTCAAGAGCTATTTCTTTCATGTTTTTGTCAACAGGACGGCGCAACACGAACTTTTTCATGCCGTAGTAGAGAATGCCATATGCAACGCTGACCGCGCCAGCCTCTGTAGCCGTTCCAATGCCGCCATAGATTGTTCCGTAAATCAGTATCGGCATAAGCATGGCCGGAAACGCCTGCCAGGTGCTCTTGCCAATGCGCTTTATGGCCACGGATGCCGGTTGAGGCTCCCGTTCTACAGCTGACTCAAACTTGCGGCACTTTATATAATTAACTATAAGATAGAGTATAATTATCAGTATTCCTGGTGCTACAGTTGCCATCCATACATCCGTAACTTTAGCGCCTGATGCCAGCGCGTATGCAATGCCTGGTGCGCTCGGAGGAATAAGGATTCCAAGGAACGAGCTGGCCGCAGCAAGAGCAGCTGCATATTCTTTCGGGTATCCTTTCTGCTTCATCTTTTCGATCATCATTTTGCCGATGGCACTTAGCGTACTCATTATAGAACCAGTCAGCAGGCCGAATAGAGCAGAAGCCACAATGCACACTGCACCGGTAAATCCACGTATTTTTCCTATTAGCGTTTCAACCCATTGAAGCAATCTGTCTGATATGCCGCTGTACTCCATAATGCTTCCTGCAAAAATGAAGAACGGAACCGCAAGCATCGTAAAGGTATCCAGGCCGGAAAAGCATACCTGTGCAAATCCTACAAGGTTTATATCGTTAAGGACGTACAGCAGCAGTGTGGCTATGCCTATGCTGAAGGCCACAGGGATTCTGAACAGGGCGCTAAGGCCTACGAACGCCACAATAAATACAATCAATGACAGCCAGGGGCTCACGTCTGCTCCACCTCCTTATCTTCGGGCAAGTCTTTCTCATATGGGGCAAGCAGCACATAAACAGACTGTATAATCATAAGCGCCATTCCTATAAGGACTCCGAGCAGTATTATCCACATAGGCCAGCCGGTCGCGGCCGTCACGCGGCCCCCAGTGCGCACCCTTTCAAAGTAGTCCCAAAACAGATACAGCGTCACACACATGAAAGCTGCCACGCAGGCATAGGACACCTTGTTTACGATGAAGAAGAGTTTCTTCGGGTTTTTGGAGCGCTCTATGGGCCCGTCTATCAGGTTCATGACGATGTGCCTACCATATTTCAGGGTGTATGCGCCTACAATCCAAGAAATCCATATATAGCTGTACCGTCCCAGTTCATCGGCCCATGGTGTAGCAAGTCCAATAAAATACCGTCCTACAACCTGTATCAGAACTACTATTATCAATGTCGCAAGGAGTAAGATATACAGGTATTCTTCGATACGTTCTATAACGTTTTCAACTTTGGTAAGTCCACTATAAAACTTTCTGTACATACCCGTCTCCTTTCTTTAGTTTTTTTGGATGCACAGCCCTTAACGGGCTGTGCATCGGTACAGGCAGCTTTGCCTGCGCATATTTATTGGCAATTAAAGGTGTTCATTGATAAGCTCCACAACCTGCGGATCCCACAGGTCACCAAACTCCTCAACAACCTTGACGGCTATTTCTTCCAGAGCAGCATCCATGCTGGCAGATCTCTCACTGACTTCCCATGTTCCGTTGGCAGTATAAGTCTCGATGTACTCGTCGGCTATCTGCCGGCTGGCTTCAAACTGAAGCTGTGCCGCCTCGGAGCATATCTTGGCGACTATCTCCTGGTCCTCTGCAGTGAGCTGATCCCACTTGTCCTTATTCATGCAGAGAGAAGAGGAGCTGTAGCGGTCATAGATAAGATTGATATAGTGGACAGTACCCTCTATGCCGTTGGAGACATAGTTGGTGATGGACTGGTCGCAGGCGTCGACAGTACCGCCCTCAAGAGCGTTGAGCAGCTCGGAGGAAGAAATGGCCACGGGCAGAGCGCCGAGTTCCTGGAACTCAAATATATTTATCTGGTTTTCAGCCACTCGAATTTTCACACCGGCGTAGTCAGACAGCTCCACGCATGGTTTGTCCACAGAACCCACCGTGCGGAAACCGTTGTCGCACAGGCCGAGACGAATCATATTGCTCTCTTCCATAACTTCGTTTATGTACTCGCCAAGCCAGCCGTCGGCGCCAAGGATTTCTTCCACATCGTCATAGTTGTCGAAAAGGCCGGGCATGTTCAGGAAGTCCAGGTTCCTGGTGAGATAGGGGCTGGAGGTGCTATCAGGCAGCGCGGCCATGTCCAGGGTTCCATACATTACGCCTTCAGTCATTTCTCCGAGGCTTCCCATAGTGCCTGGTGCCAGCAACTCCACCTGTACGCGTCCGTTGGTCTCGGCAGGTATGCGCTCCACGATGCTGTTTACCATGAGCATCTGGGCTTCATCGCTCGCACGGTCAGCCGTAATTGTAATGGTGACGTATGCCTCTTCAGTACCACTGTTTTCGCTAGGCGCCGTGGAGGTGTTTGCGTCTGGCTCAGATGTCTCGCCGCAAGCGGCGAGCGCAAAAATCATCATTAGAGCCAATAGCAGAGATGCAAATTTCTTCATTGTTTTCTCCTTTCAGTCTTTGGTTTTGTTTGCTCTTATGCGCCATCCCGATATGGCGCCGATTCACTTATTTGCAGCTGCGCTGTGACGTATCCCGGCCATACTGCTGATGATGGGTGCGTCTATCAGCTCACACATGGTGAGAGATGCGTCAATGGCTTTATCGAGGTCTATGTCACACTTCATACCCATGGAAACGCACATGTTCACCAAGTCCTCCGTGGCTATGTTGCCCTTCGCACCCGGAATGAACGGGCATCCACCCATAGCTCCCAATGCGCCGTCTATGTGATTTACGCCCAGCTGAAGTGCTGTAACGGCGTTGGCCAAGCCCATACCCCGCGTCTGGTGCAGGTGCACGCCTACCTTATTTATGTCGTAGTGCTCTCCTACTTTAATCAACAAATCGTAGAGATGTGCAGGCGCGCACAGCCCGCCAGAATCTGCCAAGGATACTCTCTGTACTCCAAGGCCGTCCACTATTCTTATGAGTTCCAGTACATGCTCATCGGTTACTTCCCCACCGAACGGGCAGCCCAGTGCTGCCCCGAATCCAATGGAGACATTCAGTCCAAGCCCCATGGCCTTCTCCAATTCGTGTATGGAGTACATGTAGGTCTTACCGGCTATCACGTCTCCAAACTTTTCACTGGCCGAGACGAAGAAGTGCAAATACTCAAACCCGGCATCCCGTGCTTGAAGACAGGTGTCGTAGTCGTCCACCTGTGCGCTCAGCGCCACATTCTTATCTTGGGTGTAGTCACGCATTGCTTCGGCAACTTCAGGCAGGTCCGTAAACTGCCAGTTCAGCTTGGGTGATGCGGAAAAGATGCCAAGTTCAATATCCTTGGCTCCATAGTCCACCATGCTCTTTATGATGCGGATTTTAGACTCTGTCGGAATAAAGCATTTGTACTTCTGCCAGCCCTCTCGGGGACAATTTTCGGCCACATACAGTTTCTCTGGAAGTTTCACTGCTTATCCTCCGTATCTGTTTCAAAACGACCCGGTAAGAGAGGTCTCCCGCTCTATGCCGAGTATGTCTGTATACTCGCTCATCGGCATCATCAGCTCTGCGTACTTTGCCGTACAGCCCGTCTCTTTGAACTCGGTGTACAGCTTCTTGAGATTGGCCGCGTTGTAGAGAGTCGAAGTCAGGCAGTTGATGATGAGTTTGGCCCCGGCGGCCTCCAGGTCCTTTACTGAGAAGGCCTCCTCCCTGACTCTCTCGTAAATATTGAAAAACAGCGGACCATTAATGCTGTCTGCCACCTTTTTAACTTCGTCAAGGCTTGTGAGTCCTTCGACCATGGCCATATCCGCACCGGCACTCAGATACTGATTTACCCTGTGTATCGCCTCGTCTATTCCATACACATCTTTGGCATCTGTTCTGGCAATAATCAGGAAATCACTGTCGCGCCTGGCGTTGGCGGCAGTCTCAATGCGATTGCTCGCCTCTTCAATGGACACCAGCTGCACGCCTCCAAGAGCCCCGCAGCGCTTTTGGGTTATCTGGTCTTCGATGTGTATGCCTGCCACACCGGCCGCTTCAAATTCCTCGACGGTTCTCCGAACATTTATCAGGCCGCCATAGCCGGTGTCGGCGTCACATATCAGCGGTATATCTACGCAAGCCGCGATTTGATGGGCGCGGGTGACCATTTCTGTCATGGTGGCAAGAGCAAGGTCCGGTTTCCCCAACAGACTGGCCATGGCACCGTTGCCCGTCATGTACACAGCGTTGAATCCTACACTCTGCACCACTCTAGCCCCGAGTGCGTCATAAACCCCAGGTGCAACTACCGCGCCCGGGCGCGACAATAAGTTCCTAAGCGTTGTAGTTTTCTTCAAAGCCTTTTCTCCTTTAAGCTCAGTTCTCGATCAGCTCTATGAGTTTTTTTGCAGCGGCCAGTGCAAAATCATCGTCATTTACGTTGTTGTCCAGCTCTATGACCTCAACGCTACCATTCAAGTTGGCCTTAACTGTGTCAAAGAGCGCTTCATCCTCTTCAGGTCCGTAAAATGGCTCTCCTGGGGCATCTATTCCGGATACACCCTTCAGTGGAAGCATTAGCACTGTCTTGCCGGACGCCATATTCAACTTCTCTGCCAGCACTTTGCCAAGGCCGATGTTTTCATTCACAGTAGTACGCATGAGCGTTACTGTCGGATTGTGTTTATAGAGGTTGCGACCTCTGTACCGCTCTGGTACAGTGTCCCACGGGCCAAAGTTCACCATGTCCATTGCTCCAACTGACACTACCTGTGGTATTCCCATTTCACCAGCGGCTTCAAGCCGGTGTGGCCCAGCATTTAGCACTCCACCGTATAGTTCATCACACCACTCGGTGGTGGTAATATCCAGTACGCCGCGGATATATCCTCCTCTCACCAGAGACTCCATGCACTTGCCCCCCGCCCCTGTCGCATGAAAGACCAATACGTCGTAGCCATGATCCTCCAGATACTGCTTGGCAGTTTTTATGCACGGGGTTGTAACTCCAAACATAGTCGCCGCCAGCAGTGGACGGCCATCACTTTTTATCTCTTTGTAATTGTCTACCATACCGGCTATGGCATTCACTGCGTTTGAAAAAATTCTCATTGATATCTCGTTCAATCCTTCGGCGTCCACGACAGACGGCATCATAACTATGTCGCTTGTACCCACATACTGCGACACATCTCCCGACGCCATAGTCGACACCATTACCTTTGGTATCCCAATTGGCAAAGCACGCATAGCCGGTGTTGCCATAGAAGTGCCACCTGAGCCGCCGACAGAAATAATCCCGTCAAACTTACCCTGTTTGAAAAGCTTGGGCACAATGGCCTCGGTACCACGCGCCATAATGTCCGTTGCCATCGCTCGGTCTTTTCTGGCTGCAATCTTCTCAATGTCCTCATTCACTGCAGCCGCCACTTCGGTATTGGTGATGTCCGGTTCAAACAACGGCTCAAAAATTCCTGTGTGGATGCACAGGGTATCAAGTCCCCGCTCGCGTATCAAATCCCGGATATACTTGAGCTCGGCTCCCTTCGTATCCATAGTTCCCAATACAGCAACCGTTTTCACAACAATTCGCCTCCATTTCAAATTTCGCACAATTTTGCCGCAAATATTGCCGAATGAATACAAAAATCCCAAAAGCTTTAACCTTTAAAAACAGGTTAAAACTTTTGGGCTTTGAAATCCATGTGATTAACTTTTCTCTAATTGTGCTTTTTTTGTAAATCAGGCGGCATTGTCGATAACTTTTGTTCTTTTTTTATTTTTTCAAGTTTTCTCTGGGTGAAACTCCATTAATCTTTTTGTACATTTTGCTAAATTGAGCATAGTCGTTATAGCCGACCAACTGTGCTATCTGAACTAATGAGTGAGAGCCTTCAAAAATGAGTTCTTTTGCTTTTTTCATGCGGACCTCAAGCAAATATGCTTTGAAGTTAATGCCAACTTCATGTTTGAACATAGTAGACAAATAAGAAGGCGATATATAAAGAGTCTGTGCAAGTTCATTCAGGCGCACATCTGTCATATAGTTTTCATTTACATATTCTTTTACAAACTCAGTATAGTCATATTGGCCAGGATTAGCAAACAGCAGCTTCTCTACATTGGACGAAGGAACCATTTCAACTCCGTTTTTGAAATTTGATGTTGTCTCAAATACTGCGTTTTCTATCGGCGTTCTTTCAAAAGCGGAGCCTCCTATGTAGCCTTGACAGCTGCTTCCCTGATACATATACTGTGCGTCACTGGGAGTTTTGATAGGCCCCCCATATACCAGTTTGATCACTTCCGGATTCACCGAATCGACTGCCGAAAATATTTCTATCGCAGTTCTCCTTGCTCTCTCTAAAGTTAGGCTCTTCTTCGGCCCGAGGAAGCCGCCCCTTGTGAGGCCAAAATGTGCACATATTATGTCGGCCCCAGCTTCTACCATTTGCCGCGCCTGTTCCGGACTGAAAACATAGGCAACAGTCAGCAGGTCACAAAAGTGTCCAAAGCGTATAGCCTCTATTTCCTTATCGTAATCAAGTCCTTCTTCATCCAGAGCCTCTCTAAATCTCCCATCTATCATGCCAACAGTAGGATAGTTGTTTATTCCTGCGAACCCCATGTTTTTTATCTCAAGTATATAGTCATAGATGCTCTTAGTTGGATCGGTTGCATTGAGGCCAAATATAACCGGCGCTTGAGACGAGAAGCGAAGAAGTTCCTTAGACGCAAAGTTCATAACCATATCGTTGCTGTTGTTGTAGCAAAGGAATCCGGCCAAAGATCCGAAGCCCATTTGCCTATATTTTCCGGATGAAAGCGCCATTATCATATCGCATCCACCCATGACTGCATACTTAGCTGTAATACCGCTGCCTGCAGCAACACCAATTATGTGTCCGTTTTCCCTAATTACCTCTTTAAGCTTCTCCAAATACTCAGCTCTTGTCTTGTTCATGGAAAGACCCTCTTATTTGTACTGCTACCGCAGCGGTAATAAACAAACCCTTTGTACTTAAGAATACTAGTGGGTTCTTGTGTATTATATTACCACAATACTTGTTTAATATGCAATATTCCCTAACCGCTAGCCGTGTAATCAATTAGGAATTTCTAAGTATTATGGTACTGTTGTGCATTTCACGTAGTGCCTATATTTTCGTCCCCACAAAGCGAACCGGCCCCTGGTTGATACCAGGGGCCGGGTTTGTTCTATTTCACGCTGTGGGGAAGACTTCAAGCGTTATATCACTGAGCGGGTAGCTGACGCAGGGGTGTATCCAGCCGAACTTCTTGTCGGCTATGCGCCGGCCGTCTGCTTCGGCAGGGATATACACTTCGCCGCTCACAAGCCTCGAATGACACCAGCCGCACTCGCCGCTGCGGCAGTGGCTGGGGGCGTTGATACCCGCGCGTTCCATGGCCCAGAGCAGGCTCTCTCCCGCCTGGCATTTGAGCTTGGTCTCCTCGCCGTGTATGAGCACGGTCAGGTCATACTCACGGCCTATCTGCTCCTTCGGGTAGTCGGCGTTATTCACCACGCCCATATAGTCGCCGCTCATCTCGGCGCGATAGCGGCGCTTGGGCAGGCCGAGTTTTTTACACTCACCTTCACAGAAGGTATACATAGCTTTTGGCCCACACATGGGGACACTGTAGTCCCCGTCTCCAGCGTACTTCTTTATGAGTTCGGCGGTGACGAAACCGTGCTCATAGCCCTCGCGTTCCTCGTCAGACAGCACATGTACCACCTTGACGCGCCCGCCGCTCTTCGCGGCCAGGGCCTCGATCTCGTCCTTGAGCAATATGCCATCCGCTGTGCGCGAACCGTAAAGTATGGTGAGGTCGAAGTCCTCCTGGCCGTTTACTATCGCGTCGGCCATCGAGTAGAAGGGCGTTATGCCGCTGCCGCCCGCAATGGCTACTACATGCCCTGCATCGCGCAGTCCCTGGTAGTAGAAGTCGCCGAGCGGGCCGGAAATGTCTACCTTGTCACCCTGTTTCCAATTATCCAGTATGTACGCCGAGGCATAGGCCGGGTTGGTGCGCTTTATGGTGAGGGTGTAGCTGGTGTTCTCCGTGCCGAGCGCGTCTGCCGGGCCGGAGCGGATGGTGTACGGCTTGTGCACCAGGGCCCCGTCTATATTCAGAGTCACGGACACATACTGGCTCGCACGGAAGAAGGCCATCTCGTTTGTGCCCCTCTCCGCATCAGGCGTCAGCACATAGCTCCTGGCGTCACCGTGATCTGCGACGGAGGCTATAGTGCAGTGCTGCACCGCCGGGTGGAGCCGCTTGGCCAGGACGTTGGCGTTGAAGATGGAGCTGGGTATGGTGTCCGGCGCGGCAGCGATAGCCTTGTTTCTTGTCTCCACCTGGTGCATAAAGGGGCCTGTGCCGAGACCTTTGAGCAGCTTTTTGTCGTAATTGTATTTGTATTTCGCCATATCACTTGCCCTCCTTCTTCATATCCTCAAGCATGTACCTGGCCTGCTCCGCTCCGGAAAGGTATGCCTGGGAGAAGCCGTCCATCTGCGTGCCGTGGCCGCCGGCAAAACGCAATCCGCGCACCGTGTAGTCCAGCTCGTGCCCGGACTGCACGCGCGGGAACATGCCGTCCCAGTTTGCCGGTTCATAGCCGTAGACGTCGCCGCGCGGCGTGCCCAGATAACGCGCCCATGTCACCGGTGAGGCAATCACGATCTCTTCCACGTGGTCATGAATATTGCAGCCGGTTACGGACTCATAGCGCTCCAGGCATTCGCGGGCTATGCGGTCCTTGACCTTGAAGTAGTCCTCTTCCTTGATATCCGCGAACGGGTCGCCAGTATAGAACTTCGCAAATTCTATCATGCAGCGTCCCTCTCCTGACGCACCGGGTATTGCGTTATCCAGTATCGTGACAGAGAAGTCACGATGAGTGTCTATACTGCTGTCAGACAGGTACTGCTGATGATTGTCCGGGTTGTGGCGCAGGAATGTATCGTAGCCCTTGAGGCCCAGCTCCTCTGCTGAGGCGTCAAGGCCCATATACACCGTGAGCGGGGCCTGTGCCAGACGCTGTGCGTTCATGAGGCGGCGGCTGCGTTCGGGCACTTCACTGTGCTCCACCATGCGGTCAAACACCACGCTGGGCATGAGGTTGGATATGACCCATTCGCAGGGTATGTACTCCCCGGAAGCGAGCTCCACGCCGCGGACGCGGTTGTCCTTGACGTCTATCTTTGTGACTTCACAGTTATACCAGATGTCGCCGCCCAGGTCCCGGATACGCTTATCGAAAGCCATGGAGATTTCATGGCTGCGTCCTGCCGCTATCCAGGGCTTCTGTGTCAGGTAGACGTAGGTCATAAACGCATAGACCGCAAAAGACATCTCACGTGAGTTTGCGGAGATGTACGTCCAATAGCTTTCAAAGATGTTCTTGGCTTTCTCGGGCAGCCCCACCATGTCGCATACGTCGTTACAGCTTGCGGGAACCAGTTTCATCAGGTCTCCAAACTTCATGAGCATCTCGACCTTGGCCAGACCTTCCGGCTCATTGTTATGCTCTGCCAGCCAGTCTACTCCATCGCCCACCATTCTGGCCATTTCCATTATATTTGTCATGGCTTTGCGCGAGCCGGGCACCTGCCGCTCCATCTCGTCTATAAAGCCCTGTACATTGGCCGGCATCGTCACGTCAAAGCCATTCTCGTCCGTAGCAATGGCGCAAAAGGCCTCATCAACGGCTCTCCAATCCACATCCAGTCCGTACTTGTCGCTGAGCAGCTCGCGCACGGCGCCCTTGGGACGCCCATCCTTTCCGTCACCCATCTGGCACATTTCATGCAGTGCGGACTCAAATTCGTAAGCTCCCCGTTTGAAGCTCGTGGCGCAGCCGCCTGGCAGATTGTGCTTTTCCAGCACAAGGACCTTCTTCCCCTCACTTGCCAGGTACGCCGCGGCAGACAATCCACCGTTGCCCGCGCCCACGACTATCACATCGTATTTGCGCATGGTCTTCCTCCTTCGTCATAATGTTGGTGGTTATACCAGCTTGATAACAGTTTAACATATTCTATGCCGGTTCGCAACGCTTTTATGAAAAATAGCGCGGCCTGGATTGCAGTCCGGCCGCGCGTTCCTCTCTATTTATATTTACGGCCCAATGCGTCCATGCCAACTCTCAGCATGCGCTCAACGCACTCTGCGGCAGACTCCGGGTCCTTGCTGCGGATATGCTCCAGCAGTTCGCGGTGCATAGCCGCCTCGGCTGTTATGTCAGCGTCACGCATGGTGTAGTAGCGTGTGATGAGCGTAGTTATTACCGGCTCAAAGGCGCGAAACATCATGGAGAATACGCTGTTGCCTGATGCCTGAGTGAGCAGGTAGTGGAAGCGATATATAATGCCAGGCAGGTTTTCCGTCTCGGTGTCGATTCTGTTCGCTATTTCCTCCATCTCGGCGAAAGTCTCAGGGTAGATGTTTTCACAGGCACGTCGGGCGCAGCCCGTCTCGAGCCAAATACGTGCGTCCATGAGGTCGTGGAAGAGCGGCTCGTCTATCTCTATAGAGCCGTAGCCCACGAGGGCCGAGAGTGACTGCGGCGTAGGGTGCTTGCGGTAATCGGCCACGACAGTGCCGCGGCGCGGCTCTATTCTCAGGAAGCCCTGGCTTTCGAGCTGCAGAACTGCGTGGTGCAGCGAGCTGCGCGAAACACCCATCTGTTCTGACATGTCGCGCTCTGCCGGCAGCCAGTCGCCCGGGCGCAGTTCGCCGGAGAGGATTTTGCCCAGCAGAGTGGCGCGTATATTGTCTATAAGGGACGAGCTCCCCAACCTCTCAAAACGCACCATCTCCCGCACCTCCTTTGCTACGTAGCTTTTATCCAATCACTATTTTAAACGACAATTTTGTAATTGTAAACTGTAAGCCATTCTCGTCTGTATTTACAACATTACCAAACCCATTTTCAGTATGCCTTGATTTCTTCCAGCTTTGCATCATGCTTGGCATATCTCTCTACTGTGCAGCATCTTGTTTCTTACATGCAGAATATCTGTCACTCAAGCGTAAAAGGCATATATTTCCTATTTTGTTTCTTTTTGTACGGATTTTCAAAAAACTTTTCAAGAAAATTATATTTTCCTATTGCAATATAAGAGATTTTGTGTTATTATTCAATCAATGTCGCGTATTGCACAATAGTGCTGATATATATCGCCGTTTTAATGTGGAATTTTACCACTCGGCAGAGGATTGGGCGACTTGTTTCGCCTGTTTTTCTTTTTATTGGTACACCTGTTGTACCAATGTTGCGGTCTCCAAGCATGACATACGGCAAGCGTTGTGAAACTAATTTTCATTCGCTTGCTTTATGAATTTTATTCATTGAAGGAGAGAAATCTATGAACAGATCTAGAAAGATTTTCCTTGTGATGCTCATGCTTGTGGTCGCAATGCTCGCTGGAGGTTCTTCACCGGGTAGTGAATTTACTGCGGACATCAGCTGTGAGCAGAACGACACGCTCCGCGCAAGAGTTACATTTGTAGTAGTCGATGAAGCCGGCACGGTTTTGTATGAGACATCAGTCCAGAATGCAAAATCGGCCGCCTGTTCTATTTCTATTGATGTCAGCTCCGGCGAGATAGTTTCGGTCGAAGCTAACACCGGGAGAATTTTTGACGTAAGCAAAGACGGCTCACACGTGGATTTCAGTTGGACAGGCAAAAAGAATGGTGAAGACACAATTACCGTTACCGTCGCCTTCCCTTCGCCGTCCGGCCCACACGAGGTCACAATACAGGGGAACGATGTGCTCGACGAGATCAAATTGACCGCATCCTCGCCAGGGCTAGGCACAAAGCTGCGCTTCTCTTTCGTTGACGAGGCCGGAACTGAGCTTGAGGACGCCGAAGTTGAAAACGTCTTACTCTCCGACCACACCATCTCGCTGAGCTTGAAAAAGGGCGAGGTCAAAAGTATAACCGCCTCGAATGGTGTGATTTACAGCACTTCCGACACCGGCCATAAGGCCGAATTTTTGTTGATAGGTGCCATAGGCGTCAGCATTGACGTGACCGTCATGGTATCCGGCCTCGAGCCTGAACCCGAACCTGAACCTGAGCCTGAACCCGAACCTGAGCCTGAGCCTGAGCCTGAGCCTGAACCTGAGCCTGAGCCTGAGCCAGATCCAGATCCGGACTCAGAACCGGAAGATTTGCAAGACGCCACACTGACAGGACCTGTAGCTGACCTGACCTACACTCGTTCGGAGGATTCCACCAGACTCACTGTTCTCTTCATTGACGAATCGGGGCAGCCCTTACAGGAGAGCGTAATGCCAGATGCCAGTGCCGATGGCTGCACAGTGAAATTAAACCTGGCAAAAGGTGAGATCGGCAACATTGCCGCCAGCTCAGGCTCAATCACTTCACTTTCGGCCGCCGGAAGTATTGCCGTTTTTGAATGGTACGCGCCCTTGTCCGGCACATCCACCACGATAGTGGTGAATATTAGTACATCGAGTGCGGCAGCCGGCTCTCTTCACGTATCTGACGATGACGCGCTGAGATTGCTGCATCTGGCCGGCGTCAATGTTGATGCAGAGTTGGATGTGACCTCCGGCACATTGCGTGCCGGTACATGGAAGGTGGTTTTCACTGAAACGAACGGCGGTATTGCTGCTGACTTGCCATCGAGCATACCAAAAGGTGCCGTATACGAGTTGGAATTGAATTATAAGCGTCGTTCTGCGGAGGGAAGTGCCAAACTGAACGGCGGTTTTTCTTTTATTGAGGAAGACGAGGTTTTGCGCTTGTCCTGCGACGAAGACGTGTGCCTGGTGAAATTCGTGTGTGGTGGAGAACTGTACGCCCTTATCGCCACAGGCAAGGGCATGGAGCTGGGCGATTTGCCTGACCAGCCTGAGCTCTCAACCGATGAGAACTTTATCGGTTGGTATGACGGTGAAACCTCAGTAAGCGAGCTGACCGAAGTGGAACGCGACCTGGAACTCCACGCTGGCCGTTCCCGCATAACCGGCTACAGCGGCGAGGAGGTACGCATCTCAAACGCCGACGGCTCTCTGCTTGCGGCGCTCGGTCCAGGCACAGACAAGGATAGCGTCAGCATCCGGCTCAATGGCTCAGACGGCAGCGGCAACGCCGGCTATCATGCCAATGGCTGGAGCGAGGACGGCAGTCTTTATATCATATCCAACTGCAACAGCGTCTCGGACCCCGACCCTGCTTACGCTAACACGCACGTTCCCCTCGAGGAGCTGCTTGGCATAACCGTGTTCGCAAAGCGCGGCGGCTCCACAATCAGCCTGCAAGTTGACGCTGACGATCTTATCCTTTGTTCTGACGGCTCATACCGCATAAGCGGCTCAGGCGCTCTGTCTCTGGCCGTTGGCGAGGACTTTGCCTACATGAACGGGCGGGGCAACGGAGTGTTCGCCCCCGAAGCCGGGATCACACGCGCAGAGGCCGCTTCGCTTTTCTACAGGTGCCTGACCGATACGAGCCGGTCCGGCCTCACCCAGACTCAATCCTTCTATGATGTGCTGCCCGGCTTCTGGTACTATGACGCCGTCACCTCCCTGGCCGGCGCCGGTATGCTCAACGGCCGCAGCGCGAGCGTCTTTGCCCCTGACGAAGGCATAACGCGCGCCGAGTTTGTCGCTCTGGCCCTGCGCGTGCTGGGCACCCAGCCCGATTCCGGCTATGACATGTTCAATGACGTGTCTCAGAGCTGGGCGCGCGGCTATATAAACACCGCTGCCAAGCTGGGTCTGATCGGTGGTTACCCCGACGGCAGTTTCCGGCCCGACTCCGGCATTACGCGCGCCGAGGCCGCCAGCATAATGAACTCACTCCTTGAACGCGACGCCGCGTCAACCGCTCTGCCCAAATACTCACCGTGGGCTGATGTCGCGGTAACTGACTGGTTTTTTGAGGACGTAATTCTGGCCACAATGGACACCGCCTGGTGAGCTTACTACAAACAACAAATGAGCGGAGGGAATATACCCTCCGCTCATTTTTGCATTCCGCGGCCGCAGTTTTCCACAATATATCCGTACCCGCGAGCGTTTGTACATATTCGGGCCCCTTTGTTCCTTACTTTG
>CAKNRQ010000029.1 GCA_930990965.1 uncultured Clostridia bacterium
CGGCGACATCACCCGCAAGAAGAAGCTGCTTGAAAAGCAGAAGGAAGGCAAGAAAAAGATGCGCCAGCTAGGCACCGTGTCGATACCCACCGAGGCGTTCCTGTCCGTGCTGAAGCTGGACGAGTGAGATAAATCTGTATAACGTTCTGCGCGACGGATCGCGCTGTGGCGTAGAATCCAACGAGCGGGACGTCGAGGACGCCGTCCCCTACGGTTGGATGGTGTGTTTGGCCATCAGCGACGGTTGGAGCGTGTGCAGAAGGGTACGTTGGTATATGGCAGAAATCTTCGCGCTGGGCGCAAGCCCCAGGGGGTTGGCTGCGCTGGTCGAACGTGGTGGCCGGTTGTTGTTTATAAGGCGAAAAGAGTAGGCACAAGAACCTACCCTCAAGCACCCCCCAGCACGCCAGCGAAGCGTCGCGTGCGGCAAAAGTGGCACCTGCCCCAGGCAACCTAGCCCTCACCGGCCGCCCAAACCCACCGCGCAAACCCCAGGCAACCTTCCGTGTTAACCCGTCAGCGGCCGCGAAGCGAAACCGCGGTCGGCGATGGTGTAACTAAATAGAAGTTTAGGGATGACCACCCTAACTACTACACCTAGTCGAGTTACGAGGCACCTTTACGTACCCAATAGCACCAAAAGCGGTTTTCTCTTTGGAGTCTGAGGGGTTTCTTTTTGCCAAGACAAAAAGAAATCTCTCAGGATTGCGGCATTACCTAATGCCACCGCCCCACGTCCGGCGACGTGGCACCACCTCTCGCCTGGCGGCGAGCAGGACGCCGCCCCCCACATCCAACAAATTCCCACACCAGCGGCCCGCTGGCCGCGCTGTCACAGAAAGGAGGCCAACCATGCGCATAACATTCCTCGGCGCCGCGCATGAGGTCACGGGTAGCTGCACCTATATCGAGTGCGGCAAAACCCGCTTCATCGTGGACTGCGGCATGGAGCAGGGACGGGACATGTTCGAAAACCAGAGCCTGCCCATTTCGCCCTCCCAGGTGGACTTTGCGCTGCTGACGCACGCGCACATTGACCACTCGGGACTTCTGCCGCTGCTGGCGAAAAACGGCTTCACCGGCAGCGTGTACGCCACCGCCGCCACCTGCTCGCTCGCGGACATCATGCTCCGCGACAGTGCGCACATACAGATGAGTGAAGCCGAGTACAAGAGCCGCAAACAGACACGCGCCGGCGGCGAAGCGGTCGAGCCGCTCTATGACGTCGAGGCCGTCGCCGCGCTCACCCGGAACTTTCGCCCGTGCTCCTACGGCGAGGTCATACAGGTCGCCGAGGGCATAGCTATACGCTTCACCGACGTTGGCCACCTGCTCGGCTCGTCCTGCATAGAAGTGTGGCTCAGTGAGGACGGCGTCACGAAGAAGCTCGCCTTCTCCGGCGACATAGGCAATCTGGACCAGCCCATCCTCCGCGACCCGGAGACCATCGGCGGCGCCGACTACGTCGTGGTGGAGTCAACCTACGGCGACAGGCTGCATACCGACAGCCGCCCGGACTATATAGGCGCGCTCACGGACGTCATCCAGCGCACGCTCGACCGTGGCGGCAATGTCGTCATACCCGCCTTTGCCGTCGGCAGGACGCAGGAGATGCTCTACTTTATCCGTGAAATAAAGGAGCGCGGCCTGGTCCACGGCCATGACGGCTTCAAGGTCTATGTGGACAGCCCGCTGGCCGTCGAGGCCACGAGTGTGTTCTTGCAGTGCGACACTCAGTTCCTGGACGACGAGACGCGCGCCGCCCTCGCGCGCGGTGTGAACCCCCTCGCCTTTGACGGGCTGGAGGTGAGCGTCAGCGTGGACGAATCGCGGGCCATCAATGCCAACACAGAGCCGAAAGTCATAATCTCCGCTTCCGGCATGTGCGACGCGGGCCGCATACGCCACCACCTCAAGCACAACCTCTGGCGGGAGGAGAGCCTTATCCTCTTTGTCGGCTATCAAGCCGAGGGCACGCTTGGCCGCATGCTCTACGAGGGCGCGAAGGAGGTCAAGCTCTTCGGCGAGACCATCGCGGTCAGGGCCGAGATCTGCACCCTGCCCGGCGTGTCCGGCCACGCGGATAAAAACGGCCTGCTGCGCTGGATGCGCGGCTTCACGGAGCAGAAACCGGCCCAGGTCTTCGTGAACCACGGCGACGACGGCGTCTGCGACGCCTTTGCCCAGACGCTCAGTGAGGAGCTCGGCCTGACGGCTATGGCCCCGTGGAGCGGCACGGTCTACGACCTGGCGGCGGGTGAGTTCGTGCGCATCACCGAGGGCGTGCCCATTGAAAAGCGCGCCGCCGCACCGAAGCGGAACAAGTTCTACGACGCGCTCGTCAAAGCGTGTGAACGTCTGCTCGCAGCGTCCAGGAAGTGCGAGGGCCGCCCGAACCGAGACATACGCAAGTGGACGGAGCGCATAGAAGCGCTCATACGAGATATGACAGACTGATAAGCCTCAAGGGGAGTTGCACATGGCAGTTAACAACGTGCCCGGCCAGCGCCGCGCGCTGGGCTCCGACATCGGCTCGCTGGGCCGTGAGGAGCTTATCACCCTCGCCCGCGCGGTGTGCGGGCAGGCCGCCGCCTTTGCCGGCGGTCACTGGAACATACATCCAGAGAACATATTCCTCTCCAAGGACGGTTCGCCCTGGCTGGGCGGCCGCTCTGACCACGCCCCGGGCGAGTGGACAACCGACGAGCTTGAGTACATGGCTCCCGAGCTCTTCTGGGCCGGTGACGGCGATGCACGGGCCGACGTCTATTCCATCGGCCTGCTGCTCTACGCCGGAGTCACCCGCGGCCGCCTTCCCTTCTTCGCCAAGGCGGCCGGAGAGATGACAAACGAGCTGCGCGCCTCGGCGCTGCGCCGGAGGATGAACGGCGAGGCCGTCCCTATCCCCACCATCGCCGGAGAGAAGCTCGGCGAAGTGCTGCGGCGCTGCCTGGCCTTCGCGCCGGAGGAGCGCTATTCAGACACCATCGAGCTCTCCATGGCCCTCGAGCCCTGCGTCGGCGAAGGCGACGCTGCCGCCAAGGCCATGTTCGGCAAGCCGGAAAACGAGCTCAGCGAGGTCGAAAGGACCATGGCCGGCATCCTTGCCAGCTACAGCGCCGACGAGGTCGCCGCCGTACCCGAGCCTGAACCCAGGGCTCCGGATACCGCGCCTGAACCCGAGCCGGAAGCAGAAGATCTGCCCAGTGAGTCGGAACCGGAAATAGCGAAGCCCCCTGCGACGAACGACTATGCACCCGAGGAACCGGTCTTTGCCGCGGAAGAGCCGCCTTATATCCCGGAGGAGGAAATTCAGCCTGAGAGCACGCCCGTTCCGGAGGATGAGCCCGCGTCCGGCGCCTGGACGCCTGAAGAACCGCCCCAAGCGGAGGCGCCTGTCATGGAGAACGACTATGGGCACTCAGATCCACCCGAGCCGCCGGAGCCCCCGGAGCCGGGCGATGACGAGCGCGGCGAACCGCGCGGAGTGCTCAAATGGGTCATAGGCATCTGCGCAGCGGTGGCGGTTGTGGCCGTAGCGCTCAACTTCATTTTGCCGCGCCTCTACCCCGCCGAGCCGGTGGTAATACCCACGCCCAGCGCAACGGTACAGCCAACGTCTGTGCCCACGCCGAGCGCCACGCCTACGCCTACTCCCACTCCTACCCCGACACCGAGTCCTACACCCACGCCTGAACCGTCCTCCACCTTTGAGATAGTCGTGTCAGACATGAGCTGGACCGAGGCCGAGCAGCGGGCCAGAGAAATGGGCGGCCACCTGGCCGTCATATCCGACGAAGCAGAACTTGAGCGCGTAACTGCGCAGGCTGAGGCGCAGGGCCTCGACTTCGTCTGGATAGGTCTGTTCCGGGTAAACGGCAACTTGCAGTGGGTTAACCCGGATGAGGAGGGTTATTTCCGCTGGGGACAGGGTGAGCCCTCCCTCACCGACACCGACGGTACAGCCGAAAACTTCGTCCTGCTCTGGCACACGGAAAGCGGCTGGGTATATAACGACTCCCGCAACAACCCCGCCGCACTTTATCCCTCAATCTACTCCGGAAATATGGGCTTCGCCTGCGAGTTTGAGGGGTAACTCACAACAAAAAAGAACCAGCGCTGAGCTGGTTCTTTTTTTATTTGTTTCTGGCTTACAGCAGTATTCCCATGAGGCACTGGCTGGCCAGGTAGAGCACCAGGCCGGCGCACAGTGGGGAGAGAATGTTGCCGTTGCCGGAATTGAGGCGCTCGCGGATGGACGTATACGCGAAGGTCAGCACCGTGAAGAGCGCGCCGCCTATCACGCCCATGCGTACCGCAGCGGCCGCATCGGGCACCAGGCCGGAGGCCCAGGGCAGCAGCCAGAAGGTCAGCGCCGCGAGCAGCGCAGTAAGCGCCCAGCAGCGTGCAGGGATCTTCTTGCCGTCGATGTAGCCGTCTATCACGAGAGCCAGGATGGAAACGGCGGCAAGGCAGGGGATGTCAATGTTCGGCAGCCAGGCCGTGATGGGGGCGAAGGTGCGCAGCAGCACAGCCAGCAGGCAGGCGGCGCCGACCACCCCGGCCAGCACCGTATTGAGCTTAAAAGTCACAGCTTTCATGTTCTCGACCTCCCTTTACTCAGCCGCGCCAATGGCGTCCTTGACGGCATTGATAATGCCGTTGCTGGTGTAAGTCGCGCCTGCGACTGTGTCTACATCCGGGGAGTTGGCCTCAACAATGGCCTGCGGGATCTGCTCAAGCGCGCCGGAGGCGATGCTTAGCGTTTCGCTGTTGTCTACAACGGTCACGCTGGTTATGGTGTCGCCGTCCATGGTGACCTCAACTGTGATGGGGCCGATGAAGCCGTCGGCGGTGCCTGTGAGGGCGCCGTCCGTGCCGCCGGCTCCGGCCTTGCTGAGGGCGTCCTTGACGGCGTTGATGATACCGTTGCTGGTATAGGTGGCGCCGGCCACGATGTCAACGTCAGCGGTATCGGCCTCGACGATGGCGGCGGGAATCTGCTCGAGCGCGTCGCCCGCGATGCTGGGCGTCTCGCTGTTGGAGACGACGGTGACGGAGGTTATGTCGTCGCCGTCCATGGTGACCTCGACGGTGATGGGGCCGCCGAAGCCGCTGCCTTCGCCGACAAGGGCGCCGTCAGCGCTCACGCCGGCATCGGCCATGAACTTGGCCGCATTGTTGATGGCACTGAGCACGGCGCTGGAGGTTATCGTCGCGCCGGTGATGCTGTCGACGTCGGCAATGCTCTTGTCCCCGGTTCCACCGAGCAGGCTGCCGAGGAAATCCCAATCGTTCTTGGCGTTCTGGCCCAGGCCGAAAGTCTCATGAGAGTCAAGCACGCTGACAGAGTAGACCGTGCCGTCGTTCTGCACGCCGACCAGCAGGTCGATGTCATCGGCAAAGCCGGAGATGGTCATTCTGAGCGCCACGCCGTTGTCGTTGCGGTAGACAGCCTTTATGCTGCTGTCGGAGCCGGTGTACTCCTCAACTTCGTAGGAACCGCCGCCGGGTATCACAAGCTGGATAATCTGATCCAACTCTTGCTGCTCGTTGCTCACAGCGGTGTTGTTGAACGCGGCGCTCACTCCGAAGAGCACGAGCGCGCAGGCCAGGATGACCGCAACGGGTATAAGCAGTTTCTTCATGGAGTCAGTCATTTCCCGGCGCCTCCTTTCATAACGCCGAAGCGTCTCACGGGCAGAGCCCTGTCAAGCGCCCAGGCAAAGGCGTTCATTATCAGGATGGCATAGGTCACGCCCTCCGGGAAGATGCCGAAGTAGCGGACGATTACGGTAAGCACACCGCAGCCGATGCCGTATATGAGCTGCGGCACGGGCAGGGTCGGGCTCGTGGCGTAGTCGGTGGCCATGAAGATGGCGCCCATCATTACGCCGCCGCCCATGATGCTGTAGAGCATCCACATGAGCGCGTTATCGCCCTTGAAGAACACAAGCGCAAGTATGGCGACCGTGCCGACATAGGCGACCGGAATGCGCCAGGAGATTACGCGGCGGTAGAGCAACCATGCGAAGCCGATAAGCAGCGCGAGGATGCAGACCTCGCCCATGCTGCCGCCGTGGTTGGTGCCGAGGAACATGTCGAGCAGGCTGACGTCGGCGGGCAGGCTTCCCATGTGCATGTTCTGCATCGGGGTCACGCTGGCCACCATGTCGACGTTGCCGAACTCAAATGCGGACACGGTCTCGACGCCGGCGCGGGTAATAGTGGCCGGCCAGAAGAGCATCATGAAGGCCCTGCCGCCCAGGGCGGGGTTGAAGATATTCTGGCCCAGACCGCCGACCAGGCCCTTCACCACGATGATGGCGAAGGCGTCGCCGACAATTATCGTCCAGTACGGGGTGCTGACGGGCACGGAGAAGGCCAGCAGCACGCCGGTGACAACCGCGGAGAGGTTGCCGACCGTGCTCCTGCGGCGCATGACCAGGCAGAGCAGCAGCTCAAAGATCACGCAGGCCGCCGCGGACACGGCAGTGAGTACCAGCGCCCTCAGCCCGAAGAGGATTACCGCAGCGATGAGCGCCGGGACGAGCGCGATAAGCACGTCCAGCATTATCCTGCGTGTATTCTCCTCGCCGCGGATATGGGGCGCAGAGGAAACGGTAAGGTTCATGCTCATTTTCCTCCCTTCAACAGGCGCTTGGCAAGCACGAAGGTCTCAGTCAGCGGGAGCTTGCCCGGACAGACAAACGAGCAGCAACCGCACTCCATGCAGTCGTTGAGATAGTACTCGTTCAGCATCTCCTTATCCTCCGCTTTCGCGTAGCGGTACAGATAAAGCGGCTGCAACTGCATCGGGCACACGCTCACGCACTTGCCGCAGCGTATGCACACGGGCTCCATGTCGGCCTCAGCGAGCTTGGTGAGGCAGAGTATGGCGTTCGTGCCCTTGACCACGGGGACGTCCAGGCTCGACACGGCCTTGCCCATCATGGGGCCGCCAGCGACGACCTTCTGGGTCTCGTCCTTTATGCCGCCCGCGGCCTTGACGACGTCGGCAAAGCTGGTGCCGATGCGGACGAGCATGTTCTTCGGCTCGTTGGCGCCGTCGCCGGTGACTGTGACTATCTTCTCCATCAGGGGACGGCCGGTGGTCACGGCGCGGAACACGTTGGCGGTGGTGGTGACGTTGAAGAGAGCGCCGCTGCGCGCGCCGGGCGCGACTTCGTGTCCGGTCACGGCCAGGATCAACTGCTTCTTCGCGCCCTGCGGATAGCGGGTGGGCAGCACGCGGATTTCGACGAGCTCGTCGTCTCCGGCCTCGGCGCGCAGGGCCTCTATGGCCTCGGGCTTGTTGTCCTCAACGGCGATTATGCTCTTCTTCGCGCCGAGCACCTTAGCAAGCAGCCTCGCGCCGCCGATGACGTCGGCAGTCGCAGTGCACATGATGGTGTCGTCGCTGGTGATGTAGGGCTCGCACTCGCAGGCGTTTATGAGGACGTCCTCAGTCTTGCCCGCAGTGGAGGCTATCTTGGAGTTGGTCGGGAAGGCGGCGCCGCCCATACCGACGATACCGGCATCGCGGACTATGTCGGAGAGGGTCTTGGCGTCCAGGCTCATATAGTCCTTGACGCCCTTCATCTCCACGGCGTTGTCTTTGAAGTCGTTCTTGATTATGACGCAGAGCGCACGCCCGCCGGAGGGGACTTCGCGCTCCTCAATGGCCGTCACAGTGCCGGATACGGTGGCGTGAACCGGCGAGCTACGTCCGTCGCCGTCGCCAATCTTCTGCCCCATCAGCACGGCGTCGCCCACGGCAACCAGCGGCTTGCACGCGGAGCCTATGTGCTGGCTCATGGGTATGACCACCGTCTCCGGGGCCGGCACCGGCACAGGCGCTCCACCGCGCGACATATCCTTGTGTCCGTCGGGATGTATGCCGCCGCTGAACATATGTTTCATATTCTCACCTCTCAATTATTAAAGGGCCAAAGCAAACGCCTGCAGCGTTCACTCAACTACCTCGTTGACATACCCGGCAAAGCCGTCGCTGTATATCAGGCTGCCGTCATAGTCAATCCACACGGCCACAGCGTTGTACTTGTCCAGAAGCTCCTGTCCGGACTCCTGGTCCATGCAGAACAGCGCCGTGCTCAGCGCGTCTCCCAGGCCGGAATCGTCCACAAGCACGCTCACGGCCCGCCAATATGTGGGCGGGTAGAGCGTATCCGGGTCAATAATGTGACCATAACGCACGCCGTCAACGGTGTAATAGCGCTGATAGTCGCCGCTGGACACTATGCTGCCGCTTGTGACGTTCACGGTCAGCAGGTAGTCGCTCGTACCCCCGTCGGGGTCCTGGACTCCTACCACCCAATCCGAGCCGTCGGTCGGCCTCGGGCCCGTGGCGCAGACGTTGCCGCCCACGCTCACCAGCAGCCCTTCTGGCATATCGTCACACACGCGCTGCACGGCGTAACCTTTGGCCACAGCTCCCACGTCAAGGCTGGCCTCCGGGTCGGTTATCTGCACCGTGTTCGCCTCGTCGTCGATGACAAGGGCGTCCATACCGGTGTGCTCATTCGCCGCTTCGAGCTCTTCGCTGTCCGGCAGGTAGGCGCGGTCGGGGTTGTTGATCCCGTTCTCGCGCGCATCGTGCCAGAGTGAGAGCACGCTGCCCATCATGACGTTGGTCCTGCCGCCGGTGCTCTCGTACATCTCGCGTGCAAAGAGCAGCAGGTCTATGATGCGCTGATCGACTTCTACCGGGTCTCCTCCGGCGTTGTCGTTTATGGTCTTTATGTTGGTTACGCCCTCGTAGTCGTTATATATGTCATATAGATGGTGGTACTCCTCCAACTCGTCGTGAAAGGCGCTGACCATTTCGGAAAAGCTCTGCTCATCGGCTGAGTAACCCACAATGGCCGTCACGGTATCGAAGAGTTCGAGAAAAGTGGCCTGATAGCGGGTGAGTTCACTGTTACCCGCCGCTGTCTCAGAACCCGACGGCTCCGGCACTGTTGTGCCGGAGCAGCCGCTCAGCGCGAGCAGCAGCGCCGCGATAAGCAGCGCCGCGGCCCGCATGGTTATGCTGCGATTACGTGTCATTTACGCAGCGGACTTTTCAAGCACAGCGATGAAGGAGTTGACGTTCATCGTGCAGCCGGTGATGAGGTCGGCCTCAGTCGGATGGTTGGTCTCAGCGTCGATGCTGATGCCGGCCACCTGCGCCACCGTCTTGCCTATGCAGTACTCCTCAAAGTAAGCGGTCTGCTCATCCCACTCGGCCCCTATCGGGCTGGCAGGACGCATGTTGTAGCCGTCGTCCAGGTCGGTCTTGGTCGTCCAGGTCGTGCCTTCCTCGGTCGTCAGCTCGCCGCTGGCGTTGAAGTTTATCTTCGTCTGCACGCAGTCGAGGTCGATGTCGGTAATAGTGCCGTCGGCAGCTATTGTGTAGGCACCAGCCGTCGTGTCGTTCTGGGCCAGGCCGTCAGCGTCCGCGCTGGCGGCTGCGCTGCTGTCGCTCAGATAACTGTCAGAGTGCAGATACAGCGTGTCGCCTTCCTTCGCGCCGTTCACGCGCGCGTTGTTGCACGCCGCTACCACTCCGGCTATGAAATCTCCAAGAGGCATCGTGATGCCCGCTATCAGGTCGGCGTCAGTCGCCTTGCCGGCGTCGTCAAGAGCTATGCCCTGTATCTCTGCAGGGGTCTTGCCGATGCAGTAGTTCTGAAGCGCTATGACCTGCTCATCCCACTCAGCCCCAATGCCGGAGGCCGCACGCATGGCATAGTCGTCGCCCAGCTCCATCTTGCTCGGATTGTTCGCGCCAACCTCGGTCACAAGAGCGCCGCTGGCGTCAAACTCTGTCTTCGCCTGGATGGCGTCTATCTTGCAGTCAACTATCACGCCTTCGCTGTTGATGGTGACAGCGTAGATGTCGATGTTCGCCTGGGCAAGGCCGTTGCCATCAGCGCTCGCGGCATGAGAGCCGCTGTAGCTCGTGTCGTAGCTCGTCGTCATGTAGAATCCCATAGCCAATTCGCCCTCGGGTACTTCAAGGGTGCTCTGGCTCTTTTCAAGCACAGCGATGAAGGAATTGACGTTCATCGTGCAGCCGGTGATGAGGTCGGCCTCGGTCGGATGGTTGGTCTCAGCGTCGATGCTGATGCCGGCCACCTGCGCCACCGTCTTGCCTATGCAGTACTCCTCAAAGTAAGCGGTCTGCTCATCCCACTCGGCCCCTATCGGGCTGGCAGGACGCATGTTGTAGTCGTCGTCCAGGTCGGTCTTGGTAGTCCAGGTCGTGCCTTCCTCCGTAGTCAGCTCGCCGCTGGCGTTAAAGTTTATCTTCGTCTGCACGCAGTCGAGATCAATGTCGGTAATAGTGCCGTCGGCAGCCAGGGTGTAGGCGCCAGCCGTCACATCGACCTGGGCCAGGCCGTCGGCCTCGGCAGAGGCGTCCGCGCTGGAGTCGCTGTAGGAGCTGCTCTGCTGCAGATAGAGGGTGTCGCCCTCCTTGGCACCGTTCACACGCGCGTTGTTGCAGGCGGCGACAACACCGTCGATGAAGTTGGCGAGAGGCATGGTGATACCAGCCACCAGGTCGGCATCGGTGGCCACGCCGCTGTCGTCAACGGCTATGCCCGCGACCTCGTCAGGAGTCTTGCCGATGCAATACTCCTCGAGAGCCCTGACCTGCTCATCCCACTCAGCGCTGATACTGCTTGCGCCGCGCATCGCGTAGTCGTCGTCGAGCTCCATCTTGCTGAGAATCTCGCTGGTGAGGTCGGTTGTGATTGCGCCGCTGGTGTTGAAGTTGGTCTTGCACTGGATGGCGTCTATCTTGCAGTCAACAATGACGCCCTCGCTGTTGATGGTCACGGCGTAGATGTCCACGTTGGCCTGGGCCAGGCCGTCGGCATCCGCGCTCGCATTTGAAGAACCGCTGTGCCCGGAGGCGTAGGCGGCAGTCATGTAGAAGCCCATCGCCAGTTCGCCCTCGGGTACTTCGAGGTCTCCGGACGGCGTCGTCTCGGGTGTCGGCTCCACGTCAGGGGTGCTGCCGGCGGGCGTGTACTGGACAACGGTTATTCCGCAGCCAGTCAACAGGCCGACGCACATGAGCAGCGTAAGTACGGTTGCTGTCAACTTCTTCATTTTGTCTATACCTCCCGATGATATATGTATACGGGCAAATATCGGAGCGCAGCCTGCCTGTCCTGTGGAATTGTTCACCCGGACACGGGCACAATGCTCCGTATATCATAGTGAAAAGTATAACAAACTTTATTTAAACGTGTATTTATATAATCTTAATATTTGTTAATGTATTTAAATATACCTGGTTAGCATTTTGGGAGTGTTATTTTATTATCATGAGGTAAATATACCGCAAATGCACCAGTTTGCTTGATTTTGCCGTAGCATGATGCTATAATACGATATATTAACAAAATCTTAAAAATTATTAAGACAGTGTTTCAGGGAGTGTTTATGGCAGACAGGGTATTGATAATTGACGCTGACGCACACATAAGGACGGTACTCGGGCGCTCGCTCAGGGCGGCGGCGATGGTCACGGAATCCTCTTCGAGTGGAGAAGAGGGGCTTGAACGCCTGACCCTTGCCTCATATGATCTTGTAGTGCTGGAACTCGATCTCCCGGGAATAGACGGACTGCACGTGATACAGACGATACGCGGCCGGGGCATGCGCGTGCCCATCATAGTGCTGAGTTCGCACAGTGAAGAATATGAGCAGCTTTATGCCCTGGACCTGGGCGCGGACGACTATGTCACGAAACCTTTCAATCCTATCATCCTTTCGGCCAAAGCCCGGGCCATAATACGGCGCAGCCGCGGCCTGCCGCTTGAAGATGTGATTACGGCGGGGCCATTTGCCTACAACACAGGCACGCTGCGTTTTTACAAAAACGGAGAAGAAATAGTCCTCTCAAGCAAGGAGAACGCCATAATGAAGCTCTTCATGAGCAACGTTGACCGCATCTTCTCACGCGGCCGTCTCTATGACCTCATCTGGGGCGGCAACCTGGTGGACGAGAACACGGTCATGGTCTATATAAGCCGGCTGCGGGCCAAGATAGAGGACGACCCGTCGCGGCCCCGCTACATACAGACCGTGCGCGGTCTGGGCTACAGGTTTGTAGTGTAAAATACAGCATCAAACCCCGGGTGCCGGTTTAGTTTCGGCGCCCGGGGTTTATTTTCAATCCACGTGTTTCCGTTTATCGTGCCCCTGCTGTTTCATCCACACTTTCATGACGAGGCTGTGCGGCAGCAGTTTGACGAGCAACACCTGACGGCGCACGCTTGCGCCGAGTACGGAGACGTCCCTGCCCTTTTTGTAGTCGCTCAGGGCACGTTCAACGACCTGCTCCGGCGTCCAGATTTTGTCGTAATATGTGACCGCGCCGTTGTCGCTGACCGCGTGGTCGAAGAACTCTGTCTGCACCCAGCCGGGAGAAATGGCCATGACGCGGATACCGCGCGGGGCAAGTTCCACGTTCAGCGCGCGGGAAAAGCTCAGTACAAAGGCCTTGGTCGCGCCGTAGATGCACTCGTACGGCACGGGCTGGAAGGCCGAGAGGGAGTCGAGGTTCAGCACACGGCTGCCGCGCTTCATATACGGCAGAGTGAGCTGGGTCATGGCCACGGTGGCCTTGTCGTTTAAGTCTATCATGCCGAGGTTGGTTTCAAGATCCACCTCGTCGAAAAGCGCGAAGCGGCCGAAACCCGCGGCGTTGCACAGCGTGCTCACATTCGGCTGCTCGCTCTTGAGCAGGGCTTCGTACTCTTTGAAGGACGCCGGATTCTGCAGGTCCAGCGGGATTATGCGGGTCCTGGCGCGCAGCTCACGGGAGAGCTCTTCCAGGCGGTCACGTCGGCGGGCTATGAGCCAGATTTCGTCCAGGCGCTCCTCGGCGTCTATGCCCTTGGCAAATTCGCGTCCCATGCCGGACGACGCGCCGGTAATTACTGCTATTCTCATCGTTTCATCCTCTCACAGACGGGCAGCCCGAGCCGCCCGCTGATGCAATTCTATTTTGCCGCGTAATGCGGCGTGGGATACATTGAATTTACGCCGTATGGCTGATATGCACGCATACCGCCCAGCCTCACACTATCCTCTTGAACTGCTTGTCCAGGTCCTTTCTCGTCAGGACCCAGGCCACGGGGCGGCCATGGGGGCAATAGCGCACCTGGCCGGAGCAGACGGCTCGGGCGAGCTTTTCTATCTCTTCCGGCTCGCTCGAGGGTCCGGCTTTTATGGCGGCTTTGCAGGCCACGGTTTTGAGCAGTTCGGCTCTGGCGTTGGCTATATCGGGAGTATGCGATTTGGCGAGCTCTTCAGCGGCCTCTTCCAGAGCCGCAGCGGCTTCGTCCGCAGACAGAGTTGCCGGGGCGGCGCGAATTATGAATGAGCCGCGGCCGAAGTTTTCGTACTCGAACCCCAGCGATTCCAGCTCGTTCACATAGGTCTCGAGCGCGGCGGCGCACTCTGAATCAGGCGTCAGCGTCGCGGGCGTCAGCAGCGTCTGGCTGTGTACCGGCGCGTCCTGGGCTACCAGGGCGTCGTAGAGCATGCGTTCATGGGCCGCGTGCTTGTCGATTATCACCAGGGCCTCGCCCTGCTGGGCCAATATATAAAGCCCCAGCGCCTCGCCGATCACACGCACCGGCTCTTCCTCCGGCTCAGACACAACACTCTCTTCCGGCTCCGGGGCCGCGGCTTTCGGCTCGCTGCTGCTGTATTCCTCTCTGGGCGGGACATAGTGCGATGAAGCCTCGGCACGTGAGAGGTCGAGCCTCGTCTGATAGCCCATAGTCGGGCTGCTCAGGCTCCAGGTTTCGCCGCTGCTCTCACGGCGCGGGGCGTAGGAATACCCCGAACTCCAGCGCGAAGGGGCTCTCGGAGCGTGCGGCGGCTCGGCCTCACCGGCATCCGCTCCGGAGGTAAAGCGCACCGGAGGCTCCTCGCTTGCCTGCACGGGTGCGCGCTGTTCCTCAAGCGCGCCCAGCACGGCATAGTGTACCGCGTTGAAAACTGCGCGCTCGTCGGAGAATTTGACCTCTGTCTTGGCCGGATGGACGTTTACATCGACCGCAGATGGGTTTATGTTCAGGTATATTACGCAGGCCGGGTATTTGCCGGTGAGCAAAGTGCCCTTGTAAGCCTGTTCCACGGCGGCCTGGACCAGCTGGCTCTTTATGTGCCGGCCGTTCACGAAGAAGTACTGCGCGCTGCGGCTGCCGCGGCCTGAACCCGGCGTGCCGGTGAAACCGGTCACTGTAACGGGGCCTATGTCCTCCGACGACAGTATTGGCAGCATGGCGAGCGCGGTCTCACGTCCGAGCAGGGAATAAACCGCGCTCTCTGCCCGGCCGTCGCCGGGAGTGAAGAACTCCTCCCTGCCGTCGCGGATGCAGCGTATGGATACGTCGGGCCGTCCCAGCGCGCAGCGCAGCGCCGCCTGCAGGCAGGCAGAGCCCTCTGCCCTGTCGCTCTTGAGGAACTTGCGCCTCGCGGGGGTGTTATAAAAGAGGCCGCGCACGGCGATGCTCGTGCCCTCGGGCGCGCCCGCCGGGCGCATCTCCTGTATATCTCCCGCGTCAAGGCTCATGTACGTGCCCTCGGCTGCGCCGTGTTCGCAGGTGGTGAGCTCTATGTGCGAGACGCTGGAGATTGCCGCCAGAGCCTCGCCGCGAAAACCCAGCGTGCCTATGGATTCCAGGCCGCGCTCGTCGTGCAGCTTGCTCGTGGCATGGCGCAAAAACGCAACGCCCGCATCCTCCGCGCTCATACCGCAGCCGTCGTCGGTTATGCGTATGAGCTCCGCGCCGCCGCCCGAAAACTCCACCGTTATATTCCGGGCCCCGGCGTCTATGGCGTTCTCCAAGAGCTCCTTGACTGCCGACGCGGGGCGCTCAACCACTTCGCCCGCCGCTATGAGGTCTGCCACATGGGGCGAGAGTATGTTAATCCTGGGCATGGTTCACCTCGTTGTGTTTCGATAGATATTTACATTATAATTTAAAGTCGTTGAACTTTCCAGATAAAAATGATACAATGATAAGCTATGATAGTATCGCCTGTTAGGAGAATTGTTAGAATGCCATACAAAAGAGTCGAAATCCCCGAATCCGAGCTCGCGCGGCAGAGGGAGATATGCTTTGAGATACGCGAGCGCATAGAGGCCAGCGGCAAAAAGCCGCTCGCGTTCGTCGACACCTACGGCTGCCAGCAGAACGAAGCCGACAGCGAAGAGATACGCGGCTACATTGAACTCATGGGTTACGGCTTCACCGACAAAGAGCAGGAGGCCGACCTCATAGTTGTAAACACCTGCGCCATACGCGAGCACGCCGAGATGCGCGTGTTGGGCAACGTCGGCGCGCTTGTCCACGCCAAGGCCAAGAACCCTGACCTCCTCGTCGCGGTCTGCGGCTGCATGGTGCAGCAGCCGCACATGGCCGAAAAGCTCAAGAAGAGCTTCCGCGTGGTCGACCTCGTCTTCGGGCCACACGAGCTCTGGCGTTTCCCGGAACTCTACAACCGCGCGCGCACTACCGGCAAGCGCGTGTTCGACGCCCCGCCGAGCGAGGGCGTAGTGGCCGAGGGCCTGCCCGTGCGCCGCTCAGGCAAGGTGAAGGCCTGGTTGAGCATCATGTACGGCTGCAACAACTTCTGCACCTACTGCATCGTCCCCTATGTGCGCGGGCGCGAGCGCTCGCGGCATTTTGACGACGTCGTCGCCGAGGCGCGGCAGCTCGTCGAAGCCGGATACAAGGACATCACCCTCCTCGGCCAGAACGTCAACAGCTACGGCAAGGATCTCGGCGAGGGCCGCGACTTCGCCGACCTGATCCGCGCCATCAACGACATCCCGGGCGACTTCCTCATCCGCTTCATGACCAGCCATCCGCGCGACGCCACGGAAAAGCTCTTCCGCGCCATGGCCGAGTGCGAAAAGTGCGCCAAGCACATCCACCTGCCCGTCCAGAGCGGCTCCGACCGCATCCTGCACGAGATGAACCGCCACTATGACCGCGCGAAGTACCTGGACGAAGTGCGCATGGCCCGCGAATTGATGCCAGAGCTCGTGCTCACCACGGACATCATCGTCGGCTTCCCCGGCGAGACGGCCGAGGACTTCGAGGACACGATGCGTCTCATAGAGGAAGTGCGCTACGACGCGATGTTCACCTTCATATTCTCCCCGCGCGAAGGCACTAAGGCCGCGGCCATGCCCGACCCCGTCCCGCGCGAAGTGAAGCAGGAGTGGTTTGACCGCCTGGTTGAACGCGCCAACGAGATATCTGCCGAGAAGCACGCGGCGTACATAGGTACTACGCAGCGCGTGCTGGTCGACGGCACCACCGGCCGCAGTCCGTACAACCTCTCCGCGCGCACTAACGGCGGCCGCCTGGTACACATGTCCGGCGACGAGTCGCTTGTGGGCCAGTTCATGGACGTCGAAATAACCGACGGCAACACCTGGGCGCTCTACGGCGTGCCGGTGCGGCATGATTAAGGAGGGGCATATGCCTGGAACCAAGGGCAAAAACAGAGATCTCTCCGGGCGCGTGCCCCTTGCAGAGCGCGACGCCTCCACCCTCACTCCGCTGCAAAAACAGTACTACGAAATAAAAAAACAGCATCAGGGCTGCCTGCTCTTCTTCCGGCTCGGCGACTTCTACGAACTCTTCGACGAAGACGCGGTGCTCGCCTCGCGCGAGCTGGACTTGATGCTGACCACGCGCGACCGCAACAAGCCCGTCTCGGAGCAAATGCCTATGTGCGGCGTGCCCTACCACTCATCCGAGGCCTACATATCCCGGCTGCTGCAAAAGGGCTATAAGGTCGCCGTCTGCGAACAGCTTGAGGACCCGGCCACGGCCAAGGGCCTCGTAAAGCGCGACGTCATCAGGGTCATCACCCCCGGCACAGTGACAGAGTCGTCCATGCTGGAGGGCGACAAGCCCAACTACGTCTGCGCCATCTGCGTGCGCGGCAGCAGCGGCGGCATGGCCTTCTGCGACGTGTCCACCGGCGAGTTCTTCGCCATGGAGTGCAAAGCGCCGGTGATGCCGCACATACTAAACGAACTGAGCTCCTTCACTCCGCGCGAGGTGGTGCTAAACGCCGCCGCGGGCGCCGACAAGACGCTGGCAGACTTTTTGCGCAGGCGCATAGGCTGCTCAATAGAGCAGGTAGACGGATATTTCGACGCCTCCGCGGCCGCCGAACGGCTGGACGCGCAGTTCTCCAAGGGCGCAAATGAACTGCCCGAAGCCGCTACCGACGCCTCACTCGCCTGCGGCGCGCTGCTGCAATACATTTCCGACACTCAGAAGTGCGACATGGCGCACATAAACCGCCTGGAATTCCGCGAGGACGACAGGTACATGGAGCTGGACTGGCAGACCCGGCGCAGCCTTGAGCTGACGGCCAACCTGCGCACCGGCGCAAAGGCCGGCAGCCTGCTGGGCGTGCTCGACCGCACCAAAACCCCGATGGGCGCGCGCACGCTCTGCTCCTGGGTGGAGATGCCGCTGCTCAAGCCGCAGGACATACTTCAGCGCCTGGCTGCCGTGCGCGAGCTCAAGGAGGACAACGTCCTGCGCGGCGAGCTCGGTGCGGCCCTCGACGGCATAGGCGACATGCAGCGAGTGGCCTCGCGCCTGGGCTATCAGTCGGCCAACGGCCGGGACCTGCTCGCGCTGGCCGCAAGCTGTGAGGCCCTGCCGCGTATAAAGGAGCTGCTCTCCGGACGCCGGAGCGTCCTGCTCTCCGCTATAGCGGACATGGACGCGCTCGAGGACGTGCGCGAGGAAATACTGGGCGCCATCCACCCCGACGCGCCCGTCACGCTCCACGACGGCGGGCTGATACGCCCCGGCTACTCGCAGGAGGTAGACCACCTGCGCGACGTGATGAACAATTCGGCCTCCCTGCTCGCGGAGATGCAGCAGCGGGAAATAGAGCGCACGGGCATCAAGAAGCTGCGCATCGCCTACAACCGCGTCTTCGGCTACTATATAGATATACCGGGCAAGGTCCCGGCCGAGGAACTGCCCTCCGACTATATACGCAAGCAGACGCTGGTAAACCACGAGCGCTACTTCACCGCCGAGCTCAAGACGCTCGAGAGCGAGATATCCTCGGCCAACGAGAACGACGCCAGGCTGGAATACACCCTCTTCTGCGAGGTGCGCGCCAAACTCGCCGCGCGCCTGGACGCGCTGGGCAACACGGCCGCGCTGCTCTCCGTGCTCGACGCGCTGCGCTCCCTGGCCGAAGCCGCCGTACGCAACGGCTATGTCTGCCCCGAGATAGACGACTCGGGCGTGATCGAAATACGCGACGGCCGCCACCCGGTGGTCGAGTACATGCAAAAGGACACGCGCTTCGTGCCCAACGACACCTACCTGAACCTCACGAGCGACAGGCTGGCGGTCATAACCGGCCCCAACATGGCCGGCAAGAGCACCTACATGCGCCAGACCGCCCTGATTGTGCTCATGGCTCAAATGGGTTCCTTCGTACCCGCGCGCAGCGCCAGCATCGGAGTTGTGGACCGCGTTTTCACGCGCATCGGCTCCTCCGACAACTTGGCCGGAGGCCAGAGTACCTTCATGGTCGAGATGCTGGAAGTCGCGCAGATTCTCAAAGCCGCGAGCTCGCGCAGCCTCATCATCCTCGACGAGATAGGCCGCGGCACCTCAACCTACGACGGCGTAGCCATAGCCCGCGCGGTGCTCGAATACTGCGCGGATAAGAGGCGGCTCGGCGCAAAGACCCTGCTGGCCACCCACTACCACGAGCTCACCGAGCTGGCAGGGCACATTGACGGAGTGAAGAACTACTCCATCACCGCGAAGAAGCAGAGCGGCGGCATCATATTCCTGCGCCGCATAGTCCCCGGCGCAGCCGACGAGAGCTACGGCATCGAAGTCGCCTCGCTCGCCGGAGTGCCCGACAGCGTGGTGCGCCGCGCCAAAGAGTGCCTCGCGGAGCTGGTTGAAACCTCCGGAGCGCCACACACCGCAGCGCATGACGACGCCGGGCCGCAGCAGATGACGCTAGGCGACGGCGCAAGCGACGAAGTGCTCGACGCCATCCGCTCGGCAAAACTCGACACCCTGACGCCCATAGAGGCGATGAACCTGCTCTATCAGCTGCAAAGAAAGTTGGCCCCTTGATGGAAAATAGACCCGTTATACCCAACCGTCCACAGTTTATCGACCTGATGCGTCCGGGCGAGCGCCTGGCAGAACTCATATACCTGCCCATACACCTCTTCGCCCTGCCGCTGCTGCTGCCCAAGTTGGCGCTTATAATACCCAACCTGGACTCTGTAACGCTCAACCTCATATATTACATAATTGGTTTTGCATACACCCTCATACTGTGCTGGCGTTTCCTGCATGCCGGCTTCAGCGCCGCGATTGACCGCATTGGCTCGTTCCTCATAGCCATAGCTTCGGCATATCTGCTGGAAACTGCGCTCAGCCTCATGCTCAGTTACGCGCTGATACTCTTTGACGCCGTTGACCTGAGTTCGCCTAACAATACGGCCATCGAGGCCATGGCCCCGGAGGGCTTGAACAAGCTGATAGCCATGACGGTGTTCATGGCCCCCATCGTGGAGGAAGTGCTCTTCCGCGGCCTGGTATTTGGCGGGCTGCACCGCCGCAGCCGTCTGCTCGCCTGGATTGTGAGCGCGCTTGTTTTCTCGCTCTACCATGTCTGGCAATACGCCATATACGACCCGGCAGCGCTCTTATCTGCCGTGCTCTACCTGCCCGCGTCCCTGGCCTTCAACTGGTGCTATGAGCGTTCTGGCAGCATCTGGGCCCCTATACTTTACCACATGCTGGCCAATGCAATCGGCATGAGTATGATGTATTAAAAGCACCCTCAAGACAAAAGCTGTCACAAAACCTCCGTTTTGTGACAGCTTTTTGCGAATCTGGCAATCTGTAATCTGCCTATTGGGCTATTGGGCGGCGCCTGTTCTCCAGGCTTCACGCCAGGTTTTCACGCTCTTCAAGCTGCGCCTTATCCAGTTTACTATGAGGCATACAGCGGGACAGCACCTTCATCGTAAGCGCAGCCACAAATTGCGATGCACATGGCCTGTAGTTCAACTTGCAGCCCATGAGCTCCTCCATCAGCAACGGGCTCTTCTCCCACGCCATGGCAGCTACCGTCCGTATGTTTCGCTCTACAGTCGTCCACTTGACGGCGTATTTCTTCCCCACCTCCGCGTAAACCAGCTTAGTTATCAGTGTGAGCCGTTCCGGTTCTTTGACACATAACCCCACTGCCTCCGCGGTTTGGAAATACCCCGTGTAGTTCGGCGTAATGCCCAGTTCCTGCAACACAAGAGCTATCTCATATCTGGATTTCATCTTTGTCACCCTACTCCTCTAATTGGTAACGCCAATGCTGCTATGCCAATTCGGCTGTTCCAGCACGGCAAAATCCTCCTTACCATCAGTATACAGAAACAGTCGAAAATTGCCACGTATTATAATCCGTATTTCTCTTTAATTATGCACCCATATACGGCGCGCCCCCAGCGCCCCAAGCCGCTGTTCACGGCAAAATCTGCATCTCCGAACGCAAAGATTCCCGTAGGCAAAGCACTCTCTGCGCGGGTATAAATGTTCTTAGGTCAGGTCAAACCAGAGCAAAACAGTCGAAAAAATGTATAAGAGAAGGCAGGCGCTGTATTGACAGCGCCTGCCTTCTCTTAGTGCTGCTTTGGCCCGGTCCTTACGGCCTGGTCTTTTTGCAGCTTACAGGGAAGCCTTGGCCTTCTCGCACAGGGCGGTGAAGGCGGCGGGATCGTGTATGGCGGTCTCGGAGAGCATCTTGCGGTTCATGTCGATACCGGCGAGCTTGAGGCCGTGCATAAAAGTGGAGTAATTCATGCCGTTGAGCTTGCACGCGGCAGAGATACGGGTAATCCACAGGCTGCGGAAGTCGCGCTTTTTCTGCTTGCGGCCGACGTAAGCGTAGCGGCCGGACTTCATGACCTGCTGCTTGGCCATCTTGAAGTGGCGGGACTTGTTGCCCCAGTAGCCCTTCGCCAGACCGAGCATCTTGTTCCTTCTCTTGCGCGTCATCATCGCGCCTTTAACTCTGGCCATTTGCTGCTTCCTCCTTATTTATACGGGATCATGCGCTTTATCGCGGAGACGTTGGTCTCGTCCGCGTAGGCGCCCTGACGGAGGCCCCTCTTGCGCTTGGTGTCTTTCTTGGTGAGAATGTGGCTCTTATAGGCGTGGCCACGCTTTACCTTGCCGGTCTTGGTGAGGTTGAACCTCTTCTTCGCGCCGGAATGCGTCTTAAGTTTCGGCATGATGCTTTTCTCCTTCCTTGGTGGTTACTCTGCTGTTGAACCGGTGTCAGCCTGTTCGGCCTCCTTCTGAGGCTTGGGCTGTTTGGTCTGCTTTTTGGCGGGAGCCTGAGGCTTGGGGGAGAGGAAGATGGACATGTTCCTGCCCTCCAGCTTGGGCTGCTTGTCGAGATTGGCAATCTCGGCGCACTTGTCCGCGAAGTCGCGCAACAGCTGCTCGCCTATGTTCGTGTGGGCCATCTCACGGCCGCGGAAACGCACTGTGACCTTGACCCGGTCGCCGTCGGCGAGGAATTTCTGCCCGTTGCGCAGCTTGACGAGGAAGTCGTTCTCGCCAATGCTCGGGGACATGCGTATCTCTTTGATTTCAATCACGCGCTGGTTCTTGCGCGCCTCTTTCTCCCGCTTGCTCTGCTCGAAACGGTACTTGCCGTAATCCATTATCTTGCAGACCGGCGGATTGGAGCCCGGCGCGATCTTGACCAGGTCCAGGTCCTTCTCAATGGCTATCTGCATGGCGGCGGCGCCGGACATGATACCCAGCTGTTCGCCCTCCTCGCCGATGAGGCGCACCTCCCGGTCGCGTATCTCCTCGTTGACCTGATAATCTGTGACTGCTATTAAAGACACCTCCCGCTGGAAATAGCTTTGCGCAAAAAGCGCGGACACCGTGACAGCATCCGCGCAAACATACAAAAGCATGGGGAAACCAACCCCAAAAGCTTCAAAGTTCATGTTAACCACAGCGCGCCCTCAGCGGCCGGGTGAGTACGGCGGATACCGTCCTGCTTTGTTTTAGCTCTAAAAGTATAGCAGTACCGCTGCTATTTGTCAAGCGATATTGCAAAAAATGTGCTGTGTATATACGTGGCAGCGTAGAATCGTACAAGCGGGAGGGCGCGAACGCCCTCCCCAACAGCGCTCACGCCTTCGCGCGATTGCCGACGAGCTTATTGACAATCCAGCACAGAACCATCGTTATGGCCACCGCTGGCAGGGTGTTGCCGACAGGCAGGTCAACGTTCATCAGCAGCCGGTATGCCACAAAGCCGAGCGCCCAGACGATGAGGTTCGGCCAGTCGAAGGCGGCATTGAAGCTGTCCTTTTTAAGTATGAAATAGGTGGTTATCTGTACGGCTATCATGGGCGCGAACACGCTGCCTATGAGGTACAGGAAGTTGGTGATGTCGTCCATATTGAAGAAGCAGGCGCCCAGCGTACCGACTACGGTTGCAATAATGCCTATCACTTTTCCGTTGAGCTTCTTGCTCAGGCTCTCGCAGGAAATGCCGGCGCTGAACGCGTCGAGGAAGGTAGTCGTGACGGTGGAGAGTATAAGTATCAGCAGCGCGGGTATTCCCAGGCCGGCGCGGAGCATTATCTGAGCTATGTCGCTCTCGCCGGTGAAGATGGAAGCGCCCATGCCGATAATATACATCCAGCAGCTTACCAGGCCGTAGGTCACGGTGCTGGCCAGCGTCGCTTTGAACGGCTTCTCGCTCTCTCTCGTATAGTCGCTTATGACAGGCAGCCACGAAAGTGGCATGCTCACAGCCAGCTCTACAGCCGCGCCGAACGTCATGGTCTCGGTCGCGGTCGCGGTGGGGTTGCCGCCGCGGAATATGACGAAGCATAGCACCATAGTGAGCACAAAGAGCAGCGCCATGGTTATCTTGTTCAGCAGGCCGAGGTTCGTGATTCCCACGGCTATCCACACGATTATAAGTACGCCTATAACTATGCTCCAGACCCAAATACCGGCCTCAAAAATGCCGTTGGTGGCGACGGCGCCGTCGTAAATCATGATGCCTGTCCAGCCGACGAGCTGCATGACATTCAGCAGCGCGAAAAGCAGCCCACCGTAGTGTCCGAAGCTCATCTTCGTCGTCTCCATCGCGCTCTTTCTCTCCCTGCCGCCAATCAATCCGGCGAGGAAGAACAGCACGCATCCTATGACATGGCCGACGATTATGGCAAGCAGACCCTTACCCATACCGAGCGGGGCAAAATAAGTACCTGTGAGTATCTCGGCCAGCGAGACCGCCGCGCCGAACCAGATGAGGGAGTTCTGGAATGCTGTTGTTTTTTTCATTTTATCGCACCTCCACGGCGTATTCGCCTTTGAGATCAAAGGCGTGATTCATCGGCCCGCGTCCGTGGCCGAGGTCGAGCATGGCTGAGAGCGCGCCCGAGATATAGCTCTTCGCGCGCTCCACGCTGTCGTGGAGGTTGAATCCCTTGGCCAGGTTGGACGCTATGGCGCTCGAAAGCGTGCAGCCGGTGCCGTGGGTGTTGGGATTGTCAATACGTTTGCCCATAAACCAGTGGGCTTCGCCGCCGGCCCAAAGCAGGTCGTTGGCGTCGTTGAGGTCGTGCCCGCCCTTGCAGAGCACGGCGCAGTTAAAGCGCTCAGAGATGGCCCGTGCGGCCTTCTCCATGTCCTCGGGCGAGCTTATGGACATCTCCGCAAGTATCTCGGCTTCCGGGATGTTGGGCGTGACCACCTCTGCGAGCGGCAGGAGCTCATGCTCCAGCGCGCCGACGGCGTCGTCGCGCAGCAGCCGGGACCCGCTCGTGGCGACCATGACGGGGTCGACCACAATGTGCCGGGCCTGATAGTGCCGCAGCCGCTCCGCTATCACCTCTATAAGCGGGGCCGAGGAGACCATGCCGATCTTCACCGCGTCGGGGAAGATGTCCGTAAACACGGCGTCCAGCTCCTCAGTGAGGAACT
>CAKNRQ010000030.1 GCA_930990965.1 uncultured Clostridia bacterium
CCGTGCGCATGGCCAGCGTGGCGTCGAAGCTGTCCTCAACGCCTGGACAGTAGATATTTATGCCGCCGCCATCGGCATAGCGCAGCTCAACGCAGGCGGTGTCAATGTTAAACTCGCAGGATATGAGTTTGCTCATGGTACTTACTCCTCGGCAATATCGCGCTGATACTCTACAATGTTGTCTTTTCGGGCTATGTCACAATCTACGCGCTGCAAATAATGGGCGTCAGCGCCACGGTCACTGGTACGTTTACCTGGCCCTCGTCCCTGTTGCTGACCTTCGGCGGTCCGGTCATAGGCGTGATACTGGCCAAGAGTGCGAGGCGCGTGAAGCCTATGGTTGTGTCCTCTATAGCGCTGAGCGGTATTTGCCTTCTTGTCCTCAGCATGCTTAAGCCGGATTCTTCCAACATTATCTTTTACGTTGTGTCCGCTATCGGCGGCATAGCTGTCGGACTTGGCAACACCTCTCTGACGCCGTGCTTCCAGCGTGACATGGATCCGAGCGAATACGGCGCAGCGCAGAGTATGTGGGCATTTGCCGGTAAGCTCTCTGCCGTCATCGTCGGTTGCGTCCTCGCCGGACTGCAGAACAGCGGTTCTGCCTTTGCCGACGCTCTTACCGGCACTTTCCGTATCTGCGCCATCTACTGCCTGGCCGTCGCGGTCCTTGCACTTATTCTGCTGAGGACTCCCAAAACGGCCAAGAACTGAACTACTACATATATTCTGAACGGAGGATTTATCATGTTTAAGGGAAAAGTTGCATTTGTCACCGGTGGCTCCAGCGGAATCGGCTTTGGCATCTGCCAGATGTTCCTCAAAAACCACGCCCGCGTAGTCCTTTGCGGTTCCACCCAGGAGCACGCAGACGCCGCCGTGGCTAAACTACTGGAGGAGAATCCGTCCTATGAGCTCACGGCTATGGGCTTTGATGTGCGAGACTATGCCGCTATGCAGGCGGCTGTAAACCGCGCGGTTGAGATATACGGCAGGATAGACATCATGGTCAGCAACGCCGGCATTTCCGGCATGGGTAAGTTTTACGACTACACGCCTGAGTATTTTGAGCGCGTGATAGGTGTAAACCTGTTCGGCTGCTTTAACGCTGCTCACACTGTGGCGCCTGTTATGAAGGCCCAGGGCGGCGGCGTCATCATCATGACCGCTTCGAACACCGGCGACTACGGCACTTTCTCCGGCTGCGCCTATCCCGTGTCCAAGGCGGGAGTCATAGGCCTCATCCGCAACCTGGGACGCGAACTGGCCAAGGACAACATCCGCGTGGTAGGCGTAGGCCCCAGCCTGGTGGAGAGCCGCATGACTGCCGGTCTGACCCCCGAAGTGAAGGCTATGGTGGCGGCAAACAATCCCCAGGGCCGATTCGTCACGCCCGAAGAAGTTGCGGGTATCTATGGCTTCCTGGCCAGCGACGCCGCATACCGCATAAATGCCGTTATGGTTCCGGCCTCCGGCGGCGGCCTTGACTGAGAAAGGGGCCGCAAATGTTCAAGGACAAAATTGCCGTCGTGACCGGCGGCACGCGCGGCATAGGTTTCGCAGTGGCTGAAAAGCTGCTGCCCCAGGGCGCAAAAGTAGTGCTTTTCGGTTCCAAGCAGGAGACCGTTGACAGCGCGCTGGACAGCCTGCGCGCTGCATATCCGGGCAGTGAGGTATCCGGTATGTGGCCCGAGCTGCGCAATTACGAGAGCGTCAGCTCTGCAATGCACGAAATAGCTGGCAAGTACGGCCGCATAGATATGCTCGTCTGCTGTGCGGGGATAACCGGCATGGGCAACTTCTATGACTACACACCCGAGTACTTTGAGCGTGTTGTCGGGCTCAATCTCTTTGGTACCTTCAACTGCGCACATTCTGTCGCGCCCATTATGAAAGAAGCCGGCGGTGGGGTGATGCTGTTCTCCAGCTCGAACACCGCTATGTGGGGCACGGCCTCCGGCTGCGCCTATCCTGTATCAAAATGCTGCATAAACGCCCTCGCGCGCAACCTGGGACGTGAGCTGGCTAAGGACAATATCCGCGTCAATGCCGTGGCCCCCGGGCTCGTGGATACTGATATGGTCGGACCCATCTCCCAGGAGGTAAAGGACATGGTCGCCGCCCGCAACCCGCAGGGGCGTTTTGCTCCTGCCGAAGAGGTGGCCAAAGTGTACATGTTCATGCTGAGCGATGACTCCTCCCGTGTCACATCTGAAACCCTTCCCGCGGCAGGCGGTGGAATGGACTGAGCGCCGGAGGTGATATCATTGCATACATTCAGCACGCCGGGCTCAATAGGCCCCGTTGAGCTCAACAACCGCATAATCATGGCCCCCATGGGCCTGCACTACCCGGGTGGATTTACCCGCGAAGTGGCAGAGTTCTACAAAGAGCGCGCCAGAGGCGGGGCCGGTATGATTATCATTGGCGGTATGATAGATTCAGACTACAACAACACGGACGCCTCGCTCGTTTTTACCAATGAAAACAAGTACATGCTGCGCGAGATCTGCGACACCGCGCATGAGCACGGCTGCAAAGTTGCGCTGCAAATCATGCTGGGTACGGGCAGAATAGGCGCGTCCAGCCCCCGCTTCGGCGTTCCGGCCTCGTGCTCCGAGATACCAATACTCAAGGACCCGAACATAATTTGCCACGCACTGACCAAGCCGGAAATAGAGCAGCTCAAAAGTGACTACCGCCGCGCGATAGAGATTGGCGTTGAGTGCGGCATAGACGCCGTCGAGACGCACTCTTACGGTGGTTACCTCCTAGACCAGTTCCTCACAAAGCGCTGGAACAAGCGCACTGACGAATACGGCGGTGATTTGAGCGGACGTATGCGCCTGCTCTGCGAGACTCTGGATATCGTCAAGGAAGTTGGTCAGGGCAAATTGGGAATTATCTGCAAGATAACTCCCGACCATCTTCTGCCCACCGAAGACGGATACCGCGGCATGGACGAGGGCATAGAGCTCTCAAAGCGGCTTGAGGCATACGGCGTACACGCACTGCACATCTGCGCCGGATGCTATGAAAACTGGGAAAACGGCATGCCCTGCGACTATTTCCAGGAGACCGTGCCCCACATGCACTCCGCGGATGTTATACGTCACAATGTGAACATACCGGTCATTGCCCACGGCAGGCTCAGCAACGTGTCAAAGGCGAAGTTTGCCCTCGAGAGCGGGATGACGGACTATGTGGCAATAGCCCGCGGCATGCTGGCCGACCCTGAGCTGCCGCACAAGGTGCTCAGCGGGCGCACGGATGACATCACGCCCTGCATCTCCTGCAATGAGGGCTGCATCGCCAACATTTCCCGCGGCAACCATGTCACCTGTGCCGTGAATCCACGCTGCGGATATGAGACAGAGCGAGTGCTTAAGCTGGCGGTCAATCCCAAGCGTGTGCTCATAGTCGGCGCAGGTCCCGGTGGGTGCAGTGCGGCCATATACGCGAAGATGTGCGGCCACGAAGTTGAACTGTGGGAGCGCAGCAGCCATATAGGCGGCAACGCCCTGGCGGCCAGTATGCCCGTATTCAAACGCGACATGGAGGAGCTCCTAAAGTATTATAAGCACGAGCTAGACACGCTGGGGATAAGGGTTCGCTTCATGAAGGAGGCCACGCCGGAAGCTGTGGCCGAATACGCGCCGGACCACCTGATCTGGGCCGCTGGCGGCATTCCTGTCAGGCCGGCGTCCATACCGGGAATTGGCGGCATAAACGTCTGCTTCGCCACCGACGCTCTTGAGAATCTGGCCTACATAGGTAAGCGCGTGGTTATGATAGGCGGCGGTATGGTCGGCTGTGAAGCGGCCGCGCATCTGGGTATAACCGGCAAGGACGTCACTATTGTGGAGATGGCCCCCACGATTTTGCAAGAACCTCTGTTCGTGCAAAACAAGACCATGCTTCTGAAATGGATGGCGGCGGCGAACCTGACCATACACGAGAGCACCAAACTGGTGAGCATACAAAGCAACAGCGTTACGGTTGAACGCGATGGCGAGAGTTTTGACATTCCTTGCGATACCGTGTGCCTGGCGATGGGCTTCCGTCCCAGCGAGACGGAAGCAGAGAAGTACAGGCACATTTGCCCAGTAACCGCCATCGGCGACGCGGCCCAGCCGCGCAAGATAATGTACGCCGTGGCAGATGCCATGCAGGCCGTATTGGCGCTGGATAAGGAATGATATTTGAGGGGAGGTCTATTTGTGGGCACAAATTATAAGCACTGGCCTATGGCCGAAGTAGAGCTGGAAGATATACGCCTCGTATTGGACAACGCGGGTAAACGCCCGCTCACGGTGCAGCAGTTACTTGACTTAGAGCAGATAAAGGCCACGCAATATAAGTATTGCTACTGTGTGGACCACGGTGTGGACTTAACTGACTTTGAAGACGTTTTCTGCGACGACCTGATAAGCATGACGTTTGGCAACGCCACTGACAACAGCCCGCAAAAGCGCAAAGAGGCGACACGCGGCATAACCAAAATTGCCGGGGGAGTTTCACATCAGACTCACAACCCCATCGTCTACTTTGTAGACGACGACACAGCCATCCTTCTCAGCTCTCTGAACGACCGCATAAGCTTTAAAAACGGCGGCAAATTTGAGGGCTGGGGCTGGTATTGCAACACCTTCGTCCGTTGCCCCGGCGGGCAGTGGCGCATTAAAAAGCTGATCGACTCGTGGATGAGCACCGAGGGATTTATCCCGGGCTGTGAAAAAATGTTCGGCGTAGAGCCAGGTGACGAAACATGAACGAAACTTTTGTCCTGAATGCAGGCAGAGATGTGACACTCTCTGCCTATATTGTGTCGGACCGACCTGTACCATCGGTCCTCATTGCTCCCGGGGGTGGATACCTCAACCACAGTGAATGGGAGTGCGAGCCTGTAGCCAAAGCATATAATGAGCACGGATACAACGCCTTTATACTGCGCTATTCGGTTGGTGAACACTACAAGTGGCCGTACCCTCTGGACGACTTTAACCAAGCTATGGAGTACATTACCGCCCATGCGGAGGAGCTCAAAGTGGACACGGACCACATAATAGCGGTGGGGTTTTCTGCCGGAGGCCACCTGGTGTCGATGGCGGCATCTCTTGCCGGTAAAAATCCGTTTGCAGCCGTAATCTGCTACGGCGTAACACTCGGCGGCATGCTCAAGAGTGTGCCGGACGCGCCGAACGCCTGCGCCGCGGTCAGCACTGAGACCTGCCCGTGCTTCATAGCGGCTTCCAGAACTGACTGGATTGTGCCGGTCCAGAACACAAATGCCTTTGTGCGTGCACTGGACGACAACTTCGTGGACTATGAACTGCACATTTACGGCTATGCGCCGCACGGTTTTGCCCTGGGCGACGCCGCCGGGCAGGATGGTACGTGCGGAAGGGTAGGCAACTGGTTCAGAGACAGCGTTGATTGGCTGGATGAACTCATGTCCGGGAAATACGTTTCAATAAAAGAGTGCGGCGAATACAACGACCGCTTCGGCACTGAACCGGGGCTGGGCAATTCCTGCGGCAAGCTTCTTGCACATCCTGGAGTTGCGGACCTTATGCTCAGCGAGTTCCCGCAGCAGTACGCCGTGTACCAGGCGGCCAAGTCCACGCTGGACGCGATACTGAACGTTGACTCAGTCTCGATGAAGAGCCTGCTCCGATTCTTCAAAACGCCGGCGTCTGTTCTTTCAAAGCTTGAGGAGTCGTTGACGAACTTTTTCTCAAAGAAATAAGCAAATTCAGGCCGCATACAGCCTATTTATTACAAATACCGCCCGGTTTGCAAAACGAACAGGGCGGTATTTGCGTCATTACTGCGTCACCCACCGGGCGGCTCAAAAAATTCTTTAAAAAAATTTCGTTCAGGGGTGAGAGTTTTTCTCGAAAAATGTACCTATATATATAGATGCCTTATTAGGAAGGAGGTAGCTTTAGATGCACAACACGTCGGCCCGGGTGGTACTGGTTCAGGAACGGGTGCGGCAGCTGCGGCGCAGGCGTGAAAAACGGGCGATTGGAACGCTCACGACGGCGGGCGCGGCAGTGGCGGCGGCGGTTATATGTACGCTGGGCGCGGTGATGAGCGGCGCGCCGGCGGCAGAAACCGGGCTGTACGGCAGCATGCTGCTGTACGGGGACGCGGGCGGTTATGTACTTGTCGGAGTCGTGTCCTTCACGGTTGCGGTGGTAATAACGGCTCTGTGCATGAAGTACCGGTACAAAAGAGAAAAGCAAGGCCAGGAGGAGGAAAAGAAATGATAAAACGGTTTTTCGCGTCGCTCGCGTGCGTGTGCCTGTTTGCAGCCGCGCTGACCGTAGGCGCGCTGGCGTCGTCCAACCCGCGGATGATAACTGTCGGCGGCGAGCTGCTCAGTGGCAGCGATAGCAGTCCTGCCTATGCCACGACGGACGGGAGCGGCGCAGTCACAATAGAGGAAGATTTCGGCGAAAACGATCCCTGGAACATCAAGTGGGACGGTAGTACGCTGACGCTCAGCGACGCTTATGTCGTAAACTGGAGATCGGACAATGACATAAGCAAGGTTAACAGCGGTATTTATACAGAATCTGAATTTTTTAGCAGTGGTATAACGTTCGAGCTTGTTGGCACTAACGTAGTCGCCGGCAATCACTATGGAATCAACACACAGTACGGCGAGTTGCATTTTTCCGGCAGCGGCAGCCTTGCGGTTGTCTGCATGGACAATTTGGATAGCAAAGCCGGAATTTATGCCAGATCGGTTACTGTCAACGAAGGCAGCCTCACGGTCTATCCCAGAGGTTATTATGTCCCTGGCATGAACGTCGGCGAGCTCAATGTCAACGGTGGATCCGTCAACATTACAGGTGGAAGTTACGGGGTTAACATCAGCGATAGAAATAATACGTCAGGCAGCGTGAACATAAATGGCGGTGAATTGACGATTGACTGCAATACTGTCATTTGGAATGGCAATTTTGTTGTAAACGGGTCGTCAGAGAATAAAATTGTGGTGGAAATACGCGAAGACTCAGACGATTACAATTACACAATTACAGAGAAGGCAATACTCCAACCAGGTTACGTCGGCGATCTATATCCTTATCCTATGGGCTGGCCAAATTACTTCCACAGCTATGTCCAAGGCGAACTCGTCACAGGTGCCACCGTGAGCCTGAGCGATGATGAGCTAAGCCTTGTTGAAGGCGACACAGAGAACCTCACGGCCACAGTAGACCCTACAGACACACCCGTCACCTGGACAAGCAGCAACCCGATTGTCGCCACGGTGGATGCAAACGGCGTGGTAACCGCGCGCAACGCCGGTACCGCGACCATAACTGCCAGCGCAGGCACGGCGTCTGCCTCCTGCACCGTAACCGTCACAAGCCGTGGAGGCGACATAGAGATCGGCGGCGTGAGCATGTACGGCACGGTGGAAGAGCCGGTGTACGTCACGACGGACAACGACGGCGCGGTCACAGTTCAGAAGGATTTCGGCGAGGACGACCCATGGAACATCAAGTGGGACGGCACTACGCTGACGCTCAGGAACGCAAAGGTTGTAACAAAAGTCTCGAATTCGTCTGGCATCAAGTGCCGTAACGACGGCAGAGAAGTCATAATTCAGATAGAGGGCAACAACTACGTCGAGGGAGAAGTTCACGGGATTAACTACTATATCAACCTTGGTGAAACTGACCCCGGGCCCATTACAATTGACGGCAGCGGGACGTTAACGGCAGTCGGAAGTAAAGGAGGGTCATATGGTATTTACACCAATGGCCTCACCATAAACGGCGGCGATATAACCGCTAATGGAAGAAACTATGGCATATGTTCTTCTGGAGCCATCACCATCAACGCGGGCACGGTAGATGCAATTGCAACAAGTGGAATTGTGGATTCTTTTGGCATATATGCAAAAAGCGGAATCACCATCAACAGTGGCGTTGTAAATGCGAGAGCAAGAGAAAACGTGGAAGAAAATCTTACCAGCTCTGGCATCTGGGGTAACGTTGTCATCACCGGCGGCGTTGTCACCGCGACCGGCGACACGGCGGGTATTAGTGTTATATCTGGTGATACCGTCACAATCAAGCCGGAGAATGTCAGAGAAATCTCAGTAGTGGCAGGCGCGGATGCCGATAGCGCAACGCTAATCACAGGTTCGCCGTTTACGACGGAGATAGATATTACAGACTACATTGCCGGTGCCAAATACTTCCACAGCGATGGATTCAACATCCACGTCGGCGGCGTGGGACTGTACGGCGACGAGAGTAACCCCGCCTACGCCAAAACGAACGATAGCGGCGCGGTCACAGTTGGTGGAAACGAGAACGACTACAACATCAAATGGGACGGCGAAACGCTGACGCTCGATGGCGCGACGATAACACAGGGTGAGCACAATGACGCAGCGATCTACTGCAACAGCAATCTGACTATTGTGCTGGAAGGCGCGAACACCGTGGCCTGGCCGGAAAATACCATCGGCAGATACGGCATATACGGCGGCAGCCTTACAATAGACGGCGACGGCTCCTTAAACGTCAGCGGTGGAGAAGCTGTAAACAGCTACGGCATTTACGCCGTGGGAGACGTCAGCATAAACGCTGGTACGGTCAACGCTAAGGGTGGTGACTATGAAAAAGCAGCTGTGTGTTCAAGCTATGGCATATATGCCAAGGGCAGCGTTACCATCTCCAGCGGTACGGTCACGGCCACGGGCGGTAAGTTAAATACGGTGTTTCCCTTAGCAAGCTGCGGCATTTACAGTGATAGCAGCGTAATCATAACTGGCGGCGTTGTCGAGGCCAACGGCGGCAACATCTACTGTAACTGTAGCGTTTCCTCCTATGGAAGAATGGAAAGCAGCGGCATCAGTGCTTCCAAAGTCAAGATAACTGACGGCGAAGTCACTGCTAGTGGTGGAAACTTTAGGGGCTACTTGAATGTTAATGAGCATGGTCTTACCAATTATTTATACTTCTGCGGCATCAACGGCAGAGGTAGTGTTGACGGCGTCACTATCTCTGGCGGCACCGTTACAGCCAAGGGCGGTACATTTGCTGCTGGTACAGAATTAAGCATCATCATAAATAGCTGTGGAGTTAGCTCGGAATCGCAAGTCACCATAAGCGGCGGTACTGTCACAGCCAATGGCAGTACAATTAGTAGTACTGCAGGGCATGCTACAAATAACAGCAGCGGAATTAATTCAGAATCGAGCGTCGTCATAAGCGGCGGCGAGGTCGAAGCGGCCGGACAGAACTCCGGTGTTACTGCGGGGTATGCTCTGACGGTAAACCCTGACGCCGGGGAACTGATTGCCGTAAGTACACTGAATGAACTTATATCTGAGTATGGCTCACTGAATTGGGACGCCATGTCCAACGCTGCAACGGAAATTACGGGTTCGCCGTTTGCGACAGAAACGAGTATCCAAATAAGCGGACAGTATTTCAATAGCTACGTCGGCGAAGTGCGGTATAACGTTACGCTGCACGCCAACGGCGGCACGATAGCGGAGGGCGCGGTCGTCACAAGCTACACCTACGGCGTGGGAGCTGTGCTCCCGACGGCAGAAAACATCACGCGCACCGGCTACACCTTCGACGGCTGGTACGATAATGCAGAGCTCAGCGGCAGCCCCGTCACTGCAATTACAGCCACCGACGCGGGCGACAAGGAGTTCTACGCCAAGTGGACGGCGAGCGATTACAGCGTTACGCTGCACGCCAACGGCGGCACGATAGCTGAGGGCGCGGACGTTACAAGCTACACCTACGGCGTGGGCGCTGCGCTGCCCGGCGAGGGCGAAGTCTGGCGCAGCGGTTACCGCTTTGACGGCTGGTACGCGGACGAGGACTTTACCGACGGCCCCTACATGCAGATAAGCGCCGCAGACCTGGGCGACAAGGTCTTTTACGCGCGCTGGGAGCGCACCTCTAACCTGCCCGACACCTATGAAATCGTCATCGACGAGGACATCAGCGGCGGCAGCATCAGGCCGAGCCTGTTCAACGCCAGCGCGGGGACGGTAATAACGTTCACGGTGACACCGGACGAGGGGCAGGAATTAGTTTACATAACAGTAGACGGCGAGCGCATTGAAGGCGCCAGCTTCACGATGCCGGCGCACGACGTTACAGTCAGCGCGTACTTTGCGCCCAGCGGCGGCCTGCCCTTCACGGACGTGAGCCGCGGCGACTGGTTCTATGAGTATGTGGCGTATGTGTACGAAAACGGCCTGATGGACGGCGTGAGCGAGACGCTCTTCGACCCGAACGGCGAAGTGACGCGCGCACAGCTGGTGACAATACTCTGGCGGCTCGACGGCGAGCCGGTGGTGAATTACGCGCTGCCGTTTGAGGATGTGAGCGGCGGCGAGTGGTACACGGAAGCGGTGCGCTGGGCGGCCAGTGAGGGCATAGTCAACGGCGTGAGCGAGACAAGCTTTGCGCCCGGCACAGCCGTGACGCGGGAGCAGTTTGCGTCTATCCTCTACCGCTACGCGCAGTACAAGGGCTACGACGTGAGCGCGGGAGAGAACACGAATATCCTAAGTTACACGGACTTCGCGTCCATCAGCGAGTACGCTATAGAGGCGTTGCAGTGGGCCTGCGGTGAGGGAGTAATCACCGGCGTGAGCGATTCAACGCTCGCGCCGCAGGGCACAGCGACCCGCGCCCAAGCCGCCGCGATGCTGATGCGCTTCGTGGAAGGCACAGGTAAGTAAAAGTAAAAAACGAAGAAGGGACCGGGTTAAACCCGGTCCCTTTGCGCTGCCTGGGGTTTACTCCATCCTCAGCCTTTCAACTATGCTGTGTTTTTCCAGGTTGCGGAAGCAAAGATAGGGGATGAGTACGGCGAAAATCAGCAGTATAGGCGTGCAGATCAGCAGCGGCAGGAGGGTGAAACGGAAGGTGGTGAAGCCCCCGGCGACCATGGCGCGCACGACTACGCCGACGCCTACGGCGCTGAGTACATAGGACGCCAGCAGCGTGAGCGCCGCGTAATAGAGCCCTTCGTCTACCAGCATGCGGTTGAGCTGCTTCTTCGTCATGCCGACGCTCTGAATGACGGCAAATTCACGCTTGCGTGAGACAATAGCTGTGACCATGGAGTTGATGAAGTTCAGCACTCCGACGAGGGCTATCACCACGCTGACCGCATTGCCCATGACGGCGGTAGAGCGGGTCTCGCTCTCGTACTGCGCGGCCATGCTGGCGCGGGAAGTGACGGGCAGCGTTGGGTCAACGTTATCGTTGTAGTCGTCGAGGAAGCTCTGCGCGGCCTCAACGTACCCATCGCCGACATTGATGAAGAGCTGCCGCAGCGTGTGATCGGGCCAGAGTTCCAGGAAGGTTGCCGTGGGCAAAATGAAACGCATCTCATATTTTTCCGACGCCCCTTGCTCGCTGGCAAGCTGGGTTACAGGCGCGAGCGGGTACACGACCGCCATCACGGTGTATGTCCGGCCATCAAGCTCGACTTTGCTGCCGACTTCGGGCGCAGGCAGTATGTCGTAACTCTCCCCGAGTTCTATGCTCGGGCCGACGGCCAGAATGTAATCGCCGCTTGCAAAGGCTTCGGCGTCAAAACTGCCGTCGAGGATGTACATGCCCTGAGTGAGCGTGTCGAGTGGTATGCCGTCAAGGCCGTATACTACCGCGGAGGCCTCGCCCGTGTTCAGGGCGTCGCGGAGCTGGTTGGCGCCGTAGGAGTCGTAGGTTTCCCAATCGGCCAGTTTGTCCTCCGTGTAGAACGCGGCGACGTTGGCCGTAGTCTGAGCGTCCATCTGCCAGTCAAACTGAGCGCTGTACTGATGACCTACGGCCTCCAAACCTTTGAGAGCCTCGGCGTCTGCAACGAGAGTGGACGTCAGCGTCGTGCCGTGCGGGTCATAGCCGTTCATGTAGTCCTCGTCTGTCACGTCGCTGAGTGTGAAGTCCGCAATCGTGAGGTCGGCTAGGTATTTGTCCATGTCGAAGGCCGCATTCTTGGCATAGAAGCAGCTTAGCAGTACAAGTCCGAGCGTGAGCGAGCAGATAACGGTTATAGTGCGCTTCTTGTTGCGCCAGAGGTTGGCCCAGGCCATAGAGGCTATGGAGGCGCTGCCGCTGCGCTTGGATGCCTTTTTGCTGCCGCTGTCCGCGTCGCTCATGCGCAAGGCCTCGATGGGAGAGACCTTACCGGCCAGCCGCGCCGGACGCAGGCAGGAGATCAGCACTGTGACCCAGGCAAAGAGCGCCGAGCCGAGGAATATTACCGGGCTCGCGGAGACGATGGACTCGCCACTCTCCGTGCCCATGAGCACTGGTACAAGCACGCGCCCCAGCAGCCAACCGAGTACCAGGCCGAGCGGCACGCCGATGATGCAAAGACGGTTTGCCTGGCCGTATATTAGCTTCTTGAGCTGGCGCTTGGTGGTGCCTAGAGTTTTCAGCTTGCCATAGAGTTGGACGTCGGCGGTGACGCTTATCTGGAAGATGTTGTAGATGATGAGGTAGCCGGCGATGAACACCAGCACCATGCCGAGGTACATGGGCAGGCTTTCCTGCGCGGCCATGGCGCCCATTTCTGGCGTGTAGGCGAGGTTGACGCTGTATTCGAGGTCCAGGCCGGTGTCGGCCAGAATACGCTCCATATTGGCGTCTATGCTGTTATCACTTGCCAGGCTTACCTGTACCATGAGCAGGCCGAATATGGCGTCGGGGTCGGTGGAGACATTGCTGCCGGTCATCTCGTCGGCGTACTCGCGGCTGACCCAGGCCATGGAAGAGTAGCTGGACTCATTGCCATCCCAGTAGCCGCAGAGGGTGAATTCGCCCGTGACGGGTTCGCCGTCCCGGTCCCACTCGAGCGTCACGCGCGCACCGAGTTCCTGTGGCACTCCGAGCCTGTGGAGCGTCAGCGTGTCCAGGGCTATCTCACCGGTCTCCTCCGGCATGCGGCCCGTGGTGGGCAGGGCGAAGGAGTGGCTGGCATAAGTGTCGTCGGCCCAACGCACCTCGACGGATTGGCCGGTGAGCTCACGGTTTGTGGCGAGGCCGAGAACTATGCTGCGTCCAAGCTCAGACACGTCCGGGTGAGCTTCCAGCTTGCCGGCCTGTTCTTCCGTCAGGCCGCGGATGGACGCCTCGGTGTCGTAGCCGGTCTGACGGAAGGCCATTTCAACCAGGTTGCGGCTCATACTTTGCGTCAAGGTGAAAAGGGTTGTGAACATCATCGAGGTCATCAATATGGCCAGCACGGCCACAAGGTTGCGCGAGCGGTTTGCGCGGAAAAGACGCTTGATAAGCGTGCTTATGGGGCGAAAGGTCTTTTGTTCTTCGTGCATTGCGCTCACCTCACTGGGCAACTATGTGGCCGTCCTCAATGCGGATGACGCGGTCGGCCATCGCGGCAATCTCCGGGTTGTGGGTTATCATGACTATGGTCTGGTCGAACTGGCGGCTGGTCATTTTGAGTAGGCCTATTACGTCGTCGCTGGTCTTGCTGTCCAGGTTTCCCGTGGGCTCGTCGGCGAGAATTATGGACGGCTTGCTGGCGAGGGCGCGGGCGATAGCCACACGCTGCTGCTGGCCGCCGGAGAGGTTGTTAGGCAGGCTGTCGAGCTTTTTCTCCAGGCCGAGCAGGCGCACAATTTCCATGATGAAGGTCCTGTCCGGCTTGCGGCCGTCGAGTGAAATGGGGAAGATGATGTTTTCCCAGACGCTCAGGACGGGCATGAGGTTGTAGTTCTGGAAGATGAAGCCTATCTGTTTGCGCCGGAAAATAGTGGCCTCCTCGCTGTTGAGCCTGGCGAGCTCCGTGCCGCCGACTTTGATGCTGCCTTCGGTGGGGGTGTCCAGCCCGCCGAGCATGTTCAGCAGGGTGGACTTGCCCGAGCCGGACGTGCCGATTATGGCAGTGAACTTGCCGCGCTCTATGTCGAGATCCACGCCGTCCAGGGCACGGACCTCAGTTTCGCCCTTGCCGTAATATTTCTTGACCCCACGGGCCTGAAGTATGGTTTCCATGTTGTTGTCCTCCTTTTGCTTTGTCGAGAGCTTTCCTCTTTGCCTGTATGATAGCAGGTCAAGGTCTCAATCAAGGTACATGCGTGGTACAGTTTTGTGACTTTCTACTCCTCGCAGCGTGTGCGCTGCGTCAGGGGCGTTCGCTCCATGGCACGCAAGCATCCCGAGTTGAGTACAACGGGCAGCACAGCTATGCAGAGTACGTACAGTGCCGCGGCAGCGGCTGGGAAGCTGTACTCGAGGTATGCTGCCGAGCGGTGCAGCCACCATACCAGAGTCCAGCCGCAGAGTGTGCCCAATGTGAGCGTCAGCAGTAGGCTGGGCACAATTTGCAGCAGGCTTTCAAAGCGCAGCATGCTCTTCAGTTGCCTCTGCTCCATGCCGAGAGATTCCAAAACTGAAAATTCCCGCCGCCGCACGGCGAAGCTGCTGAGAACAGTGTTGGCGAGGTTAAATATTCCGAAGATTATGAGCAGCGCCGAAATGCCGTATATCTGCTGCTTTTGCTGGCGAATGGCGCCGGAGTCCTCTATAGTTTGTTCACGCAATGTGCTCAGGGAGAGATCGGGGTATTGCTCAACCAGAGAGCTAAGATTGCCCTCGAGCTCGTTGCCGTATTCGGCGTAGTCTTCGGCAGTGATGTAAAATGTGGAAGCGGTGTTCATATCGCCCCAGAGTTTGCGTACCGTTGTGTCGGCCATGCAAAAGGTGGGCCGGTCGTCTCCATTTTCAACCATGTCCTCGCTGACTGCGGCGATTTCCAACTCCACGGTGTGCTCTTCGCCGTCAAAGTAGTGGAGCATAATAGCTTTACCTGGTGTAAAGTTCACGCCGTTGACGTTCTCGCTGAAGGCGCTGTTGGTGATGAATATGGCATCGTGCCCGGCAAGGTAGTCATAGCTGTTGTCGCCCTGTGCGTCGAGCTCGAAGTACTCTGCGTCCTCGCGCGTGAGCGGGTAAAAGCTCTGCAAAAAGCTGGCGCCCTGATATCTCACATTGCCCACGGCCTCGTGTTCGACACGCAAGCCGGCGACGTGGGGCAGGGCGAGAATGTCGGCTTCCAGCTCGGGACTGAGGTGGCCGCCAATCTGCATTTCGGTTATGCCGTAGGTTCTGGGATAGCTGTGGTCATAGAGATAGGAGATGTGGTACTCGTTGTCCTGAAAGCCGCTCTGGCGTGAGTAGGCGTCGTCATCCCACGAGGACATCCATGTCGCGGCAGTCATGAACAACACCCCGCTGAAGGTTAGCGACAGGGTGGTCAGCAGCCATTTGCGCCTACCAACCGACCAGGATATGAGGGCGAGACGGCGCGGCGATAGCTCGGCGCTACTCTTGCCGTGGCGCTTGATTTCACGGTCGGAAGCAGTGCTGTGAGCGGCTTCCACGGGTGAGATCATGGCTGCCATAGCGGCAGGCTTCCTGAGCGAGAGCTGTACGGTCAACGCTCCGCATACGGAGGCAATGGCACACAGCAGCGCAAAGTTTTGCCAGCTCCACCCGTCAGGTGTGACGGCGTAGGCAATTAAGCCGCTGAGAGTGAGGGAGGCGGGCAGAGCGAGCGCGGTGAGCAACAGGCCTTCGCGGCGTATCAGACCTTTCATCTGCCGCTTTGTCGTGCCGGCGCATAGATACTGTCCCAGACGCTGGGAATTCGAGGTGACAGATAGATAAAAGATGCTGTAGACCACTATCCCGCACGCCACCGCTATTACAAAGGAGAGCAACAGCATTACCAGGAGCGCTGAATCGCCCGTTTGCAGCGAGGTCTCAAAGCTGCCGTTTATGTTCACGTTAGCGCGCTCGATGCCCTAGTCAAGCGCGAGCTGGTAGGCTGTTGTAGAGAATGTGGAAGGGGGCATGCTGTCCGCGTCCACGAGACGCACCAGGGCGGTGAAGGGCATGACGCCCATCTCGGGGCTGCGCACGGCAAATTCACGTGATACGCGCACGGGGTGTGTAAGCGAGGTGTAGCCGTCGTCAGTGTAACCCGTGACGGTAAATGTTTCCTGCCTGGCGCCCAGGTCCAGAGTTAGGGGCGCGCCCAGTTCGCAGTCCCTGCCAAACGCGGACATGAAGCGCCTGTCCACGCAGATCTCATTGTATGCCTCCGGTGCGCGCCCCTCGTTGACAACATAGGTGCGTATGCTCTCGGCGACGCTCTCATAGTAGACCAGGTTGAACTTGACGCCTTCGGTTTCAAACTCAGTGTCGCAAGGCTTGTACGGCTCGCACATCTCCACACGTGCGTCGGACGCAAGGGCGTCAAGCTGCTCCGGCGTTACGGATATGTACACGACGTGCTGCATATTTCCGAGTATGCGGTCATTAGCCGTCTGCGTGCCAGCGAGATAGAGCGCAACTGTCAGCGCCAGAGCTATGGCGAAGATGATAGCGGCGAGCGACAGCGCGCTAGACCGCCGGCGGGAAAGCAGCTCGCGCCTGGCCAGCATCCAGAGCAGAGAGCGAGGTCTCTTGTCCATAAACATTCCTCCCGGATTTATCTCTGCGCATATGCTAACATACCAAAGTTACATATGCGGCACAGCAGAGGTACAGTTTTGTGACTTTTGGAGCGGGGGAGGTATGGAAAAAGCGGGAGACCGGTTTCTGGTCTCCCGCTTTGTGTCAGTGCATGGAGTAATTTATTTTTACCATGTGGATGTGGTCTTCCCAGACCCCGTTGATTTTTAGGTAATACTTTGAAATGCCCTCGTTGGTGAAGTGGTTTTTCTCAAGGACCCTCAGCGACGCTTTGTTTTTCGGCATGACGTTGGCCTCTATGCGGTGCAAGCCGAGCTCTTCAAAAGCGTACTTGGTGAGCATCTCTACCGCCATGGACATGTAGCCGCGGTTTATGAAGTCCCTGTCGAGTTTGTAGCCCAAAAAGGCAGAGCAGAAGGTGCCCCAAACCACGTTGTTCAATCCAATGACGCCGATGACTTTGTCGGGGCTCTGAGCGGGGATGATATAGAACCGGAACGCCGCCCGTCTCTGAAAATCCTGTGCCTCGCGCTGCAAAACATCGCGCTGATATGCGCAGGTGAAGAACGTCTCATCCCTAACGGGTTCAAACTCTCGGAGAAAGTCACGGTTGCGGCTGTAGTAATCGGCCACCTGCTCCGCAAGGGAGACGTCAGCCGCGACGAGGCGTATATATTTGTTCTGCATAATGCCTTATACCTCGCTATTCTACATTTCCCAGCCTGTCGCGTATCGTACCTCTGGTCACATACCGCAGGCAGAGCGGCGGGACCAGGAGCGCGAGCGCCGCTATAACAGGCAGTGTGAGCCAGAGCGGGGTGACGTCGAAGACGTAGACGGACACCCACGACAGGTTTGCGATGAAACCGGGCATCACCAGCGCGGCAAAGGCAATGGTCACAGGCACTAACACCAGCGCCATGAGCAAAGCGAAAAACGCACCTTCGAGCAGGACCAGACGGCGTAGCTGTGAGGTGGTCATGCCCAGGCTCTGATAGATGGCGAACTCCCTCCTGCGGCTCACCGTCTTTGACACCAGCAGGTTCACAAAGTTCAGCACGGCAATCACAAGCAATACTGCGCCCACTGTGGAGAGTATCAGCACCATATTGAGCCGCGCGGTCTCAAAGTTCTGCTGGTAGTTGCTGCGCAGGGTAACACTGATGCCGCGGTTGAGGCCGTGCTCGTACTGGGCCAGATAGTCCTCAAAGGACGCCTGCTGGCTGTGGTCTATGTTCACTGCCGCCTGCCTGTAGCTCTGGTCGGGAAAGAGCTCGTCAAAGACCGAGAGCGGCACCAGATAGTAGAAGGTGAAGGACGCCTCCGGGCTGTTGGTCCCTTCCAGATACGAGTTGTCGTGCATCAGAGAGCCTAGCACTGTGAAAGTGCGGTCTTCCAGCTCCAGCGTTTCACCCGCTGCCAGGCATGAGACGCCTTCATGGTATGCGCCACCGGCGATTACATATTCGCCGCTTTCAAAGGCAGCCTGGTCAAAGCTGCCGCTGGTGAAGGGGCAGTATTCCAGCACGTAGTCCAGATAGGCTCCGTCCAGTCCGACAACTATGGCGGTGTACTCGCCAGTTTCGGTGAAGCGGTCTATGCCTTCCATCCAGGCAGGGAAAGCGGATTGGGACTCGCGTAGGGTCATGGTCTCGTCGTAGGGCTGGTTGTAGTAGTCAATGACCCGCTGGTGCAGCGTCTCATCGGCCACCATGGGAACTTCGCGGCTTTTCAGTGCGCTGACTGAAGTGGCCTCGGGGCGCTCTTTCAGCTCGTCCACCATCTCCTGAGTGACGCCGTGGTTTTGCTCGTTGTAACGCTGGTAGGTTGTTGCAGCCGAGGCGTCGGCAATGGAGTAGTCCCAGGGGGAGAGGGCAGAGAGATACACATCTTCCTGCAAGCTTACATATTGCATGCGGATATTGGTCAGCAGCAGCACAGCCGCCAGCATTATAACTACGGACAGAGCTGTGCGGCCCTTACTCCGGCCCAGAGTGCGCAGGGCCAGACGCGGCAGGGTGACCATGCCGCTCTGAGTTCCACCACTGCGCGAGGTCCGGGGCGCGTTAGATTGAACCACCTGCGCCGGGGTCAGCCGTGACAGGCGCAGTGAGGGCAGCAGATACGCCAGCAGTACAGTGCAAAGAGTGCAGCCAGCCGCTGCCGCAAACGGCTGCCAACTCAAAAAGTAGAGCGCCGGGTTTTGCTCCATGCCCACTAGCACGCGGGGGGTGATAGCGAGGTTGAGCGCGAAGCCGAGCAGAAAGCCGGGGGCAAGGCCGAGCAGTGTCACACTGATGCTCTTTTCCAGCAGGCAGCGGCGCAACTGCCTGGGCGACAGGCCCAGAGCTTTCAGCCCGGCAAAGTAGCTCCTGTCCTGCACGGCGGTTACCTGCACTATGGCGAGCACCATCAAAAAGCCGCACACCAGTACCAGCGCCGCCGGGGCGTAATAGGGCTGGGCCTGCTGGCTGGCGAGGTCCACGCGGGCGTCGTTATAGGCCAGGTTGGTTGTGAAGGTGGCCTCGGGCAGCCCTTGGTCGGACAAGATTTGAGCGGCCTGCTGCTCAAGCTCGCGCGGCTGATGCAGGGTGACGCCCAGGGTGATGTTTGCAGCGGCTTCATCGTTGTAGCCCGGCATGAGCGTCTGGGCCGTTTCCTCGGAAATCCAGGCACAGGCCTCGGTGAAGTTCGTGGGACTGGCCCACCAGCCACATAGAGTGAATTCATCGATGTGGGTCTGGCCGGAGGTGTCTGTCCACTGCAGCGTGACCGGCGCGCCTATCTCCTTCAAAACACCGAGAGAGCCCATTGTGAACTCATCCAGAGCGATCTCGCCGGGCTCCTGAGGGAGATGGCCGGTGGTTGGGACGGACAGGACGGTCTCGGCGTAGTCCTGATCCGTGACCGCCAGCTTGACCGAGCGCTGGCCGAGTATGGGGTCGGACAGTGTCCCCACTGTGCTCAGACGCACGGTGCGTTTTATATTCGGGTGTTGTGATAGCAGGTCTGCCTGGTGTTCCGTCAGCCCGGTGTAGAGAATGTGGCTGGTGGAGCCGTAGGTGTACTGGTAATTCAGCAGAAACGCATCTTCCACCGCATTGCCCAGCAGAAACACAAAGGTGTAGAGACACGCCACCAGCGCCACCGCCAGAGCCAGAACTGCGTTCTTGACCCGGTGGAAGCGGAAATCTCGCCTGACCAGCGTCCAGCAGACTTTCAGGTTGTTGTTTGCAAGCATGGCTGGGATCTCCTTATGCGCGGACGCGGCCGTCTTCAATCCGGACGACGCAGTCGGCCATCTGGGCCAGCTCCAGGTTGTGGGTTATCATCACCAGGGTTTGACGGTACGTCTCAACGGACAGTTTCAGCAGGCCCAGCACGTTTTGGCCGCTTTTGCTGTCCAGATTGCCGGTGGGCTCGTCGGCGAGAATAATTGCCGGTTTGGCAATGAGCGCACGCGCTATGGCCACGCGCTGCTGCCCGCCTCCGGAGAGCTCGGCAGGGAAGGCGTTCAGCCGCTCTTCGATGTGCAGGAGCTTCACAATTTCCTCAAAAAACACCGGGTCGGGCGTGCTGCCGGCCAGACTGAGCGGGAAGAGAATGTTCTCCTTGACAGTCAGCGTGGACACGAGGTTGAAGTTCTGGTATATGAAGCCCACCTTGCTGCGACGGAACACGGACAGTTCCTTCTCCTTCAGGCCCCGCAGGTTTACGCCGTCAACTATGACTTCGCCTTCGTCCGGAATGTCCATGCCACCGATCATGTTGAGCAGCGTAGTTTTGCCGGAGCCGGAGGCCCCGATGATGGCGGTGAATTTGCCCTTTTCAATGGCGAGATCCACGCCGTCCAGGGCCTTCACCTGGTTCTCGCCCCTGCCGAAGTACTTCTTCAGGTTGTGTACGGTTACGATGTCCATGTTTAAACAGTTTGCTCCTTCTGTGACCGGCCATTGTCCGGCATATGGATTAGAGATAATTTTTCCTTGAGAGAGTCCGTGGCCTTCAAACCGATGAGAGACACGTCGATGCCAGCTATTTGAAGCCTTTTGTAAAGCTCCTTCATGAAAAGACCTTTTCCCTCCACTTCGGCGTTGTTGTCAGAAGTTGTATCCACGCCGCAGTTGGGGGAGCGGTTGGCGCCGAAGATGCCCAGAATCTGAAAACCATGTTTTCGATACTCCGTGATTTGCCACATGACCTGATCCACCAGGGCCATGAGCCGGGTGCGGGGTTCCGGCTTCATCATCGCGCGGCGTATACGGGTGTTCTCCTCCGCAACTGGACGTGTGGCGCCGCGCTCATCGCCGCGGTCGAGGCCCAAACAGCACAGCTCCGGGCATGGCATTTGAACTACACCGACCTCGTGCTCGAGAAAGTATTGAACCAGCTCACGGAACGCAGCCGGGTAGACGGCGGTTCCGTCTGAAATGGCGTTCTGGTTCAACAGGCAGTGGGCAATGAAAACTACCTTTTTGCTTCGTCCGTCTGTAAACATACGCAAGTTCCTTTCAGCTCAAGAGGTAAACGGAGAAGGTCGTCCCCGCTCCAACTTTGGATTTAACGCTTATGTATCCCTTCTGCCGTGTGATGATGCCGTTAGCGAGATATAGGCCCAGACCTACGCCTTCCTGCGCGGCCACCTCCTGCGCGCGGTAGAAGCGCTGGAAGACGTCGTTGTAGTGCTCCTCGGCAATGCCTATACCGGTATCGGTTATGTCTATACGGGTGTAGAACTGCCACGGACGCACACTGACGCTTACGCTGCCGCCCTCGGGCGTGTACTTGACCGCGTTGTCAAGGATGTTGCCGATGGCCTCCGCTGTCCACTTGGGGTCGTGCTGTACGGTGATTTCCGGGTCGCAGTCCACAGATATCTCTATCTGTTTGGCCTCTGCTTTGGCCCACACCGTGCTGATGGCCTGGGCGATGCTGTCAGACAGGCGGGCTTCCTCCACGTGCAGGGTGAAGGTGCCCGTCTCGAGCCGGGACATCTTTATCAGGGACTGCATTAGAAAATCCAGCTTATCTATCTGGGCAGACATTGTGTCAAGGAACTCGGCCCGCTTTTCCGGCGTCAGCTCGTGCTGCTGCAATATGCCGGTGAACATCTTGATGTTTGCGATTGGCGTCTTGACCTGGTGGGAGATATCGCTGACAAGGGACTGGATTGTCTCCTTGTCGCGCCGGCTCTGACGGCGGTCCTCGCTCATGATGTCAAAGTACTGCATCAGCTTGCCCTGCACTTTGGCGGTGAGGCTGTCCTCATATGGGTGGTAGCCCTCCACCTCGCGGCCGGAAATCAGGGCGTCGAGCGTCTCGCAGAGCTCGTCGGCGAAAAGGCTGACCTGCCGCCGCTGATAGAGAGCCCAGAGCCCGACTACGGCGTATACCGCCGCGCAGAGCGCGAGTATGCCATAGCGCACGGCAGCCCAGGGTATGGTAGTCCACAGCAGCCACACCAGTGCGGCAAACAGCGCCGCGGAGAGCACAATCATGCCTGAGCGCATGACGGTCATACTGCGGCGCCTCATTTGCTGCCTCCCGTCCAGATGTAGCCCATGCCGCGCACAGTCTTTATATAGGTGTGGCCTTCATCCTCTATTTTGGCCCGCAGGCGGTTCATGGTCACAGTGAGGGTGTGGTCGTCAATGAAGTTGCCCTCGCTGTCCCAGAGCCGGTCGAGCAACACGCTGCGCGTGAGTATATTGCCCGCATGTTCCGTGAGAGCTTTGAGAAGTTTGTATTCGTTCGGCGTTATGGCGAGCTTTTCACTGCCGCGTTTGGCGCTGAGGTCGGTAAAGTCCAGTGTGAGGTAGCCGTCAGTCCATCCGTCTCTCAGCTCGCGCTTGCCGCCGCGCCTCAGAGCGACTTCCACGCGGCGCAGGAGAATCTGCATGTTGAAGGGCTTGGTCACATAGTCCTCGGCGCCCATGTCAAAGCCGGTCAGGACGTCGCGCTCCAAGTCGTTCGCCGTGAGGAAAATGACGGGCAGCGTGCTGTGCCCGGTCTTGATTTCACGGCAGAGGTCGAAACCGTTTCCGTCGGGTAGATTCACATCCAACAGCACAAGCCCGAACTCGCCGTCACTGAGCAGGAACCTTGCCTTTGTGCAGTTGTACGCCGGAACAGACACATATCCCGCGCTGTCCAGCTCAAAGCAAAGCCCTGCACTGAGTGCGAGATCGTCTTCCACAACCAGTATTCTCTCCATACAGTTTCACCTCACAGTTAAGCCATAAAGTGGCACGGAGCACATTATATCACAGAACATTGCCAAGTCAATTCTCGGCGCTTCCACTGGGTGCTGCGCAGAAGCGTTGTGCGGAAGGCAAAAGCACGGCCCCAACAGGCTCAATAATAAGAGGCGGTTATTATTTAGTAAAAGTTTAGTAAAATATATTGACTTCATGTCGAGGGCTGTTATAATGGCTTTAGAAACGAAAAGGCAAGGGGGATTCTGATGGCGACTATTAAGGATGTTGCTCAGGCGGCGCAGGTTTCTGCGGCGGCGGTCTCCAGAGTGTTGAACAAGGATGAAAATATATCGGTCAGCCCTGAAGTCAGGGTTCGTATTTTTCAGGCGGCACACGAGCTGGGTTACATTTCCCCGCGGCAGCGGCGGGCTGCAGAGCACAAGACGCATCTGGTAATAGGTGTGGCAGACTGGCGCATAGTGCGGCCGGACAGGCAGAATGTCAGGCTTTCGTCTCTGTCATGCCTGGTGCAGATGATGACTGACAAATACGACGTCGCCTTTACCCGCCTGGACTTCGGCCAGCCTCAGAAGGTTGACGGCGTAATAGCGCTGGGCGTGTTCAGCCAGGAGGAGGTTGACTTCCTGCGTTCACTGTCGTTTGCCATAGTCTTTGTCAACTCCGATCAGCAGAGCTATGAGTTTGACCAGGTCCAGGTGGATTTCAAGCGCGGGCAGGAGCAGATGACTGAGTATCTGCTGGACAAGAAGCAGTACAAGAGCCTTGGATATATCGGTGGAATATATGAGGGGCCAAACTGGCGCATAGGCGTCAACCGCCTTGAGGGCATAAAAGATATACTCAGGGCCCGCGGGGCGTATGACGAGCGCTTTTTCCACGTGGGTGAGATAAGCCGCGAGAGCGGATACGTTCTGGCCAAGAAGGCCGCCGAAGATAACGCGCTGGCCGAGGCCATGCTGCTGGGCAGCGATGAAGTCGCCGAGGGCGCCCTGGAGGCGTTCAGGGAACTGGGTGTGCGTGTGCCCAAGGACACCGCCGTTATTATCTATCACGACATACAGACCCTCGAGAGCAAATGGCCGACAGGTACCTGTATAGAGATGTATCCGGACTACGTTTGGGAGAGTGCGCTGGATTTGTTATTCAGCCGTA
>CAKNRQ010000031.1 GCA_930990965.1 uncultured Clostridia bacterium
TCCTACACAGGGGGCCTTTTGTCTATTGTCCGTTTTTACTGGTTCAGTTCACAACGGCCGGGGGATTTTTGTCCCTATTCGAGTTCTATCACCGTGTCTCCGATGCGTATGGCCGTAACGGTGGAGGGGTCGATGGCGCTTTGGGTGTCCCAATAGGCGAAATAGCTGAGCGTGTCCTTGGCCGCGTAGTAGTCGTTCACGTCAGTAGGCAATATGGGCGCGGTGCCGTATGTTCCGACGCTTATTTCGCCGTCAGCCGTTATGAGAGCGGCCTCGAGCGCCTTCAGGTAGTTTTCCTCGACGAATTCGAGCTCTGCCACACCTTCCATCCTGAGCCTGAGAGGCGTTAAACTGATGCTTACGTCCTCAAATACTGTCTCTCCGACGCTCACGTCGGTCACGGTCTCGAAGACTCCCCACGTTTGTCCAAAATTTACTTCTAGCTCCCAGTCGCCGCGTATGGCCCGCCAGCGTTCAACTTCAAAGCCCAGGGTCCAGCCGTCCAGCTCGGAGTCGTCCACGCTGAAACAATATTCTTTCACGTCCTCTTCGGAGCCCGGTGGAGTTATGCCGCTGACATATGACAGGGCGTAGAGCCGGGTGCCGTCCGGCTTTATCAGGTAGGGGTGGAAAATGTAGCTCGTATCGGCTCCGGCGTCTTGTCCAACCTGCACGGTGAGGCGTCCGTTTATCACACCAACGGCTTCGACATATGCGTGGCCAGTGCCTGGAATATCCGCGAGATGTCCCGGGGTGAGTTCACCCACGGGGTGCTCTTCATTCGGTGCGTCTGTGCCGATGTGCGTCCCGTTTGCTACGGCCCCGGCGAGGTCAAAGCCGGGCATGGGTATGTCCATCGTCTCAGCGCCGCTGTATATGTCCGTGGCGCTCAGAGTGAGGGAACTGCTTTCAAGGTCGGTATCCTCGCCAAGCGCTACATAGAATTGATATACGGCGGTGCCGCTCTCGGCGTCAAACATTGCCGGGCCGCCACCTACGCCCACCTTTGTGCCGGCGACGATAGTGGGCCAGAAGTGTGCGTCCTGAGTGATGAGCCCGGCCCCGGTCGTGTCGCGCAGAGAGACGTACATGACCGCTTCTGAGCCATACTGCCCGGCGGCGATGACGCTCAGCTCTATGCCCTGGTCGGTTACGCTCTGCTCTACCGGCTCGACGGCGTCTATAAAGGGTGGGTTGATGGTCTCGCGCAGCCAGTCGAAGCCGCCGAGCGCCGCGGCTATGGCGGTCACACTCAGCAGCGCCGCCACCGCGACGGCTATGAGCAGCGTGCGACGGAGCCGCTTCGGGCGTTTCCTGGCCTCGCCGTGCCCGGCCGCGAGCCCTTTGGAGACGGCCTCGCGGAGTTTTGCCATGTCGGGAGCCGTGTCCGGCTCAATGTCGGGGGTGAATCCGTCCAGGAGGTCGGGAATGTAGTAGGTCACAGTAGCTCCTCCCTCGTGAGTTCGTCGCGGAGCCGTTCGCGGCCCCGGCGCAGTCTGGTCTTTACGGTGTTTACGTTCATGTCCAGAGCAAGGGCTATCTCGGCCACGCTTTGGAAGTAATAGTAGTGGCGCAGGAAAATCTCCCTGTCCGGTTCGGCCATACTTTCCACGGCGCGGCGCGTGCGCTCGCGCGCCTCGTCTTCGGTCAGCGCCTGTTCCGGGGAGACGTCCGGGATTTCGAGCTGCGCTTCTTCGAGCGGCAGCTCGGCCTGACGGGCCCGGAGCGCGTCCCTCGCCCGGTTGCGGGCCATGGCGGCAATGTACGGCTTCACTGCCTCCTCTGGCACCTGATGCGCGCTGCGCCAGAGCGAGATAAATACGTCCGCAAGCGCCTCCTCCGCGTCCGGGCGCGGCAGCTTCGGCAGGAGTATGCGGTCTATTATGGCCGCGGCATAGGCCGCGTAGCGCTCCATGAACCAGCCCAACGCCCCCTCGTCGCCGTCCCTGAGGGCCTTGAGCATCTCCCTTTCGTCCAACCGTATCACCTCGCTTGTCTGTATCTTCATATATCATAACGGGCAAAGTCAAGCAAAGGTTTCACCCGGGAGGAATTTTTAAAAAAATCACCCGTCCGACATAACGGACGGGGATAGGTTAATTATTAATTATATTTTATATCAAAGGCGATTACTTGCCATAGTGCCTCTCTGATATTTTTAAACGGCGCATCCAATTCTTTAATGATAATACCGTATCGGCTATTAGTTTCATCTCGCTGCTGTCACAGTCTGAGACAATGTCACACAGCCAGTTATTTAAAAATGGCCTAGCCTGTTCTACCTCAATACATAAAAGCTCATCTGCTGAACACTCCAACGCATTAATAATGTTGACAAGTGTCTGCAAACTGGGGATGCTATTGCCTGTTTCAATATGACTTATGTGTGTCACGCCAACTCCCGCCGCTTCAGCAAGCTTTTCCTGAGTGATTTTCCTTTGTAATCTAATAGCCCTGATTCGTGAGCCAAGAAATTTGTAGTCAATCATGGAGTAAGCCCTCTGTTTTCTGTATGTTTGACTACTTGTATTGTATGTGCAATCTGGCCACGTTGTAATGACTTGAAAGTGCAATAGACTTTATAGTACAAGTATCTAAAAAATTTATACTTATGGATGTCTGTTATTTGTTGTCATACTTTGTTTTTACAAACTATAGAGGGCTATAAACTCGTTTAACACGCAAGCAATGAAAAATCCCCGCCCGGGTTCCCGGACGGGGATTTTTGCGCTTTATTTACTTCTGCCCGGCTTCGGCTATGGCGTCGATTCCGGCAAAGCCTATGTTGTCCGCGAAGTACTCAAGGTCCTCGCGGGTTACGGCGGTGTGCGTGCCGCGGTTCCAGTCGAACTCGGACGTGACGATTTCGACGTCCGCGCCCTCGCTGCCCGTGCGCAGCACGGCGAGGACATAGCAGTGTTCAAGCTCCACGTAGAGCAGGCTCTTGCGCTCGCCGATGGCCAGCAGCACGCTCGTGCCGTCATCCGTGGTGTGGTTCCACTCCTCGAGCTCGTCGAGGTATACCGCCGCGCCTACGGTGGACATCGTGCCCTTCGTCGCCGTCTGTATTCCGTAGTCGGCCACGCCGCCGCCGGGCAGGGTGAAGCCGCCGGTGTAGGAGATGGTGCCGATATCGGTGTAGTTGCCGAAGGTCACGATGGCGCGCGGGTCGTCGCGCGGGAGCAGGCTGCCGTTGTGTATGGTTGCGCCGAGCTCTGCGACGGAGCGCACCTCCGTGGACTCCGTCTGCGGCTTCAGGCCGTATTTCTCTGCCACTTCGAGGTATTTCTGATTTATACGCTCGTTGTCGGCCATAATCTGCTCGAATTCCTCCTGCGTGACGCCGCCGGTAGGCTGTTGCGACTGTACCTCGCGCCGGAACTCGTTCACTTCCTCAAACGCTTTGTATGTGGGCGAATCCTGCGGCAGAACGGTGATTATATCGCGCGGCTCGGCACGGTAAGGGCTGTCTGCCTCCTTGCCGGAGGTCATGTCGCGTAAAGTGGAGTTGTACGCTATGGCGGCTATGCTCAGCACCGCCGCCACGGCGGCGACGATGAGCAGAATGCGGCTGGGCTTGCGTATGCGCCGTTTGGTATTCATGTTTTCCTCCTTGATTTTCCGCATGACCGCCTCGCGTACGCGCTTCGGGTCGCCGTCGGCGGCGCCGGGCAGGCCGGTCACACCGGAATCCGGGAGGAGATCGGAAATTTTTATGTCCATGCTATGCTTCTCCCTTCGTGAGCTCGCGGCGCAGCTTTTCGCGGCCGCGCCGGAGGCGGGTCTTGACGGTGTTGGTGTTCATGTCCAGGGCTAAGGCAATTTCAGCCACGCCCTGACAGTAAAAGTAGTGGCGCAGGAAGATTTCCCGGTCCGGTTCGCTCATGGAGTCTACCGCCCGGCGTGTGCGCTCGTGCAGCTCGCGCTCGGTCAACGCCTCGTCCGGGCCGGGCGAGGGGATGGTCAGCACGTCGTCCTCGAGCGGCACATCGGCGCGCAGTGAGCGCAGTTTGTCGCGTGACTTGTTGCGCGCTATGCCGCCGAGATACGCCCTCACGCCGCCGGGGCCTATGCGCTGCGCGTTTTTCCACAGCGCGAGAAACACGTCCGCGACGGCCTCCTCGGCGTCGGACTCCGGCACGCGCGGCAGGAGCATGTTCTTTACTATGGTCGTGACATAGCCGGTGTAGCGGTCTATGAACCAGCCCAACGCGGCTTCATCGCCCGCGCGCAGGCGCTCAAGCGCGGTATTCTCATCCATGCGCATCACCTCTTTCCAAGCGGCCGCTTTCACCTATAAAGTCGTTTGAAGGACTCTAATGGTTTCAAAAAACTCGAATTTTGCCCACAAAATCATGCCTGTAACAGTTTTTTCTTGCTTAAAGCGCTCAAACGCGGTACAATGAGTAACGTACACACGAAAGAGACAGAGAAAGTGCGCCGAGCGCAAAAATGGAGGGTATTATGCTTAAAATTACCGAAGAAGAAAAGAAGGCTCTCAAAGGCCGCGGTATCATCATGACGAACGACGGCGAGCACTTCGTCGCGCGCGTCGTCTCCAGCAACGGCGTGTTTACCGCTGAGCAGCTCAAAGTCCTCAGCGACGCCGCCGAAAAGTACGGCAATGGCAAGATCGCCATGACCGTGCGCCTGACCATTGAAATCCAGGGCGTTACCTACGAAAACATCGAGCCTCTGGTCGCGGCTGTCGAGGCCTGCGGCCTCGTCACCGGCGGCACCGGCAGCGTGGTGCGCCCCATCGTGGCATGTAAGGGCAGCGTCTGCGTCCACGGCCTCGAAGACACACAGAAGTTTGCAGACGGGCTCTTCCACGAGTTTTACCTCGGCTGGCACAGCGTGAAGCTCCCGCACAAGTTCAAGATAGCCGTCGGCGGCTGCCCCAACAACTGCATCAAGCCCGCCCTGCATGACTTCGGCTGCTACGGCCAGAGCGTGCCCGAGTTCCACGCCGACGAGTGCAAGGCCTGCGGCAAGTGCGGCTGCGTGGACAAGTGCCCCGTCAAGGCATGTTCCAAGGGCGAGGACGGCAAGCTCGTCATCGACTGGGACAAGTGCACCAACTGCGGCAAGTGCATTCCCGCCTGCCACTTTGGCGCGGTACATGAGAAAGAGCGCGGCTTTGCCGTGTACATAGGCGGCATATGGGGCAAGACCCAGCGCCTCGGCACCCGTGTGCCCGGCATATTCAGCCAGGAGGAAGTCAGGAAGCTCATTGAAAAGGCCATACTGCTCTACCGCGAACAGGGCGTGACCGGCGAGCGCTTCGGCCGCAGCATCGACCGCATAGGCGTGGACAACTTCATCGCCCAGCTACTCTCGGACGACGTCCTCTCCCGCAAGGAGGCCATACTCGGCGGGGAGAAGCACACAGTGGGCGGCGCCACCTGCTGAATCCGGCAAATTGAGAGAAATCCCGGGTGTGTTCCGGCGTGGAACATACCCGGGATATTTAAAGCGCGCTCTAGAGCTCGCAGTATACGTCGCTGACGCTGCGCGTCTTGCTGTGATCGCTTGCGGGACGGGAGCTTTCAGCGGGGTAGCCCACCGGAAGCAGGCACACGGGCCTTATGTTCTCCGGCAGGGAGAAGACAGAGCGAATGCGCTCCGGATCGAAGAGCAGCACCCAGCAGGAACCAAGGCCGAGCTCCTGGGCCTCGAGCATCATGTGAGTGCAGACGATGCTCGCGTCCATTTCGCCGCTCTCGTAGCCGGAGTCAAAGGGACTGTGCCAGCTGCGGGAACTGTCCGAGCAGATCATGAAGACCGCCGGGGCGTCGTAAGTACAGGGCGTCAGGCTGCGTATCTTGGCGAGGGCGTCCGCGCTGTGCAGCAGGTAGATCCTCTGGGGCTGGTTGTTGCAGGCGGTCGGCGCGAGCATAGCGGCTTCGACTATTTTATCGAGTTTTTCCTGCTCGACGTCCGCGTCGGAGTAAGAGCGCACGCTGTAGCGTGATTTGGCTAAGTCCAGAAAGTTCATTGGTGTCTCCTTCCCGCGTTCTGGGCGTGAAATCTGTGCCCGGGGCACAATGCTATTATAACCCAAAACCCGCGTTTCGCAATAGCCTGGCGCGGGATGATACGGAGTGAAGAGATGAAAAAGTCTGCCCTTATATTCGCGCTTATATTCGCCCTGGCCCTCTCGGCCTGCGGCGCGTCCCCGGCAGAGAACGTAGACACAGCCATAGGCTTCACCGACGACCTCGGCCGTGAGGTTGGATTGAGCGCGCGGCCTGAGCGCGTGGCCGCGCTCATAGGTTCCTTTGCCGACGTGTGGTGCCTCGCCGGAGGGCGCGACACGCTGGTTGCCGCGGCAGACGACGCCTGGACGAGTTTTGATTTGAGCCTGGACGAGAGCGTGGCGAATCTGGGCGCGATAAAGTCGCCTTCACTCGAAACACTGCTTGCCGCCGAGCCCGACCTGGTGCTCGCAAGCGTGAACACGGCGGCCAACCTGGAACTCGAGAACGTGCTGGAGTCAGCCGGAATAACGGTGGCGTATTTCGACGTGCAGGGCTTTGAGGACTATCTAAATATGCTGGACATCTGCACTATGCTCACCGGGGCGCGGGAGAATTACCAAACCTATGGCCTCGACGTGCAGGCTGAGATAGACGCCGCCGTGGAGCGCGCCGACGGCAGTGCGCCGAGCGTACTGGTGATCCGCGCCACCGGTGTGAGCTGCAAAGTCAAGGGCAGCGAGGGCAACGTCCTCGGAGAGATGCTGGCAGACCTCGGTACGGTCAACGTCGCCGATTCGGACACATCCCTGTTGGAGAATTTGAGCCTCGAGGCTGTTATGGCCGCTGAACCGGACTACATCTTCGCCGTCCTGCAGGGCTCGGATCCCACTGACGCCATGGCCACGCTCGAGGATACGCTGCTTACCAATCCTGCGTGGAGTTCGCTCAAGGCCGTGCGCGAGGGGAGATTCTACACGCTCGAACACGAGCTCTACAACCTGAAACCAAACGCACGCTGGGGGGAGGCCTATGAAAAGCTCGCGGACATACTCTACGGCGAATAAGCCGTTGCGGCTCTTCCTCACTCTGAGCCTTGTGACAGTGCTGGCCGCCGTACTCAGCATGGCGCTGGGCGCGGTGTACGTCTCGCCCTGGCGGGTGGTGAGCGCGCTCTTTACGGGCGCGGACGGCTCTGTTGAGGCGAACATCGCGCTCTACGCCCGGCTGCCGCGCGTGTGCGGCTGCATCCTGGCCGGGGCCGCGCTCGCGCTCAGCGGCGCTATTACGCAGAGCGTGCTGGCGAATCCCTTGGCCTCGCCGGGGACCATAGGCGTGAACTCCGGCGCTGGAGTGGCTGCGGCCATTTGCTGCGCCGTGGCGCCCACGGCGCAGGCGCTGGTGCCCATAGCGGCCTTTATCGGAGCAATGGCGGCGGCAATGCTGGTGCTCTTCATAGCCGAGCGCACCGGGGCGGCCAAAATAACGCTCGTGCTCGCGGGTGTGGCCATATCCAACATACTCAGCGCGGGCGTGGACGCCGTCGTTACCTTTGCGCCCGAGGCGCTCAACGCATATTCGGACTTCCGCATCGGCTCGCTGGAGAACCTCACCATGCAGAGGCTTTTGTATCCGGCAATCGTGACTGCGCTGGCTATGGCGGCGGCGCTCCTGATGACAAATGAGCTCGACGTGCTCATGCTCGGCGCAGACACGGCCGAGAGCCTGGGCATGAAGGCGGGAAGGGTGCGCATATTGCTCCTGGCCGTGGCGGCGGCGCTGGCCGGGGCCGCTGTGAGCTTCGCGGGACTGCTGGGCTTTGTGGGGCTCATAGCCCCGCACATGATGCGACGCTTCACGGGCGACGAGGCTAGATACCTGCTGCCGGCGAGCGCGCTGGGAGGCGCGGCACTGCTGCTCATTTGCGACACGGCCTCGCGCACGCTCTTTGCGCCCTACGAATTGCCCGTAGGCATAACGCTCGCATTTATCGGTGGGCCGTTCTTCATCTGGCTGCTGCTCAGGCAGAGAAGGGGGAGGACGGCGTGATAGAACTAAAGAACCTGCGCGCGGGCTATCACGGCGAAGAAGTGCTCCACGGCGTGAGCCTGAGCTTCTCGCCGGGGAAGATAACAGTGCTGTGCGGGCCCAACGGCTGCGGCAAGAGCACATTGCTTAAGGCCGCACTGGGCATGCTGCCGCGCAGCGGCGGCGAAGTGTACATAGACGGCGACGAGCTCGGTTCGCTGACCCGGCGCGAGATAGCGCGCCGCGCGGCGTACATGCCGCAGGACCGGTTCGCGCCGAGCATAAGCGTGAGGCGCATGACGCTGCACGGGCGGTTCCCCTACCTCGGCTGGCCCAGGCGCTATACCAAGGCCGACTACGCCGCCGCCGAGCGCGCGCTCGAGCGCGCCGACGCGCTGGACATAGCCTCGCGCAGCCTGACCGAACTCTCAGGCGGGCAGAGGCAGAGGGCGTATCTTGCAATGGCGCTCGCGCAGGAAACTTCGAGCGTGCTCATGGATGAACCGACGGCCTTCATGGACATAGCGCACCAGCTCGCGCTTATGGACACGGCGAGGGCCCTGGCACTTGAGGGACGCGCAGTGGCGCTGGTGCTGCACGATCTGTGCCTCGCGCTCAAGTGTGCTGACAAGCTCGCGCTGCTGAGGGAGGGCGAGCTGGTGAGCTTCGGAACGGGCGAGGAGGTCTTCGCCTCCGGTGAGCTCGACAGAACAATGGGAGTTCACGTCAGGCGTGTCATGACGCCTGACGGTTGGCAATATTACTACGCATGAGGTGTTTAAAATGGCGCTTTTTCCAATGTTTATTGAGATGTCAGGCAAGAAGGTGCTCGTGGTCGGCGGCGGCAATGTGGCGCTGCGCAAGTGTGAGAAGCTGCTGCCTTACGGGGCAGAATTGACGGCGGTGTCGGGACGTTTCCAACCGCAGTTCATCTCGCTCCAGGGCGTCGCGCTGCTCTTCCGGCCCTTCAGGGATGAGGACATAGCGGGCCGCGACATAGTCATAGCCGCGACGGACGACCGCGCCTTGAACGCGCACATAGCCGGACTCTGCCGCGAGGCGGGTATACCCTTCAACTGCGTCGACGAGCCGGAGAATTGCACGTTCATCTTCCCGGCGCTCACCCTGCGCGGACGGCTCTCGGCGGGCTTCTGCACGGGAGGAGCCAGCCCAACGGCCGCGGCCTACTTCCGCGAACAGTTTGAGGAGAGTCTGCCCGACGGGCTCGATGAGATCCTCGACTTCATGGCCGGCATTCGCCCGCGCGTCATAGCCGCCGTGCCAGACCAGAGGCGGCGCTCGCGCATCTTCGCACTGCTGTTTGCCGCCTGCATCGAAGCCGGGGGCGAGCCGGATGAGGACTTTGTAAACTCTCTGGTGCCCGAGCTGGGAGAGGAAAATTGAGCGGCTTTGTGAGCCTGGTGGGCGCGGGCTGCGCCCCGGGCCTGCTCACTCTGCTCGGCGAGGCCAGACTGCGCGAGTGCGACGCGGTGGTATACGACGATCTCATAGACCGCGAGCTGCTGCGCATGGCCGGAGACGCTGAGCTCATATACATGGGCAAGCGCGCCGGACGGCCATCAGCCGGGCAGGAGGATATCTGCGCAGAGCTCATACGGCTGGCCCGCGAGGGCAAGCGCGTCGTGCGCCTCAAGGGCGGCGATCCGTACATATTCGGCCGCGGCGGTGAAGAGATGGCGGCACTGGCGGCGGCGGGCGTGCCCTGTGAAGCCGTACCCGGCGTGAGCAGCGCCTATGCCATACCCGAGCTGGCCGGTATTCCGCTGACACACCGCGGCCTCGCGCGCGGCTTCGCCGTAGTGACGGCGAGCGTCAAAGATGGGGCGGCGCTGCCGGACTACTTTGACACGCTCGCATCCTTTCCCGGTACCCTGGTGGTGCTCATGGGATTAGGCAAACTCGGCGAGATAGCTTCAAGGCTCACACGGGCGGGGTCGCCTGGCAGCACGCCCTGCGCCGTCGTCTCCGGCGGCAGCGCCCCGGAGCGCTATTGCCTGCGCGGCACGCTCTCTGATATAGCCGCCAAGGCCCAGAATTGCCCGGGCCCGGCGGTCATCGTCATAGGCGAGTGTGCGGCTATGGAGCTCCCTGCGGGCGCTCTGCCCCTCTCCGGGGTCAGGGTGGGCCTCACCGGCACGGCGCGGCTAAACGCAAAACTAGCGCGGGAGCTGACCTCCCTCGGAGCGGAGCCATTTACGGCCTGTGAGCTCGAGCTTGTGCCCACCGCCGCTGCTGCGGATACGCCTACGGACTGCGACTGCCTAGTGTTCACAAGCGCGGCGGGTGTGGACCTATACTTTGAAAATCTCCTGAAATCGGGGCGTGACGCGAGGGCACTGGCTTCAACGCGCTTGGCCGCAATAGGGAAGGCCACCGCTTCAGCGCTGCGCAAATATGCGCTCTCGGCTGACATAGTCGCCCCGGGACAAAACAGCGCGTCCCTGGCCGATGAGCTCATGGAAACTTTGGACGAGGGCGCAAGCGTGTGCCTCTACCGTTCAGCCGCAGGCGACCGCGCCCTGGCCGCGCGCCTCGCGGAGCGGTATAGAGTGCGCGACATCGCGGCCTATGAGGCTGTACCGGGTAAGCGCACTGCCGGGCGCGAGCTCATCGAGAGAGCGGACGCCTTCACCTTTACAAGCGCGGCGGGAGCCAGGGCGGCTCTGGAAAAAATATCGCCCCTGCCGGAGCGGGCCGTGCTGGCCGCGATAGGGGAGCGCTGCGCCGCGCCGCTGGCAGGACTGCCGAATCCCAAGCTCTGTGCCGGGCGGCCTGATGTACACAGCTTGGCTGATGCCATTGCCGGGGCGCTGGGACGAGCGAATAAATGAAAATGGCCGGTCATTCGACCGGCCATAATTCTTTTTTGTATCAGGGGTAGTATATCATAGCTACGTCTATACGGTTGAAATCGTCGTCGTATATAGTCCAGAGCCCGTCGCTGTCCTGCTTGACCTGTACAACCATCTCCTGCGGCTCCAGATAGCCGATGCTGTCGAGGTTGTCGCGGCAGAGCTGTATCCACATCCTGGCCCAGGCGGCGTCATACTCTGCATATGCGGCCTCGTCGTTTTCGATGAGGTACATCTCGTCGTCGCTGTAGCTCGCGTTGAATTCGGCGATTGCGGCGTCGGCCTGGTCGTACACGGTCTGCATGATATCGATCGGGTAGATGGTAACAGGTACGCCGTAGGTGCTGTCATCGACCTTGGTGGCCTCGCCGACTTCGTAGCGCGAGTGGGAGTATATCTCTTTGTAGAGCTCGACAATTTCATCTTGCAGGGTGTCGTCCATGTAGTCTATGCTGAAGTAGTACGCGAAGTAATCTGCCTCGGTTTCGAGGCCCTGTATATAGTTGGCCTCGGCCTGCTCTTCGGTGGTGTTTACCAGCTCAAGGAAGGCAGGATCGTACTTGCCGAGATAGATCTCATCCAGGTTGCCCTGCACGAGTACGGTGGACGCATCGGTCATAGCCGTTCCGCAGCCCGCGAGCGAGAGCGCGAGCACGAGCGCCAGGACCAGGGACATTGCCAGAATAGATTTTTTCATGATGATAACCCTCTCGTTTTCATAAAGATTTGGAAAGATCTATTTGAGTATGCCGGAGGAGCGGATGGCGCGCAGCAGGAAAATGCTTGCAACGCCGGTAAAGACGCCAGTGACTACACCGCTGGCTGCAAGTATGAATATGTAGTAGGCTATGCCCGGTGTGCTTGTCACAAACACTGCGACCAGCACCTGCCCGGCGTTGTGCGCGAGAGCGGCCAGGACGCTGACTACCCAGAGCAGCTTTTCCGGGAAAACGCTAACGAGCACAGCCATGACCAGATATGCGGCTAGGCCGCCGGCCGCCGAGAACATGAAGGCCGAAAAGCCGCCGGTAAAGGCTGCGCCAAGCACCAGGCGCACCACGAGTACGATGAGCGCGTCGCGCCTGCCCAGAAGCACCATGGCCACAAGCGTGACTATGTTGGCGAGTCCCAGCTTGACACCGGCGATGGGCACGATGGGAGGTATCTGACTCTCGGCCACAAATATTGTCAGCGCGACTGCGGCCAGCGCCGCACAGAGCGCTATGCGTTTGCTCGATTTCATGTTCAGTCCTCCGGACTCAGTATGTCTATCACCAGTTCGTGCGGCACACAGGCTATGGGTATGTAGCCGCCGCTGATTGCGCCCTGACGCACGCAGACCTGGTCGGGACAGTCGGCGCTCACCACGGCGATTGAGCCGTGCTCAACGCGCACGCGGTTGGTGCCGAGATCCGTCGTGATATCAAACTCATACGGCACGACGACGCTGCCAAGGTCAATCTCCTGTACAATTTCGCCGTTGAGCCAGATGCGCGCCGTTGCGCCCTGGCCGGCTCCGGCCGAACGCAGGAGGAAAAACGCCGCAATGCCTATCACAAAAACTGCGGAGAACAATATTACCCAAAATTTCGTCTTACGTATCATAAGACCATTGTAAGGTACCGAAGCCGGATTGTCAACCGCGCGTCAGGCAGGTTGTCTTTTTGGACGCAAAATGATATAATATTTAATCCCGTTTCGGGATGCAGATCTCTCTGATAACTAATTTACGGAGGAACTATGCCGGATATTTCTGAGCTAATTGGATACATAATCGGCGCCACACGCTACCTCATGCCACTTTTGGCCCTTTGGGTTGTGGCCAGGTGCGTGCGCAGCATGCTGCGGGAGCGCTATGAGCCGGAGACCTGGGCCTATCTGGTTGACCTCAACGGAGAGCGTCACCCGGTCAACCACTGGGAGTGCATCATAGGCCGCTCACGTTCAGCGGACGTGGAGCTTGACTCACCCAGCGTCTCCCGCGTCCATGCCTCGCTGCAGCGAGACGGAGACGGATACTGGACGCTCTCCGACCTGCGCAGCAAGGGAGGAACCTTCATCAACGGCAACGAGATTGACGTGCTGGAGGATGTGCGAGACGGCGATGTCTTGGAATTTGCGGACGAGGAGCTCGTGTTCCAGGAGGTCAGCCGAGACGAGCGCGAGTGGTTGGAGCGGCGGCGCACGGCGCCCGGGCGCTTTGTCGGGCCGGGAGTGACGCTGCTCATACTCACGCTGTTCCAGGCATTCTTGACTTTGGAGTTCACCGTTACTGCTTCGGAGGAATATGTGCTCAGTGTGTGCCTGGGCTTCCTGGCGCTTATCGTGCTCGAGTGGTTCTGCTACCTGGTCATGCGCTCGGTGCGGCGCACGGGCTTTGAGCCGGAGACGATAGCGTTTTTCCTCAGTACTCTGGGCATGGAAGTCTGTGCCTCGAGCACACCGGACGAGATGTTCCGGCAGGTGCTGTTTTTGATAATAGGCGTGGCACTGTTCTTCTTCCTCGGCTGGTGGCTGAGGGATCTCAGGCGCGTCAAGGCCGTGCGCTGGCTGGCTGCGCTCGCGGCCATGGGCCTGCTGGCCATAACCGTAGTTCTCGGCGAGGTCAGAGGCGGCGCCGGGAACTGGCTGAACTTTGGTTCGTTTACGATCCAGCCTTCTGAACTGGTGAAGGTCCTCTATATCTACACTGGCGCGGCCACGCTCGACCGGCTGTTCACTAGGCGCAACCTGTTCGGCTTCATAGTTTTCGCGGCGATATGTGTCTGCGCGCTTGCGCTCATGGGCGACTTCGGCACGGCCCTGGTGTTCTTCGCCACATTCCTTGTGATAGCCTTCATGCGTTCCGGCAGCTTTGCCACGGTGTTCCTGGCCGTTGGCGGCGCGGCAATGGCCGGATTCCTGGTGCTCAGTGCGAGACCGTATGTGGCCCAGCGATTCGCTACCTGGGGCCATGCCTGGGAGGACGTCTGGGACAGCGGCTACCAGCAGACCCACGCCATGAGCGCGGCGGCCTCCGGCGGTCTCTTCGGACGCGGCGCGGGCGAGGGCAGCCTTGTGAACATCACCGCTGCGGACACGGACATGGTATTCGCGGTGCTCAGCGAGGAGCTGGGCCTGATAATCGCCGTAATTGCCATGTTCGCCGTCATAGCCCTCGCGCTCTTCACGGTGCGCAACGCCGCGCGCGGCCGCTCCACCTTCTACGTCATAGCCGGCTGCGCCGCGGTCAGCATGATGATGGTGCAGATGGGCCTGAACATCTTCGGCTCGCTCGACATCCTGCCCTTTACGGGCGTGACTTTCCCCTTCGTGAGCAAAGGCGGCACGTCTATTATAGCGTGTTGGATGCTGCTGGCCTTTATAAAGGCAACGGACACGCGGCGAGACGCGAGCTTCGTTGTTAGCCGCGACCCAAAGACGCCAGACTACGAAGACGAAGAATACGAGGACTACGGCGGGGAAGACGACGAACCTGAAGAAACGGAGGCAGCCAGATGAAAAAAGTTAAAAACCGCGCCTGGTCGAGCCTCATAATAGCACTCGCACTCGTGGCGCTGCTCGCGGTGTACCTGGTGAAGCTCGCCGACAACGGCGGGGCCTGGGCCACCTACTTCAACGGCGGCACGCCCGCGGGTACAATCATCGACCGCAACGGCGTGACGCTCTACAGCTCGGACGAGAACGGTGTGAGCTATTCCGCTGACGCCACGACTCGCCTGGCCTGTTACCACCTGATAGGCGACGCCAACGGCAACGTGCGCACGGGAGCGCTGAGGCAGTTCCGGGATATGCTCTCGGGCTACAGCTTCATAAACGGCACCTCGAGCGGCAAGACTCTGCAAATCACCGTGGACTCCTCGCTCAACGCGGTGGCCTATAACGCCCTAGCGGGACGCAACGGCGCCGTGATGCTGATGGACTACACCACGGGCGAGATACTCTGCATGGTCTCCACGCCCGCGGATGATCCGCAAAACCCCAGCGAGAGCCCGGCCGACGGCACCTACATAAACAAGTGCCTGAGCGCGAGTTTCGTGCCCGGCAGCGTTTTCAAGCTGGTGACGCTTGCCGCGGCTATCGAGAACATACCCGACCTCTTTGAACGCACGTTCTGGTGCGAGGGCAGCAGCGTCGTGGGTGGAGCAGTGCTCAACTGCACGGGTTCGCACGGAAACCAGACAATAGAGCAGGCCCTGGCCAACTCCTGCAACTGCGCCTTCGGGGCGATAGCGCTTGAACTCGGCGCTGACACCATTGCCGAATACGCCGAAAAGCTCGGACTCACCCAGGAGCTTTCCCTGGACGGCATGACCGTCACGGCCGGCAGCTTCGATAAGGCCGAGGAGGGCTCCATAGGCCTGGCCTGGTCCGGCATCGGACAGTACAACGACATGGTCGTGCCCTACGCCCTCGTGCGTTACGTCGCCGCCATAGCGAACGGAGGCAGCGTATATGAGCCAAATCTGCTCGGCCACGGCAATCTGGACCGTGAAAGCGAGATTCTCTCGGCCGACACGGCCAGCCGCATCGCCGAGATGATGAACTACAACGTCCAGAACGCCTACGGCGGGCAGTGGACCTTCCCGGGCCTGAACGTCAGCGCCAAGACCGGCACGGCCGAGGTCGGCGACGGCACTTCCCACGCTTGGATGACCGGGTTCCTGAACGACCCGACTCACCCCTACGCCTTCGTAGTCCTGGTGGAAAACGCCGGCGGCGGCCTCACAAACGCGGCCCCGATAGTGAACCAGCTGCTGCAGGCGGCGATAGCCGAATAAAAGAAAAAAACCCCGCATCGGGGCAAAACGAAAGGGCGGGAGCTTTTGCTCCCGCCCTGATTCTTTTTATACTGCAATTCGCTTTGCGCCGACGTACATGCGCGAGTAGTAGCTCTCAGAGAGGCTGTTTATCGTGACATATCCGGCGCCGGAGCTCGAGTGAATGAACTGGCCGTTGCCTATGTAGATGCCAACGTGGCCGATGGCCTGGCTGCTGCTGGCGAAGAACACCGCGTCGCCCGGCTGCAAATCCTCGTAAGCCACGGAGGTGCCGTTGTTGTAGTAGATGTCGGCTGCCGTGCGCGAGGTCTGATAGCCCATGGACTTGAATACGTAGCTCACAAAGCCGGAGCAGTCAAAACCCGTGGAGGGGGAAGAGCCGGCCCAGACATAGGAGTAACCCATGTACTGCTTGGCAAAGGACACTATCTGTTCTCCGACGCTGCCGGAGAAATCGGTGGGAGCGGTGGAACCGTCGTACTCGCCGAGTTCTACGTAGTCGCCGCGTATGTATCCGCTCATGCCTCCGGCGTTGACGCGGTACCACTCGCCGCACACGCCGGTTATCTCTACGCTCTCGCCGTATTCGGTTACGCGCAGGATTTCGCTGTCAGTACCGGCCCCGGCGCGCATGCGCACGTCCGTGCCGCAGACCCATCCGGAAGCGGAGACGTCAAGCGTGGTGGCGAAGCTCACATAGTCCGCAGACATATAGCCCCAGGAGCTGTTGGAGTACACCTTGTACCAGCCGTCGGCCGGTTCGCTCTCTACTATGACATTAGTACCCGCCGGAGCGGTGTATATGACGGAGTTGCCGGTGCCCGCGCCGGAGCGCAGGTTTACGTCGGTTGTGGTGGTAGCGCCGCCTATGCAGTCGGCTGCGGCAGCGCCTGCCAGGCTCACGCAGCACAGCGCCGCGGCGCAGAGCGTGCGAAGTGTCTTTCTCTTGGTCATGCGTCTTTATCCCTTTGCTTTATCTCTGGATTTCCCCGTTGATACCGGTTAGTAATAATAGACGGGAGTGCCCCCACACTGCCCGTCTCTCACCTGCGCCCGCATGGGCGCGGCCCTCTCTGATTGAGCGCGCTTACTTGGAAGCGAGCGCGCGGTCCAGCCAGACGGCGGCTACGTCCATCGCGGCGTAAAGGCTGGATTTCTCGCTGCGCTTTACCACGCGGTCGCGGCCCTTGACGTTGGGGTCGGTGCTCTGGAGCTGTACCGACACCTTCGTGGCCACGTCCAGGTCCTCAACCTTCTTGGTCTCGAGTATCTGGAGCATGATGATGTACTTGTCGGCCATGCTGCCAAAGTAGATGATGTTGTCCTTCCTGCGGAGCGGATGCCCCTTATATACAAGCTCCTTGCTGGCTGCCATTGTGATACCTCCATCTAAGGGTTGCTGACGGTCGATGTAACCAAATTGTAACCCATGTTTTCCGTTTTGTCAACTGTTTTTCGGGGAAAATGTCGGGCCGGGGCGTGAGCTCCGGCCCGTTTTGGGGGGATAAAGCCATATTAAGTGGGATAAAGTGTGGAATTTGGGAAATCTGTGTCTGTAATTATTTTGTTACGCTGCGTTGCCGACAGGCTCTGTGGGCTCGATGTTACCCTCGCCGGAACCGTTGTCGGTGTTGGGGATCATGGTGTAAGGCGGAACGGTTTCCTCTGTGTCAGATGTCGGGGGCGGGGTTTCCGACGGGGTGGGCGAGGGCGTCGGGCTGGTGAGGTCGCCGAATATCATGGTGTCGCCGCCGATGCTGGTCGGGTCGGGGAAGGAGCGGTATTCAAGCCCCTCGTGGACCTGCTGCATGATGTTGCGCCAGATGGTCACGGCGGGGTTCGACCAGTTGACGCCTTCTGAGACCGGGATGTCGTGGCCCGTCCAGACAACGCCGACGTAATAGGGGGTCATACCGGCGAACCAGCGGTCACGGTTTTCGCCGGAGGAGCCGGTCTTACCGGCTATTTCCTGGGTGTAGAAGTTGGCGCCGGAGCTGGTGCCGTAGGTGGCAGAGCCGACCATCATGTCTATCATGTTGCGGGCCGCGTTGACTCGCACGGCATCGCGCTGTTCAATGACGTTGTCCAGCACCACGTCGCCGTTGGAGTTGAGCACTTGGGTGTAGGTGCGGCTCTCGGTGAAGGTGCCGTCGTTTACGAGCGTGCAATAGGCCTGGGCCAGTTCGCGCACGGTGACGCCGTTGGTGAGCTCACCGAGGGCGAGAGGCGAGGGGTTGTAGTCCGCGTCAACCAGGGTGGTGATACCGAACACGTCGCGCAGATAGCTGTAGCTGGTCTCAAGGCCGAGCTTGTCGAGTATCTGCACTGCCACGGTGTTGAGAGAGGATACGAGGCCCTGACGTATGGTTACAGGAGCGTTAGCGTAAATGCCACCGGCGTTGCGCGGATACCAGCTGAAGTGCTCGAGCGTGTATCCGGGGTTGGCCGGGTTGCCGTCCATGACCAGGGTATTCTGCGTGATGATGCCGAGGTCGAGTCCCGGAGTGTAGACGGAGAGCGGCTTTAGGGCGCTGCCCGGCGCGCGCGTAGTCTCCGTGGCGCGGTTGAGGATGAGGTTTGCGTTTTTCTCACCGACGCCGCCGCGCAGGGCCACTATGTTGCCTGTATAGGGGTCGATTATGACCATTGCGCTTTGGAGCTGCTGGGAAGTGGTGTTGTAGACGTTCGGGAAGTTGTCGAGGTTGTCATAGTAGGTGTCTACAATGCCCTGGATGCGGCTGTCGCAGCAGGTGTAGATCTGATAGCCGCCGGAGTACAGCAGTCGCTCGGCCGTCTCGTAGTTGACGCCGCGCACTTCCATGAGGTCGGCGATAACGTCGTCTATGACCGCCTCGACGTAGTAGGAGTATATCTCCTGTGTGGCCACTTCGGTCTCGCTGCGCACGAAGACGAGCTCTTCGTTTACGGCCTCGGTGTACTCGTCGTAGGTAATGTAGCCCTGCTCATACATCTCGCGCAGCACCGTTTTCTGGCGCTCCTTGTTGTTTTCAACGCTGTAGAAGGGGCTGTAGTACGTGGGCAGGTTGACTATGCCGACGATTGAGGCGCACTCTGCGAGGGTGAGGTCCTTGGGCTCCTTGCCGAAATAGGTCTGCGCGGCGGTGTATATGCCGTTACAGCCCTCGCCGAAGTAGACGGCGTTTAAGTACCACTCTATTATTTCTTCCTTGTCGTAGTGCTTTTCAAATTCAAGCGCCCGAAAGATTTCCACGAGCTTGCGCTGCACTGTGACTTCGTTGTCGCCGGTGAGGTTCTTAATGAGCTGCTGCGTTATGGTGCTGCCGCCGAAGTTGTCGCGCATGCCGAGGAACATGTTGAAGACGGCGCCTACGGTGCGGTACCAGTCCACGCCCTTGTGATCGTAAAAGCGTTTGTCCTCGATGGCCACCAGGGCGTGCTCCAGGTCTTCGGGGATGTCCTCATAGTCAACCCAGATGCGGTTCTCGCTGCCGGAGAGAGTGGTCAGCACGTTCCCTGCGCTGTCGTATACGGTGCTGGACTCGCTGAGAGAGTAGTCATCCAGCGAGATGTCTAGGTCGTCTACGAGCGAGGTCTTTACGTAGAAAGCAAAGATGCAGACGAACAGCAGACAGGTCGTCAAAATGACGAGCAGGAGCGTGATAATTATCTTGAACACCAGCCCCAGAGTGCCCGTTACCGCGCCGGTGGCAGTGCGGACAGCTTTTTCGGCCTTATTGTGTTGCTTGGAATTTCTAGGCATTGCGTACCTCCGTGAATCACAGCTCGGCGCCGGGGAGAATTCCCTCTAATGGCACTCGACCCATTCTATCCCGATATCATATCATACCGTGTCAAAATAAAGTATATAAAATATGAAAAATTCTCGGGCTCCAATTTGACGGCATGCGTATTGTTTGCGCCGGGGCGTGGAATAATCCCACTAAAGGAGGCCGAAACATGAAAATGTGGATGAAGCTGGCCGGGACGATAACACTTTCCCTGGCCGCAGTATGGAGCGCGACGGCAGCAATCGGCGGCATAACCGGCGCGCATGGCGAAGAGCCGTCAAGCGGAGAACTCAAAGTTGAGTGGCCCACGACGATGGAGGATGCGCAGTTCGTATTGCGCGAGTACGACGGCTGTGTGGCCGTCTTTGCCGTGGGAGAAAGCGAGCCGATGACCATGACGGATATACCGGTGCGCACGCTCAGACAGTCTGACAGGGAGCTGCTGGGCGCCGGTTTGCCGGTGACAGACCGAGACGAAGTACTCACACTCCTGGAAGACCTTGGCTCCTGAAAGACAGGCAGACCCGAAAAAGTATGCTCTCCGACACGATGTATGCAAAATGCAATATTGATTTATTCCTATCTATGCGGTACAATAGACTCAGACAAAACAACCCGGAGGCGAAACGCAATGGACGAGGGCTACGGCAGCAACTACATCACCATCGAGGACGAGGACGGCAACGAGTTTGAGCTCGAGTCCATTGACACTATCGAGTACAAGGGCTCTGAGTACGGCCTTTTCCTTCCAGCCGACATGGAAGAAGACGACCCTGACTACGGCTATATCATACTCCGCATAGAGGAAGAAGACGGCAGCGAGGTCTATTGTTCGGTTGATGAAGAGGAAGAACTGGTTGAGGTCTATGACCTCTTCATGGAGAAGCTTTTCGCCGACGAGGATACAGACGAAGAGGAACAGGACTAAGTTCCTCGGCGAGCGTAACATTGTTTTAATCCTGCCCTGTGCGTGGACTTTCTTTTGGGCCCATATAAACCCACATTATTTATAAGGGACGCCATATTCCTGCGTGGATTGCAGGCCTCCCGGCTCCTCCTCTTGCGGGGGGTTGGAAGTTGGAAGCGTGGTAGCACAGGAGAGGCGACCCACCTGCCGGAGACGTGCAGGTTCTATTTGGGCCCCCACGGCAGAGGCGGGAGAGGCTATGCCTTCATGTGAAGGCATAGCCTTCTTTGTTTTTATGGCATATTTAAGCGGGGTTAAAATTTTTTCGTCCTCAGCCGTTGCCAAAGGGCGAAAAAACCGTACTTATATAGTGAGAGCGCAAACAGACAAAAATCCCTTGGAGGTGTGGATATGGATGACGAGGCAATCATCAGTCTGTACTGGCACAGAGACGAAAATGCCATCTACGAGACCAGCTTGAAGTACGGCAAGCTCTGTTGGCACATTGCCGGAAACATACTCTCCAGCCGCGAGGACTGCGAAGAGTGCGTAAACGACACATATCTCGGCGTCTGGCACGCAATACCAGAGCAGCACCCGTCCCGGTTTCAGCCCTTCATCGGCCGTATAACGCGCAACCTGGCGCTCAAGCGCTTTGATTACATCACAGCGGCCAAGCGCAACCCGGTCGCGCTGAACTCACTCGACGAGCTCGACGAGTGCGTGTCGGGCAGTTTCAACCTGGAGGACGAAGTGGAGGCGAGGCGCATCGAGCGCCTGATAGACAGTTTGCTGCTGGGACTTGACGAAGAGCGCAGGGCCGTATTTGTGCGCAGGTACTGGTACTTCGACTCGCTAAAAACTATCAGCAGCCTGACCGGATACAGCCAGAACCGCGTAAAGTCAATGCTGGCCGGCACGCGCCGCGCCCTGCGTGCCTACCTTGAAAGCGAGGGGGTGGAACTGTGACCAACAGACAGCTTTCAGACCACATAGGCAACATAGACGACAGAATAGTCGAGCTCTCTGCAAAGGTGCCGAACTACGCCCGGCGCCGCCGTGCGCACATGGCAAAGCGCGTGGCGGGCATGGCCGCGGCGCTTGTAATTATGGTCGGCGGCGGCTTCGGCCTGGGCGCGACTGTGTTCGCGCAGGAGGTCGAGGTCAGAGTAGAGGTGCCCGTGGAGCAGGAGACGGTCACACTCGAGGACTTCGGCATCACGCTCATACTCCCGGATTCGTGGAAGGGAAAGTACGCCGTGGAGAGAAGCGTGGGCGACGGGTATGAAGAGTATGTATTCTACAGCCCAGAGTTTCGTGCTAACTTTACAGAGCAGGGTGACATCGGTGGCTGCTTATTTTATGTAAACTATTATGAAGGTGTCTACGCCACTCAGTCAGAGGTCGAGGATCCAGATGGGCCGTGGAATTACGCCGGACACAGGTACATCGCTACAACCCGCGACGGCACATATGTTCTGTACTATCCCAGCGATATGCAGGTGCACCCGTTTAACGGCGACTATGAACTGTACAGCAAGATGGAGAGCGAGATAGGGGAGATACGCTTCGTCCTGGACAACGCGCTCGGAGAATAGGAGGCCACAAAATGAGGAAAGCCGTAATTATTATGTCAACTATACTGGCGCTCTCGCTCGCCCTGACGGCCTGCGGCGCTCCGACGCAGACGGATGTGATGGCCACTCCGGCGGCGTCGCAAGATACAGAACTGCAAATGGCGCTCGACGACGCAAATGCGAAGATAGCCGATCTCACGGCGCAGCTTGAGGAGTACGAGCGCGGCGAGAGGGAGATTTACGACGCCGGGACTTACTACGTTGAGCCGGAGTACACGCAGGCGCTGGTGAATTGTCCGGACGGAATGCGCGTCTGGCCCACAGAGGGAGCCGTGGCGGTTTCCCGCGCGATAAACAGCGAGTACGCCGAGGTTATCGCGCAGTGTACGGCGGTGCGCTATGGAGAGGACGGTGCACCCGTAGAGAGCGAGTGGCTGCTCATACGCATAGCGGTGTCGTCCATGCCCGAGAGCGAGCTGGGCTGGGTGCCGCTCGAGTGCTGTACCGCGTACACCGAGGAAAACGCGGGCTCTGTTACCTTCCCGCTGAAGCTCGGAGCGGATTATGGGCAGGACGAGAGTTGGTTTCTCTCCGTCGCCGGCACAGACGAGGCCGGGAATGTGCTGGTGTCTGCCCCGGGAGGCTGGAGCGCCGCTGTGAAGCCAGAGGACGTCGTTTATCCTCCGGTTGGCGGCGAGTGGCTGCAATGAAGCAAAACACGCCGCCGGTCAGACCGGCGGCGTATCTGCGCGCGTTTTACAGCACGGTTTTTCTAAGCGGCTTTCTGGGCACGGTGCGCTTATACTCCACGGCGGGGTGGCCGACGACCAGGCAGGTGACGGCCTTGTGGCCCTCGGGCAGCGCGAGCATGCCGCGCACTTTGGCGCTCATGCGGCAGCAGGCGGTGAAGTAGCCACAGTAGAAGGCGCCCAGGCCGAGGCTCGCTGCCATCAGCTCCATGTAGGAGCTGGCCAGCGCGGCATCTATTTCACTGTCGCTGGAGACGACTATGGCGAGGGGCGCGCCCTTGAAAAAGAAGTCGTCGCCTATCTCGACGTTGCGTATCGTCTCCGAGAAAGCCGAGGCGAGTTTGGACGCGCGCCGGAACAGGTTGACGCACTCACGTTCTATGGCTTCCTGTTTCGAGCCGAGCACGGTGTAGGCCACGTTCTGCGTGTTCTTGGCCGTCGGGCAGCAGCGTCCGGCTTCGAGTATCATGTCCAGCTCGCGCTCACTGACCGGTTCGGATGTGAAGCGGCGCACGCTGCGGCGCGAGCGCATGGCTTCGAGCAGGCGGTTGCTGTCAAATTCGCTCATTGGTACGGCCGGCCCGCAGACGGACGTGTTGTAGTTGGTCATGTCCACCGCGCCCTGCGGACATACGGCAAAGCAGTGGCCGCATTCGAGGCACGCTCCGTCGTGCGCGCGGGCCTTGCCATTTTCAAGGTACAGGTGAGACATGGGGCAGTCGCGGACACACTCCGCGCACCCGACGCACTTGGCTGAGTCGATGGAAATATGGTTGGCAGACGGCATAGCACTTACCTCCGGGATAGAATCAAAACGATGATATCACGTCAGGACGGCAGATACAAGTGGCGCCCGCGCTGCATCCAGCAAAAAAATTTGCGCTTGTGTGAAAAAACACTTGAAATCTGCCGCGCCTTGTGCTATTATAATCGGGCACTGTGAAGCACATATCCGGGTGTGGCGCAGATGGTAGCGCGCTTGAATGGGGTTCAAGAGGCCGCTGGTTCAAATCCAGTCACTCGGACCACGAAAAGTCCTGAAGTCGCAAGATTTCAGGACTTTTTCTTTATCTTCGCCCCAAAATCGGTGCTGTATATTGACTTCATACCAGAACGCGTACCAGAATTATACCAGAATCGCGTTTGAAAACTATGGACGCAATTGGACGCTTTGTTACGCACCAATCAGCCGCGCGAGACTC
>CAKNRQ010000032.1 GCA_930990965.1 uncultured Clostridia bacterium
TGTCGGCGAGATACTCGTCTATCAGGACCACCTTGTCGTCGGCGGTGACGGTGTCATGGGTGGCGTAGTCCATGCTGACGGTGTAGCCGGCCTCTTCGGCGAGGTCGTAGAGGTTGTCGCTCTCGCCGCCGTTGTCGGGGTCGAGCAGGCCACCGCCCGCGAAGTACTCAAAGCCGCTCTCAACGAGCTCTTCGCCTATCTCGTAGTAGTCGCCGCGGCTGGCCTGGTGGGCGTAGAAGGCGGCCGGGGTGGCATGGTTGAGGTTGACGCTGGAGATGACGCCGATCTCCCAGCCGAGCTGCTCGTGGAGCTTCTCGGAGATGGTCTCATATTCCACAGTGCCGGTCTCATCGACGTTGATGGAGCCGGAGTAGGTCTTGTGGCCGGTAGCAATGCTGGTCGCGGTGGAGGCACTGTCAGGGGCGAAGCTGTTGGAGTCGAAGGTCACGGCACTGCCGGCGGCCTCGAAGTTCATGAAGTTGAGCTCGACAGGGCCGTCGAGTACGGCGCCGCCGTTGTCGTCGAGGCTGGGCTCAGCCTGCATGTAGTCGTCGTCAGCCAGGGCGCCGAGGTAGTCGGCGGTGGACTGGATCTGCGGGTAGCTCATGCCGTCGCCGATGAACAGGAACACGTACTTGGGCGCGCTCAGCTCGTCGGAAGCGAGGGCGCTGACCTGGGGACTTACTGTAGCGGGATCCTGGGTGGGAGTGGCCGCGTCGGCCGTCTGGCCGCAGCCGGAAAGGAGACTGAGCGACAGCGCGCCAGTGAGGGCCAGGGCCGCGATACTTTTCTTTTTCATACTTTTCCTCCGTAACTTTACGCTCTTCGCGTTTGGTACGGGTCAATTTTAAGGCCGCTTTATCAAATGCTCCACCTCGTGGAGGTAAAATGTATGTGAGATGCGCAGCGTGTTTACACCTGTCAAGATAGTTATTTTATAAACAGCGCCAACCGATTGAAAAATCCCAGTAAAGGGCATATAATCATTGCATCAACTCCTTGGAGGGAGCACAAACATGCAAAAATACAGCGGACTCAACTACACCATGCTCTGCGACTTCTACGAGCTCACGATGGGTAACGGCTACTTCATGAGCGGTATGAAGGACACAGTGACCTACTTTGACCTCTTCTACCGCACGGTGCCCGACAAGGGCGGCTTCGCCATAGCCGCCGGACTCGAGCAGGCGGTGGACTACATCCGGAACCTGCACTTTTCCGACGAGGACATAGCTTATCTCAGGGGCCGGGGTATATTCAATGAGGACTTCCTCAGCTATCTGAAGGGCTTCAAATTCACGGGCGACGTCTGGGCAGTGCCCGAAGGTACGCCCGTCTTCCCGCGCGAACCCATTATGACGGTCCGCGCCCCGGCCATACAGGCGCAGCTTCTGGAGACCTTCCTGCTGCTCACCATCAACCACCAGAGCCTCATCGCCACAAAGGCGAACCGCGTGGTTCGGGCTGCCGACGGGCGCACCGTGCTCGAGTTTGGCTCCCGCCGCGCCCAGGGCGCGGACGCGGCCGTACTCGGCGCCCGCGCGGCCTACATCGGCGGTTGCAAAGGCACGGCCTGCGTGCTCACCGACCAGATCTACGGTGTCCCGGCCGCAGGCACCATGGCACATGCCTGGGTGCAGATGTTCCCCAGCCAGTACGAGGCCTTCAAAGCCTACTGCGAGATATATCCCACGAACGCAGTGCTGCTGGTCGATACCTACGACACGCTGCGCAGCGGCGTGCCCGACGCCATCCGCGCCTTCAACGAGGTGCTGAAGCCGCGCGGCATCACCAAGTGCGGCATACGCCTCGACTCCGGCGACCTGGCCTACCTCACCCAGCAGGCCCGCAAAATGCTGGACGAAGCCGGCTGGACCGGCTGCACCATCACCTGCTCAAACAGCCTGGACGAGCACCTCATCCGCGAGCTGCTGCGCCAGGGCGCGTGCATAGACTCCTTCGGCGTGGGCGAGAGGCTGATAACCAGCCGCACCAGCCCCGTCTTCGATGGCGTATACAAGCTCGTCGCCGTGGAGGAAAACGGCGAGATCGTGCCTCGCATCAAAGTCAGCGAGAACGTGGGCAAGATAACGAACCCGCACTATAAGCGCCTCTACCGTTTCTACGGCCGCGACAGCGGCATGGCCGAAGCCGACTACATCGCCGTCCACGACGAAGTGATCGACGACACGAAGGACCTCGTGATTCGTGACCCTGACGCCACCTGGAAGCAGAAGACTATGACCAACTACCGCGCCCGCGAATTGCAGGTGCCTATCTTCAAAAACGGAGAGCTCGTCTATGACCTGCCCACGCTCGACGAGATCCAGGCCTACTGCGCCAGCGAGGTCGCAACGCTCTGGCCCGAAGTGCTGCGCTTTGACTACCCGCACAACTACTACGTCGATCTCTCCGACCGTCTGCTCAGTATCAAGCACGACATGCTGGGCGCCGCCCACAACGTCTGATGGACGCCGCGGGACGCCGCCGCGCCATAGCCGAAGCTCTCTCGAAGGCAGCGGGGCCCGTTGCGGCCTCCGTCCTCGGCGAGCGTTTCGGCGTGAGCCGGCAGATAGTGGTCGGCGACATTGCCCTCCTGCGCGCCTCCGGTATGGACATAACCGCAACCCCCCGCGGCTATATACTCGGCGCCGGCGTCGGTCTCGGCCTGAGACGGACCGTGGCCTGTGTGCATGACACGGAAGGCATGGAGCGCGAACTCAACATCATGGTCAGCAACGGCTGCACTGTGCTCGACGTCGTCATCGAGCACGCTGTCTACGGGCAGCTAACCGGTGAACTGCACCTCAGGAGCCTCCGGGACGTACAGGAGTTCATGCGCCGCTCCCGTGAGCACGGCGGTTCTCCGCTGTCTTTGCTCACCGGAGGGATACACACTCACACTCTGCTCTGCCCCGATAACAGGAGTTTTGAGGACTGTGTCCGGGAACTGAAGGAAGCGGGAATACTCCTCGAGTGACATGAACTGCATAATAAAAAAGGACTGCCCTCACGGAGCAGTCCTTTTTAGTTGTACACAAGCTGCCTAATTGGGGCCCTCAAAAGCCCGACAGCAACTCTTCCAATGTCTCCCGCACCTCGTTTTGCATGCCGGCGCCGCCAACAACCCGGAGGTTATACTGCACGCCGCCTCGTGTCAGGCAGGCCGAGCTGGCGCAATACTGCTCGCCGCTGTCCTCGGTTATCCGTGGCGTGTTGCCACATCCACCACAGCCATGCGCATGCCCATTTCCGGCACACAACCGGGCGTCAAGCGTGACCCTGAGTCCGTTGCACATGTAACCGCACTGCACGCTGAGCCGCTCCACATCGCCGTCCCTGGTTCCGTACCAGTCTGCCCGGACATGCGGCGCGCCCTGGAACCCCTCCGGCATGCCTACATAGGTTCCCTTCTCCAGTGAATCCATATCTTCCAGCGGGTTTGGTATACTGGCGCCCAAAAACGCCTCGCACGAGGTCCAGTCCTCGAAATTCTCATGGCAGTTTCCAGGCATGTGGCTGGACAGCATTTTCTGCTCTGTGCTCAGCCGGTCAAAGGCCGCCCACTCATCTTCCAGCGCGTCGTATACGCTCTGGCCCAGCAGCAGTGTTTCCGTTTGCGTATTTCCCTCCAGCGCCGTGTCGCCGGACTTATCGCCGCAGGCGCTCATACCGGCCGCGCAGGCCAGCACCAGAACCAATGCCACGAGCTTTTTCACACCAACGCCTCTCTTTCGGTAGGGTTTGTATATATGACGCCAAACTTTTCGAGATGTTTCTTTTATTATACATTACAAAAATACTTTTGCAAGCCTGGCAGGCCCGGTTGCGGTACGTTTTTCGTTAAAACTCTGTCTACTGTTGACAAACACGCCGTCGGGCATTACACTGTATCAAGCACATGTCTTGACACTTGTAAAGTCAATATGGGACGGTGGTTTTTTATGTCTAAGGTTTCGGCGTTCCTCAAACGCAAGGATATTGAAATTTCGCTCAAGCGTTACGGTATAGACGCGCTGGGTGCGATGGCTCAGGGCCTCTTCTGCTCGCTGCTGATAGGCACCATACTCGATACGCTCGGGACGCAAACGGGCGTGGAGCTCTTTTCCACGGTCGGCGGCTATGCCAAAGCCATGAGCGGTCCGGCAATGGCCGTAGCTATCGGCTGGGCGCTCAAGTGCCCGCCGCTGGTGCTCTTCTCACTGACAGCGGTGGGCTGGGCGTCCAATGAGCTTGGCGGCGCGGGCGGCCCGCTCGCGGTATTGGTGGTTGCTATAATAGCCGCCGAAGTTGGCAAAGTTGTAAGCAAGGAGACGCCCATAGACATACTCGTCACTCCGCTCGTCACCATTTTTACCGGTGTGGCGCTCGCGGCACTCATCGCCCCGCCGATAGGCTATGCGGCAGACGCCGTGGGCGACGTCATATTCCTGGCCACGGAGCTGCAGCCCTTCCTGATGGGCATAGTGGTCTCCGCGCTCGTGGGCATAGCGCTCACGCTGCCGATATCCAGCGCGGCCATCTGCCAGGTACTGCATCTGACGGGCCTTGCCGGCGGCGCGGCAGTGGCCGGCTGCTGCGCGAACATGGTCGGCTTCGCCGTCATGAGCTTCCGCGAAAACCGCTGGGGCGGCCTCGTCAGCCAGGGCCTAGGCACAAGCATGCTGCAAATGGGCAACATAGTACGCAACCCGAAAATCTGGATACCCGCCATCGTCACCAGCATGATAACCGGGCCCATCGCCACCTGCGTCTTCAAACTCGAGATGAACGGCGCGCCCATCAACTCCGGCATGGGCACCTGCGGCCTTTGCGGCCCCATCGGGGTCTGGACCGGCTGGCTCAACCCTGGCGCGGAAGCTCTGTCTGCCGGAGCCACGGCTATCGACCCCACCTGGTTTGACTATCTGGGGCTCGTGCTGATATGCTTTGTCCTGCCCGCCGTGATATGCTGGGCGCTCGGCCTCCTCTGCCGCAAGATAGGCTGGATTAAAGAGGGCGACCTGAAGCTGAACTGAAAAAGCAAAACCCCCGCGCCGAAGCGCAGGGGTTTTGCTTTTGCCCGTTCAGGCACGTATGTACTGGAAAGCTACGTCTATCACAACGCCCTGAGTGGGCATCACGAAGCTGTAGGTACCGTCGTTGACACGCTTCACTTCAAGAGTGTCTCCACCCGAAGTTATAGCCGCTATGGAGGCAGTCTCAAAGCCCTTGTCGGCCTCCACTGTGAATGTCACGGTCTTACCGGCAGCGCAGTCAGATACGGACGGTGTCACGCTCCCGCCGTTCTGTGTGGATGGAACAATGCTGTACGTCTCGCTTCCCACGAACTGTGACAGCGCAGCGCGCATTCCGGAGACCGCGTCCGGCGTTGTTGTCTCGCCCGAGGCTGTCGTCGGGAAAACAAGTATTGCGACGCACAGCGCAGCTATAAGCACGAGCATCGGCAGTGTCACGCGGTGCTTCGTGGGTTTTGCATGTCTGGCTTTGTACATCGCTTGCATCTCCTGGGTTACATAATACTTTTACGTAATATTATAATACGGAGAAAGTAGGTAAGATTCAAGCAAAAATTCAGATACAACAGGTTACAAACTAGACATAAAAGTTACAAAACATAAAACGTCGCCCCGACGGCGCTATATATTGTGTTTCCAGGCTGTGCGCAGCGCAAATGCTTGAGTTAATGTCGTTATAGCTCAAAAATGCAGGAAATAATTACTTTTGGGGGAAATAATAAAATGCCGCGAAAGGCCTGCGGGTCTGCTCCCGGGTGCTTTCGCGGCATTATTACGGTTTGTCGGAGGTATCAGCCTCTCAGGTAGGTATAGTCCGTAAATGAGTCAGCGCCTCCGGCTATCGTGCCTGTTGTCGAGTAGAATCCGCTGCTCATAGAGTGGGTGAGAATGTTCACGTTGGCGGTGGTAACCGGCGTGTCATAGGGGTTGAGGTGGGCGTTCACCTCTTCGAGCCACTCGTTCACATATATGGAGCAGTAGCTCAGGCCCTTGATGGCGTCGTTGGTATTGGCCGGTATGGTGTCGAAGTGTATATCCTCACTGCTGCACATCAGGAACTGGCGGGCAAAGAAGGCCAGGTTTGCCGTGGTCATGTTGGTCAGCACGTACTCCTCAAAGATACTGATAAACTCAGAGAGGTGAGGTATGCTGCCCAGGGTGAGGAACTGGCTGGCAATGCTCATCAGGAAATCCTGCTGAGTGCCTATACGGCCTATGTCGGCAGTGACATAACCAGAGCGGAAACGCATGACGCCGACAGCCTGTTCGCCAGTCAGGTGCTGAGGACCGGCCGAGAGCTCTATAGAGAGGTCCTGCGCCGGATCCCAGTAGTACATGTCAACCGGTACGTCGTAGTCCACGCCGCCAATGGCGTCTATCAGCTTTACGAAGGCCTCTAGGTCCACCGCGGCATACACATCTACTTCAAAGCCGAGCAGGTCCGTGATTCCCGACAGGAGCCGATCTATACCGCCCTGCATTTTGGCCTCCTGGTCGCCGTCGGTGCTGTTCATGCCGCGCAGGAACAGCTCGTTTATCTTCTTCGTGCCGCCGGAGATGTTCATGAGCGTGTCACGCGGTATGCTGTAGACGTAGATCTCGTGCGTGTCCGTGTTCAGGCTGCCGACCATGATGGTGTCGGTGTGGTAAGCGACCTGGTCGAAGCCGACTACAAGGAAGGTGTACATGCTGTCGTTGTGGCTGACCGGGGCGCCTGCGTTCGGGTCCTCGGTGGGCTCCGGAGTTGCGGAGGCCTCAGGATCGGCGCTCTGCTGCGGCTCTGTACTCTCTGCAACCGGGTTCATAAGGCCGCCGGTGTTCCGTGCAGGCGGCTCTTCCCAAAGCGAGTAGACAATTATCACAAGCGCAACCAGAGCAACAAGCGCTCCGCATACGGCTCCTATGACTTTTCCGGGCGAGCGTTTTTTCCTCCCGCCTGCATTTTTTCCCGTCCGCGGCCGCCTGGGTGGAGGCGTCTGGCCTGCGCGCCTTGCGGGCTCAAAGACCTCTTCCAGCTCATCCGGAAGCTGTGAGTCTATATTTTCCGCGTCCTGTACGCCGTCGGCTTCAGGCACGTATTCCTCTTCTCTTGGACGCCGCGGTCTGTTATTTCTGTCCGCAGAGTGGCTGCCGCGGTGATTGCCGTTTAGTTTCATGGGTTACTGCCCCTTTATATCTGTGATGTGTCTTAGACGATGTTCGTCATGGAATGTTTCTCATACGGGTGACATAATATCATATAAATATTAATAAGTCTATAGGCTTCGACAATTTTCACGCCGGGGCGCGTTGACAGCCCGGCTGCGGCATGGTATCATAGTTGCAACTGGAGTTACGACAGGAGTTATCATTATGGAAGAAGAAAAAAAGCAGGCAAAGCCCGTAAAAGAGCGCAAACCCAAGCCGGAAAAGCCGGCCAAAGCGCCGAGGCAACGCCGCGAGCGTGTGCTGGAGGCGACGGACACCTTTGTGCCCACAGGCGCCGAAGAGACGATGAACGACATCTTCCGCAAGCGCCTGGCCTATCTCATGAACGGCAACAACTCCCAAGGCAAGGCGGTCAACATACAAGAGCTTGCAGACGCCGTGGGCGTATCCCGTCCGGCAATACGCAAGTACCTCAAGCCCAAGGGCGGCGCGCCGACCACGCCCAGCGCCTCCACAGTCTGCGAGATTGCGCGCTTTTTCGGCACGACTCCGGACTTCCTGCTGGGCTTCGACGCCCCGGACGCCGAGCATGCGCGCCGAGCGCTCGAGAGCGACTATTATAATGCCCTGGGACTGAACCAGCATACCATAGACGCCCTGCGTTCTCTGCGCGAGCGTCAGGCCGACGATCGCACCGGGGAACGCGCCGCACAGCTGCTCTCCATGCTTGACAAGCTGGTATGCAACTTTGCCGAGGATGCGCTTGAGATGCTGAATGAGAAAAAATAACCACAAGCCGCTGCTCGTTCTTCCTTGAACACAGACGGCGCTGCAAAAAACAAGGGAGCCGTGCGGCTCCCTTGTTTTTTAGCTTCTAGTTTACATAATACACTTCTTGGGACAGACCTCCTGGCAGGTGCCACAGCCGATACACTTGTCCTCGTCGAGCGCCCAGGTTTTGGCGGCGCGGTCCACGGTTATGGCCCCGGCCGGGCACTTTTTCGCGCAGAGGGTACAGTAAACGCACTTGCTCGGGTCACTGACAGGCAGGCCGTCGTCGCGCGGCTGCACGGTGGGCGTCTCCGGTTCGGCAGAGCAGGCGGCCTCGGGCTTGGCGGCGGGCTTCTTGGGCGCGGGCTTTTTCTTGAGGTAGGTGCCCTCGACTATGAGCTCTGACTCGTCGCGCGCCACCATGTGGTAGTCCGTCGTGAGCTCTATCGCGTTCTTGACGCAGAAGTCGGCGCAATTGGCGCAGAAGGTGCAGCTGCCGAGGAAGAAGCGGCGGGTTATGAGCTGTCCTTCCTCTGTCTCCACGCTCGTGGTACTTATGGCCCCGCCGGCGCAGACTCGCTCACACATGCCGCAGGAGATGCATTTATCCGCGTGGAACACTATGCGTCCGCGGTATCCCTCCGGAGCGGGGGCGTCGGCTGCCGGGTATTTTTCCGTGCTGGGCTTGGAGAAGAGCTGCTGCACAGCCTCTTTGATGAAAGGCAACATTATTTCATCGCCTCCCTTTTCTCTTTGAGTATCTTGGTTGCGAGCGCGAGGCCGTCTATGATGGCCTCCGGCTTGGGCGCGCAGCCTGCAATGGACACGTCAATGGGCACGTATTTGTCCAGCGGCCCGGCGACGGCGTAGCTGCCCTTGAACACGTTGCAGCTTCTCGGGCAGGAGCCGAGAGTGACGATTACACGCGGCTCGGGCACCTGTTCTATGGTGCGCAGCACGCGGTCCAGGCTCTGCACCGTGACGGGACCGCTGACCACAACGATGTCCGCGTGGCGCGGTGTGCCCGCGAGCTTGAAGCCCAGGCGTTCGGCGTCGTAGCGGGGCGTGAGCACGGCCACGAGCTCTATGTCGCAGCCGTTGCAGCTGCCGGCGTTGATGTGGAAGAGCCAGGGCGACTTGCTCGCCGCGTTGTCAATGAGTTTTTTGAACATATGACCCCTCCTTAGCAGAACCAGACGAGCAGCAAACTTACAAGCGCAAGGCCGCTGACTACCGTCCAGAAGAATTTAAAGAGCTGCTCAACCCTGAACCGGGCCGAGATTGCGTGCAGCAGCGACATGCACACAAGCGTGACCACGGAGCAGAAGGCCAGAGTGAGCACAATGTCCAGCCAGAGCATACCCGTCGTAACGCCGCCGAGGAAGAGCGCGCTAAAGAGCGCGGTCATGACGAACATCTTGATGGCGTGGCTGAGCTTGAACACCGCGAGCGGCGCTCCGGAGTACTCCACCAGCGGGCCCTCGCAGATCTCCGTCTCGGCCTCGCCCACGTCAAAGGGGTGTTGTCCCACTTCGCAGGGAATGACGAACAGCATGGCTATCGCCGCCGGGACCAGCCGCCAGTCAAGGATGAACGGCGCGGTCAGGTACTGGAAAAGCGTTATCTGGCCCAGCGAAAACGTCACGCCGTAGCCGCCCGCCGCCTTGCCGACGGCGAGGATGATTAGAATAAGCGGGAGCTCATAACTCATGATGGCGACCATAGTGCGCGAAGAGCCTACGCCCGCGAAAGGTGAACCCGAGGCGCTGCCGCCCAGTATCATGGCCAACGTGGGTATGGTGAGCAGGTAAAGTATGACGACCGTGTCGCCGCCCGTACCGAAGGCTTGCAGGCCGCCGATGGGGATAAACAGCACGGTGACAACGAGGCTTGCAAGGCCCAGCCAGGGCGCGGCCAGGAAGGTTATGCGCGCCGCGCCGTCAGGCACGATGCACTCCTTACCCAACAGCTTGAGGAAGTCATATGCCGGCTGCGCGAGGGGCGGGCCCTTGCGGTGCTGCATGCGCGCGACGACTTTGCGGTCAATGCCCGCCAGCCACAGGCCGAAAACGCAGGTGAAGAGCAGCCCGGGGAAGATGAGGATGTACACTGCGTACATCAGAATGTCCATTATATCAATGTTCATTATATCCATATCCGTCCCTCCTCACATGGTCACAAAGCAGTAGGCGATAATCACGGCCGTGGCCGTGACGCCCCAGAGCACATAGTCGTTCGTGACGCCGGTGTGTACGCGGCTCATAAAGCCGAGGTACCCGCGCAGGTTGTGCTTGAAGCCCCAGAACAGGTCGCCGCCGGAGATGTGGCTGTACTCGGCGCGCTCGCCGCCGAAGAACACGGCGTGCTTGGCGTCGCTCTCGAGGCCCCTCGCGCTGTTGCCGCGGCTCAGCAGGGAGCAGAGGAATACCGCCAGCAGCACGATTACAAACAGCACCAGCCAGCTTGCCGGCTGCCAGGCGCCTATGCTGATGAGCTGCGGCGCAGCCAGCAGGCTTGGATCTGCGAGGTGCGCCTCGGCGTATCCCGCTCCCATCGCGGCGTCTATGTAGCCGACGGAATTGAGCACTGCCGCCGTGGCGGGACCGATTATGTAGCGCAGCATGAGGTCCGGGAAAAGACCCGTCAGCACGCAAAGCGTAGCCAGAATCCACATCGGCACACGCATGCCCAGCGGCGGGTCCTTCACGTTCCCGAGCTCTGGGTTGGCCTGGCCGAAGAACACGCTGTGGCCGACCTTGATGAAGCTTGCAAGCGTGAGCACGCTGGTGACGACGCACACGACGGTCACGAGCGCGTAGCCTATGGAGCCTCCGGCCGCCTTCTCAAACGTGGCCTGGTATATGATCCACTTGGAGTAGAAGCCGTTGAAGGGCGGTATGCCGCTTATCGAGAACGCGCCTATAAGGAAGAGCGCCGTGGTCTGCGGCATCTTCCGCGCCAGGCCGCCCAGCTTCTCGAGATAGGTGGTGCCGGTGGCGTAGAGCACGCTGCCCGCCGTGAGGAACAAGAGTCCCTTGAAGAGCGTGTGGTTTATCGCGTGGTAGAGGCCGCCGGCTATGCCCAGGGCGGTGCACAGGCCGAGGCTCGTGAGTATGTAGCCTATCTGGCTTATCGAGTGGAAGGCCAGCAGGCGCTTGAAGTCGTGCTGGTTGAGCGCCATAGTCACGCACACGAACATGCTCAGGCAGCCTATGAACACCAGCATGGTCTGCACGCTCGTCAGCCCCATTGAACGGAACAGGAAGTAGCAGACACGGATGATGCCGTAGACGCCGGTCTTGGTGAACACGCCGGATATCAGCACCGAGACGGAGCTCGGCGCCGCGCCGTGAGCGTCTGCCGCTATCGGGTGGAACGGGAACATGAAGCTCTTGCAGCCGAAGCCCGCAAACAGCAGCGCGAAGGCGAGGATCGTCGTGGGGTTGAGGTTACCGGGCAGTATGGCCGAAATCTGCGCCAGGTTCAGCGTGTGGCACTGCGCATACACGAGCGCCGTGCCGAGCAGCGCGCAGGTGGAGCCGATAGAGCCGACGACGAGGTACTTGAACGCCGCCTCGCGCGCGTTCGGGTTCCAGGTGCGGAAGGCCGTGAGGCCGACAGCCGCGAAGGTCATGACCTCGAGCATGACGTAGATGTTGAAGAGGTCGCCCGAGAGGACTATGCCCAGCACGCCGCCGGAGAGCATCAGGTAGAGCGTGAAGTAGCTGCCGCGCGCGTCGTCCTGCTTCATGTACTGGTAGGAATAGAAGCACGAGCAGGCCACGGCGATGGTTATTAGCAAGCCGAAGAAGAGGCTCAGCGCATCCACCTCAATGGCGATACCGATGGCGTAGCCCTCGACGGGCTCCCAGTTGCCCATCCAGTAGGTGATGATATTGCCGTCGATCATGACGGGCTTCACCAGCAGCGCCAGCAGCGTGAAGGATATTAGCACGGCGCAGCCGGCTATGACGTTGCGCACCTTTTCATGCTTGCCGGCGAGCGTCACGCAGAAGGCGCCGACAAAGAGCGTCATGATGGCCAGCACGGGGAAGTGCATGTAGACGTTATAGACGTTATAACTCATCCGTGCAGCCTCCTTATCTCATGCGTGTCGAGCGTGCCGTACTCCTTGTAGATGCGCACGCACAGCGCGAGGGCCATTGCAGTTACGCAGGCGCCTATGACTATGCTGGTAAGCGTCAGGGCCTGCGGCACGGGATCGACGAAATACATACCGCTCACCAGTTCTCCGAAGGTGAAGATGGGCGCGGTGCCGCCCTCGTTGAAGCCTATCGAGACTATCATGAGGTTGAGGCCGTAGTCCACTATGCCCATGCCGACGACTATCTTGATGATGTCGCGCTTGGATATCATGGCGTAGAAGCCGATCACGATAAGGGCTATGGCTCCGATGTAGTTTGCCAGCATCATTCCGCGTCGCCCCCTTCCTCGAGCTCGGTGGTGGGTATGGTGCCGTCGTGCTCATGTCCCGGCTCGGTACTGAGCAGGTTTATGATGAGCAGCAGCAGGAAGCCGACGCCGGTGAGCACCTTGAAGCCGACGGCGTAGTTCATGAGTGATATCGTACCGGCGCTCCAGAGGTCGCCTATCTCGCCGCTGTTCCAGAGGATGTTGCGGCAGAAGTTGTAGCCCGCGAAAATGCCGAGCATGGCAAAGAGCACGTAAGCTATGGCCCCGATGGCCTCCAGCCTGTGCATGCGCTCCATATTCAGCGCGGTGGCTATGCCGCGGAAGCCATAGCCGAGGTAGAGCAGCAGCACGCCGCTCGCGGCCAGGACGCCGCCCTGGAACCCGCCGCCGGGGCTGATGTTGCCGTGGAGTATGACGTAGAAGCCCAGTATGAGAGCGATGGGCAGGTAGCTGTCCGCGAGGCTCCTTACTATCAGGTCATCGCGTTTCCAGTTCTTTTTCACTTCTTGCCTCCCTCCCATCTGTCACGCTTGCGGCGCAGTATGACGGTTGCGCCGGTGATGGCGATGAGCAGAACGAAGCTCTCGCCCAGGGTGTCGTAGCCGCGGAAGTCGAAGACTATGGCGGTGACGTTGTTGACGGCCTGGGTCTTGGCCAGGTTCTCCTGCACTATGATGGACGCCACGCCGTCGGGGTCTGAGGTGTCGTAGTCCTGTGGGTTCTGCTGCAGCTCGTAGACGTCTACATTGCTGCCGTCGTAGGTTATGGGGACGTTCTGCTGCATGTACGCAACCGCGTAAACGCCGCAGCCGAGTATGATAATAAGCGAGATTGCCGCGATGAGCCTTTTCACTTCTCGTCCTCCCCCTTTCCTCCGGTCTTTTGCAGCGCCACGACAAAGATGATGGTCGTGAGCACGACGCCGACCGCCGCCTCGGCGATCGCCACGTCTGGCGCCTGAAGCATGATAAATTCGAGCGAGACAAAGGCTCCGCAGCCCGCAAGGCAGATAATGCTCGAGAGCGTGCGCTTGACCGTCACCGTGAGCACTGCGCACACGACTATACCGAGGATTATAAGCGTATTGAGGATATATACCGGTATCATGCCTCTTCACCCCCCTGTTCTGCCTTTGCAGGGCACTCGTCTGCTGCCACGGCGTCGCTGCCCGGCTCCACGCAGGCCTCGGGGTCGGCGAGGTCGTCAATCACAAGCTCGCGTTCAGGCCGTATGCCTATCCTGTACGCAGCCCTGGCCATTGTGTGGCCGCCGACAGGGTTTGCGAGGATGGTCAATATGCCGATCACGATGACTTTCGCCGCGCTGCCCCAGCTGCCCCACACAAAAATGCAGTAGAGCAGGGCGCCGATGAGCGTCAGCAGCACGCCGAGGGTTGTAATATTCGTAGAGCTCTGCATGCGTGAGAAGGTGTCCGGCATACGGACTATGCCCACCGCGCCCGCCAGCGCAAAGAAGCAGCCGCCTACGATAAATATGTCGATGACAATTCTGAGCGCAAGATTCATAGCGTGCCCTCCAGGTAACTACCTATCAGCACCTGGCTCAAGAAGCCCAGGATCGCGGTGACGATGGCGATGTCCAGGTATATGCCGCGGCCCGAGTATAGCGCCACGAGTACCAACGCCACGTCTGTCAATACGTCCACGCAGTCGCCTGCAACCACGCGGTCGGGAGCCGTGGGCCCCTTGATAAGCCGCCATATGGCTATGAAACAGCACAGCACATAGAAGATGGCAAAATAAACAAATTCAATCATTGCCAGATCCTCCTTATCCATTTTTCCATCCGTCCCTTGATGGTCTCTCCGGCGGCCTCACGGTCAAGCTCCTGCACGTCTATCCAGTGTATGTAGTACCAGGTCTGGCCCAGGCGCTCGTCTATGTCCATCGTGATAGTGCCCGGCGTGAGCGTGATCGAGTTGGCGAGCATGGTCTTGCCGTACTCCGTTGGCACGTCTACAGGCACCCTTATGATGCCGGGGTTGATGTCCAGCTTGCCCGGCTTGAGCGAACGCTTGGCCATATCCCAGTTGGCCTTGAGCAGCTCCCAGGGAAAAATGGCCACGCAGTACCAGATAAGAATAAACAGGTGCTTGCCAAAGAACCAGTACGGGTGCTCGTGTACGAACCAGCGCGCCGAGAACAGCGCCACTCCCGCCGATACCACCGCTCCCACAACCAGCTCCTGCCATGCAAATGAGCCGGTCAGCAGTATCCAGAAGAAGTAGCACAGCACGAACGTGGCCAGCCAGGCGCCAAACGTCGTATTGCGTTTCGTCTCCAAATTTACACCTCCAAATTATTCGACCTCTATCGAGTCAATATAAAACTCCCGTCCATGGACGAGCCTGAACCCCCAGCCTCCGCAGCCGGGGCACTCGCCCCCGTGTATTTTCCCGGAATAGCCGCAGTCCGGGCACTCTATCTCGGCGGGAATAACCCGCGTAGTGAGCTTCGCCCCCTCAGCGACAGTGCCCGCGGCGGCCAGCGGGAAAAACTCGAACATACACTCCGGCACTATACCGCTGACCGCGCCCACGGCAAGCGAAATATTCTCCACGCGCCGGAACCCCTTTTCCCTTGCCTCCCTCTCGCACACGTCCACTATGGAACGCATTATACTCAACTCGTGCATCTCACCGGTCAAGGCAGGAGAAGCACGGGTCTATGCTGGCGATAATCAGCCCCGCGTCGGCAACGGTGTTCCCGCGCAGCATGTGCGGTACCGTCGGAGTGTTCTTGAAGCTCGGCACATGTATGCTCACGCGGTGGTTTAGCTGTGTACCGTTGCCGACCACCAGGTAGCTGAGCGCGCCGCGCGGCGCCTCATGGCGCCCGATGGCCAGCCCTTCCTGGATTTTGGGTATCTTCTTACCCAGGTTTATCGGCCCCTCGGGCAGCATCTCCAGCGCCTGCCGGATTATCTTCATGCTCTCCACGCACTCCAGCAGCCTCACCACCACGCGCGCGTACACATCGCAGCTCGGCCAGACGGGCACGTCGAAGTCAAAGTCCTCGTAGCAGCAGTAGGGCGAGTCGCGCCTGACGTCTATCTTGACGTTCGAGGCCCGCGCGTGCGGCCCCACCGCGCCCAGGCGTATGGCGTCCTCGGTTGACATAACTCCAACGCCTTGAGTGCGCATGGCTATCGTCTTGTCGTTCATGCAGATATCGACTATGCGGTCGAGCTGCGGGGTAAACACGTCGAGGGTTTTGAGTATCTTGCGCCTGAGCTCGTCGGAGATGTCACGCCTCGCGCCGCCTATAGTCACCATTGAGTAGTTCACGCGGTTGCCGGAGAGTTCTTCCAGCAGGTCCATGATGCTCTCGCGCACGTCCCAGGCATGCATGAACATACTGTCGTGTCCGATGATGTGGCAGGCGATACCCAGCCAGAGCAGGTGCGAGTGCAGCCGCTCGAGCTCGGCGGTAATGACGCGGATGTACTGCCCGCGTTTGGGCGGCTCCACGCCGTTGACGCTCTCCACCGCCAGGGCGTATGTGAGCGCGTGCGAGTGCGAGCATATGCCGCAGACGCGCTCGACGAGCACCAGAGTCTGGATAGCGTTGCGCTCGGTGCAGAGTTTCTCTATACCGCGGTGGTTGTAGCCGACAAAGACTTCGGCGTCTCTGATAACCTCGCCCTCGGTGTAGAGTCTGGCGTGTACCGGCTCTTCAAGCGCGGGATGGTACGGACCTATGGGGACTATGTAGCTCATTTGTCCTCCTCCTTCCTCTGCCTGTCTGCAAGAACTTCGTCTCGCTTTTCGACGAGTTCCGAGAGCGGCGTGACCAATATCTGGCCCTTGCCCTGGGTCTCGAGCAGGTCTTCAGGCAGAAACAGGCGCTTTGACGTGTCCAGGCCCTCAAAATCTATGCCCAGCAGCTCATGTAGCTCCAGCTCAGGCCAGCGCGCCGCCTCGTCGTAAATGTCCACAATGCTGGGTACCCTCTCTTCACCCAGCACGTAGTACGACTCGACCACCGGATCAACCGCATAGTCCCACGAGATGCGCATTTGCCCGTCCGTCTGCACGAAGGCGTGTATCATGACAAGCTGTACGCCATCATGGCGCATTCGCAGCGCCGTCGGGACTATCTCATCCCTGGTTATTGGTATTTGTTTGTACTCCTGCATTTTGCCCTCCTTGTCATCTGTTGAATTTTGTCCTCAACAAATCCGCGGGAGCTGGGCCCCCGTGAGTTTTCGTAAAACGCGCGAACCGCCGGCGGCGGTTTTCAGTATCACGCGGCTGCCCTCGGTGACACGGCCGATTACCGCCGCGTCCGCGCCCAACGGATGCGCCCTGAGCGCTTCGAGCGCCAACTGCGCCGTAGCTTCCGACACGACGCAGAGCATTTTGCCCTCGTTGGCGCTGTAGAGCGGGTCGAGCCCCAATATGGCACAGGCCGCGGCCACGTCCCGGCGCACCGGTATGTCGCCTTCGCAAAGCTCTATGCCCAGTCCGGCGCTCTCGGCGAACTCACAGAGCGTGGTCGCCACGCCGCCGCGCGTCGGGTCGCGCAGGACGCGAACCTCGGCGCCTGAAGCCATGAGCGCGTCCACAAGGCCGTTGAGCGCGGCGCAGTCGCTCTTTATCGCGCCGTCCATCATGTCGCCGCGCGCTAGCATCACCGCCGTGCCGTGGTCGCCCGCCGTGCCGGAGAGTATCACCGCGTCCCCGGCGCGCATGGCGGCCGGAGTCAGGCCGGGGTATTTGATGCGCCCTATACCGGCGGTGTTGATATAGAGTCCGTCCCCCCGGCCGCGCTCGACAACTTTGGTGTCGCCGGTTACTATCTGCACTCCCGCGGCCTTTGCGGCCGTGGCGGCGCTCGTCACCACCCGGCGCAGCGTGTCCGTGGGCAGCCCCTCTTCGATTATGAGCGAGAAGCTCAGGTATTCGGGATTTGCCCCGCACATGGCGAGGTCGTTGACCGTACCGCACACCGCCAGCTTGCCTATGTCCCCGCCGGGGAACTCCAGCGGCGTCACCACAAAGCTGTCGCTGGAAAAGGCGATGTGTCCACCCAGCAGAGCCCCGTCGCCCAGGGCACACAGCGCCTCGTTTTTAAACGCGGGGACTATTATTTCCTCTATAAGCGCCGAGGTCTTGCGGCCTCCGGAGCCATAATCAAGCGTAATAATGCCGTCCATTTGCCTCTGCAAAGCCTGACGGGACACGCCCGCAGCTTCTGTCTCTCCTCTCTTCTTAGGATCTTTCTCTCTCAGCACATGTATTTATACGCCGCCGCACAGGCCCCTTCGCTCGAGACCATACAGGGGCCCAGAGGGTCGTCGGGCGTGCACTCGCGCTCGAACATCGGGCAGTCCTGCGGGTGTATGCGGCCGGTTATCACGTCGCCGCAGCGGCAGGGCGTTTTGAGCCCTGCGGGACGGATTTCAATGTTGAAGCGCACTTCCGCGTCGAATTGGGCAAATTCGGGCCGTATGCCAAGACCGCTCGCCTCTATCTCACCGAGGCCGCGCCAAATATCACGTCTCGGCTCGAACACGCGCTCTATCGCCCTCTGCGCCAGTTCGTTGCCCCCGGCTGTCACCGCGCGCTCGTAGTCGTTGACCAGCGCCGGTTCGCCGCGCTCGAGCATTTCAACGAGGTGGCAGACGGCCAGCAGTATGTCCTCCGGCTCGAAGCCCGCGACCGCGGCCGGCAGGCCGTACTCACGCGGCAAAAACGCAAATTCATCCGCGCCGGTTATGACCGCGACGTGGCCCGGGCAGATGAAGCCGTCTATTGCGAAGCCCTCCGAGGCTATCAAGGCCCGCAGCGCCGGTTCCACACGCTTGAGCATGGAGAACACGGTGAAGTTGTCAACACCTCGCCGCCCGGCTTCGAGCAGCGCTGCCGCAGTCCCCGGCGCGGTCGTCTCAAAGCCCACGCCGAGGAACACAAACTGCCGCTCCGGCTCTGCCTCTGCCATGTCCAGCACGTCCATGGGCGAATAGACTATCCGCACATCCGCGCCCCCGGCCCTGCGGTGCGCCAGGTCGTCTCCGCGCCGCGTGCCGGGCACCCGCAGCATGTCGCCGTAGGCTGCCACCGTCACTCCCGGCCTGACAGAGAGCTCCAACGCCGCGTCCATGACCTCCCCCGGAGTGACGCACACCGGGCAGCCCGGGCCCGACAGCAGCTCCACGCCCTCGGGCAGCAGCCGCTTAATGCCGGAGCGCGCTATGCTCATGGTGTGCGTGCCGCAGACCTCCATCAGCTTCCAGCGATGTTTTGTCAATGCGCCCAAGCGCAGCAGCAGTTCCTCAGAGCGCATCGCGCACCTCTGCCCAGGCCTCTATATCGGCCAGCGCCTGCTTTTCAGACAGCCGCTCTATGGCGAATCCCGCATGGACTATCACGTACTCACCCAGCTTCGGCTCCTTTATGAAGTCGAGACGCATCCGTCTTCTGAGCCCTTCGACCTCTCCCACGGCGTCCAGGCCGTTTATCTCAACTATTTTCAGCGGTACCGCCAGACACATGGCTTGCCTCCAATATCATCAGTTGTCCGAGGGAGATACCCTCGTCGTTCGTTGAAACCCGGCTGTGTGTGTAAACTTCCAGCCCCAGGGCGCGTAGCCGTTCAGGCAGCCGGTTCATAAGGTAGATGTTCTGAAATACGCCGCCCGAGAGCACGACGCGCCGCAATCCCGTCCGCCCCGCGAGCTCCGAGAGCTGCTCTGCCGCGGCAGATATGAGCGTGTTCATAAACCTCGCGGCTATTTTATCCCTGCCCTCTCCCCGCGCGAGTTCGCCTGCTATGGCTCTGATGGTCACGCGCCAGTCGAAGATTGATTTGCCATTTAAATCGTGAACTTCGTACAGATACTCACCGCTCTCGTGCGCGTCTGCCTCAGCCTCCAACAGCACCGCACCCTGGCCTTCATAACTTGCGCGGCGGCAGATGCCCAAAATGGCGGCCACGCCGTCAAATAGGCGGCCCATTCCCGAACTTTCCGGCGAATTAGTACCAGTTTGGAGCATTTGCAGAACTATCTCGTATCCGCTTTCGTCAGAGAAGCGTCTGGTATCCAAACCGGCGTCCAGCAGCAGCGCCAGACCTGCGCGCCAGATGCCGTCTATGGCCGCGTCCCCTCCCGCGAGGGCGATAGGCCGCATGGTGCCCACCCGCTCAAAGCGCTCATACCCGCCGGAGAGGATCTCGGCCCCCCAGGTCCGGCCGTCAGTGCCATATCCCGTGCCGTCCCAGATGAGGCCCAGGCACTCGCCTGCAAGGCCGTTGTCGGCCATGCACGAGGCCATGTGCGCGTGGTGGTGCTGAACCTTCAAAAGCGGCACCCCGTCACGCTTTGCACGCTCTTCGGCGTAGGCTGTGGAGAGGTAGTCCGGGTGCATGTCGCAGGCAATGGCCTCCGGCGCCACGTCGAAGAGCTGCGAAAAGTGCTCTATCTGGTTTTCCCAGTTTTCCAGCGTTTCGCAGTTCTTCAAATCGCCCATGTGCTGGCTGGGGAAAGCGTGGCCCGGCTTTGCAAGGCAAAAGGACGCCTTCTGTTCCGCGCCGCAGGCGAGCAGCATGCGTTTCACCGGCACGTTCACTGGGTAGGGCACATAGCCGCGCGAGCGGCGCAGCGGGTAATCGCGCCCACCGTATATCCGTATCAGCGAGTCGTCGCACTTCGTGACAATCTCGCGGTTGTGCAGCAGGAAGCCGTCAGCAATATCTCTGAGCTCTTGCAATGCAGCGGCGTTATCGCTTATGATAGGGGTGTCCGAGATATTTGCGCTGGTCATGACGAGGCAGTCTATGTCCTCACCCATGAGCAGGACATGCAGCGGCGTATACGGCAGCATAATGCCGACTGAGCCGTTCTCACTCAGGTGCAGGAGTGATTTCGCGTCGTATTTCTCAAGCAGGACTATCGGCTTGCGGTGCCCTGTGAGCGCGGACGCCTCCGCATCGCTCACCCGGCAAAGCCTCCGCGCGCACTCCAAGTCCCGGCACATGACGGCAAAAGGCTTCTCGTCGCGGCGCTTGCGCCTTCTGAGTTCCCTGACCGTCTCCGGCTCCGGCAGGCAGGCGAGGTGCATGCCGCCGAGGCCCTTTACACAGACTATCTCCCCCGCCCTGAGCGCCGAGCGCGCCAGCTCTATCGCATCTCCCGGGACAGGCTTACCCTCCGCATCCAGGAAGAAGCACCTCGGCCCGCATGCCGGGCAGCAGTCAGGCTGAGCGTGATAGCGGCGGTCGCGTATGTCGGCAAACTCCGCGGCACACTCGGGGCACATAGCAAACCCGGCCATGGCTGTGCTCGCCCGGTCGTAGGGTACAGACTTTATAATCGTAAATCTGGGTCCGCAGTTCGTGCAGTTTATAAAAGGATACCTGAACCTTCTGTCCCGGGGGTCAAGGAGCTCTCGGCGGCAATCATCACAGATCCCCACGTCCGGCGAAACCAGGGTGCGCATGCTCTCCCCAGCCGCGCTGCTTATGATGTGGAAACTTTTGTACTCGCCTGGTACAACCTCTGAATATGTAACTGATTCGACCAGCGCGAGCGGGGGGCTGTTGTATTTTAATTCCTCAACAAAACGCAAAAGGGCCCGCCTCGAGCCGCAGAGCTCGAGTTGGACCCCATCTGAAGTGTTGCGAATCCAGCCAGCAAAGCCTTCCCGCTCCACCAGTTTGTGCACAAAAGGGCGAAAACCCACGCCCTGAACGATTCCTCGTACTTCTATCTTAAAGGCTGTCAATTCCCCCACCTCGCCGACAGATAAAGCTTCACGTGTTTCATATTTTAGCATTGAAGATTTGTTTTGTCAATAAATTAACGTCAATTGGTAAATTTAACAATCTTCTCATAGCTTTCTTTCCTGGCCGTATCTGTGGACAAAAGCATATTTTATCTCAGTTTGCAATTGTATATTTTGGCAGTTGCGATTTTGCCCGCGCTTTGTTATTACTACTTTAAAGTATAAAGAATTTCAGATATGATTTATTTCCCTCACTATCGCCCATTATTTGGAACTGAATCGCGTTGACTGCCCGGAAGCGCAACTGGAAAAAGCAAGGCTTTACAACCTTGCTCCGGCTTGGTATTGTATTAGCGGGCCATTCTGGGCAGGCTCTGCCTTTTTACACCTATTAGGCTCGGCTAAGTTCCCGGCAGCAGCCGCAAGGACACAGCAAATATGGAGGCAGGGCGAACCGGCTCCCGCATGGCGTGCAGCCGCGTGGATGCGCGCCGTATTTAATAAGCAGTCACTGAAAAGTAAATGAAAGGTGGAAAAACATGATAGACTTTCAGAATGCGGACTATGTAAAGCTTCATCCCGTAGACTACGAGCGCTATGCCGACAAGGTTGACCAACTGCTCATTGACGGCGAGGAACCTGTTGCGGCCTTCCAGACCGTGCGGGACGGCCTGGTCTTTACAAACATGCGCCTAATAGCCATCAACATTCAGGGCGTCACAGGCAAGCGGCGTGATTTTACCAGCCTGCCTTATAAGCGCATACAGGCCTTCTCCATAGAGACCTCCGGCGTCTTTGACTTGGACAGCGAACTTGAGCTCTGGTTCTCAGGTCTGGGCAAGGTCCGATTTGAGTTCTCTTCACGCGCCGACGCGGCCGGTCTGTGCCGCCTGATAGCAAGCTACGCGCTGTAAAGAAAAAAGCTCCCGCCTGAGCGGGAGCTTTAATTTTTCAGCGGCGCAGTTTTTGGCAGTACTGGGTACAGAGCTTGTCGGTACATTCGGAGCACTTTAGAGCTACGTTCGTCATCTCCCAGAACCGCTCCGGGTACATGAGCACGCACAGCTCCCACACCAGCCAGGCGGCGAAGGACACCAGCACCAGGGAGCAAGCGTAAAAGCCGCCCGCGAATATAAGCGGCGAGAACATCATCAGGTGGTCCCAGTTGAAGATGCGGCAAGTGGTGCAGCACTTGTTCTTCATGATGAGCCTGAACGGGCACCAGATCAGCACACAGATGAGGTCGCAGACGTAAAACGCCACGGATATCATGAAGAGCTCTGCACGTCCGAGCACGTTGCCATAGTACAGCAGGCCTATGACGGCAATCAGGGCGCCCCAGAGTATGAACACCTTGTAGGCCGACTTGGTTGTAGTTATCACGTAATTACGCAGGGCCTGATAGTTTATCTTGTCCGCAATGGGCCTGAAGCGATTGGCAAACAGCTTCTGCGAACCCAGCGCGACCTTGTTCTTCACGGGTACTATCTGCAAGAACATGTCTGCCATCCAGATAACCCAGAGCAGGTGCAGAATCGACAGCTCCTTAAAAAATCCGCTGCCTTCCAGCACGTCAAAACTGTCATGGTGCCACAGGTACAGCGCCACGCAGCCTGCGAATATGAGGCAGCGCCCCACCAGCCGCAGCATATACCTCTTCCGCGTCCGGGACATCGGCTGCCTGCCTGCCGGCATTCTCTTTACCTCTTCCAAAGCGCACACCCTCTCTGCCCTTTTTCGGGCTTTCCACACACTTCACTGACTTAGCGCACATCCACGAAGCACAGCTATATGCCAGCACGTTGTTTCCCCTGCATCAACACCAGCGTGTTTCAAAACGTGTACCGGCACATAGAAAAAAGCCCTGTAGACCGCATGGCTACAGGGTTTTTGCTGGTGGAGACTGCTGGACTCGAACCAGTGACCTCCTGCGTGTGAAGCAGGCGCTCTAACCTGCTGAGCTAAGCCTCCGTTTTGGTGACCCGTACGGGATTCGAACCCATGTTACCGCCGTGAAAGGGCGGTGTCTTAACCACTTGACCAACGGGCCTTATGACTGTGGGGCGCCGGAGGCGCCCCACATGGTAGCGGCGACTGGATTCGAACCGGTGACACTTCGGGTATGAACCGAATGCTCTGGCCAACTGAGCTACGCCGCCAAAAGGCAAGGGAAATTATAACCGACAAGGGGCACTTTGTCAACATCTTTTTTCAGCTTTTTTTAAAGTTTTTTTCATGTGCCCCAGGCGGGCAATATTTGCTCTTGACAAATCCCGCTCGGTGCTATAACCTTTTATAAGTAATATCCCGCCCTTTCGGGCTCACTTTGATAAATAGGAGTGTATACACATGAAAAGGATAAAGACTCTCGAAACCCGCAACCTCTGCGAGAGCGCCGTCAACGGCGGCTGCGGCGAGTGCCAGACCTCCTGCCAGAGCGCCTGCAAGACCAG